>NZ_JAWQUM010000010.1:0-304258 GCF_033447125.1 Rhizobium sp. PL01 | reverse complement strand
CCGTCAAAATCCACCTGCATCACATCATTCGGAAATTGGGTGTCCACAACAGAACGGAAGCCGCAGCACGCTTTCGCAACCTCCATGACAGCGCAAGAGCGATAGTTGAGAACTGAACCGGGAGTGGTTTAACAGCTTCCACTGATAGCTCTGCCAGGGTCATCTTGTTCAACGCCGGCATATTTAAAGACCTGATTGGTCAAAGCCTTGCTTACAGTGTGGAGTAGATTGGCCGCGCCATCGAGCTATCACCTGCGCCTCCAAGTATCGCCTCGAAAGAAGGCCAGCGGCCACTGCGACCACATCGAAAGGCCAAGCAAATGGAAGCGAGCGATCCGATCAGAACTATTTGCTTACACGTGGGAGACGTCCACGCATGAGCGACGCCCAGTCGAACCCCATTGTGCATTGGATCCGTTCCCGGCCGCCTACCCCAAAAAGCTAATCCGAAAGATGTATGATGAACGGTTGGAAGTGCCTCTGCTACATCTTGCTACCGAGTTTTGAAGTGCCCGTGCACCTGCTAACTTGGATCGTTCAGACAATCCTCCTTTGATGGATGTGCCCTCACGATGACCTCAGTTCGTTCATTTCTGCGCAAGGCACACAATTTTGGTGACAAGATGTTGTGGGGGGCAAGGGTCGTGGGCGTCGGCGCAACGACGAGGGGCGCAGTAAGACTGGGATACTTGTACGCGCGCCGGCCTAAAAGGAGTGAAGTTCAGTTGCGATCTGGTCAGATCCTCGAATTCGCATTCCCAAGTCAAGTTCCAACGGCGCTCCTGACATTTGGAGATTTCATCGATCCGGAATTTGCATTTCTGCGCAAAACATACCGGCCGGGTTGGACAGTTGCAGACGTCGGCGCCGCGATTGGGCAGTTTACACTCTTTGCCGCGACTTTGCCGTCCACAAAAGTCCATGCATTTGAGCCGAGTTCGGCAAACGTGGCGGCGTTGGTGCGTAACATCGACCGCAACGGCGTGCGCGACAAGGTGGACGTGCACAAAATCGCCTATTCAAACACCGAGTCCGAAACTTACTTTCAAACGACAGCGAGCACTTGGTTGAGCGGGCTCAGTGAAAACGGCACCGAGCCCGTATCGGTCCGCACACTCACCGGTGACTTTCAGCGCCTGGGATTGAATCACGTCTCCATCCTAAAGATTAATGTTGCGGGGTTCGAACCACAGGTCATCGAAGGTGCAGAGGCTTTCCTCCGTGGAGGCGGCGCAGATGTGTTGATTATGCTCCTGGGCATGGGGTCCTTAACCTGGTACGCCAAGCTTGCCACATACGGTTACCGGTTCTTCTATTACCACCCAATTGAGACGACCCTGTATGAGGTCACGTCGTTTGATGCGGATTCCGTACTTGGACACCGCCCTTGGCCCGCCCGCAACATCATCGCCATTCACCAGTCGGCGATTGAATCCTATTGCGACATGAAGCTGTCGATTCGCAAAATTTAGAGAGAGTGACATTGTCTCGCTGCTCATGACGGTCGGCAATGCTTGCGCTGCGCATTTGTGTTGCCCTCCCCCTGTTTGTCAAACGAGGCATTTGATAGCCCCGAGTTTCGGCTTGGCAAGCCTGTGCCCTCCGACAGAGTTAAACTTGTGAGGCGAGAGGCAAATCCTGAGGCCAAAATCCCAACCTGAATATCAGCCGCGATGCGGCCGCTGCACCACTGCCTGTTTGTGCGGGATCGCAGACCGATCGTGACAATTTCGATAGCGAAGGCTTAACGCCGGATCATTGAATTTTGATTCCTGCAATCAAGGCCATCGAAAGGCGTATCCATTCCGACCAAACGGATGAAACTGCCCGCCGAATTTCATTCTGCAATGATGGAGATGATTTTACGCATCGCCGAAATGGTGAATTGCGATCGGTCCGACCGCTACGGTAGCATCCTGTCCATACTGAAGCGTTCGTCGGGCGCGGGAACGTCGGATCAGGCCGCTGCCAAGGCGGACGAGTGGGAGTGACCGGACGATGAATGCATCCATCCTTGAAGCGGCGCGCATCGAGATGGCACGCCGTAGCCGCCAGCTTGGCGGCATTCTCGCGACGGACGGATATCAGGGGCTTATCAATCGTGCGCGGACAAAGGCGGCGGATTGGCTCCGGCCAAGCAACCTTGTCTGGCCTGTATTTCCCGAGGATGTGATCGCCGCCGATCTGAGCCGGCCACCACTCATACGCGTCAGACGGGCGGAGCCCGGCGATCCCATACTGGTCAACTGGGTCATGAGCCCGCCCAGTGCCGGCTCGGGCGGCCATACAACGATTTTCCGGATTCTCAACTATCTCCAGCGTCACGGATACAGGAACCGCATCTACTTCTACGACACCTATGGCAGCGATCTCAAATATTATGAAAACATCGTTCGCGAGTACTATGGATTTACGTCCGAAATAGGAGACATGCGCAATGGCATGCCCGACGCAGACGCGGTCATAGCAACTGCCTGGCCCTCGGCCTACGCCGTTTACAATGCGCGAAGTGCCGGCAAACGCTTCTATTTCGTTCAGGATTACGAACCCTATTTCCATCCGGTGAGCAGCAGCAGCGTGTTTGCAGAGAACACTTACCGCATGAGATTCCACGGCATTGCCGCCGGCCGGTGGCTGGCCGAAAAGCTGACGCAAGACTTCGGGATGCAAGCCGACTTCTTTCCCTTCGGCTGCGACAGCGCCCGCTATCGAAGGGACCCCTCGTCGGCACGGTCCGGAGTAGCATTCTATGCGCGTTTCGGCACCCCTCGCCGCGCAGTGGAGCTCGGTCTGCTCGCACTGGAACTGTTCGCCAAGCGGCACCCTCATGTCGAGTTGCATCTGTTCGGCCAGAAACTTGGCCGCCTTCCCTTCAAATTCATCAATCACGGATCAACAACGCCGGACCGGCTCAATGAAATTTACAACCGGTGCTTTGCTGGTTTGAGCCTCTCTCTGACGAATGTGTCCCTTGTTCCATATGAAATGCTTGCCTCCGGCTGCATTCCTATTGTGAACGATGCCGAGAACAATCGAATGGTGCTCGATAACCCCTACATCCAGTATGCCCAGCCGACACCGCATGCACTCGTCGGCGCCCTGGAAGCCGCTATGTGCCGGCCGGATTTCGAGACTTTGTCGATCCAGGGCGCAGGCAGCGTCAGTGCTACATCCTGGGAGACTGCCGGGGCGATCGTGGACGACGTTCTCAGGCGTGCGTTGAGTTCATCCCCGGAGCCTTGAGGGAGCGTGCTGCATATGAATCGCGAATGAATCGCAGAGTGCCGATCAGCCGAGCGGCATGCACGAAGGAGCAACAGGACAGTGCTAGAAAAATCAGGATCTAAACCGGATATTTTGAGCCGGATGTCGGCGAGCCTCACTGGTGGACAGATCCGGAGCCCACGAGCCCTGGAGAATGTTGCGCAGGTGAGCGTGGTCATTCCCTGCTACAACTATGGCCGCTTTCTGCGTCAATGCGTAAACAGCGTCCTTTATGACCAGCCGGGAATCGAGGTCGAAGTCATCATTGTCGATGACAAATCAACGGACGACAGTCTCACCACCGCCCGGGAGATAGAACTCAAACATGCCAACGTCAAGGTTATCGCCAATGACGTGAATCTCGGCCACATCAAGACCTACAACCGCGGCCTCGACGCGGCCACCAGTCCATATGTCCTGCTTATCTCGGCCGATGATCTCGTGACACCCGGCGCACTCACGCGAGCGGCGGAATTGCTGGAAGCAGAGCCCTCTGTGGGCATGGTCTACGGAAGATCCATCGACTTTCATAAAGACCTTCCGCCCTGTCGCACCGAGCAATCGTCATGGATCGTCTGGCGTGGTGCCGACTGGCTACGCCATCGCTGCCAATCCGGCTACAATGTGATCGCCTCCCCTGAAGTGGTCATGCGCACGGCGGTTCTCAGAGCGACCGGCGGATATCGCAGCGACCTTCCTCACGCGGGCGATTTCGAGATGTGGCTGCGAACTTCGGCCGTATCTGATGTCGGGTTCCTCGTCGGCGTCGATCAAGCCTTTCACCGCGGTCACGACCGCAACATGAACAGGACAATGTTCAAGTCGGGCTCCGAAAAAGGCCGGCTCATCGACCTCAAACAGAGATGGCAGTCCTTCGAAGTCGTCTTTGATGGCGTCGGCCGCGGCTTGGCAGAGGGTGCGCTTTTGCACAAGATCGCGCGCGAAACAATGGCGCGCCAAGCCTTGGAACATATCAACTATGCCTATGCTAGGGGATTTAGGGATTTTCCGATGGAGGATTTCGAAACCTTCGCGAAAGAGGTGGATCCGATGGTCGAGCAGACGCGATTGGGGCGGCGCGTCGCGAGGAGAAAGCGGCTTGGCATGGTTTCTCTGCCGCTGCACCCGCTATGGGCGCTCCCTGCGGCGCACTGGCGCCTGAAGGAACTACTCCGGCGTTGGCGCAGAGCCAAGATCGGCGTGTGATCACCGTTACGGAAAACAGCTTGGTCAAATTTGAGCCAGCCAGAACGAAAGCGCGACCCCGATGACTTTTGCCGATCATCTCGGACGAATAGGTTTCAAAGGACCGGGTTTCGATAGAATTCGGCTGATCGCCGCCCTGATCGTCGTTTTGCACCACTGCAGTTTTTATGCAACGGCCAACATCGCCGATGACTTTCTGAGTGCCGCAAGCGGAGGGGCCATCGACTTCGGCCGTTTCGCCGTCAACATATTCTTTGTCACAAGTGGTGTTTTGGTTACGCCGGGATTGCTGAGATCTGGCGACCTGGTGTCCTTTACGGTCAATCGCGCACTGCGGGTCATGCCCGCCCTGATCATCGTGGTGACGGCCACGGTGTTTATCGTGGGACCTATCATGTCGACCTTGCCGGCAAAGCAGTACTTCTGGGATATCGAAACCTATCTTTACCTGAAGAACATAGCCTTCAGGGCGGTGCGATATCTTCCCGGCGTCGAGACTTCCGATGGTACTGCCATCATCGTCAATGGCGCACTCTGGACTATCTACTTCGAGGTTCTGTCATATGGCGCCCTGGCGCTCATATTTCTCAGCGGCATAACCCGGCGACCCAAAGCCTTGCTTTTCGTATTTGCCGCGACCTATTCCCTCTACGTCTATTCATTTGCGATGGCGGTGAACCCGCTCGGGGTGCCGGATACGCTACTGATCTTCAGTCAGTTGTTTCTCTACTTCCTCGCGGGCGTAATCCTGTCGGCTTTTTCGTCGCTGATACCCTACAGCGGCAGGATCGCGGCTGTGTTCGTGCTTGTGTTCTTGATCTCCTTTCCCTTGGGAATCGTCGCCTTCACGCTGCCTATATCGATGAGCTATATCGTTGCCTATGTCGGATATTCAAACCTTCTCGGCAGCACGAATCTCAAGATCGATCTGTCCTACGGCGTCTACCTGATCCATGCCGTTGTTCTAACAGTTCTCATCGTCATGGTGCCACAGATCGACAGCTTCGTCGCCGCAACCCTGGTGGTCGTTGCCATCACCACCGTTCTTTCCTTTCTTTCGTGGGTCTACATCGAGGAGCCGTGTCTGCGGCGAAAGACAATTGTCGGGAATACGGTCCAACGCGTGATCCCGGTGTTTCTGACAAAGCGGTCCAAGCCGGTGAAACCGCAGGCCTGACTGTAACCGGAGCTACTCCACTTGGATAAGGGTTCAGGTGATCGAGCGCGCTATAAATGATGGGGCGACGACCCAACGGCCGTCTCCTCGTGCACGCGCGATTGTGAAATCTTAGACTACAGGACGGGAGTTTTGACGAAATGCCATCTTATCAGCGCGGCGCCCCCGAGTTCGCAAACGTAACGCGTCGGGCTGATGGTTCAAGGGGCGGTGAAGCCGCAAGGGCTGTGGCGCGCAACGAGCGTCATCCACCGGGCAGGTTTGGCGATGTCTGCCCTTCTGTCGCCGTCGAGCCGGCTTCCAAACTTCCATGGCCCGCCGTCATTTTCATAATTGCCTTGGTCATTCCCTGGGCCATCTATGTGGGTTCCCTGCGGCTCTCACCCTATCGTATCGTTCTGATTGTCATGATCCTGCCATGCTTCAAGCGGCTGATCAGCGGCCAGGCAGGCCCCCTTAGACTCCCGGACATCGCCATCCTTCTCTATTGCCTATGGGCAGTGATCTGCCTTGCCGTCGTCCATGGCTTGACTACGGCCATACAAAGCGGCGGCATTCTCTTCGTCGAGACAGCCGGCGCCTATATGCTGGCGCGTGCCTATATCCGGACGGCGGACGATTTTTACAACATGGTCTCACTGCTTTTCAAAGTCGTTGTCTTCTTGCTGCCGTTTGGCATCATCGAGATGGTGTCAGGCCAAAAGCTGTTGCTGCAACTGTTTGGCGCCCTCCTGCCGGCGATCGACGCGACGCAGATGGACCCCCGCTGGGGATTGGCGCGCGTGCAGGGACCGTTCGAGCACCCGATCCTCTTCGGCGTCTGCTGCGGCAGCATACTTGCGATGACGTATATGGTGCTCGGATATGGGCAGTCGTTGGCACGAAAATCACTCAAGACAGCCATTGTTGCCGGAACCGCCTTTCTTGCGCTGTCGTCCGGCCCTCTGACGGCGCTCCTGGCGCAGGTTCTGCTCTTGAGCTGGAACGGAGTGCTTTCGAGCATGAAAGCCCGCTGGAAACTTTTGTGGCTGGGGATCGTCGCGATCAACGTCGCCGTCTATCTCTACTCCGGCGAATCCGTGGCACGTTTTTACGTCAGCCATGCGCCTTTGTTCGACTCTTGGTCCGCATATTACAGGCTGCTAATTTGGGAGTATGGGTCGGCAACCGTCATGAACCACCCGATATTTGGCATCGGCTACAATGAATATGAGCGGCCATCGTGGATGGTGCCAAGTGTCGACATGTTCTGGCTCATTCACGGGATCATGTTTGGTTTGCCTGGAGCTCTGTTTATGGCGCTGACCTTCATTTCCACATGCGCACTGGTTGGGAAAAAGGCGATCCTCGACCCGAAAATCAGCGGCTTCAAGACCGGATATCTGATCGCCATGGCAGGTTTCTTCATCGTGGGCTGGACAGTCCATTTCTGGAACGGGACCTACTCGCTCTTCTTGTTCTTGCTGGCGAGCGGGATCTGGCTGGCAGATGATGCAAGCTCGCCCGCTGATGGCGCAGACGGGCGCCGCCGCAATCCGATATCTGGAGATCGCGGCAAGGAAACGAAAGCAACCGTGGCGCGGACGAAGAGGCTCGGAATCCGGGTTTGAATTCAAGCCTGACCCGTGGCGGTCACGATGTCGATTGCAAACTCTTTCCGGCCGCCTTGCACACTGACACCGAAATCCTGCCGTACGTTTTCGGTCGATATGAACAAAGAAGGCGGCTATCGCGGATTGTTGCCGGTCTTAAGGTCTGCCTCCGGCGGATCGAGGGGCGTATTGCCGTAAAACACCGGTTTATGGTCGAAGAGCGCATAATCGCCGTAGAAACCGCCTCCGATCTGATTGTTGATGATCTTGATTGACGCATCGACGACCGCGCCTCCGTTGAAACGGCCGTCAATGTAGATCGTATAACCACCCCCCATTAGCCGGTTGCGTTCGACCGTTATGTCCGACAGCCCCTTGAAATAGTTGTCGAGCATCACGGCCGAGGTCTGCGTGTTCTCGTTTATGATGGTGTTTTCGACAATCTGGACGTCACGTCCTCCATCAACCTGAATCCCGTCATAATGAGGAGAGCCGTTCTTGTTCCTGAGATCGTGGATGTAATTTGCCTTTATGAGTGATGGTCCTGTAACATTGATACCGTTCTCGGCGCCGTGGATATCATTGCGCAGGAACTGTCCGTAGCCATCGATCGCGCTCGCGGTCGTCCCACCCCCGTCGATCTCGCTGTCCTGCAGGACGAAACCATCAGCCCCGTCCTTGACTTGAAGCGCCGAGTTTTCCGTCGTGGAAAAAAGCCGCACATTGCTCATAGAAACGTTGTTGGCGTCAATGATGACATTGCCGCGGATTTCGACATTACGGATGATCGCGTTGTCCTGCGTCACATGAAGTGTGCCGCTGTGAGGTGTCATTTGGGTTCCGGCCGGAACGCCCACCGCTTGAGCGGTTGCGGGGATATCCAGTTGCAAAATAAGCGTCGCTGATACGATCGCCAGAAGCACGCGTCGTGTGGGCAAAAGCATCAGTTCCGGCCTCCGTAACAAGCGCAACGACGACCGCGACAGCAGCGCGTTGCATTCGAGAATATTGGCTCGCCTATTATGTCGATGGGCAGCTTCGCCGTAAGTCATCCCAACGGCGGCCGGTGCCATCCTTTCGGACGCGTTTCACTCACCAGAGAATACAAAAGCACGACCGATGGGCATCGCGCTGGGATCGGGTCGTAGCATCCCCTCCTGTCTTTTTCGCACGACAGTCTCAAGAGACCACGCTGCGCGAACCCTTTATGCAAATCAATCAAGGATTGTCTTGATATTTGTATTGTCGAGCAGCGCGCGGCTCTTTGCATTGTCTTCAGTGACTAGAATATCAATGAGGGACAGAGGACCAATTTTATAGGCGGCTGCCGTGCCGATCTTGTCGGGCGTAGCGATCGCGACAACTTCTGCAGCGGCAGCAATCATAGCAGACTTTATCGCAACTTCGTCATAGCCCGCGGTTGTCAGTCCAAGATCCTGGTGTAGGCCGTGAACGCCAATGAAGCACAGATCGGCATTCATGGAATGGAGCTGCTCCAGAACTTTTGCGCCCAGCGTCATCTGACTACGTTTGTCAAAGACGCCCCCCAGAAGGATTACTTCGAGGTGAGAGTGCTCGTTCGTTACGGTTGCGATGAGGGGGCTATTTGTGACGATCGTCGCCCGGAGGTCCTTTGGCAACTGCCGAGCCAATTCCAAGTTTGATGTCCCCCCATCAACGATGACAACCTGATCGCGGAGCACTATCTGAGCCGCCCGACGCGCTAGTTTGACTTTGTGGTCGGCGGAAACTTTGTATCGTCCCTGAAAGGAAAGGGTGCCGGGCGAAATCGGCAAAGCTGCGCCATGCACGCGTTTGATGAGACCTTCGGCGGCCATCTCGCGGAAATCGCGTCGGGCCGTGTCATCGGATACAGAGAAATGCTCGGACACCTCTGCCGTTGAAAGTCGCCCCTTAGTTTGCAGAGCGCCAAGTATGAAGGCACGCCGCTCGTCCGGTGTCGAATCTAAAGACATAAACTTCTCCGTTGCACGATTATGCGTATATGGGTATATACGAGGAAAGATACAGGTTAGTCGAGGATTGAACCATGCAAAATATTCTTATCAAGGGAAATGTCGTTCTGCCGGACAGGGTAATTGAAAATGCGATTGTCCGCTGTGAGGCTGGGCGCATATCGAGCATTGAGCAATTCGCGAAAAAACACCTGCAGGAAAATATTCTCGACTACTCAGGCCAATATATATCCCCCGGCTTCGTTGATATTCATGTTCATGGCGCGGCAGGGGCGGACTATATGGACGGAACCGTCGCCGCAGTTCGCACTACAAACATAGCCCACGCAACGCACGGGACGACGTCGATCTTTCCAACAACGACGACAGGCTCATTCCAGCAACTTGATGCCATGGTAAAATCGTGCGAAAACGTGCAATCGTCTTGGACGCCTTTAGATGGGGCTCGCATCGCGGGAATTCACTTTTACGGCCCGTATTTTGCTGAAGACAAAGTCGGGGTTCATTCGCCGGAAGGGCGGCGAGATCCGGTTCGTGAGGAATATGAATATTTCCTATCGAAATCGATCATAAAGATTGCAACTTGCGCCTCGGAGCTTCCCGGAGCTTTGGACTTCTTCGATTTTGCGCGAGAAAACGGATGTTTTATCACATGCGGGCATTCCAATGCCTGCTGGGGTGAGCTTGAAGCGGCATTTGCCCATGGAATGCGCCATGTCGACCATTTTTGGTGTGCAATGAGTTCTGTTTCCTCACTTCGCGCTCGTTTTGGAACGCCGATGCAAGCAGGCATGGAACAATATGTCCTTCAAAACGATGTCATGAGCACAGAAGTAATTGCCGACGGCATCCATCTGTCCGACGATCTCCTACGGTTTGCTTATGAAATGATAGGCTTCCATCGGACATGTCTGGTCACTGACGCCAACCGGGCCATGGATGCGCCTCCAGGTATGTATCGTTTTGGATCGATCCACGATGGGACATGGGTCCACAGCGATGGCCAGTCGGTACGCGGGGATAACGGCAGCTTAGCAAGTTCGATGCACGGCATGGACCGCATGGTGAAGACCATGGCAAGGGCCGTGGGCAAAAGCCTGCCTAATGTTATCCGCATGGCGTCACTTACTCCCGCAGAACTCGCCGGTGTATCTGCTGAAGTGGGAAGCATCGAGCCGGGAAAACTTGCCGATTTTGTTTTATTGAATCAGGAACTTGATATTGAGCGCGTCATCATCGGTGGCGAAACAGTACATGTGCGTGACCCAAACCGAGAGCGTGCGGCGTGACAAATCCTCCTGTTGTTGTCGGCGTGGACGTTGGGGGCACGAAGACCCGCTGGATGGCCTTGCGGGGGGAAAATTGCGTCGTTGATCAGACAGTCCCGACGAACTCCTGGCGCAAGGAAAGCTACAGCGCCTCCGATTGCTTTCGCCTCAAAAGTCTCATCGACGCGTCCGTCGGTCACCAACAGCCACGGCACGTCGTCATCGGAGCAAATGGCTGCAACACGGATCGGCGCCTCCACCAATGCGAAGAGACGTTTGGAAAAGCGAGCGGGTGGGACATCAGGGTTCTCAATGATGCAGAATTGCTTCCCGCGGCGGCGGGAGGAGATCGTGGCATCGCCGTCATCTCAGGCACGGGGTCAATTGTCGTAGCCAGAAATCGAGATGGGGCTCTTGTAACCGTCGGTGGTTGGGGGTGGCTGCTCGGCGACGAAGGTGGTGGTGCTGGCATGGTGAGAGCCGCAATTCGGTCCTGTCTTGCCTCCGCTGAAGCGAGGGAACACTCAGACGTTCTCCATGAAATTTTACTGAAACGCTTAGAAATAACAGACCTCCGAGAGGCCAACGAACGGCTGTCCGTCGAACCTTCGGCAGCAATATTTGCTAGTCACGCCATTGCTCTATTCGAGGCGATCGAACAAGGATCAAGACTTGGCGTCGACGTCGTCAAAGCCCAGGTTGCGGATCTCCGTGACAAATTAGCGTCTCTGCTCCTGCAGGGAGCGAAGGGGCCAATTTATCTGGGCGGCGGACTTTTTGAGCGGCTCCCGTATTTTCACCAGGCTTTCATTGATGCGGTCAACGAACTCAGTACAGAATTGGATATAGTACTTGTTTCAAACCCTCCGGTTGTCGGGGCCTTAAATATTGCATGCGTTCGGCTAGCGCGAGGAAGTGGCTTTGAGGGGGCGGAAAGTACGTGACGCATTTTGGAGGTCCGCAGCGCAGTTGCCGAAAAAAGGTCATGGGAAGCGAGTTCAGGTTGGCTCATCATGCGCTGTTTGCCGCATTCGCAATTTGTCTCGCCTCTGCCGCTTCCGGCAATCGCCAAACCTGTCAGATAAGCTCTGCAAACAGATAGACCGCAGCAAAAACAAACATCGCCGCCAAGCCTGATATGCCGCTGGCTATTCGCTAGACCTTTCATCATCGAACCCGCCACCCCTTAAAGGCCGAGACCGAGATCGCAGATAATATAATGGATCGCGGCAGATACAAATACATGTTCGACGTCGCCATCTGAAGCGAGGGCGCCCATGCAAGTCATCGCGGCGGGCCAGCCTTTCGCGCGACCATGCGCGGTATCGCTCTGGTCTATCCAGTTGTCTGTCCTGAGCGTCAGACCTGCCCTACGGGGAGAAGACCCCGCAATACAGTTTCGCTGATCGTTTCGGCGGCATGCGAATAATCCAAGCTCTTGAGCTTGGTCGTGTGCAGGGCGTCACAGGCAAGTGGCTCGAAATCCGCGTAAAACTGAGTTGCCGACCACAGCATGATGAACAGGTGCCTTGGATCGACGGGCCGAAGCTTTCCGGCTGCGATCCAACCCTCGATGACCTTCACTTTTTCATCGGTAACGGTGCGCATATGCTGGCGATCCTTGCGCGACAGGAATTGAGCGCCGCGAATGATCTCGTTGGCGAACAGTCGCGATTCGATGACATTGCGACGGGTGTAGGAGAGCTTGGCCGCGACATAGGACCGAATCGCATCCTGCGGCTCACGCTCTACCGAAATGTGGGCGAACGCGTCGTCCCAACCTTCGATGAGGTGTTCGATAACAGCACGGTAAATCTCTTCCTTGGAAGAGAAGTAATAGTAGACATTGGCCTTCGGAAGGCCGGATGCCTCGGCAATCTCGGCGATGCGCGCGCCGTCGAAGCCCTTTCTTGAAAAGATCTCCGTTGCGGCCTTCAGGATCTCGCGAATGTTGCGGGCGCGGATCTTTTCGTCGATCTCACCCCCATTCTTCTGGGCCTTGTTGGCGGGTATCTTTGGCATCTTACGCAGCTCATTTGTTCCAGATTTATTGCGGTGAAGACAGACAGTGTTTGCCAGCCCCGCAACCATACACTTTCACACTTCATCGCACACGTCGATATAATCTGACGTTCCGGTCAGCTTTTTTCGTTTAATAAGTTGACACTTTGGTCAGGTTTTGGCTAGCATCCCAGCCGATGACAAAGGAGGGGTGTGGAAATGTCCTCGTCACTGAGAAACGCGATGCGGGAGTTTCTGGATGGGTGGCAGGCAGATATGCCGCAAGCCTGGCGGGAGCATTGCGCAAGTGCAGCGCCCGACTTTGAAGCGATCGGAGACGATCTCGAGCTTGAGATCTGGGAGCCGATCTTTCCTGTACGCCGCAGTCGCCATTTTCCTGGCATGCCCAAGGGTGCACATTTATTTCGCGCCTATGATGACATTGCGCCAGAACAGGTCTCCTGCGTCATTCTTGGCCAAGACCCCTATCCTGAGCCAGGCTTTGCCACCGGCCGGGCCTTCGAGGCCGGTAACGTTGCCGAATGGCGTGAACTCGACAAGATGTTTTCGCGTAGCATCCGCGCCTTCACGCAACTGATCGTGGCGGCACGCACCGGCGACACCTCCTACACCTGCGGCTTTTTCGAATGGCCAAGAACACTTCGGGATATCGAACAGGGCGCGATCGAAATGGAAGCACCGTCAGCCGTTGCAGATCGGTGGGTCCGCCAGGGTGTGCTTTTGTTGAATGCCTCCTTCACCCTGACACGCTTTCAGGTCGGCATCGACCCGCATCAATCCCGAGGACACGTTCCCCTCTGGCGACCCATTGTTCAAAAGACACTGGCGATGCTGGCCGGCAGCGGTAGACCAATCGTTTTCATCGCCTTTGGCGACGTGGCTGCTGAAGCCTTCGCGGCAGCCGGAATTCGCGAGGGGCGCAACGGTAACATCACCGCCATCCTGCGGGATCATCCAGCGCGCGCCGATGCGGTGCTCGAACGCCCCAATCCCTTCATTCTCTGCAATGACTTTCTAGAGGAAATGGGATCCAATCCCATTGCGTGGTAACCATGGCGCGAAGCGACCATTTCGATTTCATCATTATCGGTGCGGGCTCAGCGGGTTGCGTACTGGCGAACCGGCTTTCAGCCGACCCGGCCAACCGAGTGCTGCTGCTGGAAGCGGGTGGCAAAGACCGCAACCCGCTGTTCCGTCTGCCGATGCTGATGGGCAAGCTTTTTCACTCCGGCATTTACAACTGGCACTACCATACGGAGCCCGAACCTTATCTCAACGGCCGCTCTCTCTACTGGCCCCGTGGCAAGGTGTTGGGTGGAACCTCAACCATCAACGGCATGATCTACGTACGCGGCAACCGCCACGATTATGATCGCTGGTCGCAGATGGGTCTTCCGGGCTGGTCCTATGATGAAGTACTGCCCGCTTTCCGCCGCTCTGAAGGACACATCGAGCGCGACGACGCCTTCCACCAGAAGAATGGCGAGCTTACCGTCTGCCGCGCGCGCGGTTGGAACAGCCTACTCGATGTTTTCAACGAGGCTGGCCGCGAGGCCGGATATCCGCTCAACGATGATTTCAACGGCATCGAACAGGAGGGTTTCGGGCGTTACGATTTCACGATCCGTAAGGGCAAGCGCTGGTCCACATCCTTTGCATTCCTGCGCCCTGCCCTGTCGCGTCCCAACCTGACAGTGATGACTCAGGCGCACACCCACCGCGTCATCGTCGAGCGGGGCCGCGCCGTCGGGGTGGAATACCTTCACCGCGGCACGATGCAGAAGGCCTATGCCGAGCGCGAGGTGGTGCTGTCGGCCGGAACTGTCAACTCGCCGCAAACCCTGCTGTTGTCGGGCATCGGACCGGCCGACGAACTGCTCGCGCATGGCATCGACACGGTGCAGGACCTTCCTGGCGTGGGCAAGAACCTTCAGGACCACGTCGACTGCGTGATGTCATGGGAGTGCCGCAAGCCGGTGACGCTCTATTCGGATCTGCGTGCCGACAAACTGACGCTGTCCGTCATCCAGGGTATGCTATTCGGTGAAGGCATCACCACGACTTTTCCCTATGAGGCTGGTGCCTTCGTTCGCTCGCGGCCGGACCTTGTCGCGCCGGATATTCAGCTTCATTTCATGCCAGCTCTGGAAAAGACCGCCAACCTGCACTTTCCAAACCCGTTCAAGCGCGAGACAGTCGAGGCCAACCACGGCTTCACCCTGCGTGTCGGTCCGGTCAATCCGGAAAGCCGTGGCGAAATCACCCTGCGCTCATCCGATCCGATGGCCGCTCCGAAGATACTCGCCAATTATTTGCAAACTGATTTCGACATGCGCACCATGATCGACGGCATCAGGCTGACCCGCGACATCATCAGCCAGCCGGCTTTCGACGGCTATCGCGGCAAGGAGCTGGCGCCGGGGCCGGCAGCGCTCAACGATGCTGATCTGTCGAAATGGCTGCGGGCAACGGCGATGACGACGTTCCATCCTGTTGGAACCTGCAAGATGGGCAACGATCCGATGGCCGTGGTCGATGCGCGCCTCACGGTGCGGGGCGTCGAAGGACTGCGGGTCGCAGATGCCTCCATCATGCCGATCATTTCCAGCGGCAACACCAACGCACCGGCGATCATGATCGGCGAGCGTTGCGCAGATTTCATTCTCAACAGCTGAAGCGAGACCGGACATGATCCTAGAACACCGCACCTACACTTTTCGCCCCGGTACGGTCGATGGATGGCTGAAGAAATATGAGGCAGAAGGCCTGCCTGTGCAGAAACGCCACCTCAACCGGTTCATCGGCCTCTATGTCTCTGAGATCGGCACCCTGCACACGACGGTGCTGATGTGGGCCTACGAAAACCTTGCCGACCGCGAAGCCCGCAGGACAGCGATGTACGCCGATCCCGATTGGCAGAAATTTATCAGCGAAATCTGGGCGCTGAACGCCATCGAGCGCCAGGATGTGATGATTATGAACCCGGCCTCCTACTCTCCGCAAGCCTGAGCAATACCGGGCAGCGGTGCATTCACCCAATCAACCAAAAAAAGGGAACAGCAAAATGAAAGACAGTATTTCGAAGCAGACCGCGTTCGATCGGCGTGACTTTCTGAAAATCTCTGCCGGAACGGCGGCACTCGCGCTGGCAGGTGGACTTCTGCCTGCGGTCGCTCGTGCCGAAGGCGGACTTGTCGCTCTCGTGCATACGCAATCGGCGGGCGATAGCGGTCCTGTCGATACGATGATCGCCAATCTGAAGAAACTCTCGGAAGAGAAGGGATTCGAGTATCGTGCGGTCTATGCGCAGGATCCAGCCACCTACGAGACGATCTTCCGGACGCTCTGCGACGCGGGCGCGACGATCATCGTCTCAACCTTCAATGAAGTGGCCGAGCCCTTCAAAGCTCTGGCGCCATCCTATCCCGACGTCAAATGGATCCAGCTCTTTGGCGATCCGATGGAACCCGCGATCCCCAACGTCGTCACCGTGTCTTACGATTATTATCTCGGCTGCTATCTCTCGGGCATTTTCGCCGGGCGGATGAGCAAGTCCGGCAAGGTCGGCTTCATTGGCGGCATTTCCATTCCGCCGATTAACGCGGATTTCAACGCCGTCAAGGCAGGCGCACTCTCCGTCAATCCGCAGGCAACGGTGACCGTAGCGTTTGCAGGCTCGTTCCAGGACCCGGCGAAGGGCCAGGAGATCGCAGCGCAGATGTTCAACGACGGCATCGACTTTATCCAGACCGATTCTGCTGCAACCGACGCCGGCATCATCGCTGCGGCAAACGAGAAGGAAGGGCGCATCGTCAGCGTTCTCGACAAGGCGCAGTTCCCACAAGGGCCAAAATCGATCAGCAGCATCGTTCAGCTTGATTTCGGCGTTTCACTTTACAACGAAGTGACAAAGGCGCTCGGCCCCGACTGGAAGGGCGGAACGCATGAGAAGACGGGACTAGATACCGGCGTCATAGACTTCATCGTATCGCCTCTCTTCTTGGCGCAGGGTCCGGCGGACGCCATCGCCAAGATCAAGGACATCATGCCGGAAATCGAAGCCGCCAAAAAGGGTATTCTCGACGGTTCGATCACCGTCCCCTTCAACACGACCATCTGATGAGCAGGCGGGTGGCGTTCACGCCATCCGCCATATCAGCCACGTGAATGGGCCTTTCATGACCGATCCTCATCCCCCGGCGCTTGTGTGCCAGAACGTCTCGGTGACCTATGGGCCGGTCACCGCACTCGAAGCAGTGTCCACCGCATTCGATTCCGGCCTTATTCACGCCGTGGTCGGCCAGAACGGTGCTGGAAAAACCACCTTCGCGCGTGTTGCATCCGGGCTCGTGCGGCCCTCCGCCGGCCATGTTGCGATCAATGGTCATGTCATGCGCGGTGGCAATGTTAGCGCCGCACGCGCCGCCGGCGTTGAATTGGTTCACCAGAGCTTTGCGCTGCCACCATCGTTCACCGTGGCTGAGGCAATGGAGTTTGGCGCAACGGGGGCTGGGCGGTTCTTCACGCGCAGCAGCCTGTTTGCGCGTTGGCGCCCGCATCTCGAAAGCCTCGACATATCCGTCGACCTCGGTGCACGGATTCGCGATCTGCCCGTAGAAACTCAGCAAGGGATCGAAATCGCCCGTGCACTGGTCACGCAGGCAAAGGTTCTCATTCTTGACGAGCCAACCGCTGTATTGTCGCCGTCCGGCATCGAGAAACTGTTCGAGCGCGTACGGCGACTGAAAGCGCAGGGCGTTACCGTTCTTCTGATTCTTCATAAAATTCGCGAGGTTCTCGCCGTCGCCGACACGGTCACGGTGCTGCGCGCCGGGCGGCTTGTTGATGGTCCGCTGATGACGACAGATGTGGATGGCGCGCGACTATCCAGGCTTATCATCGGGGAGGCAAACCGCGGGCTCGCAGCCACCGATGCGCACGCGCTCACCGGCGTAAGCGAGGTGGAACACACTTCGACGTTCGCTGAGGCGGCAACGGCGGCGCCGGTTCTCAACCTTTCAAACATTACCACAGTTGTCGATAGGGAAGGCCCGGCGTTACAGGACGTCAACTTTTATGTTCGCCCAGGCGAGATCGTCGGTATCGCTGGCGTCGAAGGCAACGGCCAGCGGACTCTCGTCCGCCTAATTGCGGATTTCGCCAAGGCGAGCCATGGCGAAGTCTATCTGGCAGGGCACAACATTACCACCCAGTCTCTCGCTCAGCGCCGTATCAAGGGGTTGCGCATCATTCCCTTCGAGCGCAACACCGAAGGGCTTAGCCTCGCCTCCAGCCTTTGGGAAAACTGGACTGCCCGAGCGCTTCTTGAAAAGCCGCTTCTGCGCCTGGTCAATCCGGCGCGGTTGCGGAGCGAATGCGACGCCGCTTTGAAAGCATGGGACGTCCGTTATGACAATGTCACCCAGAAGGCAGGTGCGCTTTCTGGTGGCAACGCGCAAAAGGTCATCCTTTCACGCGAAATCGACCCGGAGGCGAAACTGATCATTGCGGCACAGCCGACACGCGGCCTCGATATCGGCGCCACCGCCTTTGTCTGGGACGCACTCCGCAAAGCGCGCGATCGTGGCTGTGGCATCATCCTGATTTCGTCCGATCTGGACGAGCTGTTCGATATCAGCGACCGCGTCGTCGTGATGCTAACGGGCGAGGTCGTCGGGACGTTCACGGCTCCCTACAACATTGGTGCGGTCGGAGCCGCAATGATTGGGGTTTCCCGATGATGGCGCGCGTTTGCTATATTCTTCGCAGCTTGATCTTTGTTATCTTCGCATTGGTCCTGTGTTCCATCGTCTTTCAGATTGCCGGATACTCTGCGTCCATGGTTCTGACCAATGTGGCAGATGGAGCATTCCTGCGGCCCGGCGCTCTGGAGCAGAGCCTCCGATGGGCGTTGCCGCTCTTCATTACCGCCGTTGGAGTTGGGATTTCATTCCGTGCCGGGTTCTTCAACATCGGCGCGCAGGGACAGTTCTATGTCGGCTCCATTTGCGCGGCCTTTGTCGCGGAATGGCTTTCCGGGGCTCCGGCGTTCATCGTCATTCCTGCCTGCATGCTCGCCGGAATGGCTGGCGGTGCATTCTGGGCTTTCTGGCCCGGCTACCTTCGCATCCGCTCTGGGACGGACGAGGTCATCACGACGCTGATGGGGAATTTCATGGCAGGCCTGCTACTGGTCTATGTCACTTCCGGGCCGCTCAAGGACCCATCGGGCTCCGGGCAACAGGCCTCCAGCCGGCCGCTTGAGGCAGCCTATCGCATCTCGACGTCGTCGGGCCTCTCAGTCACGATCATTGCCATTGCTGTAATCGTCGGGATTGCCATGTGGCTGCTCGTCAACCGCACGACCTTCGGAATGCTGGCAAGCCTGGCAGGGCGTAACCCGGTCATGGTACGCTGGCAGGGTGCGCTTCTCTGGAAGCTTGGCATCACCAGCTTTTTGTTGAGCGGTGCTTTGGCGGGTCTTGCCGGAACGATCGAGCTAATGGGACCGAACGGGCGCATCGCCAGCGGCTTCCTGCCTGGACATGGGTTCACTGCCATCTTGATTGCCCTTGTTGCCAACTTCTCCGTGGCAGGAACGGCAATAACTGCGCTGTTCTTCGGCGGTCTGGCCTCAGCGGCGCTCTACCTGCCGGTCATGGCGGGCCTGCCGTCGGCTGCGATCGACGTTATCAACGCGGCTATCGCGCTCTTCATCACAGCTCGGTCGAAACTGCTCGACAAGATCCTGCGCATCGGGGGACGTTCATCATGAATGACATCATCATTGCCATCTTGCGCTCCGGTACGCCGCTCGTCTACGTCACCCTTGCAGGCGTCATCGCCCAGCGGGCGGGCATTTGGAACCTTGGGCTCGAGGGGCTGATGATCATTGGCGCCTGCGCCACGATCCTCGGCATCGTCGTCACCGGTTCGGTCACTCTTGCACTGCTGATCGCCCTGCTCTTTACGGTTCTGGCTTCAATCCTCCTCTGGTTCGTGGTCGAGAAGCTCAAAGCCAATCCGATCATAGCCGGACTTGGATTGACGGGCCTGGGGCTTGGCGGCACGGCGCTTTCCATCCAATCCTTTTTCGGCAGCCAGTCCGCAGTCAACGCGCCTTTTGGCCTCCCTCGCCTCGGGCCTGCCTTCGGCGCTTACGGGGTTCTCTCGATCCTCGTGGTAGTGATGCCGGTTGTGGTGTTTGCTCTGTGGTTTCTTCTGTGCCGCACACGCTTCGGCCTACAACTCTCGGCCTGTGGCGAGCATCCGTTCGCGGCACGCAGCGTCGGTGTCAACCCATCGATGATGCGCCTGCTTGCGCTTTCGATCGGCGGTGTTCTGGCAGCATTGGGCGGCGCAGAGCTGGCCGCAGGCAGCCTGCAATTTTTCGGGCAGAACATGACGGCCGGGCGTGGCTTCATGGCGTTCGCCGCGGTCATCTTCGGGGCTGCGCATCCGATAGGCGCTACACTGGCGGCGATGTTCTTTTCCGTGCTGAGCGCCATCGGCATCCGCGCGCAACTCGTGTTCGGCGATAGCGTGCCGCATGATCTTATTCAGGCGCTCCCCTATCTCGCGACGGTCTTCGGCCTCTGGCTCAGCAGCCGCCTTAGAGGTGATTCAAAGGGCGGCATCACCGAACTACGGGACAACTGAACGGGCAAGTCCCAAAACTTTAGCGGAGAATGTCCATGAGAACGCTGTTTCGCAACGCAACCATCCTGGCGATGGACAAGACACATGGAAGTTCGGCCTTTTCCGGAGATCTTCTGGTTTCGAACGGCCGTATCGAGGCCATCGGCCCAATCCTCGCGGCCGATGGGGCGCGGATAATCGACGCGACCGACAAGCTACTTATGCCCGGGCTTGTCAACGCGCATACGCATTCCAGCGAGACTTTCTTGCGCGGCCGTTACGAAAGGATGCCGCTGGAAATATGGCTCCTTTATGCCTATCCGCTCCTGATGGGTCCACAGGTGGACAAGCGGCTCGTGTATCTAAGGAGCGCGCTGCTGGCCATGGAATCGCTGAAAAGCGGCGTCACAACACTCTGCGACGATTTCTTTGATCCGCCCGGCCACGATATCGAACGGCTCGCCTGCGCCTTTTCTGCCTATGAAGAAGTGGGCATTCGCGCCAATGTCTCCAGCGCCGTGATGAATATTCACACGCTGGACGCCCTGCCCTATGCGCATGAAATCATGCCGGAGGAGCTAAAGGCAAAGCTTGATTTCGGACCACCGATCACGACCGCCGGCTATATGGATTATTGCCACACGGTGCTTTCCACCCTTCACGGGCGGGCTAATGGCCGGCTTCGTTTCATGGTGGCGCCCTCCGCGCCGCAACGATGCACCGCGGAGATGCTGCAAGCTTGCTATGCGCTTGCGCTTCGTCACGACGTTCCCATGCATACACATGTGCTTGAGACAAAGACCCAGGCGGTCTCTGGCCCGGAAATTTACGGGAAAAGCCTGATCGCCCACCTTCACGATCTCGGTGTCCTCGGGCCGAACACGACGATCGCCCATTCCGTCTGGGTCAGTGATGCGGACATGGAGTTGATGGGTGAAGCGGGTTGCTCCGTCGCCCACAATGCGATCTCAAACCTCAAGCTCGGTGCAGGTGTTGCGCCTATCCGTCGCCTGCTCGATGCCGGCGTATATGTCGGTCTCGGCACCGATGGCCTTTCCTCTAACGATACCGCCCGCATTCTCGACGTGATGCGCGTGGCCGCGCTGGTCCAGAGTGCATCGGGGCCTGATTATGGGAGTTGGCTTAAAGCCGACGAAGTCCTCAACATGGCAACGATCGGCGGCGCACGAACAGCTATGCTGGACGAGGTTACAGGCTCGCTCGAAACGGGTAAAGCGGCCGACCTTCTGATGCTTGATCTGAGAAGTATTGCCTTCACGCCCTTGAGCGATATCGGCAAGCATCTGGTCTATAGCGAGAACGGCCGCTCCATTGAATTGGTCATGGTCGACGGACAAATCGTGGTTGAAAATGATCGGATGGCGTTAATCGACGAGATGGAAATACTTGCCGAAATTCGAGAGAGAATGCCGGCCTATCAGGCTAATCATGCGAACCTGGAGCGCGCTAACGCGATATTTGAGCCAACGATGGCTCAAATTCACAGGAGGGCAACGTCGGCAGAGATCGGCTTCAATCGCTATGTCGTAGGCACGGGCCAAAAGGTTTAGGCCGTGACAATGGAAGCCTGAAGTGAAAGATGTGGATTGTTCGCCTTCATTGGATGTGAACCCGCGACCCGTTGTTCGATCTTCAATCGGCAGGAACCTCACCAGCCCTTATAGGGGTTAGCTGATGATGCGGGAAGCGCAAATTATTCCCGCTGACCCCGCCGGTTGACTGATACCCAAAGCCAGGGCACAAAGGCGGCATCCACGGTCGCTCGCGATCGGAAAACAGAGGGCACTTCAAGACTTTTCTTATAAGTCATTGAAATTATGTGAGAATCCAGGGGCCCAGGCAAGCCATTTTTGGACCTATTCTCTACGTTTGATCGTCGCCATTCCCCACCAGAAAAAGTGACGTCTTTGCAGATGCTTGGCACGATTTCGCGTTAAAACCATGCAACGTCCTCTAAGTCCCGGTGATGTCTGGTGCTCTGTAGAAAGACGGCCGGGTACCCACTCCTGCAAGACAATGTGCTTGTTGTCGATTGTGCTTGTTGTCGATGACGAACGAGCCGAAAGCGGAGCCGCTTCCGGGGACCAAAACACCAGTCAGCCCGTCAGCCCTCCACGCATCGTGCAAGATCACATGTCATGCAGCCGAACGGATGTCTGTCTCTGTGAAATCGTTGCCCTTGAATAGCAACGGCTCGTCGAAATCTCTGGCGAGAGCGAAAGCAAAACAGTCACCGAAATTCAGTCCAGCTTTATGCCTGCCCTTGCCGAAATCGAGGAATGCCTGTCGGGCCAGATGGCCCTGCTCAACTGTCACAGGCTCGATGGCGATCGCTGCACGGCGAAAGAAGGCATCGGCCTGCCTCATGCCTTCCGCCCCGAGCTGCTTTTCGATCACCATGGACAGTTCCAAATAGTTTGCCACGCTGATCCGGCCGGTTGCGGAATCGTGGATCAGTCGCGTGAAGGCAGCAGCCTCCGGCTCGCCATAGAGGATCGCCACCATGGCGGATGTGTCGATAATCATTTCGGCAGGCCGTCCTCGTCATAGAGAAGCTCGGCGTGATCGGCATAAGGTCGCTTTAGATGGGCTGCGGCCCTGTCGGCGATCGCAAGAAGTTCTTCAACAGAAGCCCTGCCTTTCTGTTTTTCAATTTGCGCGTAACGCTCACGCAGCGCATCGGTCACGACACGGCTCATACTCTGCCCAGTCGCATGGGCGATCGCCTGGGCCAGGCGATGTGCTTCGGGGTCTTTCACGTTCAGGCTCATGTGGAGATACTCCATTCTACCTAATTATCCAATTTTCTACCACTCTACCCCATTGCACCACGGTGTCCAAGTGGTCCTTGATCAATCGGGTCGCACATGCGGGGCGGAAATTTCCGACGGAATCGTCGGCTGTTCATTTTTCCGGTTGACACACATCCTGTTCAGATCAATAGTTCGGTGATAGAACGAATTAATTGAGGTGACTGTGAGCGAAACCCTGCGCATCTCCCGGAAGTTTTCCCAAAGGGCCGTGATGGAGGCGATCATCCAGAACGGACCGATCTCCCGCGCCTCGATTTCAAAGCAGACGGGGCTCTCCAAGCAGACCATTTCCGAAATCGTCCGCCAGCTGGAGCTGGATGACTGGGTGCGCGAAACCGGCCGCACCAGCGGCCATGTCGGGCGCACGGCGGTGACCTATGAACTCGTGCCGGATGCTGCCTATATTGCCGCTGTCGATCTCGGCGGCACGAAGATCCGTTTGGCGATTGCCGATCTGGCCTGCCAGGTTTTTGCCGAGGAAGTGGTTGCGACCGATCGGCGCGGTGGCCAGTTCGTTGTCGATCAGATCGCCGAACTCTGCGCGCAGGCGGCAAATCATCTGAAGATTCCACGCGAGCGCATCCGCATGGCGGTCATCGGCGCACCGGGTGCACCGGACGCAAAGACCGGTCGCATCCTGCTGGCACCGAATATCTCCGATTTCGATACGATGAACGTTGCCGCCGCCTTCGAAAAGGCGCTCGGCATGGACGTGATCCTGGAGAACGACGTCAATCTGGCGGTGCTGGGTGAGAACTGGCTGGGACAGGGGCAGGGAATCGACAATCTCGCCTTTATCGCCGTCGGCACCGGTATCGGTGGCGGCTTGATGGTCGGCGGTCAACTGGTGCGCGGCGCGATGAATGCCGCCGGTGAGCTGGGCTTCCTGCCGTTCGGCGCTGATCCTTTCGATCCGGAATCGCTACGCACCGGTGCGTTCGAGCGGGTCACAGCTTCGATCGGCATCATGGAACATTACGCTGCGGCGTCCGGCGAGATGGTGACCGTGCCGATCATCTTCGAGCGGGCGGCGAGCGGCGATGTGCATGCCAAAGCGACGCTGGACGAGACGGCGAAATATCTGGCCCGTGGCATCAGTGCCATTGCGGCGATTGCCAACCCGGAAAAGGTCATCATGGGTGGCTCAATCGGTCTGCGGCCGGAACTGATCGAGCGCATCCGCAAATTCCTGCCAACCTGCTTTCCCTATCCCGTCGATATCGAGGCGAGCCAGCTCGGGCCCCGCGCGGCCATCGTTGGCGCGGCGGCGATCGGGCTCAGCCATCTGCACAATGCCCTGTTCGGCGCCGATGCGCCCGACAGCCGCATGTCGCTGCCCCCGGCGGAAACCGTCACGTTCAGGGAGGCGTTGCGATGAGCCCGTCAAACGCCCTGACGGAAAGGCTGCGCGCGGCGCTTGATCGCGACGATGCGATTGCCCTGTTGCGTGGCGCGATCGGGGCGGAGAGCATTACCGGCAACGAGGCTAATTTTGTTAGCTATCTCGAAGGTGAGATGCTGGCACGCAAGATCGGCGGCATCACGGTTTCCGATTTCCTACCGGGCCGACCGAATATTCGCGGCGAGCGTAGGGGGGTGGGGGGTGGCAAGCGGCTGCTGTTCATCGGCCATACCGACACCGTGCATGTCGATGGCTGGCGGGAGCATTGGGCCGGGACCGAGCGGGAAAACCCGTTTGGCGCCCCCCTCATCGAAGGGCAGATCTGGGGCCGCGGTGCGGGTGACCTGAAGGCCGGCATCTGTAGTTCGCTGGCCTCGCTGTCGCTTCTCGACAAGGCCGGGATCAAGCTCAAGGGCGATGTCGCCTTCGCTTTTGTTGGCGATGAGGAAAGCGGTCAGCTGGGAACCGGCGTATCTGCCGGGATCAAGGATTACACCAACCGTATCGAAGCGGGCGAAGTGGCAAAGCCGGATTTCGCAGTCTATGTCGAGCCGACGCAGCTTGCGGTTTATCCGGCGCAGATCGGCTTCTTCATCACCGATATCAAGATCACCGGCAAATCTGCCTATTTCGGTGTGCCGGAGCTGGGGCGCGATGCGCTTAAGGCGAGCCATTCGGTGATGTCGGCGCTCTGGGAACACTCAGACGATATCTCTGCGCGGGCCGAACATCCATTGATCGGGCGCGGCTTTCTGTTGATTACCGGGCTTTCGGGCGGTGGTTTCATCGCCGTGCCGGAAGAGTGCACGCTATCGCTGATCCGCAAGCTCCTGCCTGGGGAATCTCTCGATACCGCGGCTGCTGAACTGGAAAGCGTTATTCGCGGCGCAGTCTGCGATCCGGAGATCAGGATCGAGATGTCCTACCCGGCTGGGCGCGACCATGCACTTGGCGGGTCAGCTGCGGAAATCAATCGGGACTTGCCGGAAGTGTCGACGCTTTGCGCTGCGGTCGAAGATGCGATGGCTGGCCGGGGTACGATACAGGGCGCGCCGTTCTGGTCGGAATCACCGTTCTTCGTCAACCGGCTCGGCGTACCTGCCGTCTATTGCGCGCCGGGCGATATCCGTAACTGCCACACATTCGAGGAGCATGTCGATGTCGAGGAATACCTCGCCGGGATCGTGGCGTTCGCCACCTTCATGGCACGCTATTGCGGCATCGTCGAACGACCAACTGAACCATCGATAATCTGAAAAAAGGGAACAGAAAGATGCTTATCCGGAAACTTTTGAATGCCGCGCTTCTGACCGGCGCGATGATCACCGCAGCCCATGCCCAGACCGTCGGCCCGGCCGGCGAAACAGCGACGCCGAGCGCTGAAATCAAGCTTTCCGACAGCGACATCGCTGCCTTGAAGGGCAAGGGCTACAAGGCGGCGCTGCTCTGGCACACGTCGTCGGATTTCATCAACGCGGTTTCGGCCGGTGCCAAGGATGAATTTGCCAAGGCCGGTGTTGACGTTGTCGTAACGACGGATGCAGGCTTCGACGCTGCCCGTCAGCGCAGCGACATCGAGACCGCGCTCGCCGCCAAGCCGAATGTCATTCTGGCGCTGCCGCTCGATCCGACGACTTCGGCCGAAGCCTTCAAGCAGGCCGTCGCCGATGGCACCAAGCTGGTGTTCCTCTCCAATTTGCCGGCCGGCTACAAACATGGCACCGACTATGCGGCGATCGTCACCGACGACCTGTTCCAGATGGGTAAGCAGGCGGCCGATGCGCTGGCGAAATCAATCGGCGGCAAGGGCAAGGTCGGTTACATCTTCCACGATGCCAGCTACTATGTGACCAACCAGCGCGACCAGGCCTTCAAGACGACGATCGAGAAGGATTATCCGGACATCAACATCGTTGCCGAACAGGGCATTTCCGATCCGGCCCGCGCTGAAGAGCTGGCCAATGCCATGCTGCTGCAGAACCCGGATCTCGACGGCATCTACGTCACCTGGGCCGAGCCTGCCGAAGGCGTGCTCTCGGCGCTGCGCAGCGCAGGGAACACCAAGACCAAGGTTGTGACGCTCGACCTGTCGGAACCGGCAGCGCTCGACATGGTCAAGGGTGGCAATATCGTCGCGCTCGTCGCCGACAAGGCCTACGAACTCGGCCAGACAATGGCAGCCACGGGCCTCAAGGCCCTGCTCGGCCAGGAAACGCCTGCCTTCATCGTTGCCCCAGCGCTGACCGTGACCAAGGCAGATGTTTCCGAAGGCTGGAGGCAATCGCTAAATCGCGACGCGCCGCAGTCTGTGCTTGACGCCGCCAAGTGATGGGCGACGACCGGCGGTTCAATGTTGCCGCCGGTCACCGCACCCGAAGAGTTTCTGGAGGAGTGAAACAATGAACAAGTTCTCGATGATCCCTGCCGGGTTGGTTGCAGCGCTTCTAGCCACGCATGCTTTCGCCGCAGATGGCGCAACCACCGGCCCGCATGGCGAAAAGCCGACCCCTGCCGCAAGCTTCACGCTGACACCGGATGAAGAGGCCAGGATCAAGGACGGCAAGTTTACCGCCGCCCTCGTCTGGCATGAGATGAGCGAATACACCAATGCCGTCAACAGCGGCGCGCAAGATGAATTCAAGCGGCTCGGCGTCGAGGTTGTCGCCCAGACGGATGCGGGCTTCGATGCCGCGCGTCAAAAGGCCGACGTCGAAACGGTGCTGGCCAAGAAGCCGTCGATCATCCTGTCGCTGCCAGTCGATCCGGCAACGGCCGGTCCGATCTACGATCCGGCGTTGAAAGCTGGCGTCAAGCTCGCCTTTGTCGACAACTCGCCGCAAGGGTATGTGCAGGGCAAGGATTATGTGACGATCGTCTCCGACGACCTGTTCCAGATGGGACACAAGGCCGGTGTCGCGATGGCCGAAGCGCTCGGGAAAAAGGGCAAGGTCGGCTATATCTTCCATGATGCCGATTTCTACGTCACCAATCAGCGTGACCAGGCCTTCAAGTCGACGATCGAAAAGGATTATCCCGACATGAAGATCACCGCCGAAGCGGGTATGGCCGATCCGGCACGGGCGGAAGAGATCGCCCAGGCGATGGTAACGCAGAACCCGGACCTCGACGGTATCTACGTAACCTGGGCCGAGCCGGCGCTGAGTGTTCTCTCCGCCCTGCGGGCTGCCGGCAATACCCATACCAAGATCGTCACGCTCGACCTCAACGAACCGGCAGCACTCGATATGGTCAAGAGCGGCGCGGTTGCAGCACTCGTGGCCGATGAAGCCTATAGTATCGGTGTCACTGCTGCGCGTGCCGCGGCGGGATCGTTGGTCGGCAAGCAGTCGGAGCCTTTCTTGGTGGTGGATTCGCTTGCGGTCACCAAGGACACGGTCAAGGACGGATGGAAGACGTCGCTCAACAGGGATGTTCCGGCCACCATTGCCGAAGCCATTAAGTAAGGGTCGCGCAGTCGCGCAGATTGAAGTCGTCGCACCGGCCGGTCGTAAAGCGCGCCGCTGCCCGGCGGGAGCCAAAGGTTCCCGCCCATTGCCCTGCTCTTCAAAGGAACAACTATGTCCAGCGCTCACAGCAATGCCGCCAACCCGGCGATGAGCATGATCAGCCGCATCAATATCCAGCAATATGTCGTCTATGTCGGCTTTCTGGCGATCTTCCTGTTCTTTGCCATCGTGCTGAGGGACAGCGGGTTCCTGACGGTGCGCAACCTCTCCAACATCGTACTGCAGACGGCGCCGATCACGATCATGGCGATCGGCATGGTCTTCGTGCTGTCTGCAGGTGAAATCGACCTGTCGATCGGCTCGATCGTTGCGGTCGCAGCGCTCTCTGCTGCCGTGACGATGAATGCCTATGGCATGATCGCCGGCATTGCCGCCGGGATAGGGGCAGGCGTCGCCATCGGGCTGGTGAATGGCCTGCTGGTCGCCTATGTCCGGCTGCCGTCGTTTCTGGTGACGCTGGCAACGCTTGGGCTGTTTGCCGGCGTGGCCCGGTCGCTGACCAACCTGCGCTCCATTCCGGTCACCGACAGCACATTCACCGGCTTCTTCGGGTCCGGTTCGCTGCTCGGCATTCCCTCGCTGATCTGGTGGACGGTGATTGCCATCGCCGCCGGGCACTTGATCTTCCGTGAAACCCGCTTCGGTGCGCATGTGCTGGCGACCGGCGATAATGCCCGCGCGGCCAGCGTGTCCGGTATTTCCGTACCGCGTATCCGTCTTGCCGTGCTTGTGATCAGCGGCGCGCTCGCTGGCCTTGCCGGCCTGCTCTATGCCGGCCGCCTGCAGGCTGCGAAATACACGCTTGGCGAAACCGACCTCATGACAGTGATCGCCGCCGTCATCGTCGGCGGCACGCTGCTCAACGGTGGCAAGGGCTCGATCATCGGCGCACTCGTCGGTTCGCTGATGATGGGCATGCTCAACAACGGGCTGATCCTGATGGGACTTTCCGTCTCCGACCAGATGATCGTCCGTGGTCTCATCATTCTCGCCGCCGTTGCCGTGTCGCTGCGCGAAAAGCTGCGCTGAAGAAAGGATATCCCATGTTTCTCGACGTTCTGCGCCGCCGCAACCCGAAATTCCTGGAAGCATCAATGGCGCTTCACCGCAACGGCAAGATCCCGGCCAATGCCTATGTGCTCGATCTCGACGCCGTCGAGGCCAATGCCCGGGTGCTGAAGACGCAAGCTGACCGCCTCGGCCTGAAGATTTTCGCCATGACCAAGCAGGTTGGTCGCTCAAGCTCCTTTTGCTCTGCTGTTCAGCGTGGTGGTATCGATCGCTCCGTGGCCGTCGACATGGCCTGCGCCCGCGCCACCCACCGGGCAGGCCTTCGTGTCGGTCATCTCGGCCATCTGCAGCAGGTGGCGCGCCACGAAGCCAAGGCTGCTGCGGCGACCTTCCGGCCGGATTATTGGACGGTGTTCAATGACGAGAAGGCAAGCGAGACCGCTGCCGGTGCGCAAGCCGCAGGCTACGTGCAGAACCTTTTGGCCCGCATCAAGGCCGAGGGCGATACATTCTATCGTGGCCATGAAGGCGGTTTCCGCGCTGCCGATGTGGCTGCCGTTGCCGATGCCTTCGATGCGCTGGAAGGCGGGCGGTTTGCCGGGATCACCACGTTTCCGGCGTTGCTGTTCGACCACAAGAGCCGCAAGGTTTTGCCGACGCACAATCTGGCGACGCTGACCAAGGCGGCAGAAGCACTGGCGAAAGCCGGACGCACCGGCGTCGAGGTCAATGCGCCGGGCACGACATCTTGCGTTCTGTTGCAGGGGTTGGCTGACGCCGGGGCGACGCAATGCGAACCCGGAAACGGTCTGCACGGCACAACGGCGCTGCATGTGGTGGAAGACCTGCCCGAGCTTCCGGCCGTCTGCTACCTCACCGAGGTCTCGCACCTGTCCGGCGGCAAGGCCTATTGTTTCGGCGGCGGCTTCTACATCGACCCGATCTTTCCGGACTATGACGTCAAGGCAATCGTCTCAGACGAGCCGACCGTTGCGGCCTCTTCGCTGCGCAGTGTCGAAGTGCCGCCGCCATCCGCCATCGATTATTACGCGATGATCGATGCGACCGGACCGAAAGCGCCGAAACCCGGCGACACCGCCGTCTTCGGTTTTCGCGGGCAAGCCTTTGTTACCCGCGCCTACGTCGTCGGCGTCTCTGGAATTTCCAAGGGTTTGCCGAAAGTCGAAAGCATCGAGAATGGTTTCGGCGAACCTCAATCCTGGCCGGTATAGGAGAACGATCATGAATATTCAGGCCCCTGTGCTGCAGCTCAAGGATATCCGCAAAACCTTTGACGCCGTGGTCGCAATCGAGAATTTTTCGCTCGATATCTATCCCGGCGAGATCGTTGCTTTGGTCGGCGATAACGGCGCTGGAAAATCGACGCTGATCAAGATCGTCTCCGGCGTCTACGGCCCGTCGTCAGGCTCGATCACTATCGAGGGCGACACTGTCGCGATGTCGAGCGCCACCATGGCTCGCGCGCACGGGATCGAGGTGGTCTATCAGGATCTGGCGCTGGCAGACCAGCAGACGGTCTATATGAACATGTTCCTCGGACGCGAACTCACCAACGGCATCGGCCTGCTCGATCGCAAGACGATGATTTCCGAGACGGAAAAGCTGGTGAAGGAACTCGATGTGCGCATTCCGTCCGCACACGCAACGATCCGCGATCTCTCCGGCGGTCAGCGTCAGGGCGTGGCGATTGCGCGTGCCACGCGCTGGGCAAAGAAGCTGATCCTACTCGACGAGCCGACGGCGGCGCTCGGTGTCGCCGAAACGGCAAAGGTCGAGGAGATCGTCCAATCGCTGAAGTCGCGTAATATCGGTGTATTGATCATCAGCCACAGCCTCGATCAGGTATTCAAGCTTTCGGACCGCATCTGCGTCCTGCGCCGCGGCAAGCAGATCGGTATCCGCAGGACCGCAGAGACCAACAAGAACGAGATTGTTTCGATGATCACCGGGGTCAGCTGAGTGCGGCCAGATCGCTAGCAAACCCAAAACTCAAGCCGATGTTGCGAGTGAGATCAACATGCGGGGCCGTGCCAAGAAAGTCTTCATCGAAAAGGAGAATACCACGATCATCGACGGCTCCAGGGCCAAAATCGATGGCGGCGTTGCGCAAATCCGGGCGCAGATCGAGGAAACCTTCTCCGACGGAGACCGCGAAAAGGTTCATGAGTGAGTTGCATGAGTGACTGGCCAAGCTGGCCGGTGGGTCGCCGGCATACGCAGACGTGGATCGACAGAGTTCGAGGTCAAGGAAAAGAAGGACCCGGACGATGACCCTGTGCATGCCACGCATGCGGCGATCGAACAGGAAATCCCGCCGTGAGGCAGTGTCGTGCTTGCTTGCGTAACCAAGGCACTCGACAACCCAGCCTTCGCCAAATGACGACCAGCGGGCGGGCATGGTGATCGTCCGGAGGGCGGACGAAGCGCCCGTTCGCCAGACGCTGAAAACGCTGGCGGCGACGTATCGATCGTCGTGGGCAAGGTGTGTGAAAAGTCGGATCTGCAGTTCGGCTGGAATGGCCAGAGTGGCGTGTATGGCGATCTCTTGGCCATGGGTGTCATCAACAAAGCCAAGGTGGCCACAACCACCCTTCAAGATGCCGCGTCCTTGGCTGGCCTGCTGATCACTATGGAAGCCATGATTGCCGAAAAGCCTAAGAAGGACACCGCTCCTACCTCCAGCTGGTTGCGGCATGGGCTTCTAAAAGGCGAGCCTCCGACCGCGCTTGACTTCGACCTAGACGGCAAGCATCTCCCGAATCGTCGTGATGATGCGAGCGTGGTCATATGGCTTGCTGAAGAACCGGCCTTCGACCGGAAGCAGTTCGTCGGTGAGTTGGCGGTGGCCGGAGGCGACGATGATCTTGACGGGTGGCCATCTGTCCCGCACGGCTTCTGCCAGCTTCAGGCCATCCATGCTGCCTGGCATGTCGATATCGGTGAACATCAACCGGATTTCAGGACGTTCGGTTAGTAAATCGATGGCTTGGTCGGCATTTGAGGCTTCAAGCACAATGAAGCCCTCGTTTTCAAGTGACATCACGATATCCAACCGGACGAGCGGTTCGTCCTCGACGACAATAACCGTGATCCCTTTCTGCCCCATTCGTCGATCTCTCCATCCTTGATGCTGCAGATATGTCTTTTTTATAAGTCGACAAGGAACGCGCAGACGGCCGAATCGATCCGTAGTGGATTGAATTCCCTTTCAAAGTGTTATGGACAATTCTCGGTCAATCTCAGATTTTTGAAATGGTTATGAATTTACATTCTGTGCGGAAATTCGTGCCACAGGACCGCTGACACCGCACTGGAAACCGGTCGGAGCAAATACGATCTGAGGAGCCTTGCCAAACAAAGATCCCAGCGCGGAACGGACATAGCGGGTGCCATATCCCTGCCGGCTCGGTTCACGCACTGTCGGACCCCCGGCTTCAACCCACGTCAAAGAAAATTGAGGACCATCGGCTTTGGTAAGGGCCCACGCAAGTTCGACATGTCCGTCGGATTGCGAGAGCGCGCCGTATTTTATCGCATTGGTGATGAGCTCATGCAAACACAGTGCGATGGTGGTTCCTGCGTCCCGGGTGACAACAAGATCTGGCCCACGGACATGGATACGACTTACGCCGTCTCTGTTGTAAGGAGACACTGTCAGGCCAACGACGGCTGAAAGGGACACGTCCTCCCCACCAGCCTCAAAAACAGCTGTATGCACGTTGGAAAGCGCCTGAAGGCGACCGGTAAAATCGCTGGCCAGGTCCTCAACGGTGGTCGCCCCGCGCCTTGTCATCTGAAAAATCGATGTCACGCTCGCCAGAATATTTTTGACCCGGTGATTGAGCTCGAGACGCAATTCTCTTTCTCGCTCGATGGAATCCCGCACCTGTCGTTGGCGCAGCCGGACCAAAAGGTTCGACTGGATACCGTTGACAAGCTCCAGCGGCGCAATCGGACGCGTGTGGAACAAGAGCCGCGATCCTGGCCATGAATTTTGCAACTGACTGCGAATTCTTGCAATTGGCGCCGAGCGCTCCAGAAGCACGATGATGGGCACTTCCGACCAGTCCGGTTGGTCTGAAAGATGAGCCGCCACTCTTGCGACAACCTGCGCATTGAGTGCCTCATGAGTTATGACGATAATGCCCGGAGACTGGGTGAGATCCTCCAACAGATGGTCGTCAACCTTCGCAGCCTTGACCTGGATGTTGTGTTCCCGAAGAAAGGCAGCGATGTAATCGGCGTCCTTGCGAAAGGGAGCAAGGACGAGCACCCAGTCGAGTTCGCTTTCCGTGGCGGCTGCCTTCATTTCGGGTCTGGGAGCGGATTGTAGGCCACGACGCTGACGCCTCCGGTCTCGATCAACAGTTCGCGGACATTCAGATCATGCGGGCCATGGCGTTTTTTTACCACGGTAATGTTTCGGCGAAGACGCCCTTCGTGCTCCATAATCCGCAGAAGCAGAACGGTGTCACCGAGAAAGCTCACGTCGACATCAATACCCACATTCTGTCCGATCAGTCCATGCTGAGCAACGATCAGCATGGTCAGGACACCAGAGCGGGCCAGGTATTTTAGAAGTGATTGGATATCGCGAACCGCTTTGTCTCTGTGCGGCAAAGAATTGAGGTAGCCCGTAAGACTGTCTATGACCACCACGCGCGACTTATTCTGCGTGACCGCGTCTTGAACGATTTGCCCAAATTCTCCCGGCGAGATTTCGTTGGGATTGAAATCGCGCAGGATCAGCTTGCCGTCTTTGTGGAACTGCCGGAGTTCCATGCCCAGGCCTTCGGACCGGCGGAAGAATGTTTCCAGCCGCTCCTCGAAAAGGAACAGCGCGACACTCTCACCGCGCTCGAGCGCAGCCGTCGCATAAAGGGATGACATCGTTGACTTGCCGGTGCCAGACTGTCCGATCACCAATGTTGTGGTCCCAGGTTCTTGGCCGCCACCAAACATTTCGTCAAGCTCGGCGACCCCTGACTTGATCAGTTGCGGCTTTGTGCTCTCCGACGCAGTGCTTGCCATGATGCGAGGGAATACGACGACGCCCTCCCCTTCCCTGATCGCCATATCGTGATAGCCGTCGGCAATCGGCACGCCGCGCATCTTTGAGACCTCGATACGGCGGCGCACCCCGCCATATTCCTCCAGAGACTTGTCAAAACGGATGACGCCGTGGGCCAGACCTTCAACCTCCTCGCCGCTGCGATCGTAGCCGGGGGTCTGAGTATCCAGCAGCAGCGCCACCACGTTCCTTTTCGCAAGGAAGGATTTAAAGCCGATCAGTTCACGCCGAAAGCGGGGGCTATCGCCAGTGATAAGGCGGATCTCGAGAAGCGAATCGTAAACGAGACGGCGGGGCCGATGCTCCTCAATTGCCGCCTCAATGGCTTTCCGGGTCTCGTCAAGCCGAAGATCGGCAGTGAGAAATATGCTCTGGTCATCGGCCTCATTGACTGTGCCTGATGTCGAGAGCTCTTCGACGCGAATCCCGTCGAGCGTCCAACCGTGCGATACGGCAATGGCCTCGAGCTCCGCAGCGGTTTGCGAAAGTGTGACGTAGATGCAGCTTTCACCTGCCTCGACGCCGGCGCGCAGGAACTGCAGCGCGGCTGTCGTCTTCCCGGATCCGGGTGCGCCCTGGAGCATATAAAGGTTGGAGGCAGGCAGGCCACCGCGCAGGATTTCATTCAATCCGGCAATTCCAGTGCTGACAACAGCGGGCTTCTTTTGTTTGGGCATATCCGTCTTCCGCTACATGCTTCGCGCATATTGAAAATCGATGGCGCGGATCGTGGGAGAAGCCGCTTAGTTCTTATATTTGTCTTTCTCCAAACTTCAATGATGTGGTGTGCATGCCGCGCCGATAGAAGCGGCCCATGCTTTATAGCTTGCCTTGAAAACGCGAAAGACTACCAGCGAAACGACGGCTTTCCACCCGAACTATCGATGCCAGAAACGGGAGGTTGACATTCCAGCTTCTTACTGCGATACCAGCTCATCGATATTTTTCTTGCTGAGCTTTGGTTACCGCGCAATTGGCAACGCGCTTTGAACGAACCCTCCCTTTAAAACAATCGCTATCACCATCCGCAACGCGTTCGCGTGGCGGCCATCTTATTGCTATGAAAGGGTTCGTCATGACCACTGGCACAGTTAAATGGTTCAATTCCACCAAGGGCTTCGGCTTCATCCAGCCTGACAACGGTGGCGCTGACGCCTTCGTTCATATCTCTGCCGTCGAGCGCGCCGGAATGCGCGAAATCGTCGAAGGTCAGAAGATCGGCTTCGACCTCGAGCGTGACAACAAGTCGGGCAAGATGTCTGCCTGCAACCTGCAGGCCGTATAATCGGTAACTGCTTTCCTTTGACCACGGATGTACTGGCACTGTCGAAAGCAAACTACCTATGAGGTCAGGCGATTGCCTGGCCTTTTTTGTATCGCGCACAATGCTGCCATGCCCCTTAGCGTCACTGGTGGCAACGCGTCGTCAGCAACGCCCGGAGATGTGATGACAAAAGAAACCAATGAGCTGCAGGCGATCAGCACTGCCTGGCAGATCGCCATCCAGGAAATTTTGCGGATGGTCGTCCGGGATGTTTATAGGACCGGAGACGAGGCAGTCTTCCGATCGCATATCAAGCGCATTGAAGAGGCGGCAGTCGACAGCATTTACACCGGGCTCATGCTGAGAGGGACAGACGAATGGACCGAAACTCTCGTCAAGGAGAAGGCCAGTAATTTCGTCACGACGCTCTTGACGTCATTTACCTACGACAAGGTTTGAACGCGCACCCGGATGATGTTTTTCGGATATCTGCCGCGTTACGACGCGTGCGTATCGGGAGCGTCGCCCTCCAAGTCAATAGTTCTAACAAACGTGACAATCACTGAGCGACCCAATTTTATACGGTACAGCGAGCGTTGAGTTGATCGTGACAAAAACACCGGTGTGGGTTGTCACAAAATCCCGCAACCGACCGCCTAAGGAAGAGGTATCGGGTGCCGAGTGTGAAGGCGCGCTGCATGGTTCTCCTCCACTCTGCCGAAGGGAGCGACGGTGTACCGTTCGGCATGGTTGGGACTAGTCAGCACAGTCTTGCCGTCGGTCTGCACATCGAAGGTCATCGTCATGTAGAAGCGCTCCGGGTCGTCGGGGTCTGGGGTATTCCCCGCCGCCGTGTTGTGGGTAACACGTGTTCCAATCGATGCGATCGCAAACGTTGTTGGGCGTGACAGGGTTTGTCGCCTCATCGTTCGCCCCGGTGACGCCTGGAGAGGCAGCACCGGAAAACCCGCTGCACCCCTCTCTATGAAATGAGCAAGGCGGCGGCACGGTCCCCTTCCCTGACAGCACGCACTTCGAATAGATCGCGTGTCACCGAAGTTCGGTTGCCGGGGCTTCCCCGTTCACTCAGGTCACCCCTGCTCACGAATCTCGTCAACCAATTCGGCGTTTTCATCATCGCGCCCGAAATTGGCGATTCCGGACACGGCCCCACTGCTGCCATTCGGAATATGGAGGCTGTGATTGACCAATGGTTCCATCCGGCTCACCAACTCATCTATTGTCCAATCTGCGGCGTTCAGATCGCGCCGGTTTAGCCTTTTATGATTGCTCTATTTGGTCGCCTAAACAGATGCGATCGGCCTACGACGTCCAAAGACGACAAAACTGATCGTTGCCAATAACCACACACTTACGCCGCCATAGATCATCACCCAGCCAAAGCCCTCCGCAAGAGCCTGGCGAACGATGATGTCTGATGCGCCAAACCCCGGCGAACCGGCGGTTCCTGCGGCGATCTTCTCCGCAAGAGGGCGAAAGACAGATGGGTCCGTTTCAAACGGCATGTTCGCCCTGAGCGATGACAACACACCTTCGACCAAAATAAAGCCCATGACGGGGATATTGATGGCAAGCGAGATCATGCGCGCGCTCATGTCGATGCCTGAGGCCATCCCGGAGCGCGCGGGAGGCAGCGCGCCTGTTGTGGTGTTAGTGACCGGCGTGTTGGTCGCACCAAGCCCAACCCCAGACAGAATGCAACCTGGCAGCATGGTGAGCCAGTTCGCATCCCCACCACTGCTTCCGAGCTTCATCACCATGAAGCCGAGGCCAATTGTGAACAGTCCAGCCGGAATGACCACGTGGGGCTGATAGCGCAAGGACAGGCGCTCAGCCAGCGGCGGAATGACAAGGGCTGGTAGCGTATAGGCCAGCAATCCCAGTCCGGCGGCGATACTGTCATAACCGAGGCCCGCCTGAAACCAGATCGGCAGGTATATCATGAACGGCCAGAAGCTGATGTTCATGGCTACGGAACCAATGATGGCACCGGAAAATGGTCGAATGCGGAACACCGAGAAATCGAACATCGGCCTTGCGCTGGATTTTTCCGCAATGATAAACGCGACGAGGCTTGCGATCGAGATAGACAGGGTCGCAAGCGCTGCCGGGTTTGCAAAGCCAAGCTGCGCTCCTTGGGTGATGTAAAAAGCGAGGCAGAACACCGCCACTGACAGCGTGGTAACGCCGATGAAATCAAGCTGCGTCGCATCCGGGTCGCGCGATTCCTGCACGCCCCTGGCCGCCAGCAACACGGTTGCGATGCTGAGCCCAACATGGATTAGAAACACCCATTCCCAGTTCCACAGCGCAACAATCGTACCGCCGATAATCGGGCCAAACCCCAGCCCAACACCCGAGACAATTCCCCACCAGCCGAAGGCCATGCTGCGCTCACGCGCTGTGCGGAACTGATGTGACAAGATGGCGATCTGACATACGAGCATCGCGCCGCCGCTCAGGCCCTGTAGAAAACGGCCGCCGATGAGCACAGCAACGCTCTCCGTCAACCCGCACGCCAGAGACGCCAACCCAAAGGCGATAATGCTGGCCATGAACACTCGTTTACGCCCAAAGCGATCAGCCAGCGCGCCTGTGGCCATCAGTACCATTGTCACTCCGATGGTATAGGCGTTCATAATCCACTGAAGCTGTATGAAGTCCGCTTGCAGGACCTGCTCCAGCGTCGGCAGGATAGCTGGAACACTGGAAATCTCGAGGCCAAACATCAAGGCGGATAGGCAAACGGCGGTGAGAGCGGCGCTTCGGTTGCCGGCCGTTAAAGATCGGGCGATGGTCATGATAAGGTCGGTCGTCCTTGATTAGGGCATACCGTGAACTCAGCCTGGAGAGGATACACAGCCCTGAGTTCGCGCGTTGCCTTGGTGGACTCTCGATATACCGAAACCTTGACTACGGCTGAACCGGATGGTTGAACATATCTGAGACAACAATTTCGGATCATTGCCATGACCACTTTGGACGTGGATGCCGTGCAGGCGTTCGTCACCATCGCCGATCTTCAAAGCTTCACCCATGCCGCACAAGTCCTGGGCACCACCCAGGGAGCGATCAGCGTCAAGCTGAAACGTCTTGAGGACAGGCTCGGGCAGCGCCTTATAGAACGGACGCCACGCTCGGTACGCCTGTCGGCGCAAGGTGCTGTATTCCTGACAAGTGCCCGCGACTTCCTTGCAGCCCACGACCGTGCCGTGGCGGGCCTGTCGGCAGCCCGCCGCCGCTTCGGGCTTGGTATCGCCGCCCATGTGGCAGGACCGGAGGTGCCAACCCTTCTGGCACGGCTCAGCGCCCACGATCCTGGCCTGACCATCGAAGTCAGAATGGATCATTCACGCCTGCTGCTGGACGCCTTCGATCGCGGGGAACTGGATGCCGCCATAGTGCGCCGTGAAGACGACCGGCGTGATGGCGAGGTGTTAGGCCCGGAGCATTTCGGCTGGTTCGCTGCCCCACAATTCGAACATCGTCGGGGTGAGCCTCTACGGCTGGCAGCACTTTCTCCTGCCTGTGGTGTCCGCGACATCGCCACCCGCGCACTGGATGCTGTTTCCATCGCATGGACAGAAGTATTCCTTGGCGGGACATCGTCGATGGTCACTGCGGCTGTTTCGGCCGGCCTTGCGATCTCCGCCTTTTCCTGTCGCCTCGCCCCTCCTGGTACCGTAGAAGTCAGTCAACGTTTCGGTCTACCTCCACTGCCTTCAACCGAGATTGTGATGTTCTCCACGCTGACAGACACAAAATCCCGTCACGCACTACGCGCGCTTGCTGCCGCCTTCCGCGAACATCGGCCAGGTTCATAATGAAGGGACGTCACCGAGCGGGTTTGGCACTTCGAAGACAACGTCAATGCAGGCTGTCGAGTATCATTCGGCCTTTGAAGTCCGCGATCCCGCCACGTCCGTGCCGCTTGACTAGGTTTGCGGTCTGGATGACAACGAGACAACAGAGGCCAACGACGGGCGACACGTGCCTTTCCAAAATGCTGCACGCTCTTGCCGCAGGACCGCACCAAAATCCTGCGCGGCTGGTATGAGCTGATGCTCGGAGCCAAAAACGATCTGGCCTTGATCGTGACGTTGGAGCAGGGAAAGCCGCTAGCAGAATCCCTTGGCGGAATCGAGTACGCCGCATCATTCGTCGAATGGCATGCGGAAGAAGGCAAGCGGCCAAACACCGAGAACGTCACCAGCCATCTGGCCGGCGCCGAGATGATCGCGCGCCGTGAGGCACTGGGCGTCGTTGGCGTCGTCACGCCCTGGAATTCCCTTCCGCCATGATCACCCACAATGCGGCCGCAGTACTTGCTGCGATCGCCGACAGCGCGGCCTTCACGTGACGGGTTTCCAGCAGAACAACATCAAAGCCAGCTTTCGTCAGACCTTCATACAACCATTGAGACAATGGGCCTGCTTCCAAGCCGATCCGCTTCAAACAAAGCCCCAGCGATGCAAATGTTCGATGAGTGCATCCGGCGCGACGAAGTCACTGCGGCTAGCCATCGAAACGATTGATGATCATTAAATGAATTTGGCAAGCGGGATTTTCAGGACCTGCGGATAATTGATCCGACGTCGCCGAACGACATATTCGACAGCACGTCCCTCGGCATGGCGCGGACATAGCGAAGACGGGTCAGCCCGTTAAAGCCGCCGCAGGATCGTCAACTGACGGCATCCGGTTACCCAACTCCATGAGAATGGCTTCCATCCGATACGGCTTCGCCAGAAAGCAGGCCCGCTCTCCCTCGATCTCGGCCGCGGAATGGCCACCCGAGGTCACGATCATCGCGACCCTTGCGCCATAGCTGGCAACCAATCTCACCAGATCAAAGCCGTTTAACGCGCCAGGCATGTCCACATCGGTAATCAGCGCGTCGATCCGATGCCGACCCAACACTGCAACAGCCTCCAAGACATTCGAGGCCTCCAGGACAGCGTACCCTTCGTCTGCAAGGCAATCCGCCAGGGCCATCCTGATCAATGGCTCGTCGTCTACGACTAGGACGGTACGCTGATACATGCTCGCCTCCTTCGTTCGTTAAATACAACGCACTCCCGACGAATTCGGTCGATCATAAGAAAGGACTCTTAGCCAACAATCTTAATAAAATGCCTACGATCAATGCCCTGCCCTGGGCGCAAGTCCTTCTTTAAGGAGTTCGAGAGTCCTCGCATCGGCCTCACCGCCAAAGTATCGCTCAATGGCTGTGCGGAACGGCTCGGGATCGTTGGCCGTCTCCCGAAACAGCGTCATCGACGAGTGCAGCTTCAGATCGTCGGGAGACCCGAATATCTCATGGACGGTGCGATTGCGGACCACGTTAATCGCGCGGGTACACTTGACAAGGCGATCACCAAGCAACGGGTGGGCGAGATAGGCATGAGCCTCGTCCAGCCCGGAAATCGCAAACCTGATCGCGGTTGGCGAATGGCCGAGGCCAGCAAACTGCGGGAAAATGAACCACATCCAGTGGCTTTGTTTGCGGCCCCGCTCCAACTCTCCAAGGGCAGTGTCATAAACGAGTGCCTGCGCCTCGATGAAGCGTGAGAGATTATAGGGGTCGCTCATATGCTGTACTCCAAACTCGAGAATCTGGCCTGCGGTGCTCGGCGCTGTCCGCAGATATTACCATTTCTGATGACTATGTCCGTGAAGCATCCAAGTGCATCACGACGCGCAGCTTGATTGGCGACTGAGCGAAGCTGACGGGATCGCTTCGGCGACGGCAAACCAACTTGGGGCTCGGAACAACAAAACTGCGCGGTTGAGGGCATTTCGTCTTGAAATCGATGACGTGTAGGGTAGGACGACCCGCCGAAGTGTAGGCTATCAACGCTCCCAAGTCCGATCGCTGCGCCAAGAGACGACGCATCCCAGGCCGGCTGTGCGACATGATCGGCCGTCTGTTGGCACAGTCATGAAATTCTCATCCAAAAATGGCATTTTTGCGGGGCAACTATCCATCGGAGATACTCATGCGCGAGAAAGAACTTCGTGAGATCGAAGGGATCGCGGCCACGATCAGACAACTCGTAACGCCAGGTATGAAACCCAAGGCGCTGATTGCCGCGGTGAAAGATCGGCATCCAGAAGCCACGAAGAAGGAGATTGCCCGCGCGGCGTTTTTAAGCGTCATCCTGTCCGCGGAATATAATCTCGAAGACACGCAGGCACTCCATGACATGGCATTGGACACACGTGACAGCACTGAAAGCTAGCTGGGGCAAGTCGCTCGCATTCATCATCCAGCCGAGCCGAATGCGAGAGTTGCCGGGACCGCTGCGTTGCACCATATAGTGTGAACGCAATGCAGAGCGCCAAGCGGCGCTGGAGCATCCGTGACAGCAACCATCGCCGCCGGGCCTGACCAGAAATCAACCTCTCGTGCTACTTCTCGGTTCGATCGGGGTGGTTTAAGGCGATATAGGCACAAGTCCGCTCTATGCCTTTCGGAACGCCATACGCCCATTTTCCCGTGACGGGATAATTCTCAGAACCAATCGGAAAGACACATGGCCACAGGACTGATCGCACTCCTTGACGACATCGCTGCCATCGCCAAGCTGGCCGCGGCGTCCCTGGACGACATTGCCGCGCAGACCGCAAAGGCGGGGGCAAAAGCGGCAGGGGTCGTAATCGACGATGCGGCTGTGACGCCGAGATACGTCGTCGGCCTGTCCCCGGCGCGCGAACTGCCGATCATCGCCAAGATTGCTCTGGGGTCGCTGAAGAACAAGCTTCTCTACCTCCTGCCAGCCGGACTTTTTCTCGGCTATTTCGCGTCATGGGCTATTACTCCGCTTTTGATGATCGGCGGCGTCTACTTGTGTTATGAGGGGGCAGAAAAGCTCTACGAAGCCTTCGTGCCTCATGACTCCCACAATCACGAGGCTGCAGTATCGGGAACATCCGATCCGGCCGCACTGGAGCATCAGAAGGTCTCAGGGGCGATAAGGACGGATTTCATCCTATCCGCCGAAATCATGGCATTGACGTTGGCCAACGTTGCGGCGTCCAACATTTACACGCAAGCGGCGGTGCTAGCTTCGGTGGGAATCCTGATCACGTTGGCCGTTTACGGCGTCGTAGCGCTCATCGTGAAGGCCGACGACGTCGGTCTGTCCCTCGCTGGATCATCCCTCGGCCTGCTGAGAGCGCTCGGGCGCGGGCTTGTCGTAGGAGTCCCGGTTTTTCTCAACATTCTGGCCATGGTCGGTACGGCTGCGATGCTATGGGTCGGAGGAAGCATTCTGGTGCACGGTATGGCAGAACTGGGCTATCATGGTCCGGAACACTTCATCGAAGCGATAGCGGCGGAAGCTGGAAGCGTGTCCGCCTACTTCGCTGAAATCCTCCATTGGACGACAACATCTACGATCCAGGCCGCCCTTGCCATACTGATCGGCGGCCTGACCATCGTCCTCGTTCATGCCTCGGCTCCCTTGATCCAGCGGATGAGACCACGAGGCTAATTGACGCACAAGCCAACCTCCGCAGGTAAGAGCTACTTGCCGTGACGCTACGCCGTCGCGAGAATTGGTACGACCTTCAACTTCTAAAAGCATCTGGATTTCCATGACAGTCGTTGCCTCATACATCTACCGCGGCGGAAAACGCGGCGAAGAACTGCCGCTCGGCGAAAAGGCGTTCGAACCGAAAGACGGCGAGTTCGCCTGGATCGGTGTCGCCGAACCGACAGTCGATGAGATGAACAACCTCAAAGCGATGTTCGGACTGCATCCATTGGCAGTCGAGGATGCGCTTAACGGCCGTCAGGTCCCTAAGGTCGATGTGTACGGGGAGCAGCTTTTCGTCGTCGCAAAGACCGCGCATCTGGAGGGTGACAAGATCGTCAACGGAGAGACCTGCATTTTCGTCGGCAAGCATCACGTCATCAGCGTCCGTCACGGTTCGGCGCGCGCGCACAAGGAGTTACGGGACCAGCTTGAACAGTCGCCCAACTTGTTGAATCACGGCCCGGATTATGTCCTGCATGCGATCATCGACTTCATAGTTGACGGCTACCTGCCGATGGTCGAAAAAATGGAAGACAACGTGCTCGCCATGGAAAAGCACATGCTGATCTCATTCCTAGAGCGCGAGCAGATCAGGCGAATTTTCCGGATGCGCCGTCAGGTCATCCTGTTCCAGCGCGTACTGGGGCCCATGGCAGAGGTCGTTGGAAAACTGACGCATCTTGAACTACCCTGCGTAGACGACAACGCCAAACCATATTTCCGGGACGTCCTCGATCACGTCAAACGCGTTGAGACCATGATGTCCGGTCTCCGGGACGTCATCACCTCGGTGTTCGAGGCCAGCAATCTTCTCGAACAACAACGGCAAGGCACAATCACTAGACAGCTCGCCGCCTGGGCCGCCATCCTCGCCGTACCCACCGCGATCGCGGGTATTTACGGGATGAATTTTCAGAACATGCCGGAGCTACAAAGCAGATATGGCTACTTCGTGGTGTTGGGTGTCATCGTCACCCTGTGCGGCGTGCTCTTCTACCGTTTTAAGAAGACGGGGTGGATTTGATGCGCGTTTCTGAAAACTGCGTGCCACCTATTGGATTTTCGAGCATCAAAGCAAACTTGCCAGAAAAATCCAGCCGCGACAGCATAGTCCACATGAACAGCGCTATCGGCAACCGTCGAGACTAAGTTCACATGACCGCCAGGGCGGCTATCGCCGCCATTTTCTCGGTACCTGACCTTCGCATGGGCGAGAGGAACTTGTGCTCGTCCAAGGCGTTTCAAGAACAATCACGCAACCGTGAAAACTTGGTCAGAAGGCCGAGGGTTGATCCCTCCAACAAGCAACGGGAGACACGGAAATGGCAAGTAGCGCATTGAAGGCACTTCTCGCAGTCCTGGCAGTCGCCGGGTTTCAAAACAGGGACAAGATCGGCGAACTCCTGCGCGGTCTCCAGAACCCTCAGGGGGATGGGACGCCAGGTCAACAGTCGGGTGGTCTTGGCGGGTTGCTCGGAGGTTTGGGCGGCGGAACTGGTGGTCTGGGAGGCCTTGGGGGTCTTCCGGGCGGCGCTTCGACCGGAGGTATACTAAGCAGAGGTCTTGGCGATTTACTGAAGCAGTTCCAGCAGAACGGGCACGGCGAAACTGCGAAATCGTGGGTTGAAACCGGGCCAAATGCAGAAATCAACGATGGCCAGTTGTCGGAGGCACTCGGACCGGACGTTCTCGCCGATCTCTCAGCGAGAACAGGATTATCGCCTGACGAAATACTAAGCCGTCTGAGCCGCGAGCTCCCCAAAGCTGTCAATGAACTGACGCCGAACGGAACAATCCCAGCCGATGACGAAATCTCAGCTGGGGCACGCCAATCTGTACCGTCGATAAAGCCCGAGATAGTTTGACAAAACACTCGCTCGATACAAAGAGGCCGCCTTTCAAGCGGCCTTTTTTGTTCAGTTCAAGAGCCATGGCGATCCCTTCGGCGAGCGCCTGCTCTAATGAGCGATGCGTGAAGCCGTTCGTCACTACGGTATGCGGTAACCTGGTCGGAATGCATTCGTAAGCCGAGCGTTTGTCATGATTGCAAGAACTTCGGACCGTATTCGGTGGACCTTCGCCGACGAATCTCCTGAATGGAGCCTTCAAGCGTGGTAGACTTCCAACGATCCGGCATCCTTCCATCTAACGAGGCTGCGCTCATGATGGCAGTCAGGAATTCAGCTCTTTACCAACCCAGCATATGGCTTCCTCAAGAATGAGCTGAACGGCATAATCCACGGTCTGATCGAGTTCGACCTTCCACTCCATACCACGTGCCATTTCTGCCGGTGGATCGACCATGCGGCTCTCCCCGTGGGCTGGTGGAGGACTCAGCGGACGAATTGGATGCTCGCTTGGCGTGTCGTTGCACGCAGCGAGAAATCGGAGAAATCGCTGCGTCGTGTCCAATTCACACGCCGCCACCTCGCATCCGGAACCAATCGGCCTCATTAAAATTCCTTTGTCATGAGACAAAAACCCGAAGATCGAAGTCGGTACCCCGACACCCCCGATGGAAGATATTTCGTCGTTCGCGGCCGATTGTGGCGCAGGAGCAATCCAGCTATCAGTGAACGCGAGCGAGATCGGCTCGTGAAGGAACTGATGTCTGCTAGACGGATGGTGCGCGATGCTGAAGGCGAGAGGGTCGCGACGGCGCTGGCGCGGAAGCGGGTAGACCTAGCCAAGATCGCACTTGGCGAACGCGGCCCGGTGTGGTGGGACGACAGAGCCCCTGACTACAACAGCCACATGGCAAAGAATACGCCTTATGCGGACTGGTTCGCGGCGCTGGAAATGCCTGCAAAGCAATGATGCAAGATAATCTCGTGCCCAATGGCCCATCCGCCCTCCGTTGACTTGACTAAATTCAACGCCATTTAGGCAGCATGCCGAAACGTGAGCAAAACGAGATCGAACTCCTTAGAACTTGGACGCTGCCATCGAAAGCCACCCTTGGGTCGTCGGTGCGCGCACACGGAATACTTCTCGAGATACGGGCGCGCCTCCCGATTTCCTCAAAGAAATCCCTGGTTCTCGAATCTGGCGAACTGGTCCTTGCAATGGCATCCGAAGCGAAGACCGAGTTCAACGCCGCAGCGGGCGTTGTCTCAGCGGCAATGAAGGATATCGAAAGCCTCCCCGTGATCCCCCGCGAGATTCAGGACATCTTGACAATCAAGCCTGGGGAGAGGCACCGTTGGCTTGCCGACGGTCGCCTCCCCAGCGCGGGGACAAGGACCGTACGACTCGCGGGCCGCGCCAGGCAGATCACCTTCCACGTTTTTGATCCACGGTTTGTCGAAGAACTTCTCGATAGCAGTGCCGTTGACGAATGGCGCGAGGATGACGTGGCGGCCGCGGCCGAAAACCGACGGCGGGCTGCTTACAAAGCGAAACTGACGCGATCATTGAAGAAGGGGTCGAGTTCTCCGTCACCAGAAGCGGGGTCTGCTGAGACGAGCACGGAACTGGCGGGTTGGGAAGAATTCGGACGCGACGGCTTCCTGCGGTGACCCGTTAAATCCGGAATCGCGTATTTATTCGACATGAAAAACCCGGCTGCTGAGGCCGGGTTCTCGACTACAATCGCTAGTGCGTGGTGCTGTTTATAAGTGCGTCGACGAGTTTAATCTGTGAGCGATTGCCGCGCTTATACTCATTGATCAATATCCTCGCTTCCGCAGTCGCATCCTTGCGCAGAATGTGTTGCTGAATACACCAAGCGTCGAGAACGGACTGGAGCATATTCAGGTCCATTGGTGGTATTGCGGTATCGGATTTATGCATCATTTCCTCCCAAGGATTGACATCTTTTTTGTTGAGAAGCCACCTCCTCTGCGGCCTCCAGCGCATTCGACCATAGTCTAGTGTACTAGGTGCACAAGATGAAATGTGACATTCTCTTTGAGGTACGCAACCGATTTCCAACGGCAGGAACGCTAGGCGGATATGACCCATCAAGGCGCGAAGTTGGCGATGCACCTGTGGCGTGGCGAGACGGAACATTGGGTCCGCCAATGAGTTGTTGGCACACAATTGCCCGGCTGTCGGTGCAATGTCCCAAGGAAACAATCCCATGGCCAAATTACTCGAAGACCTGTTCCTCGACACGCTCAAAGACGTCTATTTTGCCGAACAGAAGATCGTTGACACATTGCCAGAGATGGAAGCAGCGGCGACAAATACTCAGCTAAAGTCTGCTTTTCGCAAGCATCTGGACGAGACCAAAATACACGTGACCCGCCTAGAAGCCATCTTCAACGTGATCGGCGAGGAGCCTGAGGCGAAAACGTGCGCCGCTATCCTCGGCATTACTGACGAGGGTGCCGAAATCATGGAGGAATATGAAGGTTCCCCTGCCCTTGATGCTGGCCTCCTTGCTGCCGCCCAGGCGGTCGAACACTACGAAATGTCACGCTACGGCACGCTGCGCACGTGGGCGCTGGAACTTGGCTATGAAGAAGCCGCCGAGATTCTGCAGTCTACGCTTGATGAGGAACAAGCCACCGATCTGGCACTAACCGCTATTGCCACCTCTGTCGTGAACCAAAAAGCCGAAGGCTAATTATTGTCGGGGCTGGCGGATGTGTCAGCCCCAACACTGCCAGGATCGTTGTTATGTCCAAAGATTTTACATATCTGCTCACAAGACTGCGCGGGACGGAACTGTTGGTCGGCTCAGAGGTGCAGACGATCGACGAGATCAAGTCGTTGCTCGTGGAAAATGGCGTCCCAATCGAGAGCGGCTTGGCGGAGCTTCACCAGGTCGGAAAACTGAAAATCGGCAAACAGACCTCCGAAGGACTGATCGAAACGATTCTTTTAGCGAAGCCCCACGGCGACGCTGAAAGATCGGGGTCGGTTAAACCCGCCAATCTCTGAAACTGAGTTGCCCGATAGGGGACTTGTATCAGTTCACATTAGGTGGCAAATCCTATCAGGAACAAACGGGAAACAAAAGTATGAGCGCTCGTAAGGGTGAGCTGACTGCGGCAGGCATTGATCGCGGTTGGCCATTTCAAGTTGCGTTGGACAGCGCTCTTTGTACCGACAAGCAAACCGCGATCCAGGACGAATTTTGCAAGGGCCTTTCGCGGTGCGTCCGCGGCCATTCCCTATGCCACGATGACAAGACGTTAGTCGTTCAGTGCTTCTCACTGAAAGAGGATGCCGAGAAATTCATGGCGCAGTTCGGTGGTGAGTGGTTTGATCCCCGAGAACGTAGCCGGGGACACCAATGGAACAAGTGGTACAAAGGAAAGTTTGCCGGTTCCAAGGCATCGTAGACGCGCAGCACCATCGGAAAATTCTCATAGTCAGCGGGAACGGGCAAGAAAACCTCGCGTCGCGCCGGTTGAAACCTCAACCGAAGGTCGCCGTCGGGCTCGACACTGCCCCGATAGGCGACGGCGACCCGACGAGCCCTTCATTGTCACGGGTGACAAAATCGTGGAAAACAATGCGCATCCTGCCATCGGCGACTAGGCCGTTTGCTTTAGGATACGCGCGGATGCAGGCCTCGGCTTCAGCCGTCAAGCCATCGAGCGCCGCGACCCCAACATTGCGCTGCCGGTAGATGACTTTGATGGCGGATGCAGCGCGGGTTGCGGCAGCGTTAATCAGTGACGGCTCGATGGGCCTGGCGCGAAATTGCCTCGGTCAGCTCTGCCTATGCGGTATGGCGTTCTTTCTCGCCAGCGAGCCAACTGTCCAGTCCCACGATGCGTGCCTACGGTGACATCTCTACCATTTGCGCGACACGCACCACCGAGAGGCCAATCCGCCGTAGTTTGGCAATCAGCCGGGCACGGGGCAACTGCTCCATTAAGTAATAGCGAAATCCGGTGGCCGGATCGACATGGGCGGGCACCAGCAACCCCATGCTCGGCATAGAGCCGCAGAGCTTTGGCAGAAAGCTGTGTGGTGACGCCGAAGCGTCCGGCAAGAAGGAATGTGCCACTCATGCCAGAATGTGCAGGGGACGCCCCTGGGGCGAGGTCAAGCCCCGACGTGCACACGAGCGATGGCTTCCTCGGCCAGGCGCAAGACGCGCGACTGTTAAAAGCCTCTATTTCCTGACTTCTGATGACCAGGGAAAGTTCACGTAGTTGTCACGTGTATCGTAACAGATGTTGCCATACATTTTGAGGTAGCGATCCCTGCGGCCGCGATCGGCAAAGACAATTGCCGGGTTCTCCCAGTCTGCCTGATACTGGGCAATGTTCTCATTCGTAATCGCAATGGGGAGGATATCCATCGTTTGAGGAACGCTTTTACCCTCCAGCCAATCGGCCGCAAACTGCCCCATCGCGTAGCCGAATACGGGCGAGGACAGAGAGATACTGGCTTTGAAGGGACTATCGTCTTTTTTTATTTCGGACACCGCTTCCGGTTCACCGTCAATCCCACCGAGAAATTGATCGGGCCGATCCTTGGCCGCGGCCCGAAGCGCCTTTAGCGCGCCGAGTACCACGGCATCGCCGCCGAGAACGACATCCACGTCGGGATTGGCCATGAGGACCGTATTCATGGTCGCAAAGCCGCTCTCCTGCGTGACTGGATTTGGCGCGATATCGGCGACAATCGTCACGCCGGGGATCATGGCCAGGGCATCGCGCATTGCCTCAAACCTTGGTGTCAGAAATTCCATCGTGTCTTGCGTCAATAAAACGACATTGGCCCTGCCGCCGAGCTTGGTGTTGATGTGGGCGATTGCTGCATCTACCAGCGCCTTTCCGGTTGCATATTGCGGCGCATTGAGGAGCAAGGTTGCTGGCGGCGGCACAATGGTCCCAACGAAGGCACCCGACCAGATTGTCTGTTGGAGACTGCCGCTCACTGCAGCCGGATCCGAGGAGGTCGCAACCAACCCGCCGACCTTGGCGTCCTTGAAAGCTCTTATTTCCGCCACCGCTTTGGCGGCGTTGTTTTCCGCAAGGCTGCGCTTGTACATCAGATTGCGGTCGCGGGCAGCCATTACCAGTCCGTGGTTAACCCCTTCAAGGAATTCACGCTGATTTTCCTGGACGTATGCCAGGACACGCGTCAGTCCCGGAGGCTTGCCACAAGTGGGCGCAGCTTCTTGAAAAGGCGGAAGAGTGGTCCTCTGCGTGAGGCCCTGAGACCCCTCCTCTGCCCTTGCCGAACAGAGGCCGGCCGTCATCGCGACCGCGAGGAAAATTATGCGTTGCATTGGTCACACATCATTCTACTCCCCCAAGCATGCGCATTCGAAGCCGCCCATGGCTCCATCCCGAAGGTCCTCATTGTGCAGCAAGGCCGTGCTTCGCCTTTGGCGCAAACACGAGATAGGCAGCAGTGCCCGGATCCCGCGCGCGATACTCAATGCTCGCCCCCAAGCTCATGCTCATCGCGTTGACGATGCGGGTGCCCACGCCAGTCCCCTTCGCCGGCCCACCTTCAACGCGGCCGATACCGTCATCTTCCACAACCACCTCAATTTGTTGACCGACAGTTCTCACCCGCACGCGAACATGTCCAGGTCCATCGGGATAGGCGTACTTGAAGGCATTGGTGACAAGTTCAGTGATGATGACGCCGAGATTGATGCTGGCATCCGTTTCCAGTTCGATCGGCTCGACCTCGAATGACAGGATTACGCCGTGCCCTTCGTTTCGCAACGACGTTCGAAGGTGTTCAAGTAACCCGCTCAGGTACTCGCTTAACTCGACCGTGCGCACATCGGCCGAGCTGTAAAGCCGCTTGTGGACCAGGGAGATCGCGAAGATGCGGTCCTGGGTTTCCGCTAGCGCGTTCTTGGCAGACTGATCGACCAGAGCCCTGGACTGGAGGCTGACGAGAGATGCGACGAGAGAGAGGCTGTTGGCAACGCGGTGATTGACTTCCGACAGAAGCACTTCGGCGCGGTCACGGGCCTGCGCCAAATCGGCGGTGCGGGCAACGACACGTTGCTCGAGCTCGCTGTTGAGAGCGTTGACCTCGTCCCGCGTGGTCCGCAGTTCCCTGGTGTAGCCTGCGATACCGTAGGCAGCACCACCGACAACAGCGATGATGACCAGCGCGCCGATGCCCGACACAAGACGAAGCCACCCGGAGTTCGCCCGCTCTTCTTCCACAACCGCCGTCAGCCTGCTATCTGCTTGCCCGATTATACCTGCAAAGAACACGTTGGCTTCGTCCGTTAATGCCTTGCCGCTATTGGTGCGAATAATAGCCAGGGTCTCCTCGTCGCGTTTGTCCCGCTTGAGATCTATCGTTCGATCCAGTTCCTCGAATTTGGCCGTGAGCAGTGTACTCAGCCGCTCCAACTTCACGTCGGAACCAGCGTAGGATGGCAGATACGTCTGTAACGACGATAGATGACGGCGCGCCTGGATTTTAGCGGCCTGATAAGGCGCAAGGTAAATTTCATTGCCCGTGATGATGAACCCGCGCTGGCTGGACTCGGCCGTCTGCATCGCATTTCTTAACTCGACTGCTGCGATCCGCGTATCACGGGCCGCGCTTGCATCTTCGAAATTGCTCTGCGCCCGTTCACCAAGCCAGAAGTTCATGACCACGATAGCCATCAGCGCCGTAAAACCTATAAGAAGGAACACAGAGGTGGATCGCAGAAGGGATTGGCTCGAAAGGGACATGGGCGCATTCGTGCCCTATTTGAAGACGATGCGCCAGAGAGAATTTTACCTGGAAGCGGTCTCCGTAAACCCACTTCAACGCGGCAGGGACCCTTGCACGGTGGGACCACGTACGGGGTCGAATAAGCAACATTTCCAACAGGCTGTGCGAAGCGCCGGCAGGAACGCTCTCAAAGGTGTGGAACATTCCAACGTTCGGCCAGAAGAGGCGCCCAAAACCGGGAGTGGACGCCCGCCAGTCCCATTTGGCTGGCACGTTCGAGACACGGTGATCGTCAAACATTGGAAAATGCATCGAGAGACGTTGCACCCGTCAATCTGAGCCAGCCTGTTCATGTCCGCGCTAATTTGATCTGTATTTTCTTTTGCCCTTGATCCGCTTTGCCTTTGCTTTGAAACACTAAATTTCACCAAGCCGAAGTCCGGATTGGAATGGAATGGAAAACGCGGGGAAACCGATGCGAAAATTGACCCTATGATTGACTCTCGCGAAACGCGCGGCGAGACGCACCAAAAACCGACCAATCTGTTTTCGACGTCAGGAACTCAAGGCCCAGAGTTCCGAGCCAGCTATTGCCCATTGGATCCAACGCTGGTGACCAGACCGCAATCGAGGCGCGATGAGGGGCGATTGCCAAAATGCCGCCCCCTACTCCGGACTTTGCCGGAAGGCCAACGCGATAGGCGAAATCACCTGAACCATCGTATTGGCCGCACAACATCATGATCGACAGGATGCGCCGCGCCCGCCGCGCCGCCGCAATTTTCACACCGTCTTCGTCGTCGGGGTCATCAAGCAAAAGAAACCGCCCAGCCCTCGCAAGGCTGCGGCAGTCCAGGGTGACCGCACACTGGTGGATATAGGCATCCATGACCCTCTCTACCGCGTTTTTCAAGTTCCCGTGGTGTCTGGCCATAAACATCAAAGATCGGTTCAAGTCCCCACTGGTGCGATCGCTATCCATCACGTCCCGGCTGAGTCGCGGAACGTCACCGTCGAGCATCCGCTTCACGAGGTCGACAACATGATGGTTCGGACCGGCGCGCCCGCCAAGACCCACCAGAATATCGCAGACAACCAGCGCACCGGCGTTGATGAACGGGTTGCGTGGAACACCCCTGGCGCGTTCCAGATCAATGATCGAGTTGAAGGGGTCGCCGGACGGATCCCGGCCGACGCGCGTCCACAGCTTCTCGCCGAGGGCTTCAAGGGCAACCTCCAGTGCGAAGACCTTGGAGATCGACTGAATGGGAAAGCCGACGCGGCAGTTGCCTGCAGACGCGATTTCCCCGTTGCGCATGAACACGGCAATGCCGAATTTAACGAAGTCTAACTTGCGGGGAACAGGCTTGCCGCTCGCCTTGGCCTTATCGACGGCCTCATCGAAAATCCGCGGTGCAGCATTGCGAACTTTCTCGACAACGTCATCCAGTATGGACTTCAGTTCGACTGGCATCTCACACGTCACCAGGTTGAATCTTTTCATCGGCTCCAGGCCAGTCGTTGGAAGGCTCCTCCAAAGTTTCTTGCGCGCTGCCGTCATCCGCTGGAGCGGGATCGCGATCGTATGCCCTACGAAGAGCGGTGATTTCAGCTTGCATCGCGTCGAACACGTCTGCCGATTTGGAGCCTTTGCCAACCAACATATCGACGACGTCCTCGATCCGTTCCCGGACGGTCTCACGTAAATTTCTGCTCATCGTGGTCTCCAAGGTTTGATCGTTCTTAATCGTCGGAAAGCTCGACCCACACCGGAGCGTGATCGCTGGTGTGTTGCCATCCCCGCACATGCCGGTCGACGCCCGCGCTTCGAAGCCGCCCGGCAACGGATGGGCTGAGCAAAAGGTGATCGAGCCGCAAGCCAGCGTCCCGGCCGTAGGCATTCCGGACATAGTCCCAAAACGTGTAGATCCTCGCATCGGGGTTCAGTCTTCGGATGGCATCCGTCCAGCCTTGGTCGACGATCTGCTTATACGCGTCACGGACCTCGGTTCGAAACAGCGCATCCTCAGCCCAGCGCTCGGGTTTGTAGACGTCCAACGCGGTCGGGATTACGTTGTAATCGCCTGCCAGGACGACGGGAACGTCCAGGGCGAGCAACTCCGCGGCGTGGCGTGCCAAACGCTCGAACCACTCCAATTTGTAGTCAAATTTTGGCCCTGGCGACGGGTTCCCGTTAGGAAGGTACAGGCAGCCTATTACCATTCCCTCGACCGCAGCCTCGATGTAACGGCTATGCAAGTCGTCGGGATCGCCCGGTAAACTTCTTCGCGTAAGTATCGGTTTCCTGCCCCGACCCAGTATAGCCACACCATTCCAGGATTTCTGGCCTTGCCAAACCGCCCCGTATCCGGCTTTTTCGATTTCCTTGAGAGGAAATCTGGCGTCTGGCGTCTTCAATTCTTGCAGGCAGACAACATCAGGTGACGCCTCATCGAGCCATCGAAGGAGGACGTCGAGGCGGCCGTTGACGCCGTTCACGTTGTATGTGGCTAGTTTCAATGATTTTTCAGTCCCGCGAGTATCGTCTGGTGGAAACTCGGTTCCCCTCTCAAAGTTCCGCGCTCAGTCGGCCGCCGCCCCAACCGTATCGGCAACATAAGCGCCGCGCTCCCCCAAAGGACGCGGTGTCCCTGTGGTGGTATCGCGCGCGGTCTGATGCTCAAGTTCCGCATTGAGTTCCGCCCCGACGATGACAATGATCACAGAAATCCAGGTCCAGATCATGAAGCCGATCAGCGCGCCCAGCGCGCCATAGGTGGCCTGATAGTCAGCAAAAGTCTCGAGATAGAAGGAAAACAAGATTGAAGCCGTGATCCATAAGAACGTGCTGAAGACGGCCCCCCAGCTCAGCCATCGAACTTTTGCGAACTCCCGGCTCGGACCAAAATGGTAGATCAGCGCGATGCCACTGCCGACAAAGATCAGAACCACAGGCCACCGCACGATGCGTATGAGCGTTTCCTGCCATCGATCCAGCCACAGATATGAGAGAACCGCAGGAACCCCACCGATGGCCGCCACCAAGATGGCTACGAAGAGCAGGGCGATCCCGGTAAAGGTGAGAGAGATCAGGTTGAGCCGTATGATGCCGCGCTTTTCCGTCTCGGCGTAAGCAATGTTCATCGCATCGAACATCGCCTTCACGGCGCTGTTGGCACTCCACAATGCGATCATCAGACCGAGGAAAAATCCCATGGTCAAGGAAGATGGCTTGGCTTGAACAAGGACGTTGAGTTGCGTCAATATGATGTCGAACGCGCCTGGTGGCAGGATGTCTGCCACAAACGTGATGTGCTTGGCCATCGTGCTCGGGTCGGCAATAAAGCCGTAGAGCGAGACCAGCGCGCCTAAAGCGGGAAATAGTGACAGCAAGATATAAAAAGCGACGCCTGCGGCGACGAGAGTGACCCGGTCTTCGATCACTTGTGTGAACACGCGCCAAAAAACATCACGCAGTCCTTTGAACGGAATCTCGTTCGGGGTCTCTGCATCCCGGCCCCTGCCCGGCTCATCGTCTTCGATCTCGACGGAAGCCACGTCGCTGGATTTGTTCATGTGCGCCTCCCTGCCTTGCTCTTGAACTAGGGCAGCTCTCCGCTTTTGCGACTTTTAGAGATTCGGGAACTTCCACGCTCCTGGCAAGTTCCTGCAGACATTCGTTCAGCCAGGAGCCGCAACATGACCGATAGCCGCCGTCCGATGCCGCCGCAGCCGAAACAGCAACAATCACCGCCGGGCGAAACGAAGCTGATGAAGCCAATTCCTGACCACGGCGAAAAGTCCTACAAGGGAGCTGGAAAATTGAAGGGCAAAGTCGCCCTGATCACCGGAGCGGATTCCGGCATTGGCCGGGCGGTGGCCATTGCCTATGCGCGCGAAGGTGCCGACATTCTTATCTCCTATCTGAATGAGGATGAAGACGCCAAGGAGACTGCGAAATGGGTAGAGGAAGCTGGGCGCAAAGCGCTCGTCGTGCCTGGCGACATCAAAAACGAAGAACATTGCATTGGGCTTGTCACCAAGGCTGTTAAGGAACTTGGTGGCATAGACGTCCTTGTCAATAACGCGGCCTTTCAAAGGACTTATAGTTCGATCCAGGACATAACGGCCGACGAATGGGACGAGACGTTCCGCACAAATATCTATGCGGCGTTCTTTTTGTCGAAAGCTGCTATCGCGCACATGCCCCCCGGCAGTTCGATCATCAACACGACATCAATCCAATCCCGGCAACCGTCTTCGCACCTTCTTGCATATGCTGCCACCAAAGGTGCCGTCTCAAACTTTACCGCTGGGCTTGCCGAGATGGTCGCAGAAAAAGGCATTCGCGTGAATGCCGTCGCCCCCGGACCGATTTGGACTCCCCTCATCCCATCCACAATGCCGTCGGAAAAATCGGAGTTATTCGGCAAGCAGACGTTGATCGGCCGCGCCGGACAGCCAGCGGAGCTCGCTGGTGCGTTTGTACTTCTTGCCTCTGACGAAGGGAGCTACATGACCGGAGCGGTGATCCCCGTCACAGGTGGCGAAATCATGATCTAGACAAGGTGTCGAGATATCGGACCTCAAGCGACGGCACTTCTGTCTGCCAAGCGAACACCAGGGTGAGGGATATATGTCAGCGGAAATCAGACGACGCGCTGCGCAGAGCGCGTTTCAGCGTGCTCAGCAAGCCGGACATGTCATTGAGCAGGACGACAGATTCCACGCGTGGATCGAGGACTGGATTTCCGGGGAGATGACGATGCCGGAGGTTGCCATGCGGTACCGTGCCTTGGTGACAGAACGATCGGCCGCCCGTCGTGCTGGCACCGCTCACGTATCTGAGACGCCACCACACACTCAGAAGGCCAATGGAATTGAAACTGAACAGCCCTTCAGCCTGGAATCTGAGATCAACCGCCTCATGGCCGAGGACCAGCGATAGCCAACGGCTTAAAGCGCTGTCCGGCCGATTTTACAACGTGGCGATTGACGACAGACATAATCGGCATGGCTGTATGTGGAGCTGTGGCAACGAGGGTAAGAAACAATGTGCTCATCCGACGCGTTGGCCTGGCGTTTTGATCGACGACTACATAGACAACGTCGCACCTGCCTACTGGAAAGTCGCTTCAGATACTGAACCGCCAAGTCGCCAGGGGCGGAGTTATCCAGTGCTTCGTCGAAACGGAGCACCAAAGAGCCCTCGGGAAAAGGGCGATGCCAATATTGTTGAGGCGCCAGGAGCCTGCTCGGCGGGACGCTTTCCTTTCAAAATCGTCACCGGACCACCAGGATTACGCTCATTTGTCCCCGTAACGCTCAATCATACGCCGTAACAGCTTGTTCTGCTCAAACAGTTTTGCAGACAGGTGCAGTCGCAGGTTGTTGATTTCGCGGTCGAGCTCTGCAGCGCCGTCAACGGCAGTCTTCTTCCCCGCTAGGGGCTGTCCAACGGCTATCTTGACAATAATCTGCTTGGAGAGATTTTCTCGCGTTTGAGGCGCCTTCGACCTTGCCTTTCTTGAACCGGTTGTAACGGTCCCAGTATCTCGTTCGCCGACCAGAGAAGAATCGCCAAGCGCGACCGCTGCAGGCTTGTCAGCTGCCGCCGGAGCCACGTTTTCTGCTGCCCGAAGAGGCAATGGAGCGGTTTGGACAGTTGATGAGGATTTCCCGTAATCTTCACCAACAGAAGCCGACTGCCGGTCTGTATCGTCATGATCAGGCGTCGTGGGGGGGGGTGAACGCGTGAGTTCCTCGCTTTCACCTTGCGGCGCAGTGTGCTGCTGCTCTGATGATTCCACCCTCGGATCAGGGATTGCCGTGATCTCATCGGCCGTTGCACCGGCATCATCCGACTTGCTGCGTGATACAAGCCCCTTGATTAGTTGCCATGGTGATCTCATCGAACATCTCCCGACTCGGTTTCCTGAGTATATAGTATCGAGCGGGAGACCGGGCTTGCAATGCGAGCCACGACTTTAGTCGTGAACCCGCATTACATCGCCGGCTGCTTGAAGTCGTCTACGTTCAAGCCGTTCCGAGCTTTTTGCGGAGATCCGCGTTCTCGGCACGAAGCTTTTCGGAAAGCGCTTTACGAAGCGTCTGGTTTTCTTCCTCAAGCTTCAGAAGATCGGAAAAACCGTCCGTATAAACCGGCGCGGCGTCGACTTGTTTCGGCGAGCGCTTGGCAGGCTGAGCCTTCGCAGTTGTCGCCTTCTTTGCGGCCGGTGTCTTGGCGGCCGGTGTCTTGGCGGCCGGCTCGGCTGCAACAGGTGTGATAGTCGCCGCTGGTTTCTTTCCAGGACCGCGGGACTTTTTTGCCGGAGCGCTTACCAAAGTATCAGCAACGGCTTCCGCAGCGGCCTTCGGCTTCCTGGGTGCACGCGTCTTCTTTTCCTTTGGCGCCGAAGACGCCCCGGAGGAAGGAGTTTCGAGTGCCGGCACTAAGTTCGTATCATCAGCCATTGGTAAATCCTTGATTGGGAAAATCGTTCGCGACCATTCTAAGTCGTATCCAATATACACAGAATATTATTTCGAGTTTATTGACGCGGAAATTCGGCGTGTTTTCGCGGCTTTTTTAAGCAGGCGCATTGCCCACGCGCTCGATCCCTGGACATTTAGGGGCAATAACAGTTCGTCAACAGATCAAAGGGGATCTGATTATCCGGCGTTCGAAACGGTTGGGCAAATCCTCTTTCAGGTTGTTTAATCAGCCGGCATCATCAGGCGGCTCCCATCCGAACACGCTGCGTCCACCGAGTTGCGCCGAAATGTGGAACTCACCGGCGATGATTTCCTTGAGGTCGGGGCCGGTGACATATCGCTCCAGCCGCCGTGACTGATCGTCCAGTCGCTTCAGCGCCTGCAATTCCTCGTCGCGCCCAAGTCGGCCTTTCCGCACCGCGGATTTCATGACACTGATCGTCTCGTCGTAAACTTTTAGCGGTACGGGAAACGGGTGGCGATCCTTGCCGCCATGCGCGAGCGAGAACCGTGCCGGATCGGAAAACCGATAGGGGGCGCCATGCACCACCTCTGCGACCATGGCCAAGGCCTTGACCGTTCTGGCGCCGACACCCGGCGTCAACAGAAGGCTCTCGAAATCCAGTGGCCCACGGTCGGCCGCCGCCGCCAGGTTGCCGTGCAGGCGGCGCATGTTCACATCGCTCTGGCGAACATCGTGATGGTCCGGCATGACGAGATGTGGCAACAGAGGCTGTGCATCGCTCGCCGACGCCTTTTTCGGCGCAAGCTCAGCCTCCAGCGTGCAAATCTCGCGCACGATCCTGTCCGGCCCCAGGGATGCGAGCACGTCCAGTTGCCCTTCCCGTGATTGGACCGCGCGGCGGTCAGCCAGATTGACGATCTGCCCCTGGTCACGGCCCTCGATCGCGGCGTGCGGTGAATCGACGAAGCTTGTCAGGCCTTCCGAAAGCCAGTGATAGCGCCGGGCCTGCCGCCGCCCATCGTTCATCCCCTGCTGGACCACAACCCATTTGCCATCGTCGGTGACGATGAAACCATGCAGATAGAGATCGAAACCATCTTGGACCGCGGCGCTATCGACCTTTGCCACCAGCCGGCTGGTGGTGGCAAGCGCCAGGCCGTCGATGCCGACACGGTCGCCGATCGCCGCCAGTTCATCCGGGGTCTTGCGCGAGTGCGCCCCGCGCCCGCCGCAGACATGGATTCCAAGTTCACCGGACAGGGGTGTCAAACCACGCTTCAGCGCGCCTATGACGCTGGTCGTAATGCCGGAGGAATGCCAGTCCATCCCCATGACGGCACCAAACGACTGGAACCAAAACGGGCTTGCCAGCCTGCGTAAAAACTCGTCACGACCGTAATGCTGGACGATCGCCTCGGTCATGACAGCGCCAAGGCGCGTCATCCGGTCGCCGAGCCATTTCGGCACGCGCCCGCCATGCAATGGAAGATCAGCGCTGCCTGCCCGTTGCGTCAAAAAGTCGTCTCCAATTGGTTACCGAGAGGCGTTGTGGAATCAGCACCTGGATCTGTGCACTGCCCTCAGAGCTATCATATCAGTTTGCTGGAGCGAAACGCCCGACATCATAACTGGTTTAAACAGGCCCATCACAGCTTCTTGCTTAGGAATGGCGACCCCATGACACCGAACCGCCAGGGCACATCGGCCGCCTTCGTGATACCGATCCGTAGCCCGGCGGTGACGGTCGGCCGCTCCGCCGGGACCGTCAGTGAGAGGGGTCTTTCCGTCAGCAGGCAACCATTGAGATCACCCGTGACGGCGAGCGCCTGACAGAGACGCCCCGGACCGGAGCAAAGCAGAAAAGGATTGTCCAATCCCCTTCTCTGCTGCATAAATTCCAGACCGGTCGTCGGCTGCAAAGCGCGGATCAGGACGGCACTGCCGGCGCGGCAGACGAAATTCAGGCACCAGTGGATCCCGTAGGACCGGTAGACATAGACGCTTGCCGGTCGCCCGAACATGGCCCTGTTTCGAGGAGTTTGCCCCTTATAGCTGTGGGATGCCGGGTCTTCATCTGTATAGGCTTCCGTTTCCACGATCACGCCACCGACACCCGCGATATGAAATGCCGCGCCAACCAGGTCGGCTGCGACCGTGGGTGCTGAGCGATCGAAAAACGCATTCATGCCGCAGCGGTCCTCCCGCATCGACCAACCCGTGGGCTTTCCGCAATCAATTGGGTGCATGGAACACGTGTCGCCGGCGGCCAAACTCATGGTGATGTCAACTTTCCAAACATGCTGCTGGCTTTGTGACGCGACAGGACCTTTTTGGGGTCCGCATGACGGAAGGACACATCATCGTTGCTATCCGGCTTGCAGCTATCGACCATCGTGAGCGCATTGTTTAATGCTGCCCCCGACGCGGTGTTGTCGAACACGCACCAGCTACCCGCCGAAAGCAGTTTTGAAAGCGACCTTATCTCTTCATCGCTATAGGTTGAATAGTAGATTTTCGGCTTTCCATGCAGGCGGACATACCGTGCAGGGACAGTGAAATCCTCAGCGGTCCATATGAGCGGAGGATCAGCAAGCACCCGGTCGAAGGTATACTTTTTTAAAAGTGCGACCGCTTCGTCCGACGCCCAACTTTTGTGCCGCACTTCCATGACAATCGGTCCCGCATCGGCATCCCGCATCATCCTGCAAGCTGCTTCCATGTGCGCAGGATCAAATGCCAGAGACGGCGGCAATTGGCATAGCAGCGGGCCGCGTTTTTCAGCGAGTGGTGCGATGTCCTTAAGGAAACTATCGAACGGGTCGCCGATCTCTTTCATCATCCTGGTATGCGTAATCTCCTGCGGGATTTTTACCGAGAACCGAAAGCCGTCGGGCACGGACTCGGCCCACCGCGCGAAAGTCGAGGGCTTGTGCTGACGGTAGAAGGTGGAATTGATCTCTGTTGCGTCGAAGACCGATGCGTATCTGCTCAAACTGCTCCCCTGCAGAGGAAAGCGTTCCTTTACGGTCTTGGGAATTGACCAGCCCGCTGTCGCGATGTTCGGCAAATCGTGCGCCGTCCGTGTCTGTTCTTTCATCATGGCACAATCACCGAAACCTCGTTTGGTTCCATGGGGTAGGTTGATCTGTAACTGGAACGAGATGTCTTTTCAGACCGTCTCAAGGATAACCTGGGAGAATGTCACGAGCGGCAACCGAAAACCGATCCCTCGTCCAAGACGGAAAAAGATCCGCACGACCGGGTCAGAGGCGTCGAGACCATGACCGGCGCGCAGCGCCTTTACACTTTGCCTGAGCAAGCGGATCTCCCTGCCGAATAGGCCGACATCTTGATGTTTATCAGCGGCGGTCTCATGTGGTGGAAACGGCGCCCTGCAGGCGCCGCCCGCCTTGTGGCCCCTGCCGTTCAACACTGGACCTCCGAACTGCACAGTTTTTACGTCGGGACTAACCGGAAAACTGGCCCATCATCGAGGAGTTTTGCGTGTCCGAACGACGCGCATGCCGGATTCTCGCTCAGCATCGCTCCACACAGCGCATAATTGCAAAGCCCCCTGCTGATGAGCCGGCTCGGAGCGCAGACATCACCGCGCTCACTCTCCAGTATAGGCTGTCTTTTGTCGAGCTTCGTGCTGGCGCGTTTGCGCTCGTTTGCAGCCGGTATTATCGCGACCGGTCAACATCGTTGATCCAGCCGAGCCGGGGCGCAACACGGCTGGCGAAGTCGTGGATGATCTGGCGATACTCCGCATCTTCGAATTCATAGGGAAGTTCCAGCCTGAGTTCGCTGACATGCGGCAGGATCGGGTCGGCAAACAACCGTTCCAGTATCTGCTCTGACGTGCCGACGATGTCATGGGCATAGAGCGTTCGGCGCTCGCCTTGCGGTGTCCGCGTCCGCTCATTGCGCCCCGCCGCGTAGTCGAGATAGCGCTTGCGGGTTTGCGTATCGGCGCTATCGGTGGGCACAATGACGCGGCCGAGGGCAACACGCCTGCCTGCCCCACCGGCCTCGCGGTAGGCTGTCAACTGCCGCGACTGGGCGACGAAGAAATCATCCGTTTGTTCGCCGGTCGTGACATTGCCGATCAGAAGATTGAAGCCGTTACGTCCTGCCCAAGTGGCCGAGCGCAGCGATCCGCCACCGTACCAGATCCGGTCCGTCAGCCCCTTGGCATAAGGCTGTAGCCGAGGCCTTTGCGGTCCGAAGGGCGTCTTGATGAAAGTTGTTTCGTCACCGACAGGATTGCTCTTCAGATTGTCAACGAAGCGCAGCACCCGCGTATGTGAGAAGTCATAGTTTTCCCAATCGCCATCAAAGACCAGCGGCGCGATCAGATCGGCATGCAGCGGCCGCCCGGCACTTAAGCCGACGTTCAGCCGTCCGCGTGACAGGACGTCGACCGTCGAGAGGTCTTCGGCAAGCCGGTAGGGACTTTCATATCCGATCGGAATGACAGCCGTGCCGAGCTGGATGCGGCTGGTGCGCTGGGTTGCCGCCGCCAGAAAAGCGGTCGCCGACGAGATACCGGGTTCCAGATGCCGCTGGCGTGCCCAGGCACTTTGGAAGCCGATCCCCTCGCCATATTCGAGAAGTTTCAACGTCTTTTCAAACCCAGACAATGGATCGTCAGCAGGATAATTCCCCGGCGTCAGAAAGCCGATGTGGTTGATGGCGATGCTGCTCATCGTTGATCCTTCAGGATTTAGGTAGGCTTTCAGGATTTAGGAAGGCCGGGCGGATTGGTTTCTGATTTTGGCAGAGCTTCCTCGGCAAGTTGCCAATGATCGAGAATTTTGGCGTAGACGCCCTCCTCGATCAGCCCGTTGGTGGCGACGGTCAAAGCGTCCGCCAGTCCACTTCCCTTTTTCGTCGTGATGGCCACGTCGGAGCGATCAGGCCAGCCGGCGCTCAAGGTGCCGACGCGTTTGATGTTGTGATCGCGCGCGGCGATGTAGACGAGTTGTGCATGCGGCTGGACGATGACTTCGGCCCTGCCCGAAGAGACAGCCAAGAGGCTCGCCGCCTCGTCGTCGTAATATTGCAGTTCCAGCGGTTTCAGCCCGGCCACGACGTTTTCGTCATTCCATCTGAGCAGAATGCGCTCCTGGTTGGTGCCGGCACCGACGATGATGCGTAGTCCCGCGGCATCCTTCGGCTCCTTGATCGCGCTGATTGGGCTGTCCGACTTGACGAAGAAACCGTGCAGCCCTTGGCGGTAGGTGGAGAAGTCGAACTTTTCCTTGCGCTGCTCGGTGACGCCGACATTGGAGATAACAGCATCGTATTTGCCGGATACCAGGCCAAGCGGCCAGTCGATCCAGGCGACCGGTACAAGCTCCAGTTCAAGCCCGAGACTATCGGCAATGGCGGACGCATAATCCGGGTCGGCTCCAACCACAGTCTTTGCATCAATCGCATAGGTGGCGAGCGGCGGTCCGCCTGGACTGACCGCGACCGTGAACTTTCCGGGGGAAACGAATGTGAAATCCTTCGAGATCGCAGAGATGGCGGCGTCATTCTTCTCTGCCCGGATACGGGCCGGTTGTTCGGGGCTGAGGTCGAACACCTCGTCCGCTTGGGCGGTCCCGAAAAAGGTCAGCGTCGAGGCAAGCACGGTCAAAAGGAAGTTCCGGAAAGCAGGTCTATTGGTCATTGTTATTGTCTCCATGGGAATATCCGGCCCGGCGCGATGAAACAGCGCCAGGCCGCCTCGTACCGGGTCAGGAACCGCTCTTCGGCAAGCCGGCCGGGTTGGTAAAGGACTGGTCGACGCCTTCGGCTTCGAGGCTCCAGTGCTTCAGCACCTCGCCATATTTTCCGCTCTTGATCAGATCGTTGATCGCGACCGTTACCGCATCGGCAAGGCCACCGCCCTTACGGGTCGTGACCGCGATATCTGCGGCCAACGGCCAGCCGCCGCTGACGATGCCGACGAGCTTGGTCTGGTTCTTGATCGAAGCGCTATAGGCCTGCGTTGCGTTCGGATTGAACTCGATGTCGGCGCGGCCCGACTGGATCGCCAGATCGACGGCAGCACGGTCGTCATAATATTGCACCTCGATCGGCGCCAAACCGGCGGCAACGTTCTGCCGGTCCCACTCGAGAATGATCTTCTCCTGGTTGGTGCCGGCGCCGGTGATGACCTTCAGCCCGGCGACGTCTTTCGGTTGCTTGATCTCGGTGATCTTACTATCGGCCTTGACGTAGAAGCCCAGCACATCCTTGCGGTAAGTGGAGAAATCGAATTTCTCCTTGCGCTCTTCGGTGACGGTGACATTGCTGATCACGGCGTCATATTTGCCGGATGCAACACCGAGTGGCCAATCTGCCCAGGCGACGGACACAAGTTCAAGCTCCAGACCAAGCGAATCCGCCAGAAGAGATGCGAGATCGGGATCAGCGCCAACGAGCGTTTTTGCATCCGAAGCATAGGTCGCGATCGGCGGATCCCAGGCGTTGATCGCAACGGTGAACTTGCCCGGCGTCACGAATTTAAAGTCGCTGGAGATCGCCTTGACCGCCGCATCATCCTTTTCGGCACGAACCCGCTTGGAAATATCCGGGCTCAAGTCAAATTTCTCGGCCGCATGCGCGCAGCCCAACCCAAGGGCCGCGATCGTAACGGCGCCTGCCATCAGAAGTTTAGCACGGTGCAAGAATGTCATGTGGTCCATCTCCATTTTCATCTTAAGGTTGCAGTTGATATCAGTCTCATCCCGTCCGCTCAGGCGGCAGGGAATTTGCTAGAGAACTTTTGCGAGGAATTCGCGGGTGCGCGGGTGGTTCGGCTGGCTGAAGATGCGCGCGGGCGGACCGACCTCCAGAATCTGGCCGCCTTCCATGAACACCACCGTGTCGGCCACTTCGCGGGCAAACCCGACTTCATGGGTGACGATGACCAGTGTCGTGCCGGTGCGCGCCAGCTCCTTGATCACATCCAGCACTTCACCCACCAGTTCCGGGTCCAGCGCCGATGTCGGCTCGTCAAACAAGAGCACCTTCGGCTTCAGCGCCAAGGCCCGGGCAATAGCGACGCGCTGCTGCTGGCCGCCTGAGAGCTGGCGGGGGTAGGCGTCGATCTTGTCCGTCAAGCCGACGCGGGAAAGAAGTTCCCGCGCCAGCTCGACGGCCGCAGCGCGATCCGTCCCCCGGACCTGCATCGGCGCTTCAATCAAATTTTCCAGTACTGTGAGATGCGGGAAGAGATTGAAATTCTGGAAAACCATGCCGATATCGGCGCGGCGTTTCAGGATGTCCTTTTCCTTGAGTTCGTAGAGCGTCTCGCCATTCTGCCGGTAGCCGACGAGATCACCATCGACGGAGATGAATCCGCTATCGACACGCTCGAGATGATTGACGGCGCGGAGCAGGGTCGATTTGCCGGAACCGGACGGTCCAAGAATAGCCGTGACGCTGCCTGCCGGAAGGGTCAGATCGATCGCGTCCAGCACTTTCAGCGCACCAAAACTTTTGGAAATGCCGTGGATGCGCACGGGAGCACCAGCTCGCACTAGGGGGGCATCCCGAAAGCCGGACTTGCGCACAGCCTGGCTGCTTATCTCAGCCGTCTGTTGTGGTCGCGGTTTACGAAGGCGGTTGAAGAAGGACTGGAAAGGCAGAGGCACCGGATTGCGTACCGCGCCCCTCGAAAAATACCGCTCGATATAATACTGGGCGATCGACAGAACCGTCATGATCACCAGATACCAGGCTGTCGCCACCATCAGCAGCGGGATGACTTCAAGGTTGCGGCGATAGATGACCTGGACCGTGTAGAACAGCTCCGGCAGGGCAAGCACGTAGACCATCGACGTGCTCTTCGCCAGACCGATGATCTCGTTGAAGCCGGTCGGCAGGATCGAGCGCATGGCCTGCGGTAACACAATACGGAACACTTGGCGGTGGCGCGGCAGGCCTAGCGCGGCGGCCGCCTCAAGCTGTCCCTGATCGACAGACAGGATGCCACCACGGACGATTTCGGAGAAGAAGGCCGACTGGTTCAGCGTCAGACCGAGGAACGCGGCGGCAAACGGCGTCAGTAGCTGCACTGTCGGATAATCGACGAGCACCACACCGGTGAATGGCACGGCGATACGGATCGTCTCGTAGAGATAGCCGAGATTGTTAAGAACCAGCAGCAACACAATCAGAGGGATGGAACGCAACAGCCAGACATAGCCCCATGAGAGGCCGGACAGGAGCGGCGATTTCGAGACACGCGCGAGCGCGAGCGCCGTACCCAACACCGATCCTGACACGGTGGCCAGCGCTGTGAGCAGCAGCGTCCTGCCGAGACCAGCCAGAACCGGTTCGGCAAAGAACCACTCGGCAAAGACATTCCAGCCCCAGCGCGGATTGGTAAAGGTCGAATAGAGCATTGCGGCAATGACGAGGCCCGCGAACACTGTACCGGCCAGGCGGCCGGGATGGCGCGCCGGGATGATCCGGTAGCGCGAATAGTCCTGGGTGTGCTCGGCCGCTCTGCGGCTTGGCTCGATGCCTGCAAAATCTGTCGTGAGCGCCATGTGTGCCCCCTGGTAAAGGATGAAGTTTCTGATCGCTCAGCGCTGTCCGGCTGCGTGCTGGAATGGCTGTTCTGCAGACACGCCTGCAGGCAGGCCCACAGTCGCGAGGTGACCGATCTCTTTTTCAAAGGGCAGTGATTTGTAGATCTCGGGGTCAACGGCGATATCGAAAAGCGCGGTGTAGCCGTATTTCAGATAAAGCCCGACGGCCTCTGGCTGGCGAAACCCGGTTGTCAGGTAGATCCGGGAGTAACCCTGCCGGGCCGCCTGCACCTCAAGCTCAAGCAGAACTTTGACGGCGAGCCCTTGGCGGCGCAGGTCGGACCGCGTCCAGATTCGTTTGAACTCGGCGGTGCGCTCGTCATAGATCTTGAAGGCGCCGCCGCCGATCGTTTCGCCATTGCGCTGTAAAAGCAGGAAATTGCCATGCGGCGGCGCGAAGGCTTCGGCCGGGTAACGGTTCATTTCTTCGGCCGCGCCCGCTGCACTGAAATAGGATCCGTAGCGGCTGTCATATTCGTAAGTGAGTTCGTCGATCAGCGGTTTTGCGCGGGGATCGAGGGACGTGGTGTAGACAAACGTATCGCTCATTTTCGCCAATCCTATTGATGTCTAATCGAGAAAAGTTTCCGCCAACCGCACCCAGTAGCGGGCGGCGGGCGCAATGATCGCGTCGTTGAAATCGTAATGGGCGCTGTGCAGGGGGGCGGTGTCGCCATTGCCGACGAACAGATAGCTGCCAGGCTTTTCCTGCAGCATGAAGGCAAAATCCTCGCTCGCCGTGCGCGGCTTGAACCCCTCCTCGACCCTTGCCGCGCCAAAAGTGTCGAGCGCGACGCTTTGCGCGAAATCTGTCTCTTGGCGGTGGTTGATCAGCGCCGGGAACCCCAGCCGGTAGTCCACTTCAGCCGCGGCGCCGAAACTTTCGGCCTGCGCCCGCGCCAAAGCGGGAATACGTTCCTGCAGCTGTTGGCGAACAGTTTCCGTGAAGGCACGCATGGTCAGCTTCAGCTCGACGCTTTCCGGAATGACGTTGGAGGCCGAGCCCGCGTGGATCGATCCGACCGTCGCCACCGCCATCTCTTGTGGATCGACATTGCGCGAGACCACGCTCTGCAGCGCGGTGATGAAGGACGCGGAGACAAGAACCGGATCGACGGCGCGGTGCGGTTCAGCCCCATGGCCGCCCTTGCCGACGATCCGGATCTTCGCCTGGTCGACGGAGGCCATTGCCGCGCCGGAGACAAACCCGAACTGGCCCAAGGGTACACCCGGCCAATTGTGCAGCCCGAAGATCGCATCGACCGGAAAGCGCTCGAACAGACCTTCCGAAATCATCTTGCGGGCACCCGCGCCGATTTCCTCTGCGGGCTGGAAGATCAGATGGAGCGTGCCATTGAAGGCCGAGCTTTCAGCGAGATAGCGGGCGGCCGCCAAGAGGATGGAGGTATGGCCATCATGGCCACAGGCATGCATGACATCTGGATTGTTGCTGGCATAGGCAAGCCCGGTTGCCTCCTCGATCGGCAGCGCATCCATATCGGCACGAATACCGATCCGGCGCTCGCCAGCTCCGCGCTTCAGCGTGGCGACAACACCTGTTCCGGCGACACCGGTGGTCACGTCATAACCCCAGGAAGAAAGATGGAAGGCGATCAGCTTGCTGGTGCGGCGTTCCTGAAAGGCAAGCTCCGGATATTGATGCAGATCGTGGCGAAGGGCGACGATCTCGTCGAGATAGGCGGCGATGCCGCGCTCTACGGGATCATTCAGGCGTCGTGGCTGTGCGATAATGTTCATGGCCTTTTCCCGGAGCCCTCAGGCGCCGGCCGCCTTTCCGCGCTCGACGTCTTCGGCCTGGGCCGTGTACCGGCTCTCGCGGAAGGGGAGACCGAGGTGATCACGCAGCGTTTCCCCCTCAAGGACAGGATTGAAGAAGCCGCGCTGTTCCAGGATCGGCAGGACATGGGTGGCGAAATCGTCGAGTCCTTCGGCAATCACCGGGAAACCGAGAATGAAACCGTCTGCAGCCCCCTCCTCCACCCAGCGAATGATCTCGCTGGCGATATGGTCCGCCGTACCGATGAACGCCGTCCGCGGTGTTGCGGCATCAAGGGCGATTTCGCGCAGGGTGAGGTTCTTTTCGCGCGCGGTCTTTTTGATCCGGTCGGTCGTGGCGCGAAAACTGTTCTTGCCGATATCGCCGATATCCGGAAAGGCTTCATCCAGCGGATAGACGCTGAAATCGTGATGATCGAAGAAGCGGCCGAGATAGAGCAGCGCTTCTTCGATGGTGACGAGATTGCGGATCGCCTGATACTTCAGTTCCGCCTCTTCGGCTGTCGCGCCGACCACCGGTCCGATGCCGGGATAGATACCGATTTCAGCAGCGCGGCGGCCTTGCGCAATCGCGCTTTGCTTGACCTGCTTGTAGAAGACCTTCGCGTCATTGATCGGTCCACCATTGGTAAAAACCGCGTCGGCATGCTTGCCAGCGAGCCTGATACCGGAATCAGACGCCCCCGCTTGGAAGACGACAGGCTGGCCCTGTTTCGAACGGCTTATGTTCAGTGGACCTTCGACACGGAAGAAGCGCCCCTTGTGACTGAGCGTATGCAACTTCGTCTTGTCGGCATAGACGCCCGTTTCCCGGTTGCGGAGAAAGGCGTCGTCATCCCAGGAATCCCACAGCCCCTTGATCACCTCGAGATATTCATCGGCGATCTCGTAGCGCAGCTCGTGTTCCGGATGCTCGCGGCTGTAGTTTCGGCCCGATCCTTCGAGTGGCGTCGTCACCGCATTCCAGCCTGCCCTGCCGCCGCTGATCTGATCGATCGTGGCAAACTGGCGGGCAACGGTGAACGGATCGCTGTAGGAGGTGGAGACGGTGCCGACGAGGCCGATCTTCGAGGTCGACGCCGCCAAAGCTGAGAGGATGGAGATCGGTTCGAACCGATTGAGGAAGTGCGGGATCGACTGCGCGTTGATGTAGAGGCCATCGGCAACGAAGGCAAAAGCGATGCCTGCCGCCTCGGCCCGGCGGGCCGTGTTGACGAAGAACTCGAAATTGACGCTGGCGTCGGCAGGTCCGCTCGGATGTTTCCAGGCGTTCATATGGCCACCGGGGCCTTGCAGCATGATGCCGAACGGAATGTGTTTCTGACCCATCGGAGAAATCCTTTTTGTCGATATCAGGCGGCGAGCGACAGCCGTTCCTTGGCGAGGCGTTCGATGGAGGCAAAGCGCTCAGCAGCAGCAAGAGGCGGCGTTTCGATGATGAATTCGGCGATACCGTAGCGGCTGTGCAGCTCGTCGAGTTGACCGCGGACCTCGGCGGCGGTGCCGTGCAGCACGCTCGGCGCCTTGGTTTCGAGACGGTTGATACTGACGCCGGCCTGTCGCGCGTATTCGGCGGCCTGCTCCTCGGTGCCGACATTGACGCTTCGGCCGTCGGCGAGGAAAACCTTGACGATCCGCAGATCGCCAACAGCTTTGCGCGCGACGGCAGCGTCTTCGGCGGCATAGGCCGCAAGCGCGAGGATCGGGGTCTTGCCCCCACTTGCCCGCGCATAGGCGTCAAAGGTCTTGGCCAGGTTTTCCGGGTCACCGTTCAGCTGCCCGGCAAAGACAAGCCGCCAGCCCTTGGCTGCGGCAAGCTCTGCGCTGTCAACACTGGCGCCAAGCAGGAAGCGCTCCGGCGGCGCGGGGGGAAACGGTGTTGCATGGGGGCCTTCGGAGGCGGGATCAGCAGCAAGATAGGTATTGATGTCGGACAATTGCTGGGCAAAGTCCGGCTTTCCGGCTGTACCGCCTCCCACCTGAAGAGCGCGGGTCGAGAGCGGAAAGCCGCCCGGCGCCTTGCCGACACCGAGATCGACACGGTTGGGCGCCAGCGACGCCAGAAGGTTGAAACTCTCGGCAACCTTATAGGCGCTGTAGTGCTGAAGCATGACGCCGCCCGAACCAACACGGATTCTCGCCGTCTTTGCCAAAAGATACGCAATCAACGTCTCCGGCGCCGAACTCGCAAGATTGGCCATGCTGTGATGCTCGGCCACCCAGAAACGATGATAACCAAGCTCTTCCGCTTTTTGAGCGAGCCTCACCGTTGCGCGCAGGGCATCTGTGGCGGCGGTACCCTCGTCGATAGGGCTTTTGTCGAGAAGACTGAGGAGATAGGCCATAAGCCACCGATCCATTTGCAAGGTTGCAGAACATTGCCTATAAAATCAGTAGACATAATGGATTATAAGAAACGTTGTTCCTTTTAAAGCCACCAAACGGAAAAACTCACCTCACGGAGCTGGCAATGTAACGGCGCCAATTCAAAGCCAATGACGCAATGAATCCGTTCCTGACGCCCAGTCCATAGATTGTTTATCTCCGTTACACACAACTAAGGATGGAAGACGTCACCTGTATCGCTGTCTTCCTTTCGCGCGCAAGTCCGGCGCTATAGGTAGGCAGCAATGATCCTTGCGTATTTCGACCGCTACCAAGCAGCCATTCCAGAGTGAAGGAACAGATCTGCCGTTGGGCTGTGCGATGGTTTGAAACAGCAGATTTAACCAAGCCGGTTCAGTTCCAAGTGGAATTCAACAGCCACGTCCGTGCCTTCGGTCCAAAAGAACTCTGCACATCTCGAAACAGATCGATATTGCGCGGCCTGCCGGCAGAAAAGCCCACGTCGTCCCCAACTGCACCCCGCAGAAACAGCATGAAACCAGCCAAGCTTGTTCTCCTGATAGCGCTTACAGCAATGCCAGCGTCCGTCGCCCTTTCGGGATCTTCATGTTAGTGCAGAAAAAATGACAACTATTCTGATTAATTCTTGGGGGGAAGCCCTCTCCCAACCGCTCGCCAACCATGGCGTGGGGAGGCTTGCGGTTCCCCACGCCAACGCACGACCGTGTGTCGCAGGAAGGACCGTGACCAGACTTTACGTGGCCTGGCTTAAGGCGAGTTTTCAGTCTATTTCGCGGTGAAGAAAGTCAGAAGCACTTTTCCCTTCTCGCCGACAAGGCAAACGAAACGATCCGCCTTCCCGGCCACACCCTTTCGTTCGATATAGGCCTCTCCCAGGATGACGGTCTTGACCGCAACGTCCTCGACCTTGGTGTCGGCTGCACTGATGGCAAGGCTTTCGGCGTCAAACTCCAGTCCCGTTATCTCTGCCGATTGGTCTTGAAGCGCCACAAGGCCGGTAGACCTGCAGGCGCTGACGGCTGGATCCTCTGGTGTCTGAGCAAGTGCGGAAGGCGTGACAGAAAGCGACAGTATCGCTGCGATCAAAAACTGCTTGGAATTCATAGTGATTACCTCTTCTGCAGCCGTCAGATGTCGTGCGAGGCTGTTGCGCAACCATCAACGCGCACGCCGGCGTAGGGTTCCACATTTTCCAGGGTGCAGGGACGGCCAATCCGCTCGCGACCATTGTCAAGACCGTTCAATTCGCGCCCGAAAACCTACCAGGCAGTCGAAGGAGGGCGGTAGATCGCTTTCGAAACACGATTACGGATACCGCCGTTGGCGCTCAGCCGGACGTCTGCCGATCCGAGCTACTGGAGGTGCGGGCGCTTGAGGAAACTCTCCCGATCGGCGGACTTGACCCTCAGCCAGGTTTCCCGGCCGTCGCGAAGGACCCTGACGGGGATCTCCGCACCTGCGTCGCCGCTGCTCCAGACCTGCCGGTAGAAGTCGGCCAGGCCGCCGACCTCTTCGTTGCGGACCTCGGAAATGACATCGCCGCCTTTCAAGCCGGCGTTGGCCGCAGGGCCATCAGGGGCCACGCTGACGACGACGACATCGCCGTTGCTCTCTGCGGTGATCGCTCCCAGCCAAGGGCGAGCAGGCTTGTCGACCCTGCCGCGGGTCAAGAGATCATCGAGTATCGGCCGAAGCAGGTTGATGGGAACGACCATGTTGATATCGGACCGGGTTGCGCCCCGGCTCATCTCCAGCTTGAGAGAACCAATTCCCAAAAGTGCACCGTCCTGGTCCACGAGTGCCGCGCCACCCCATAACGGATGCGCGGGTGCCGTGAAAATCGCCTCGTCAAGGAGATACTCCCAGTATCCCGCGAACTCCTGTTTGGCCACGATCTTGGCTTCGGTCGTTTGGCCAAGACCATCTGCGAAGAAAACCGGGTCGCCGATTTTCGCTCTGGACGCGTCTCCCAGAACCAGGGACGGGCAGTCTAGCGTCCCGAGCGCATGGATAAGACCGAACCCGCTCTCCTGGTCATAGGCCAGCGCATGGCCGGGCACGATCCTCCCATCAAACGTCGTCAACCAGACCTCTTCCGCCTCCGTAATCAAGTAGCCAATCGTCAGGACGAGCCCGTCACTGCGGATGACGACGCCACTGCCTTCCCGCACGGTACCAAGCGCATGGGCGGTAAATGCATCGTTGGGGATGGACGTGCGGACGGCGACGATCGAGCGCGAAATTGCGGACTTGTCCATGTTCTTACTCACAAAGAGACGTTCGGATATTCCCTAGGTATGTATGCCACCGGGCCACCGCAAGACCGCTGCATTTAACGCCCTTTTCCGAAGAAACAATGACGATTGTGCCATAGGCAAAGCGGCACGACGCGCAGGCACCACTCCACAACCCGTTAAAGGCCGCTTTAGGCCAGAGGCAAAATAGCCGGCATCGCTCGCTTTCAACAACAGCTCGTTGGTTTCGGGCTGCAATCCGGAATGTCCTCGCTCAGCCAATGGCGTAAAGGCCGCGCTGCGGTGGATTGCGCGCTGCCGGATGTTGCGAACTCCAAGCTGGACGGCATCTTGGCTGCCAGTGTAATCGTCCCGACTTCAGATCATTCAAGCTGCAGCGTTATTTTCGGCGGCGTCCGTGTTAAACACTGGAGCAGTCACCGGCCTATGCAAATCAGTAGGGGTACGCGATGGTCAATTCAGGTGTGAAGAAGATCATTAAGGGCATGTTTGGGTGGCACATATCGCTTGCAATTGCATGGACCGCTGGCTTGCGGGCACACCTGCCTGGGCACGATCGCCCGTATCAAAGGAGCAATGGATCGAGGCCGTTCAAGACCAATTAAGCAGGAACCTGCCGCCTCTGTCCAACTCGGACAATTTCAACAAGGATCAATCGGGTCGCTTGCGCGGGACGGTGTTGCGGGACGGTTTCATCGACCGTATCACTTTGGAAAAATCGTCCGGGCACAAGGATGCGGATCAGACAGGCTTGGATATGATCGAAAAGGCGGGACACCTCCCTTCCGTTCCCCCCGGACATGATAGAATCCACGGTCGAGATCGTGCTTCCCGTTCCTATTGTGGCGATGCCGTCCAGCAATGACCCCGCTCCACCGATCATACCTGCAGACAGCCAGTATCTTCATGCCGAAACCGGGTTCTCGACGAAAGGTCCCGCTGATGTTTGAGATCGTCCGGCCGCTAATCGACGCGAATTTCGACATCATCGTCGATGTGGTCAGCATTTTGAACACGCCGCCGTTTACGTTTGCAGCGCTATATTCTGTCATACCCTGGCGAGACCACCATCGGACGTTTCACGTTCGATAGACGGACGTTGTCATCGGCTGCGCCATCCTCCACCGCGTGCTTGGCTGCACACGTCTGAATTCCGTCCGCCGCTCGCCAAAAGGTAGCATCGCCCACGTCATCAAAGATCGACATCCGCGAGGCTTCGGATCCGTGCATCAACGCCACCACCTCTGTTGCTAGCGCTCAACGAGCAGGTGCGACGGTTGGGGCACCAAGCCTTGAAGGAATCGCACTTAACTCAAATCTTTGGAGCAACCTGCAAGACGTGCTATTCAGGCATAGATCGGCGCCGCGCTGTCGATGCGCGCTCGACAAGATGGCAGGCGAGTTCGACGCGGCGTGGCGGCAAGGGGAGGCCAGACAGGCTGTCGCGCAGGAGGTCGAGCGCGACCGAGCCGATTTCGCGCATCGGGATATGCATCGTCGTCAGCGGCGGGTTGAGGAAGGACGCCTGCGGCAGATCGTCCATGCCCATGACGGACACATCGCCCGGCACCGAATAACCCCGCTGTTGGACGCCCATCATCGCGCCAACGGCGAGGCTGTCACCGGCGGCCAGAACGGCGCTGAAATCGAGCCCGCGCTCTTCGATCCGTGAGGCAATGGCCTGCGCCGCCAGTTCCGGCAGCCAGTCATCGACGGGGACAACCAGATCCGCATCTGCGGCAAGTCCGTGATGCAGCAGTGCATCCTTCCAGCCCTCGTAACGCCGCTCGATGGTGCGCCGTCCCGGCCGCATCAGGAACAGGATGCGCTCATGGCCAAGCCCGATCAGATGATCAGCCGCCAACCGCGCGCTTGAGCGGTTGCAGGGTGTCACGCTGGAAAGCCGCATGAACGGATCATCGCTGTTGAGCAGCACGACCGGCTTGTCGAAGCCCCGCGTTGCCGCCAGCATGCCCTCGTCGTCGACGGTCAGAAATAGGAGGCCCGCCACCTGCGGATCATCCTGCGCCTCCTTCAGCACTGCCAGTTCCTCGTTCCGGTCGGCGATCGGCCGCGTGACGATCTCAAGCCCAAGCGCCTGCGCCCGTTCCTTCAGCCCCTCAAGCACATAGAGCGTGAACTGGTTGCGCACGTAGTCGATCATCGCCGCGCTTGATGCAGCCAGAATGACCTTCTGGCCGGCAACCGCCGTCGGGATCACATAATTGGCGATCTTCGCCGCTTCGAGCACCCTCTGGCGGATTTCCGGCCTGACCCCTTTTTCACCGGCAATCGCCCGGGAAGCTGTGCTCAGCGACACGCCGCAGGCCGCAGCGATATCCTCCAGGCGTACCCGTTTGCTTTTCTTTCCACGTTTGCCCGCGATCGGTTTGAGTGCCATGTCCGCCTCCGTCGCCACAAGATGAGAAAAATTTTCAGATTGCGCAAGATAATTCTGCGTGCATTTATTTCCTCAACGAGCCGCCAGAAGAGCGGCGCAGTGGAGGAGCATTCATGGGTCCAGATGGCCGCGATATTCGCAATGGTCTCGATCGCCTTGTCGCCGGAACGACCGGCCTCAAGCACGACGGCCGTTTCCACGAGCCCAATCTCGACGGCACTGCCGGCGATTACATCAGCTTCGACAGCTGGGAATGGCCACAGGGCGTTGGCCTCTATGCCCTGATCAAGCTCTGGCAGTTTACCGGCCGCGACGATCTGCGCCAGCTTGTCGAACGATGGTATTTGCAGCGCATTGAGGCGGGTTTGCCGCAGCTCAACGTCAACACGACGGCGCCGATGCTCGGCCTGTCGGTACTCTGGGCAAAGACCCGCGACCCACGCTGGCAGCCGGTGCTGGACGAATGGGCAAGCCGCGTGATGGCCGAGCTTGGCCGCACCCCAGAAGGTGGCTTCGAACACCATGTCTCCGACAAGGTCAACCATGACGAACTCTGGGACGACACGCTCTATATGGTCGCCCTGTTTCTGGCATCCTATGGTGAAGCGAGCGGCCGACGCGAACTCGTCGACGAAGCCTCGCGCCAGTTCCTCGTTCACACCCGCTATCTTGCCGATACCCATACCGGCCTCTGGTTCCACGGCTGGACGTTTGACGGACGGCACAATTTCGCCCGGGCGCGCTGGGCGCGCGGCAATGCATGGATCACAGCGGGCCTGCTCGATCTGTTCGATCTCGCCGACCTTGCCAAGCCCGTGAAGCACTTCCTTCAGGGCGTACTGGTCGCCCAGGTCGATGCGCTCTTGTCGTTGCAGGCGCCTTCCGGCGCGTGGCGTACACTGCTCGACGATGCCACGTCCTACGAGGAAATTTCCGCCACCGCCGGTATCGGCTATGGCCTGCTCAAGGGCTATCGCCTTGGTCTCGGGACCCTCGAGTGGCGCACAGCTGGCCTAAAGGCCATGCAGGTCGTGATGGACAATATCGACGAAACCGGCACCGTGCTGAATGTCTCCTACGGCACCCGCATGGGCAAAGATCTCCAGTTCTACAGGGATATCCCCATTCAACCGACCGGCTATGGCCAGGCGCTGGCAATCCTGTGCCTTTCCGAAGGCCTGCAGCATGTCGGACAGGAAGGACAAGCAGCATGAGCATGACGATTTTGTACGGCGCAGCCCCGGAAGACGTCAAAGGTTACGATACGGAAAAACTCCGCAGCGCCTTCCTGATGACGGACCTGTTCGTGCCGGACGCCGCCAACTTCACCTATACCCATGTCGATCGGCTGCTTCTGGGTGGCGCCATGCCGGTGTCCAAAAGTGTGACGTTCGGCTCTGGCTCCGAGATCGGCACGCCCTATCTTTTGTCGGCGCGCGAAATGGGTATCGCCAATCTGGGCGGCACGGGCACCGTCACCGTCGATGGTCGATCCTTCACGCTGGAAAACCGCGACGTGCTTTATCTCGGCCGCGGTGCGTGCGAGATTGCGATGGAAAGCCTGTCGGGAAAGACCCCGGCCCGCTTCTACATGAATTCGGTTCCGGCGGGTGCCGACATTCCGCACAAGCTGATCAAGAGGGCGGAATCGAAGGCCGTCGATCTCGGCGACGGCCGCCGCTCCAACAAGCGCCGCCTCGCCATGTATATCCATCCGGAAGTGACCCCCTCCTGCTTGCTGTTGATGGGCATTACCGATCTTGCGGAAGGCAGCGTCTGGAACACCATGCCACCGCACCTGCATGAGCGCCGTATGGAAGCCTATTGCTATTTCGATATGGCGGCGGAGGACCGGATCATTCACCTGATGGGGCGTCCCGAAGAGACGCGCCATCTGATCGTCGCCAATGGCGACGCCGTCTTGTCGCCCGCCTGGTCTATCCACATGGGCGCCGGCACCGGTCCCTATGCCTTCGTCTGGGGCATGACCGGAGAAAACCAGGAATATAACGACGTCGCTCCCGTGGCCCTGGCAGAGTTGAAATGACCCCGATGAAATCCTCGATGAACCGCGCATTGACCCCCGGCGACCCCATCCGCTACTGGCAACTCGGAACGATTGCCGAAGAGCGTTTTGACGTGCCCGACGCCGCGATGAAGGGCGAGATGGACCCCTTCTTCTTCATCACGAAGCTCAAGAACTTCATCCCGCACGAATATCCCTGCCGCACGATCTTTGCCGAGACCTACCGCGGCAAACGGCCGGACGTGCGTGGCGCATTCAATGCTGCCCGCTGGTGGCTGCCGTTCGGTTCGCCGCGCCTTGATCTCTCCGGCTTCTGGTTCCGCCCGACCCGGCTTGCCACGTTCGCCCGCACATTCATCGCCGTCGAAAAGGCCGGAACCGCCAAGGTTTGCCTCGGCACCTGCGGTGGCGCAGTTCTCTGGGTGAACGGCACCGAAGCCGGCTGGATGGCGCCCTATAGCCGAAATCTCGAGGCAAAAGCCGAGTTCGAGTTGCCACTCGTGGAAGGGCTGAATGAAGTCGCCATCTTTTTCGACGATCTCGCCGAACGCGATGCTCGCTACTTCTTCCAGTTGGATTACCTTGACGGGCCAGCCGCAAGCGTCGCCGTTCCCGTGCCGATCGATGGCAAGGTGGCAGAGACCATCGAGGCTGCTCTCGACAACATGCACTTCGACCGCACGGCCTATTTCGACGGCGATATCACGCTGCTACTCGCCGAGCCCTTGCCGGTCGACGTCGCGGTCAACGTCACGATCGAGGGCGACTTCATGTCAACCGAACATGTCGATTACGACTTCGCACTCAAGGCGGGCGAAGCGCGTTTGGTGATAGGCCCTTCGGAAAAGGCCCCCGCCGATTTCCGCCATTTCCGCATCACGCTCAAGGCCGGCGGCTTCGTCGCATCGCGTTCGCTCGGGATCGAAATCTGCCACACGGCGCGTCAGGGCGCGGCACTGGCACCCCTCGCTGCGCGCATCACCGAGGCGCTTGACGAAGTCTCGGAGTTCTCCGAACGCGATACGGTTCGGGCCTTCGCGCGGCTGGCAAGCGGCCGAGGCGGCGCCGACACCGACGCGATGATCGAGGAAATCCTGCCATCGATCGAGGATTGCCACGATTGCGCCGACTTCTCCCTCGTTCCATTAATCTGGTCCCGTACGGTGTGGGGTAACGACATCGGCGCGGCAACCCGCGACCGCATCGATCGCGCCATCCTGGATTTCCGCTACTGGATGGACGAGCCCGGCAATGACGTACAGTGGTACTTCTCCGAAAACCACGCCTTGTTGTTCCACACCTCCGCGTACCTCGCCGGACATCTCTTGGCTGGCGACACCTTCGCCCGCTCCGGCCGCTCAGGCGCCGAGCAAAGCGCTGTCGGTGCTGCCCGCGTTCGCGCCTGGCTCGATCATTTCGAGGCCTGGGAAATGGCAGAGTTCAACTCAGCGCCTTACTTTCCCATCGACCTCAAGGGCCTGACGGCGCTTGCCGCCTTGTCGCCCGACGCCGATATCGCCGAGCGCGCTAAAAAAGGCATCGTGCGTCTCTGCGAAGTCATCGCCCGGTCGGCGCACCACGGCATGGTCACCGCAGCGCAAGGCCGCTCCTACGAACACACGCTCTGCGCCGGCCGCTCGCTGGAACTGTCCGGCGTTTCCCGCCTGCTCTGGGGCGCCGGATGGTATGGCCGCCGCGTTCACGCCTTGCCGCAACTGGCCGTCTGTCTGCGCGATCACGGATTGATCTTGCCGGAAAGCCTCTCTGCCGTTGCCAGCCACCAGGCGGACGAGCATCAGGAGTGGCGGTTTGCGCAAGGGCAAGACCGTTTCGCCGCCCTCTATCACTACAAGGGTCGGGAATTTGCCATGGGCTCGGCTGCCCATTATCGCTGGAACGAGTGGGGTTATCAGGAGACCATCCTGCATCTTCGCCTCGGCAAAAAGCCCGAAGCCGCGGTCTGGATCAACCACCCCGGCGAAACCATTCAGTTCGGGTACGGCCGGCCGTCCTTCTGGGGTGGTTGCGGCACCCTCCCTCGCGCCCACCAATACCGGGGGCTGGCCGTACTCGACTTTTCGACCTTCGAGGAGCAGCCGGATTTCAGCCACGCCTGGTTCCCGGTCGCCGAATTCGACGAGAGCAGCGTGCGCGGAAGGCTTGCCATGGCCCGTAGCGGTGGCGGCGGGGTGATCCTGCTTGGCAGCACTGCCCTGCAACCGGTGACCACAGGTCCGTCAGCCAACGCGGAACTGCGCCAATACGGCCAGACGACCCGCTGGATTGTCCGTGTCTGCGAAGCATCGGACCTTGGAGCGGTGGAAACCAAGTTCGCGGCGCTCGCCGTTGCGGAGACGGCGGATGGTTCACTGGTGGTCAAAGATCCCGACTACGGAACGGTCACCTTCCGCAAGGATGGCTCAGTCGAGGCCGAAGGCCGGACGATCGTGCCAAGGGATTTCACGGTCGCAGGCGAGATCGCCATGCTGGCCGCACACGGATGACGCAGCGCCGGCAGGGAGAAGCCGGCGTCCATTCAAATGCGGGCAAGGAGAAGGCTCGCACATAGGAGGAGGAAGACAATGACCAGGACAAACACCATGCTCGCGGCATTCGCCGTCGGGCTTTTGACCTCCACGGCAGCGCTTGCTGGGGACGTACGTATCATGTGGTATTCCGATGGCATCGAAGGCGAGGTCCTGAAGGATCTCATCGATCGCTTCATGAAGGACAATCCCGACATCAAGGTCGTCATCGACAACGTGTCCTACAGCGTCGTGCGCGAACAGTTGCCGGTGCAGCTCGAAGCCGGCGACGGCCCGGATATCGCCCGCGTCACCAATCTGAAGGCACTGAGCAAGCATTGGCTCGACCTGCGGCCGCTGGTTGCCGATGCCGCCTATTGGGACAGGAATTTTGGCGATCAGGCTGACTGGATGCGCCCTGATGGCAGCGACCAGATTTCCGGCTTCATGACGCAGATCACGCTGACCGGCGGCTTCGCCAATAAGACCCTGTTCGAGCAGGCGGGTGTGGCCATGCCCGGCAAGGATGCGACTTGGGATGATTGGGCAAAGGCTGCAAAGCAGGTGGCCGAGAGCCAGCAGCTGCCGTTCCCGATGGCGCTCGACCGGTCCGGTCACCGGCTGACAGCGCCTGGCGTCGCCTTTGGTGCCAACTATATCGGCGCGGACGGCAAGCCGGCACCGATCGATGCGGGCTCCAAGGCGTTCATTTCCAAGTTCATCGGCTGGATCGAAGATGGAACGATGAGCAAGGACGTCTGGGTATCGGCAGCCGGGTCGACCTACCGCGCAGGCGCCGACGACTTTATCAACGGCCAGGTCGCCTTCTACTATTCCGGCTCCTGGCAGGTGCCGAACTTCTCGTCCAAGATCGGCACAAATTTCGATTGGGTGGCAACCGGCAGCCCCTGCGGCCCGGCAAATTGCACCGGCATGCCCGGTGGTGCCGGTCTGGTGGCGATCAAATACACCAAGAACCCGGAAGACGTCGCCAAGGTCATGGATTACCTGGCAAGCGAACCGGTCGTGAAGGAATTCTCCGAGCGCACCTTGTTCCTCCCTGCCCACAAGGGCGTGATCGAAAAGGGCCTGGACTTCAAGACGGATGATGCGCAGGCGAAGGCAGCCCTTGGCATCTTCGTGACGGCGTCCACCGTCCTGTCTGAGCTCGCCCGCAAACTGCCCGGCTGGGCTTGGTCTGACACGATCTACGGCGCACTGGTCACCCGTGTGAGCCAGGCCGCCGCCGGCGAAATGACGCTTGATGAGGCCTACACCCGCATCGACGCGGATATCGCCGCCAAGGTCAAGGACTCGGCACTCTAAAACACCGATACGCGGGCGGCAGCACAGGATATTCCGTCCTGCCGCCCGCAGACTGTTCGGTACAAGAGCGTTCGAGAGCGAGCCGGGCCGCAACAGTTTCGAGACGATGAATCAGGGTTTGAGCAGCGCATCCGCTGGCTGAGCTGCAGGACCTCACACGAGGTTGGCGGCGAGAAGGGAAGTGATTAACGATGGCAGACGTACCCATCCGGACGGGCCAGAGCCAGAGCTTGGGGAAGACAGCTTTGATGCCGATCCGCCTTGCGATGGGCGTGATAGATGTTCCTCTGCGCTGGGTCCAGAAAACCTTCGGCCTCGGCGGCATGGCGGTGTTCTTCCTCATGCCGAACATGCTGATCTTCGGCATTTTCGTGCTTTTGCCGTTTTTCATCAATTTCGCCTATTCCATGACCGGTGGCACGGCGCTGTTTCTTTCGGACCGCACCTTCGTTGGTGCAGATCAGTACGCCCGGCTGTTCGACTGCTCGAACTATCTCAACCCCAACACCTGCGCCGAAGACACCTTCTGGACGGCTGTGGGCAATACCGGCTGGTTCGTCGTTCTGCAGGTCACGCTGATGATCGCGGTGTCGCTGATCACCGCGCTGATCCTCAACCGCGACCTGATGGCCCGCAGCTTTTGGCGAGCGGTGTTCTTCTTCCCGGTGCTGTTGTCGCCCGTCGTCGTCGGCCTGATCTGGAAATGGATCCTGCAACGCCAAGGCCTGCTCAATTTCGGTCTTTTCGGCGTCGGTTTCGAGCCACATGTTTGGCTGAACGACCGCAACTGGGCCTTTGCCGCCGCCGTTGGCGTATCGATCTGGGCGCATATGGGCTTCTACACGTTGATCATCCTGGCTGGCCTACAGGCCATTCCGAAGGATCTCTATGAGGCCGCCGAAATGGACGGCACGCCGGCCATGCGCGTCTTTATCCGCATTACCCTGCCGCTGCTGATGCCCAACCTGCTCGTCGTCATTGTTCTGGTGCTGATCCGCGCCGTGCAGATCTTCGATGAAGTCTACGTGCTGACGGGCGGCGGCCCGGGCACCAGCACCCTCTTCGTCACGCAATATATCTACGAGACCGGCTTTGCAGCGCAACTGCGCAATCCCGGCCTTGCCGCCGCCGCCTCGATCCTGATGGGCCTGGTGCTGGTTATTCTCACCCTCGTGCAGCTCGGCCTTAGCCGTTCCCGCGACAAGAAGGGAGCCCAGAAATGAGCCGGGTCACCGAATTCCTGTTTCGCCGCAAGGGCGGCAAAGGCTGGCACTGGACGGACATTGTCACCTGGATCTGGCTGGTCGCAGGCCTGTTCGTGATGTTCGGTCCGGCCGTCTGGCTGACCGCATCGTCCTTCAAATCGCCAGCAGCCCTCGCCGAATTTCCGCCAACGATCCTGCCCTATGTGACACAGAAGGTGGCGGTCGAAGGTTACGACAAACCGCTCGATCTCTACACGGTAGCGCTCGAGGACGGCAGCACGGCGACGTTGGCGGAAGTCCGGCGCATCGGCACCGTCAGCCAGATGGTCGATCCCACCAAACCGGCCAACATCGTCAAGGTCAACATCGCCAAGCGCACGCCGGTCCGAAAGATTTCTTTTGCGACCGAAAACTATACCGAGCCGTTCACCCACTTCGATTTCGTCCGCTATCTCTGGAACTCGGTCTTCGTGACAGTGATGGCAACACTGATCACGCTGGTGGTCAATTCCATGGCCGCGTTTGCGCTGAGCAAATATGAGTTTCGCGGCCGCACCTTCGCGATGTTGTTGATCCTTGCGACGCTGATGGTGCCGCTGTCGGTGATCATGGTGCCACTCTATTCCATCGTTTCAGCGCTTGGCCTGTTCAACAATCTCTGGGGCGTGATCCTGCCGACGGTAGCGACGCCGACCGGCGTCTTCATTCTGCGTCAGTACATGCTGACGATCCCCGACGAACTGCTCGACGCCGCCCGCATGGACAAGGCATCGGAATGGCAGATCTATTGGCGTATCATCCTGCCCTTGACGGCACCGGCGCTTGCCGTGCTTGCCATCTTCTCCGTCGTCTGGCGCTGGAACGACTTCCTCTGGCCGCTGATCGTTCTGTCTCGCAAGGAGCTCTATACCCTGCAGGTGGGCTTGAGCATCTATTCCGGCGAACTCAACGTGCAATGGCACTTCATCCTCGCGATGACCGTCGTGACCATGATCCCCGTGGTTCTGGTCTTTCTTTTCCTGCAGCGTTTCATCACCACCGGCATCGCCGGAACCGGCCTGAAATAAAGGGTGCATCATGGGTCACATTAAACTTACCAATGTCACAAAGTCGTTCGGCTCGATCGACGTGCTCCATGGCATCAACCTGGAGATCGCCGATGGCGAACTCGTCGTCTTCGTCGGCCCGTCCGGCTGCGGCAAGTCAACGCTTCTGCGCATGATTGCCGGGCTTGAAAAACCGACCGGCGGCGAGCTCGCCATCGATGGCAAGGTGGTCAACGGCACCCCCGCCGCCGATCGCGGCCTTGCCATGGTGTTTCAGTCCTATGCGCTTTATCCGCATATGAGCGTGCGCCAAAACCTCGCCTTTGGGCTGGAGAACACCAAGATGCCGAAGGCCGAGATCGCAACGCGCATTGGCGAGGCCGCCCGTATGCTGGAGATCGAACAGTACCTCGACCGCCGCCCCGGCCAACTCTCCGGCGGTCAGCGCCAACGCGTCGCCATCGGCCGCGCGATCGTGCGCCGCCCGGTTGCGTTCCTGCTCGACGAACCGCTCTCCAACCTCGACGCTGAACTGCGCGGCTCGACCCGCGCCGAACTGGCAGCCCTGCATGCCCGGCTGTCGGCAACGATGATCTACGTCACCCACGATCAGGTGGAGGCAATGACGCTTGCCGACCGGATCGTCGTGCTACGCGCCGGCCGCATCGAACAGATCGGCACGCCGATGGAACTCTACAACACACCGGCCAACCGTTTCGTCGCCGGTTTCATCGGTTCGCCGCACATGAATTTCCTCGAAGGCTCGGTGGAACCGTCCTCCGGCATGGCCATTGCAACTTTCGCCGGTGGCAACCGGCTGGAACTGCCTTTGAGCGGCAACGGCCTTGCCGGCGGCTCCCGCATTACGCTGGGCGTTCGCCCGCAGCATGTTTCGATCGGTACCGGCGATGACGGAATTCTAGCCAAGATCAGGCTGGTCGAAGCGCTTGGCTCCGAAACCATCGTTCACACCGATGTCGCCGGTCAGAAAATCCTGGTGGTTGCGCAGGGGCAGCATAACCTGACACCGGGCTCGGATATCCGCCTTTCGCTGTCCTCGGCTCCGCTGCACCTGTTCAACGAGGAGGGCCTGCGCCTTGAACACGCTATTTGACCTTTCTGGCAAGGTGGCGCTGGTCACCGGCGCTCGAACGGGCCTCGGCCAGGGCATGGCCCTGGCGCTCGCTCGTGCCGGCGCCGATATCGCCGCTCTCGGCTCCAGCGCGATGCCGGAGACAGCCGAAGCCATCCGCCAGACCGGTCGCCGCTTTCATGCGCTTGAAGTCGATCTCTCACAGAAATTCGATGCCAGGGGCGTGATCAGCGCGGCCGTTTCCGAACTGGGCGGCGTTGATATCCTCGTCAACAATGCCGGCATCATCCGTCGTGCCGATCTGCTCGATCATTCCGAACAGGATTGGGACGATGTTATCGATGTCAACCTGAAATCGGCCTTTCTGCTGTCGCAGACCGCTGCCCGACACATGGTCGAGACAAAAAAGTTTGGACGGATCATCAATGTCGCTTCGATGCTATCCTACCAGGGCGGCATTCGCGTTCCCGCCTATACCGCCTCCAAACATGGCATTGCCGGGCTGACGAAGGCGATGGCCAACGAACTTGCACCGCACGGCATCACAGTCAACGCTATCGCCCCCGGCTATATGGCAACCGACAATACAGAGGCGCTGCGCAACGACCCCAACCGCAATGCCCAGATTTCCGCCCGCATCCCGATGGGCCGTTGGGGCGCGCCGGATGATCTGGCCACATCCGTCCTGTTTCTCGCGTCGCCCGCCTCAGGCTACGTCACCGGCATCACCGTGCCGGTCGATGGCGGCTGGCTGGTCCGGTAACAGGACCTGCGGCCTTGTTGTGCGAATCTTTGAACAGCTTTGCCGAATCGAGAGGCAGATGTGAGGCATGAAAACGCGACGCCGGTGAAGCGCAGGCCGATCGCAGCATAGATGCGACATGGCTCTCACCTATCCTCGTCAATCGGAGTGGTTTCAAATCAACCGGCATCCATAATTGGCTCTTCAGCCGGGCCGGGATCTTCCGCATAGGCGAGGCGAAGGTGTTTTGTAACCGCCCGAACGCGTCCATGGTCTCAACGGCGCCTCCCGTCGGCCCGGGTATCCAAACCTATTACCGAGATCCTTATGGCAAGAGTGGCAGGACAGTTTCCGCCCTAACACCTGGATTGTTGTCCACCAGCATAACCCGCCCGCCGTGCAGGTCGGCAATGGCGCTGACCAGGCTGAGACCGAGGCCACTACCCGACGTCATCCGGCTCTTGTCCAACCGATAGAGCCTCCGGAACACCATGTCGCGTTCATTGGCAGGAATGCCGGTACCATTGTCGCCGATCGTGGCCACGGCGTGCTCGCTGGTTCGTTCCAGGGAGACCTCGATACGTGTCCCTTTAGGGCAATGCCGGATGGCATTCTCGATCAGATTGACGAACATCTGGGTCAGCAGCTCCTGGTCGCCGAGAACCAGGCACTCTGTGGATCGATCGATCGATGTCGTCAGGGTCATAAAACTATCCTCGGCGACATCGGCATATATTTCCACAACCGACGTCAACAGCGTGGTCAGGTCAGTTTGCCGGAACCGGGTTTTCCGCGCGCCTGCCTCGATCTGCGAAATCCTCAGCAAGGCCTCGAAGGTCGCATTGATCTGATTAGCCTCATCCAGAACCCCGATCAGCGCTGATGTCACCGGCTCTCCCCGTTCTTCACTACTGACCGCGTTTTCGGCTTGCATCTTCAAGCGGTTCAATGGAGTCTTGAGTTCGTGGGCAATGTCGGAACTAACCTGCCGCATCGTCTCCATCAGGATTGAAAGCCGGTCGAGCGCCTGATTGATCTGGCTTGACACCGTGTCGATATCGTCGCCATTGCCATGCAACGGCACCCGGGCGTCAAGCTGGCCATGCGATACGGCCGCCATGGCGTTGGCGATGCCGTCGAGCCGTCTTTGCACTCTGGCCGCCAGCACCACACCACCGATGACGGCAAGCCCGATCACAAGCACCGTTGCCCAGATGAAGCTGATGAAGGTGATGTTTTCCAACCGGTCAGTCTGGTTGAAACTCTGGCCGACGATAAGCCGTTTGTCGCCGATCAATGCTGATATCACGCGATAATCGACGTCCCCCTTGATACCAATGTCCTTGGAGGACGTGCTGGAAATGCCGTCGGGCAAGCTCTTCCCAGAGAAGTTGCCTGCTATTTCTTTGCCATCGGCATCAATGACAGAGAATATGCGCTGGTCGGCCTCATTCAGCTGGGCATAGGTGTTAACTGTCGAAATCAGGTCTTCAAGATCGTCTGCGGCATACGTCGAGGACACCAAGGCATGGATTTCCAGGATGGACGAATCGAGCTCCCGAAGCAGTTCCTGTTTTAAAAACCGATAGGTGACAAATCCCGTGATGACGAAGGCGACGACGAACACCATCGCGAAGGTCATCGCTAAGCGAAAAGGCGTTGAGCGCCAAAGCCTAGCGCGGCGCATGGATGCTGTATCCCGTGTTGCGCACCGTGTGCAGCAACTGCACCTCGAAAGGTTTGTCGATCTTTGAGCGCAAGCGGCTGATGTGGGTTTCGACGACGCTGGTCTTTGGATCGAAATGAAAGTCCCAGACCAGTTCCAACAGCATGGTGCGGGTCAGCACCCGCCCGTCGCCGCGCATCAGTACTTCAAGAAGCGTGAACTCTCTTGGCTGCAGATCGATCACCTGCCCCGCCCGGCTGGCATGCCGCTTGATGAGGTCAAGCTCAAGATCGGCAATGCGCAAAACTGTCTTTTCCTCCGTGGCGCGTGGGCGGCGGGCAAGTGCGTTCAATCTTGCCAACAGCTCGGAAAACGCAAATGGCTTGACCAGGTAGTCGTCACCGCCTGCCTCCAACCCTTCGACCCTGTCGTCCACGCCACCGATGGCGGTCAGGAAGATCGCCGGCACTTTGACCTGCGCGGCTCTAACCGCCTTGATGACGGACAGGCCGTCCAGACCGGGAAGCATGCGATCGACGACAAGAACATCATACGGTTCACGCGTTGCCTGATAGAGACCATCGCGGCCATCGTTGACGACATCGCACGTGTGGCCTGCTTCCGCGAGCCCCCGGGACACGTATTCGGCCGTTTTACCGTCGTCCTCAATCAGCAGAATGCGCATCTGTTGTCCTCGCACGGTTCGGCCTCGCCGTTGTGTCACCGCGATTGGCTCCAGCTCATGTGTCTCAACCTTAGCGGGCTCCGCCGACTTTGTACTGTGTTGATTTTTTGTCACCTTACGGATTGGTATAGTTCCAGCAAAGTGCGCGTAAACTGAGACCCCCAAAAGTCTTCTCCGAAGAAGCGTCAATCGACGAACACCGGAGATGTCCCGAATGAAGAAATGGTCTTTGCTGGTGGCTCTGCTTGCCACCCCAGTTTTCCTCTCTCCCATACTCGACGTTGCCTATGCGGGCCAGCCCATGGGGCCGCTCGGAGACCTGACATCGCTTGAGACGATTGCCAGCGACACGCTCGTGCTTGTCGACAAAGGTGACCTCAAGGCTGCCGGGAAACGGATGACCGATTTCGAAACGGCCTGGGACAAGGCCGAGCCGACGATGCGCCCGAAAAACATCGATGAATGGGGCGTGATCGACGACGCTGCGGATGCCGCGATCACCTCCCTTCGCACCGGCAAGCCCAAAGCTACTGATGTGACGGCGACGGTATCGGCGCTGATCGATACCCTGAAAAACCCCGTTGCCGACTAATCTCCGCGCCCTCCAAAATGCCCCTGAAGGAACCACCCATGAAATCCCTCATCACTGCCGTCGCCATCGGTGCACTCGCCATCCTCGTTCCCGCCACCGTGTTTGCCAAGGTGCCATGCGAGGAAACCCTGAAAGATGTGCGTGCCGCCCGGACTGCGGCCAAGCTCAGCGATGCCGATACCACCAAGGTCGATGACCTGATCACCAAGGGCATCGATCGCTGCAACGCCGACGACGACAACCGTGCCAATGACTTCTTCAAGGAAGCCATGACTGCGATGGGCAAATAACCGAACCGGTGGAGCCAAGAAATGTTGCAACAATCCTTTCCCGCGCCAGGTCTGCTCAACCGTGTTCCCCGCGTCACCGTCGACTTCTGGCTGATCAAGCTGATGGCCGTGACGATGGGCGAGACGGCGGCGGACTATCTTGCCGTCAACATGGGTCTGGGCCTGACTGCGACGTCGCTGATCATGACAGCGGTGCTGGTGGTTGCACTCGTTTTGCAGTTCGCCCAGAAACGTTACATTCCCTGGGCATATTGGCTGGCCGTGGTGCTGATCAGCGTCGTCGGCACGCTGGTGACCGACAATCTCGTCGACAATCTCGGCGTTCCGCTTGAAACCAACACCATTGCCTTCGCCCTACTTTTGGCCGTCACGTTCGCCATCTGGTACGCGATGGAGAAGACGCTCTCCATCCATTCTATCTACACGACACGGCGTGAAGCCTTCTACTGGTTGGCCATTCTCCTCACCTTCGCGCTGGGAACGTCCGCCGGCGATCTGGTCGCCGAGAAGTTCGAGTTCGGCTATCTCGTCACCGCTATTATCTTTGCCGTGATCATCGCAGCCATCACCGCTGCCTATTATGTCCTGAAACTCAACAGCATCCTGGCATTCTGGCTTGCCTATATCCTTACCCGCCCGATGGGCGCGTCGATCGGCGATCTCCTATCCCAGCCCAGGGAATATGGCGGGCTTGGCTGCGGCACGATCGTCACCAGTGCGATGTTCCTCGGCATCATCATTGCGACGGTCATTTACATGACCGCATCCTATGAACCGGAAAAAACCCTTGAAGGGAACACCTTCAAGTCCTGACGGGAGGCTCCGGCCATGAAGGCCTGAGCCTCTTCAAGATCGGCGCATATGGAATACCCCGCGGACACCCCTTGGCAGGACTGCCACGATCGTCACTCAAATGGTGATGGAACCTGGTCCGGCGCACGGCGCCATCTGAAAATTCTTGATAGGTCTGATGCTCATCCGCGTCGCTTACAACGGGAAAGCAGTTCCGAAAACGGTTATGTTCCAGTCGGTCGTCGTCCTTACCTTGCCTGCCCATATAAACCAACCATAGGTGATTTTCTGATCGCCGCCTCCTGAAAGAACAGGTTGGGAACGATCTCTTCGCTCATCCTCCTCAGTCTTGTCGCCACATTGCTCTTCCCAACACACGGGTAGGCGTCATTTGCAGAGCAAAGTCGTTAAATCAATCGGAGCTATGCTGTGACCACAGTCAAAAAAGGGATCGTCATGCATTGATTGCGCGGTGCCAGTCGCCTGTTGATCGAGCGGATAATGGCCTTTGAACTCATCGTTTTAATTTTGTTCAGCGTTATTTCCGGCGGTACGTTGTTTCTTTTCAAACTGGCGCGCGAGGTTCTCGAAGGGGAGACGCGGGGCATCGACGAGGCCATCTTGCTCTCGCTGAGGCAATCGGGAGGCCCGTCACTTCCGATTGTCCGAGCTGGGTTGGCCGTGCCGTTGGCGATGTCACGAGCCTTGGTGGAACAACCGTACTGACGCTCGTGACCCTCGCAGCGGTCGGATACCTGGTCTTAGCGCAACGGCGCCGCTTGGCAATCTTCCTGCCTCTGTCCGTGGTTGGCGGTTGGCTGGTCAGTCAGGCGCTGAAGTTGGGTGTGGCACGTCCCCGTCCAGACATTGTCGCCCATCTCGCTGATGTGAACGACTTCAGCTTGCCGAGTGGTCACGCTATGCTTTCAGCGGTCACCTAATTGACGCTCGCAGCGATTACGTCGCAAACGCAAGAGCGGCGCGCCGTCAGAATTTATACCGTGTCGCTAGCCATCTTTCTTTCCCTCGCCATCGGTCTTGGCCGTATCTCTCTTGGCGTCCATTATCCGACCGACGTTCTCGCCGGATGGTGTGCCGGAGCCGTATGGGCAAGTGTATGCTGGTTAGTCGGGCGGCGCTACTCGAATGGCGGCGCGGATAAAAGCAGGTGAAGCGGGCCGAATGGGTTAACATAGTTTATCGTTATCGGTATTCACCAGGCATTTGATAGGGTTAGCCTCATCGCTGCAAAGCACACAGCCGCGATAATTGGGATTGCGCCCAGTCTCGCGCGGTTTGTTGAGTATTTTCGAGACCGGACAGAAGGGCACCGATTTCTCCGTTGATTTGGATATCGGAATCCAAAATCCGACATGCAGCGGTATCAAGGGACACGGTGGCCAAAACTTCACTATCAAGCTGTGGCAACTGAATGAGGTCTTCGGAATCGGACACACATGTCAACAGTGCCCTTGCTGAGAGCGTACTGACACCACTCGGAAAAGAACAGATCTCCACCGAAGCGAGCTTGAAGCTGGCGGTCTGATTTGGGCCAATTGGAATCTGTTCGCACAATGGGAGCCTGGCAATTGATCGGGCGATCGCCGGCCACTCAGGGTGATTGAGTGGTGATCGGCATTCTGCGAACGCTGGCGCGTCGAACAAAACCGCGACGGCAAACGGAATACTCAGTGCCCTTAACCCCTTGCCAAGCGATGTGCTCATTGTCGGTCCTTTGCGCACTGGCCTCGCGGTGACCTGTTGTAAATCTCCATTAGGGTGGAATCGCGGCACTCCGGATGACGCCGTGTGACCTGAACACTGGCCAAGAGGGATCGGCGAAGCCCCCTCTTGGCTAAGTTCAAATCCCAGCACTTGATGGGCAGCAACTAAATCACTCGCCGCTATTTTAGAAAAACTTTAAATTAAACAGCCGGTCGTGCAACCTTTGAAACCGTCGCTGCGTTTAAATGCTGGACCTGCCACGGCGCAGCCGGCCCCAAACCTCTGAAGCGCGCCTTTGCAGGTCATCTCATGATGGAATCCGTAAAGCTTGTCTCAATCGGTACTGCTGTGCCTCCCTACATCATCGATCAACGCGATGCCGCGCGCGCATCGCACAAGGCTTTTTCATCTCGCTTTGCCGACTTCGAGCGACTGGCAAAAGTCTTCGAAAGTTCAGGCATCCGGCGACGGTATGGCGTGCGTCCAATCGACTGGTATTTGCAAACGTCGGGCTGGCCGGATCGGAACAACGCCTATATCGAGGGTGCCAGCGCCTTGTTTGCCTCGGCCGCCGCAAAGGCTCTCGAGGCCGCACATATCTGCGCAGCGGATGTCGACACAATCGTCACCGTTTCATCGACCGGCATTGCGACGCCAAGCCTGGAAGCGCGCGTGAGCCGTCAACTCGGGTTTCGAGACGATGTCGAGCGGGTACCGGTATTCGGTTTGGGCTGCGCTGGTGGTGTCTCTGGCGTGTCGATCGCCTCGCGACTGGCGGCATCGCGTCCTGGAACAGTCGTCTTGCTCGTCGCGGTCGAAACCTGCACGTTGGCGTTTCGAATGGACAAGCTGACAAAAGCCAACATCGTCGCCACCGCCCTGTTTGGCGACGGTGCTGCAGCATGTGTCCTGCGTGTGACGGATCACGGCCTTGCCGAGGTCGAGATGAGCGGTCAGCATACCTGGCCGGACACGTTGGATATCATGGGATGGAGCGTCGATCCGGAGGGTCTTGGCGTGATTTTCGATCGTGCCATACCACCGTTCGCCGAAACAAACATTCAGCCGGCGATCGCATCCATCCTGGCCCGGTCCAGTCTGACGACCGATGACATCGACCGGTTCGCCTGTCATCCCGGCGGTGCAAAGGTCATCGATGCCTTGGAAACCGCACTGGATCTCGGTCAAGGCACTCTCAACCATGAACGGGACGTGCTGTCGGACTACGGGAACATGTCCTCCCCGACGGCGCTATTCGTGCTGGATCGCTTAATCTCCACTGGATTACCGCGCCGGACCTTGCTCACGGCCATGGGACCGGGGTTTACGCTGAGCTGTGTGTCGCTGAAGGCTGCGGCATGATCTGGTCAATCCTGCTTTTGATAGCGGTGACACTTGAACGGCTAGGGGAACTCTGGCTGGCCAGACGCAATACGCGTACACTGACTGCCAGGGGAGCCTTCGAAGTCGCCGCGTCCCATTATCCTCTCATCGTGGGATTGCATGCCGTCTGGCTTGGCGGTCTGTGGCTTTTTGCCTGGAAGGCCCCGCTGCACCTGGGTTGGGTCGCGGTTTTCGCGGGCCTTCAGGTTTTACGGGTCTGGACTTTATCGACACTGGGCCGGCGCTGGACGACACGGATCATCATTGTGCCGGGTGAGACGCTGGTGGCTGCCGGACCTTATCGTTTGCTGCGCCATCCGAACTATGTCGTGGTGATGGGAGAGATCGCGGCTCTCCCTTTGTGCTTTGGCATGCCGATCTACGCGGTAATGTTCTCGATCGCCAATGCGCTGATCCTAACAATTCGCATCAGGTCCGAGAATGCGGCTCTTTCAGGGGCGTCCCATGGCAGACAGGCCTGATCTCCCGCATTTGGCAACGCGACCCGTCTTGGTATGGACGGGTTTTGTGGCGATGTGCGCAGGCATGTTCATGGCAATTCTCGACGTCCAGGTGGTGGCGACCTCGCTTCCGACCATCCAATCCGCCCTTGATATCAATCCGGACCAGATGAGCTGGATTCAGACTGCCTACCTCATCGCCGAGGTGGTCGCGATACCGTTGACCGGGTTTCTCACCCGGCTCCTCACGATGCGCTGGCTGTTCGTCACGTCGCTGACAGTGTTCGTCATTGCGTCGGCCGGATGTGCCGTGAGCGGCAGCTTCGGCGGGCTCGTCGCCTGGCGCGTTCTTCAGGGGTTTTCCGGAGGAACACTGATCCCGTCTGTCTTTTCAGCTGTCTTCATCCTTTTCCCAAAAGACCGTCAGGCCATCGCCACCACGATCGCCGGGGTCCTTGCTGTGCTGGCACCGACCGTCGGACCTGTCGTCGGCGGTTGGCTGACGGAAACCTATTCCTGGCATTGGCTTTTCCTCATCAATGTCATCCCAGGTTTTGTTGCCGCTTTGGTCGCCATGATCACATTGCCGCGCGAAGCCGTCGATACTTCGGAGCTTCGAAACCTGGATGGGGTTTCTCTGGTGATGATGGCTGGAACCCTCGCATCATTGGAACTCGCCCTCAAGGAGGCGCCGACCAGCGGCTGGACCTCGCTTTACGTCTCTGGTTTGCTCGGCGTTTCGATCGTCACCGGTTGTGGATTTGTCTGGCTTTCTCTGGGCCGGAGACGCCCACTCGTCGACCTCAATAATTTTCGCGATCGAAACTTTCTGGTCGGCTCTATCCTCAGTTTCGTTCTGGGTATGGGCCTGTTCGGATCGGTCTATCTCATGCCGGTCTTCCTCGCATTCGTCAGAGGGCACAACGCGCTTGAGATCGGCATGACCATGCTCGTGACCGGGATTGCGCAGCTTGTGACCGCGCCAATTGCAGTTGCCCTCGAGAAGCGCGTTGACGCTCGGCTTCTGTCTGCAGCAGGCTTCACGCTCTTTGCGATCGGCATTGCCATGAGCGCCTTTCAGGACCCACGTTCAGACTACGATGCGATGTTCTGGCCGCAGGTCGTACGCGGCATCGCCATCATGTTCTGCCTTCTGCCCCCGACCCGACTGGCGCTCGGAACGCTCTCGCCCGACAGGGTTCCGGACGCGAGCGGGCTGTTCAATCTGATGCGCAATCTCGGAGGCGCGATCGGCATTGCCTTGATCGACACGACCATCTATACGCGCTCCGAACCTCTTGGACGCACGCTTCTTGAACGCCTGCAAGTGGGAGATGCCGATGCGGCGGCGTTCATCGGCGTGCCGTTGCAGGCCGTGGCCCAACACAAGGGGGGCCTCGACGAGGCGACGATGGCAATGCTCGATCCTCTGCTGCAGACAGCCGCAACGGTTCAGGCGCTCAACGAGGCGTGGATGGTCATTGCGGTTCTGACGGCCTGCGCAATACTATGCCTGCCGCTTGCACGACGCGTAGCGCCGGCAGCCTGATCGCTGCGGCTTGAAGAACTATTCTACCATCATTCGGCGAAAAATGTTTGTTTTCCAGTACGATTGATGGACCAGCACGCCCAGAACATGGCCAGCAATCAGCAGCCAGAGGGCGACCTTGAAAATGTCGGCCTGCACGCCGCCTGCTCCGCCGTAGCTCAGGTACCAGGTACCAGGTACCAGGTACCAGGTATCAGGTATCAGGTATCAGGTATCAGGTATCAGGTATCAGGTATCAGGTTGTCATACCGGTCAATGGCATTGCAAGCAGAAGCACACAGAGAAGCCCGTGGGCGATCTTGGATACCCGAGTGAAAAGCGCAGGTTGTTGAGAGGGTGATGGCGCTACTTTGTGAGCAAACCGAAAAACGAGACGGAGACCGACGAGAACCAGAATGGCGATCTTCACATAAGCGCGGATGTTGGTGCCCGCCACCTGATCGGCGGCTGCCGCACCGGTTTTTTGATGCTACGGTTCCAAGCATTCACGCCGTTTGCAAGCAAAAGGTTGAAGAAAACGAGTCCTGCCGTCAGCCAGTGAACCATACGCTGCGACAGCGAGAAAGAGTTTGGCGTTCTCAATGGAAACATGACCTGTTTATGTGATGCACCCTCGGGGATTTGCGACGTGATCCTCAAGGGGCATGCAACTGTCGACAGCGGGATTGTGTTACTTGGTGACGGTCAATGTGAACCGCACCGGGTTTGCCGGAGGCCCCAACTTCTGAGAACGTGGAGCGACTAAACCAACCAAGAAGTCTTCACCTGAAGTCCGTGAGTGTGCGATCCGCACGGTTCTGGATCACGAAGCAGAGCATCCGTCGCACTGAGCTGCCGTTTCATCTATCGCGGCCAAGACCGGCTGCTTGCCGGCCACACTCGACGAATGGGGTGAAGAAGACCGAGGTCGACAGCGGCAACGGGCAGGCCTGCCGAGCGATTTGGCCGAGACGATGAAGGCGCTTGAGCGGGCGAACCGCGAACCTCGTCAGGCCAACGAGATTTTGCGCAAAGCCTCGGACTTTTTCACCATGGCGGAGCTAGACCGCCGGTATTGTAATGTTAATCGGTCGGGGATGGAGCTCTGCGATCATGCGGCATGATACAAGCCTCTGGTCCGCTTTATCGCCGCCATCGGTTTCCGGCCGAAGTGATTGCCCACTTCGTCTGGCTGTCCTTTCGGTTTCCGCTCAGCCTTCGAATGGTTGAAGATCTGTTGGCGGCCCGTGGCATCATCGTCTCGCACCAGATAGTGCGTCACTGGGACGCAACCAAGGGCCATCATCTCTTCTAGGCACCCCTTGGCAAGAACTCTTGCCAAGGGGTGATCAAAACCCATTCTAGCTAAGCTTTCCTATTGAAAAAACTCAAAGTTAGCTTGCGACGCCCATCACCTTGCCGAGATAGGCGACATATTCGCCGAATTTCGGCATGGCGCGTGTTGTCGCGGCATTGCGCGGCCGCGGCAGGTCGATGATGACTTCATCGACAATTTTGCCGGGGCGGTCGGTCATGACGAGCACACGGTCAGACAGGAAGACGGCTTCGGCGATACTGTGAGTAATCAGCATCACGGTCTTGCGATGCTCCTGCCAGATACGCAGCAGTTCGACGTTCAATTTATCACGGGTCAATGCATCGAGCGCGCCGAAGGGTTCATCCATCAACAATACCGGAGGGTCGAGAACCAGTGCCTGGCCAATCGACGCACGCTGGCGCATGCCGCCGGATAGCTGATGCGGATGCGCGTCGGCAAACTTGGTCAGCGACAAGACCTCAAGGATCTTGTCGACGGCGGTATCACGCTCGGCGGCCGGCATGTTGCGGATGCGCGCGCCGAGTTCGACATTACCGCGCACCGTCAACCAGGGAAGCATGTTGTTGGTCTGGAAGACCACGCCGATATCGGGTCGTGGCGCCAACACCTTTTCGCCCTTGATCTTGGCAATTCCGGTCTCATAGGGGATCAACCCCGCCATGATGCGCAGAAGCGTGCTCTTGCCGCAGCCGCTGGGGCCAAGCACCGACACGAATTCCTGGTTCTTGATGGTGAAGTTGATGTCTTCAAGAGCCTTGAACGCACCGAAGTTTTTGTTGAGCCCAATCGCTTCGATGTGATTGGCGGCCTGTTCTTCGGCTGCGCGCGGCACTTCGGTTGCAGCTGTCGCGACCATCTTTTCCTCCCGAATAGTAACATTCATACCTGGATACCCCGCCACCAGACGGACTTTGCCGCAAACTCGATCAGGGCGTAGAGCGCCAGCGAAATCATCGTGATGACGATGATGCAGCCGAACACGAGGTCAGTGCGCGTCGAGGCCGTGCCGAGCATGATCAGGTTTCCAAGGCCACGGTCGGAGCCGACGAGTTCACCGATGATCGCGCCGATCATGGCAAGCGGCATGGCAACGCGACAGCCGTCGATAAAGCTCGGAAGCGCACTCGGCAGGCGAAGCGTCGTAAAGGTTCGCCATGGACCGGCATTGAGAGCGCGGAAATGCTCCTCGAGGTTTTTTGCCGTTCCGGCGAAGCCGCCGAGCGTCGCAACAACGATCGGGAAGAAGGCAAAGAGGAATGCCATCGCCACCTTGGAGATGAAGCCGTAGCCGAACCAGACGATCATCAATGGGGCAAGTGCGCTTTTTGGCGTCGTCTGGAGGGCGGTAACCAGCGGATAGATGGTGCGCTGGGCAAACGGTGAGATGTAGACGACCATACCCAGCATGACGCCGACAACAACGGCTGCGATAAAGCCGATCAGCACTTCGGCCAAGGTGTACATTGAGTGCTCGAAGATCTCATTTCTGGATTCCCAGACAGCGAAGGCGATCGACGAGATCGGCGGCAGAATGTAGCTTTTGACTTCAAAATATCGGACGCCGTATTCCCAGAAAAGTAGAAAAGCACCGAAAAACAAGACGACTTGCGAATAAGCGGCAAGTCGCGAACTAACGCCTGGCATATAGGCCTCCAAAGAACGTGTTGGCATCCGTGGTGAAAAGGCGCCGGCCGTGGCCGGCGCCTTGGGGATTATTGCCCCTGCTTGTCCTTGATCACCTGATGCGGTGGCGGCACGACGAAGCGTTTGAAGCGCCATTGGTCAAAGGCGTCGATGTTGCGCTCCCAGACCTGTGGCGTATGCGGATTGTCTTCCGTGACCTGGATCATGTCGCAGTAGATCTCGCAATTATTGCCGTCCGGATCCTTGAACACGAGGAAGCAGTTGGCGCCCGGCCCGTGTTTGCCGATACCGCGAACGATCTCGACGCCACGCTCCTGCAGCATTTCGGCTGCGGCCTCCATGTCCTCCAGGCTGTCGACCAGGTAGGAAAAATGCTCAAGGCCAGGCCGCGTGTACTTCGGCAGGTCGTCCCTATCGGGCGAATCCGCCGGAAGCTGTGACAAGGCGAGGTCGTGGTGGTCTGAGCCTGCGCGCAGGAAGACCATCTTGTCCTCGATCCAGTCCGAGACCTCCAATCCAACGATACTGGTGTAGAACTCGACGGACTTTTGAATGTCGCGGACCATCAGGACCATGTGGCCCAGTTTCCTGACGTTGATCTTCTTCTTCATGTTCCTCCTCCCGGAGTTGAGCCAGCCTTAGCGGCTGATATTGCGGTAAAGGTCTGCCGTCTTGATGCTGTCGTCGACGACGAAGGCATTGCGTACGAAGCCCATGGTCTTTTCCATGCGGTCGGCACGGACGAAGCCCAGGTCTTTGTTTTCGGCATGCGGGTCACGCACCAACGCATTGATCTGCTGGATCTGGTTGAGCACGACACTCTTCTTCAGTGTCGGATACTGCTTGACGATCAGATCGGCGGCTTCATCCGGATGCTGCGCCATGTATTCGTAACCGCGATAGGACGCGTCGAGGAACTTGTCGACGACCTGCGGTTTTTCGGTCAACAGCGCCTCGGTGGTGACGAAACCGCTGCCATACATGTCGAGGCCGAAATCACGGTACTTGATCATGCCGATCTTCTTGCCGGTTTCCTGGGCGTTCTCGTTGAGGATTGGCAGGCTGGCGCCTTCCCAGCACTCGGCGAGATCGACCTGGCCTTCCAGAAACGCCGAGGTGATGACGGCCGGGTTCATGCGCAGCAGCTTGAGGTGGTTTTTCGGCAGGCCGTTTTGCTCGAGCCAGGTCGGTACGATGTTCTGCACCGGCGAGGTTGCACCGCCGCCGACCGACTTGCCGCTAAAATCAGCGAGTTTAGGGGCCGCTTCGCCTTCTTTTTCGAGGTAGCAGAGCGCGCCTGGCCAGACAGTGTTGATCGAACCGACAAACACAGCCTTGCCGCCATTGGCGCGGTTGAGGATGACGCTGACCGGATCGCCGTAGCCGATATCGAACAGGCCCTGGTCGATTTCGTTGACGGTACGCTGACCGCCGTATCCCTGGTAGACGGATACGTCGAGACCTGCCTCGTCATAAAAGCCCTTGGCCTTGGCAACGAGAACGCCTCCAACGCTCCCCTGCGGCAACCAGGACATATTGAACGAGATACTGTCGGCGGCCGAAGCTGCCGATATCATTGATGCCAGAGCTCCGGCCAACGCCGTCAGCCGAAGCGATTTTCCAAACATGCTAGCCATACTACTGTCCTCCTCAGTTTTGCCATGACAGGCGTTTTTGTTATGTATCGACCCCGATCTACCGGATCGGGTTGGTGATCGCGCCGACTTTTTCGACGGCGGCGGTCACAACGTCACCGGAATTCAGGAATTCGCCGGTTCCCATGCCAACGCCGTCCGGCGTCCCGGTGGCGATAAGATCGCCGGGCCGCAGCGTCAGGATCGACGACAGATAGGAAATCTGTTCGGCCACGGAAAAGATCATCGAGCCGGTGCTATCGTCCTGCTTGCGCTTGCCGTTGACGTCGAGCGTCAAGCGCAGCGCCTGCGGGTCGCCGATGCAATCGGCCGGAACGAGCCAGGGACCGAGCGGCGCGAATGTGTCGAAGCTCTTGCCGCGGAACCAGTCGTGCTTGAACGGAAAATCGGTGCGCCGTGTCAGGTCGCGCGACGTGATGTCGTTGACGACGGTATAGGCTGCAACGTGATCAAGCGCCTTTTCAACCGGGATATCGCGGCCGCCGATTCCGAGAACCGCACCAAGTTCGACCTCCCAATCGACCTTTTCGGCGCGTGCCGGCAGGATGATGGCCTCATCGGGACCGATAACGCAGGAATCTGCCTTCATGAACACGAAGGGCTGACTCTCGGACTTGGCCGCTAGCACCGTCCCCATCTCCTGCGCATGCTCGACATAATTGGAAGCGGTAGCAAAGATCCGGCTCGGACGATAGGGCGCGCAAAGCTTCGTCCCCGTTCCCAACGGTTCGAATTTCGGACCGCTTTCGGCGAGCGTGTCGGCAAGGGCGGCCAGTGCCGGCTCAACATCCAACCAGGCGTCGAGCATGCCGGCTACACCACCGGCGACCCAACGGTCCCAGGCCTCGCCGGGGCGGCCAAGAACGCGGGCGACCAATTCAAGATCATAAACGCCCTGCTCGGTCACAACGACCGGGCTTACCTTTTCCCTGATGATCCTCTGTCCGAGTGCATGCCAAACCACTGGCTATCTCCTTTCATGCTGTCGGTATCGTTGTTGCATACAATTTCTTCTTTGTGTATGCTTGTCAAGCGCATTAGTGCACACACTGACGAAAGGCGGCGCGAAAATGGGTGCGGAAACGATCGAGCTTTTCCATGAATGGGGATCGATCCAGTCGCTGAAATGCCGGATTGGCCTTGCGGAACTTGATCTCCCCTGGATTTCGCGCCGTGTGGATCTGGCAGCATTCGACAATCTTCAGGCCGACTATCTCTCCATCAATCCGCTGGGACTGGTGCCCGCGCTGCGGTGTGACGATGTGGTCCTTGTGGAATCATCCCGGATTAACGAGTGGCTGAACGAGATCGGCAATGGCGCGCTGCTGCCTGCCGGCGAACGCGGACGTGAAAGTGTCCGGCGCTGGACCGCGATGGAAGACAACGTGGTTCACCCTGCCGTGCGTCCGCCCACCTTCAACCTGATCCTTAAAGCCCGGGTTCAAAAGCTGCCGCCGGGACATCTCGAAACTGTGATGGCCCGGCATCCCGTGACCGCGCGGGCCGACGCCTACCGCGCAGCCGCCACCGCCCCGATCGACCGCGCGGCAATTATCGCATCGATTGTCACAATGCGGTCGGTTCTGCTGGAGATGGAGAACGCGCTGCAGGACAGCGAATGGCTGGCGAATGATACCTATTCGCTCGCGGATGTGGCGATGACGGCTTTCATCGATCGGTTGGACCGGCTGGCGATGGACACGCTGCTGGATGCCTTTCCAAACACAAGACTTTGGGCGGAGACCGTGCGCACCAGACCAAGCTTTCGCATAGCGCAGGGTCCGTTTGGGGACCGGCCGGATCCCCTCGTCGACCGTAGACTGGTCGCAGAACTGATCGCCGCTGCCCTTTAAAAAGGCGCGGCTCAATAGACCAACATGGAAGAAGGAAACACGATGGACCATCAGACAGGACATCCCATCCAGCCGGATACGACGCTACTTAACCGGATGTTTTTAACCGCCAGAAGCCAGAACGGCTGGCTTGATCGGCCGGTGGATACGGCGCTCCTCGAACAAATCCACGATCTGGCCCGGATGGGGCCGACAAGCATGAACTGCTCGCCGTTGCGGATCGTTTATCTGGTGAGCGATGAGGCAAAGGAGCGATTGAAGCCGGCGCTCGCTGCTGGCAACGTCGAAAAGATCATGACCTGCCCGGTCGTCGCGATCTTCGCGACCGATTTCGCCTTTGCCGATCGCCTGCCTTTCCTCTTTGCCCATACGGATGGTAAAGGCTTTTTCGAGCGCAACCCGCACCTTGTCGAGGACACGGCATTTCGCAATGCGACGCTGCAGGCGGCCTACTACATGATGGCCGCGCGGGCGCTTGGGCTCGATTGTGGCCCGATCTCGGGCTTCAACGGCAAGCAGCTCGATTCAATCTTTTTCCCGGACACGCAGCTGCGGGTCAATTTCCTGTGCGGTCTTGGTCATGGCGATATGGCAAAATTGTTTGCGCGCCACCCTCGCCTTTCCTTCGACGAAGCCTGCCAGGTTCTCTGACGGAAAAAGCCCCCGGCGGTGGCCGCCGGGGGCTGATCAGGCAGCAGAGATTTCACACGGCGGCGCTGGCGACGACCTTGAGCTCGACCACCATGTCGGGATGCGGCAGTTCTTTCACCCCGACAGTCGTGCGGGCCGGGCCATCGGGGCCAAACCACACGTTATATTCGCCGTTCATGGCGCGATAGTCGGCCATATCCGTCAGGTAGATGGTCACATCGACGAGATCGGTAAACCGGCTGCCATTCGATGACAGCGTCGCCGTAATTGTTGTCAGGATAGCCCGTAATTGCGCCGCCACATCATAGCTGATCGTTCCGTCGTCAACACGGACAACCCCCGCGATGGTCCCATCCGGCTGACGGGCGCTGACGCCGGAGAGGAACAACAACCCTCCGGCCTGCCGCAGATAGGGATAGTTGGCGAGCGGCTTGGCTCGTCCTGTCGCTTCTACGCTCATGCGTTCTCCAGCGCGGCCGACCACGGCTTGAAGCCGATCTCAGTCGATGCCGCGATGAATTTCTGTACCGCCTGCTGATCAAGCTCGACCAAGGGTGGGCGCACCGCACGCCAGCTGGCATCGCCGCTATGCCGGGCAAGCGCCACTTTCATGGCCTGGATCATCGGGAACTGCTGAAACAGCGAGCGTACGGGAGCGACAGCAGCGAAGGCCTCGGTTGCGCCAACCGTGGCGCTTGCCAAGACGGCATCGACCATGGCTCGGGCATTGACATTGGCCGTCGCGGAGATGCAGCCGACAGCGCCGCGTCCGATCGTTTCACCGAGCAGGATTTCCGATGCCGGGAAAACCCGGAAGCCATCGCCTATCTCCAGGTAACGGTTGAGATTGTCGCGATCACCGGAGCTGTCTTTCACGCCGATAATATTGGCCGGATAGCGCCGGCGCAGCGTTTCGATCAATTCAATGGTGATGGGAACGCCAGTAAATTGCGGGATATGGTAGAGTACGATCTTCAGCCGGTCGGAACCGACCGCCTCGATAAGGCTGCCATAGTACCGGGCAAGGCCATCCGTCGTGACCGGCTTGAAGAAGAACGGCGGCAATACGAGTACTGCGGGCGCGCCGGCATCAACGGCGGCACACGTCAGTTCGATGGTTTCCTCAAGGCTGCAGGCACCGGTGCCGGGCATCAGGGTTTTTCCCGGAATGCCCGCTTCGACGACGCTGTCCAGCAGCTTTCTCTTTTTGCGCAGCGAAAGGGATGCCGCCTCGCTGTTGGTGCCGAAGATCGCAAGGCCTGCATCCTGCGCGACGAGCCAGCGGCAATGTTCGATGAATTTCGCCGTGTTGCAGCTAAGGTCTGAATTGAAGGGCGTAAGGACGGGGGCGTAGACGGAAAGCAGATCCGGGCTCATGTAACTTCACTTTCGATTTTGACAGGAAAGACCGCAGGGAAAAAGGCCGCATTCTTCCAGCGCGAAGCGCATAATCTCACGTCCAAGCTCCTCCTCGCGCGTATCGAAATGCGCGACGATGGATGTGTGATTGTGCCGGTTCAGCTGAAGAAAGCGAGGGGCTTTGCCCCTGCGCAGCGCATGACGCTGAACGAATTCGGCACCATAGGCATCGATGTAGCGGTTCTCGTGCTCGGCAACGGCCACGAAGACCGGCAGATCAACGGATCCCGCATGAATGACCGGAGATCGCGCCTCATAGGTGGCGATATCATACCCGAAATATTTCCGGACGTTTTCCGCGTTCGGATTGTCCGGCAACTGGTCTGCGCGTAACCGCGCGCTGACAAGCACCGCTCCCTTGACCGCCGGACTGGGCATGCGCCCCACGGCAGGATCGAAGAGATAGCCGGCAACATGACAACCTCCGGCGGAATGGCCGATCAGCAGGATCGATTGCGGATCGCCGCCGTACTCGCCGATGGAGCTGGAGATCCAGTCGATCGCCGCAGCCACGTCACGGGCGCCATCCGGGTACTGCGCCTTTGGCGCCAGCCGGTATTCAATATTGACGCCCACCAGACCCTGCCGAGCGAACCAGCGCAGCACATTGTCATAGATGAGCCCATCGGCGCTTTTCGATCCGCGCGTGAAGGCGCCGCCGTGGACAAAAACGACAACCGGGCGAGGTCGTCCGCCAGAGCAGGTTCGCGCACTCTCGAAGACATCAAGCCGGTGGGCATCGTCAGCACCATAGGCAATGTCGCGGTGGACAGTGAGAGAGGCTTCAGTGGCCCTTGCTTCGACATGTGGTCTGTAGATGTCGAGCACGACCTTTCGGTTTGCCGCGAGATCGTCGTTCCAGACCTTGCCCACCGCATCCAACCGCGCCTGATCGGCGACCGACAATCCCGCAAACCGCATCTATGCCTCCAACTGCTGCCGGTGCGCGCAAACTTATACAGCCCGCTGCACTTCATTGTGCATTTGGATAACACTCAAAAACACACTTGACAACCTATATGCATACAAAGATGATTATTTGCATACACAAGATCGATTTATGTTTGTGTTGCCGGATGCATCCCGCCTCCAGCTCATCATCGTCAGAAAGGAATTTCCCATGGCAAAGTTGCGCCATCTCGCTATCGCGGTCTCCGACCCGGAAGCTGCTGCTCAATTCTTCGAAAAGGCCTTCGGCATGACCCGCGCCGGCCAGGCCATGCGCGGCGTCTACATGACGGACGGCATCATGAACGTCGCCTTGCTCAACTTCGGCGAAGAGCCTGTGCCAGGCTTTGAAACCGAGAAGGGCTATAACGGCCTCATCCACTTCGGCATGTGGGTCGATTCTGTCGAGCAAACCGACAAGCTCGTGCGCGATGCGGGCGGCTCCTATATGGCTGGCCGCAAGGAAAAAGACCCGAACGTGTTCTATGAGGTCAAGTACAAGACCCCTGAAGGCATCGTTTTCGACGTTACCGAAAATGGCTGGAAGGGCGCGGTCAAGAACGTCAACGCGGCGTAATCAGGCCCTCTTGCGCCAGCGCGGACAGCGCGCCGGCGCAAGGCCTGGACGCCCGTCCGGAATGACAAAACAATGGTCAAGGCTGGAGACTTTTCAATGAAGCGACCGACATTACTGGTCACAATACCGGTTTCCGGCACCTGCCTGTCGCAGCTGTCCAGCCTTTACGACGTGACCACGCTGCCCGGCGGACCGGGCAGCGGGTCACCGGAATTCGACAGCGGCGCCGTGGAAGCGGTGGTTACCAATGGCAGCACCGGCCTTTCGGCGGACGACATGGCAAAGCTGCCAGGCCTCAAGCTGATCTGCTCATTTGGCGCCGGCTACGAGAATATCGATATCGATGCCGCCCGGCGGCGGGGCGTGCACGTCACCCATGCACCAAACACCAACATGGAGACGGTCGCCGACCACGCGCTGGCGTTAATGCTGGCCGTGTCGCGCGAGATTTGTGTGCGCGACAGGGCCTTGCGTGACGGTGCCTGGGCCTCGATACGCTCCCCCCGGCCGACGTTGTCAGGTGCAAGGCTCGGTATTATCGGCTTGGGCAATATCGGCAGGGCGATCGCCAAGCGCGCAGAAGCCTTCGGCATGCACATTGGCTATACGACGCTCGGCAAGCTCGACGTGTCCTGGCCGTTTTACTCCAACACCGCCGCCCTTGCTGAAAACAGCGATTTTCTGGTGGTTTCTTGCCCGGGTGGACCATCGACGCGGCATCTGGTCAACAAGGCCGTCCTCGATGCACTTGGACCCGACGGTTTCGTGATCAATGTTTCGCGTGGTATGGTGGTTGACACGGATGCACTGGTGTCCGCGCTTGAAAACAACCTCATAGCGGGCGCCGGACTGGATGTCTTCGAGGGTGAGCCGGTGTTGCCGGAGCGGCTGCGCACGCTGGGCAACGTCGTTCTCACCCCGCATATGGCCGGACGATCGCCGGCAGCGGAAAAAGCACAGATCGACACCCTGATGCACAATCTTCGATCCTGCCTTGCAGGCGATCCGTTGATCGCCCAACTTGCATAAGTCCAAGGCTGTCGTTAAATCGGTTTGGGTTTGCCGTCGGGGCAAATCGCATTTTGTCGTGAAGACTGGAAAGCCACGCGCATGACGACTATCGCCTCTCAGATCTATCACGCCTTAGCGGAGGAGATCGCCAAGGGTTCCATGCCTCCCGGCCAGAAGCTCGAGGAAAAGGTGATCGCCGAAAAATATGGCGTTTCGCGCACTCCTGTTCGCGAGGCCTTGCGCGAGCTCGGTGCCCGTGGCCTGATCGAGATGAACCCGCGCCGGGGCGGCATCGTCGCGCGGATCGACACGGACCGGATGGCCGACATGCTGGAGGCCGAGGGCGAGATCGAGGCATCCTGTGCAAGGATGGCAGCCCAGCGCATGACGGCGATGGAGCGCGAGCAGCTCTATGAGCTGCATCGCCAATATTCCGCATGCGTCGATAACCAAGATCTCGATGGTTGCCGCGATATCAACCGGAAATTTCACGACGCGATATGCCGGGGTGCGCACAATGTCACGATCGCTGCCATGGCGGTCGAATTGCGGGCTCGCCTGGCGCCCTTCCGCCAACAACAGGCCGGGCCGGCCGACGTGCGGCTGCAGCAGTCGCTCGACGAACACCAAAAGATCGTCGACGCCATCCGGGCCAACGATGCGGCAGGGGCCTTTGCGGCGCTCTCCGAACACAGCGCCCGCCTCAGTGCCGGCGTGATGCGGCGTTTCGCAGCCGCGGCGGGCCAATAGAGCCTCCCAACGTCAGATGTGACTGACAGTTTTCCGCGTCCGTCCGACAGGGCGACGCGGCTGTGTGCTTTGCTGCGTCTTCAGGCAGACCGCGTCGATAGTTTTTGATCTCCCCTTCCCTGAATGCAGATGCGGTGCACCATTGGTGCACCCGCACGCGCGCCAATTTTCAGGGCTGTGCGGTCAACGTCTTGGCAGCAAACGGCTTGCATTGCAGAGCGCGATCCGCCGTGAAAGACGCGCGGTCAAAACAATAGAAAATGTGCACATTTATCTATTTGCATTCCCAATTGGGTTTGTGCATACATAGTATCTGTATTGGATACCTGATGTTGATGGGCGTTTGTGACGCTCCCCGACAAAATTCATCACCCAAATTCTGGAGGAGAAATCATGGGCAAGAATGCACGGTATATGACATTGGCATTGGCACTGGCGGCAGCAGGCGTATCGGCTGCACCGGCGAATGCGGACACGAAAAAGACCATTGGGGTGACGGTTCCATATTTTGCCTCGCCCTTCTGGAAGGCCGGGCTTTATGGCGTTGATCAGTTTGGCAAGGAGAGGGGCTACACGATCATCAAGGGGGACGCCAAGGACAAGGCTGAATTGCAGATCGAGCAGATCCGTGGATTCATCGACAAGAAGGTTGCGGCCATCATCATCGGCGCCGCTGACGCCGCAGCCGTTGGACCGGCGGTCGAGGAAGCCATTGACAAGGGCATTCCGGTCATCGCGCTTTCGGTGCCGCCGAAATCCGATCGCCTGACCTCCTTCGTTGGAGCTGACAATATCGGCATGGGCCGCCTGCAGGGTATCTGCATCGGCCGCGCGATTGGTGGCAAGGGTGAGGTCGGGCTGTTTGCTGGGCCAGATGAAATCTGGGCCAAGCTCAGGGTCACCGGCTTCAAGAACACCATGGCGGCAGACTTCCCGGACATTAAGATCATCGACGAAAAGGCTGGCGGCGCCAAGGATGCTGGTATTGCGGCAACCGGTTGGTCGGCTGCCCATCCTGAGATGCACGGCATCTTCACGGCGGCCGATACGATGGCCGTCGAAACCATCAAGTCGCTGGGAGCGGCCGGAACGATCGACAAAATCAAGGTCGCAACGTCCAACCTCAACGACGAGGCACGGGCAGCACTCGAGAACGGCACCTTGACCTGCGCTTCGTTGCAACCGGCCGTATCGATGGGCCGCGACGCCATGCGGGAAGCTGTCGCTGCTGTCGAAGGCGGCAAGGTACTCGGCCGCATCGAAGCGCCAGCACTGCTGGTCACCAAGGAGAAAGTTGCGTCCTACGACTTCAGCAAGATCATCGCTCCGGCCGACTACCAGCCGTAATAGCAGCAGGATAGCTGCGGCTCGGAGGACCGACAAGTAAGGCACCCGCATCAGTTGGGCGGCCTAAGGCGCCGATCAACCCCGTCATATTTTGACGGGGTTGAACTATTTTGGGCCAAGAGACGAACGGGGCCTTGAAAACCGCTTCGTGTGATGGCGCAAGGTGGATGTCTGCGATTATGCTCTAGGCAAGATTTCCAAAGTTTTCGATGGCTATACAATCATCATGGATGGCTCCGGTGCGTGTTTACCAGCACGCAATCATTGTTAGACTCACGCCGCCAGATGTTCAAACAGGCGTGCCACGGCCTCCGCGCCGGGATCGATGTGACCTTCGAGCTGCTTCGCATTGATATAGGCAGCGCGGCCGGCTTTGGCCTTGAGCATCTTTGCCGTCAGGTTTGCACCATCCCTCGCCGCGATGGCCGCCGACCGGACGCCCTCTTCCAATTTATCGAGTGCTGGTGAAAGCGCATCCACCATCGTCCGGTCACCGAGATGCGCGCCGCCGATTTCCTGCATGCGGGCAAGCCCCGCCTTCAGGGAATCAGCCATCGGCAAGCCGCTGGAGGCGGCGTCTCCGGCGGCCGCAAAGAAGATGGCGAGCAGAACGCCGGATGAGCCGCCCATCGTCTGGCTCAATTCCTGGCCAATGGCGCGATAGAGTTGCGTGTGGTCCGACAGGGGAAGGCGGTCGATGGCATTGATGAGCGCGCGTGCCGCCCCCGCAAGGGTCGAGCCCGTGTCGCCATCGCCTGATTTTGCGTCGAGCGCGTTCAGATCCTCTTCCGCTGCGATGAGTACTCTGCAGCAATTGACGATGAAGTCGCGCGTGTCCTTATGCTCGGATGGCAGCGGCGTGATCGGCGTCAAACCATCGGGCAGCATTTCGATCCGGATCGGCTTGACGGCATGCAAACCAGGCCAGGCCGCCATGGAAACCGGTGTGCCCAGCGCCTTAAGCTCCGCTTCGTCAGCAGGATAGAGGGAGAGCGAGAAGCCGCGCATGTCCAGCGAGGTCATCATTGGAGCCGGACCGACCACGTGGGAAATCCGGTTGCCGATCGACGAGGTGATCAGTTCGTGGGTCAATACCGACATTTCCAGGGCGGAGGTGCCGCCAAGGTTGTTGATGAGAGCGACATGCGGCCTGTCCTCGATGGCGTTGACCAGCTTGCTGACAACAGCCGCCATCGCCGATTTTGCGTCGACGAATGCAATTTGCTCCACACCCGCCTCCCCGTGGATGCCGAGGCCAAGTTCGGCCATGCCTGCGGGGATGCGATCCTCCTTGGGGGATCCGGGAACCGTGCATGTATCGAGAGACATGCCGATGCTTTTTGTACCCACGCTGACGCGCCGGGCGGCTGTTGTCACCGCCGCGAGATCAGCGCCTGTTTCTGCCAGAGCGCCGGCAATCTTGTGCACGAAGAGCGTGCCGGCGACGCCACGCGCCTGTGGCAGTTCGGGCAAGGCGACGTCATCCCCGACGATGACGATGTTGACGTTCAGGCCAAAGGCGCGGGCGCGCTCTGCGGCCAGTCCGAAGTTCAAACGGTCGCCGGTATAGTTCTTGACAATCAGCAGGCAGCCGGCGGGACCTGTGACCGCCAGGATACCCGCCAGGACAGCATCCACGCTTGGCGAGGCAAACACATCGCCGCACACAGCCGCGGTCAGCATTCCCTTGCCGACGAAGCCGGCATGGGCAGGTTCGTGTCCGGAGCCACCGCCGGACACCAGCGCCACCTGCGATTTGTCCCAATCGCCGCGCAAAACCACGCGAATATGAGGATAGCCATCAAGGCGCACCAGTGAGCCGCCACTGATGGCCAGGAGGCCATCGATCGCTTCGGTGACCACGTCTTCCCGCTTGTTGATAAACTGTGCCATATCTGTTCCCTTAACCTAAGCGCATGCCGTCCGCGTCGAAGTACAGCGGCTTGTCCGGCTGGATTTTGACGATGTCGCCGCTTTTCAGCCTGGTGTGGGCGTCGGTAACGGTAACGATGTTGTTGTTCTTGAAAACCAGATGAAGGCGTGTCTGATCGCCGAGATGCTCGACGCGTTTCACCTCTGCCTCCTGACCGCTTCCTTGCGTGATATGCTCCGGACGCAACCCAATGCTGACTGCTTTTGCGGGCGAGCCGGGGAATGTGTCGGCTGCAAGCACGTTGATCCGTGGCTGGCCAAGCCGGGTCGCCGTATAGAGGCTCACCGGGCTCTCATAGATGTCGCGCGGCGACCCGAACTGCACCAGCCTGCCTTCGTGAAGGACACCGATATGCGTCGCCATCGTCATTGCCTCGATCTGGTCGTGGGTGACGTAAAGCAAGGTCGCGCCCGAGTTTGCCTGGATGCTTTTGAGTTCGATGCGCAGATCGGCCCTGAGTTTGGCATCGAGCGAGCTGAGCGGCTCGTCCATCAGATAGATCTGCGGGTTGCGCACCAGCGCGCGCCCGATTGAAACGCGCTGCATTTCACCGCCCGAAAGGTTGGTCGCCTTGTTGTCGAGCTTATGAGAGATCTGCAGCATCTCTGCGATCGAATTGACCTTCCGGTCGATCTCCGCCTTCGGCGTTTTGAGCAACGGCGATTTCAACGGGAATTCAAGATTCTGGCGCACGGTCAAATGCGGATACAGCGAATATTGCTGAAACACCATCGCGACATTGCGTTCGGCGGGCGTGAGATCCCTGACGGAGCGCCCTGCGAAATAAATATCACCGCTGTCCGGTTTATCGAGGCCGGATACCATGCGCAGCGTCGTTGTCTTTCCCGCTCCGGTCGGCCCCAACAGAACGACAAAAGAGCCGCCTGGTATTCTCAGCGACATATTGTCGAGCGCGGCGTGATCTCCGAATTTCTTCGTGATGTTTTCAAGAACGACCTCAACCATGGCGCAAAACCCTCTCGTTGGCCTCGGAAAGCAGGGCCTGCCCCTTTGCGTGGCCAAAAATTGTCAAGGTTCCAGGATCAAATGCAAGACCAATCGTCTCTCCCAATGTGACGGATTGTTTAGAGGAGGCGCGCGCCTTGATCTCGCCGTTGGGCGTTGCCAGCGTGATGATCTGCGTGGTGCCGAGATATTCCGTGGCAAGCACCCGGCCGCGATAATCCGACGCGTCGGAAAAGCGGATATGTTCCGGCCTGACCCCCATCGTAAGCGTGCCTTTGGCGCCCTGCCGCGACTTGGGAACCTTCACCTTGTGTCCGGAAAGATCAATGACATCGCTGCCGGCATCGATCATTCCGTCGAAATCGAAGAAGCTCATCGCCGGCGAACCGATGAATTTGGCGACGAATTTGGTTGCCGGCCAGTCATAGATGTCCTGCGGCTTGCCAAACTGTTCGACGACCCCATGGTTCATGACAACGATCTTGTCGCCCATCTGCATGGCTTCCAGCTGGTCATGGGTGACGTAAACGGTGGTTGCGCCGATACGGTCGTGAAGAGCCCGCAGTTCCTCCGCCATGTGCTCGCGGAACTCCGCATCGAGTGCCCCAAGCGGCTCGTCCATGAAAAAAGCCTTGGGACGCCGCACGATGGCACGGCCAAGTGCAACGCGCTGCCGGTCACCGCCCGACAATCCGCCGACCGGCCGGTCCAGGATACCCTCGATCTTGAGGATACGCGCCACCTCCTCCACCCGCGCCCTGGCCTCGGCGCGAGGCATGCCCTGGCTCAGCAGCGGATAGGAAATATTCTTGCGCACATTCATATGTGGGTAGAGCGCGAACATCTGGAAGACGAAGGCGATATCGCGTTGACTGGCCCGCTTCATGCCGACCTCCTCGCCATCAATATAGATCTCTCCACTGGTCGGTAGCTCCAGGCCGGCCATCATCCGCAAGGTGGTCGTCTTGCCGCAACCGGATGGTCCGAGCAGCATGAAGAACTCGCCGTCCTCGACCGTAAACGAGGAGGACTGAACCGCGGTAAATGCGCCGAATTCCTTGCGCACGTTCTCAATTCTGATCTGTGCCATGGGTTACTCCGGAAAATGGCTGACAATGATGAACATCACCGTGCCCACCAGCGTGACAATGAAAGAGGAGGAGTAAAGCGACAGTGCGAAGGGTTGCATCAGCATGAAGACGCCGAGCGCGATGAGAACCGATGCGACCATCTCCCAGGCGCCGCGCCGAAACCCGCGCAATCCTTTGATGAATTCGGTCATTTGCGAACAGCTCCGAATGTGATGCCACGCAGCAGATGTTTGCGAAGGACAATCGTGAAGATCATGACGGGCACGAGAAACAGCGTCGCTCCCGCCGCCACGGCCGGCCAGTCCTGGCCACCGACGCCAATGATGGTGGGGATGAACGGCGGCGCGGTCTGCGCGGTGCCCGAAGTCAGAAGAACGGCGAAAGCATATTCATTCCAGGCAAAGATCAGGCAGAAGATCGCAGTCGACGCGATGCCGGTCATGGCCTGCGGCAGGACGACCTTGTAGAATGCTTGTAAGCGCGTGTAGCCATCAATCAGCGCCGCCTCTTCATATTCGATCGGTATCTCGTCGATAAACCCCTTGAGGAGCCAGACGGCCAGCGACAGGTTGACGGCCGTATAGAGCAGGATCATGCCGGCATGGGTGTCGTTGAGCCCGAGCGACCGGAACATTAGAAAAATCGGGATGGCGACCGCGATGGGCGGCATCATGCGTGTCGACAGGATGAAGAACAGCAGATCATCCTTGAGCGGAACCTTGAAGCGCGAGAATGCATAGGCTGCAGCCGTGCCAAGCACGATGCACAGAACAGTCGAGCCGAAACCGATGATCATCGAATTCGAGAACCGTTCCATGAACCGCGATGGCCCTGCGATCACGAAACCATCCTTGCGCACGATACGATCGTACCAGGTCGTCGGCTCTCCGAGCTCCTTGAGGTCCTGCTCAGTCGCACGCGTGCGGGTGGTGAACAGGTTGACATAGCCCTCAAGGGTCGGCTGGAAGAAAGTTTTTGGCGGATAGGCGATGGCGTCGGATGGCGACTTGAAGCTTGTGGCGATGATCCACAGGAGTGGCAGAATGGTAATCAGGGCGTAGACGACGACAAGCGTTCCGGCGACCCATTTTTGACGACCCGAAGGTTCTGTAACGGAGAAGCTGCTCATCTTTGTTTCACCTTGTTCAGGGCTTTGACGTAGATCGACGCGAGGCCGAAAACCGTGACGAAAAGGATGACGGCGTAGGCCGATGCATAGCCTGTGCGCCACTTTTCGAAAGCTTCCCGCTTGAGATTGATCGACGTCAGTTCGGTGATCGATCCAGGGCCACCGCCGGTCAGCTGCACCACGAGATCGAACATCTTGAAGTTTTCGATGCCGCGGAAAAGGATCGCCAGCATCAGGAACGGCAGAACCATGGGAATGGTGATCGTCCAGAACTGCCGCCATTTGCTGGCGCGGTCGCATTCAGCTGCTTCATAGATACTGCTTGGGATGGAACGCAGACCGGCCAGGCAGATCAGCATAACGAAGGGCGTCCACATCCAGGTATCGACGATAACGATAGCCCATGGAGCCAGCGCGACATCACCAATCATCGAAAAGCTCGAGGGGTCGGCCCCGGCGAGGTATCCGACGGCATAATTGAACAGACCGATCTGCGGCTGGTAGAGGAAGGTCCAGAAGTTCCCGACGACGGCGGGGCTCAACATCATCGGAAGCACGATGATTGTCGTCCACATGTCGTTGCCGCGAAACTTCTTGTTGATCAGATAGGCCAGTGCGAAGCCGATCAGAACCTGAAGGACGATCGTCCAGATCAGGAAATGGGCGGTTGCCTGCATCGTCAGCCAAATGTCCCCGTCGGTCAGGACACTGATGTAATTTTTCAGGCCAACGAACTGGACTTCGGCATTCGGCCGGTTGACGCGGAAATTGGTAAAGCTGAGCCGAACGGTCCATATCAAAGGAAAGATATTCACGGCGAGCAAAAGGAAGATCGATGGCGCCACAAACAGCCAGGCAATCGTTCTGTCCGAAAGCCCTTGACTGCGTTTGGACACGACGGGCGCAGTGTCGCCCACGGCCTGATCGACCGATGAATCGAGCATGGTATTCCCCTAAATCATAAGCAGGCTTGTTCGCAGGACCGGCTGATTAACAGCCGGTCCTGCACAGACACTCCAAACCGCACGGAGGGCACGCGGTCAGCGTCTAATATTTGCCTTCGTCTTCGAAGATGGCCTTCCAATCGGTGACCAGGCCATCAAGCGCGTCCTTTGCCGTGCCCTGCCCGGCAATGACATAGTTGTGGAAGCGTTTCTGGGACGCCTGCAGCAGCGAAGCATAGGAAGGCTCGGCCCAGAAATCCTTCACGATCGCCATGGAATCGAGAAAGGTCTGAGCGTAGGGCTGGCTCTTGGCAAAGCCCGGGTCTTCGACGACCGCGCGCAGCGCCGAGTAACCACCCAACTGCCACCATTTGGCCTGAACGTCAGGCTGCGCAAACCACTTGATGTATTCCAGTGCGGCAGCCTGTTTTTCGGAGATGGCAACGACTGAGATGCCTTGGCCGCCAAGCTGAGCAAACTGCTTGCCGTCAGGGCCGGCCGGGTTCGGGAAATAGCCCGACTTGTCGCCACCGACATTGGGGTCGGCGTTGATGCCAGGCCAGGTAAACGCGAAGTTCATCTGCAGTGCGACCTGGCCGGATTTATAGGCGTCGATATTCTCCGACATGTAAGCGTCGGATGATCCGGGAGGAGCGCAGCAGTCATAGAGTTCCTTGTAGAATTCCAGGCCCTTGACCGACTTCTCCGAATTGACAAAACCTTCGAGATCGTAGGGCTTGTCGGGGTTCTGGTATTCGAACCCGTAGCTGTAGAGCACATCCATCGCACCCATGGTGATGCCTTCGGAACCGCGCTCGGTATAGATCGCGGCGCCATAAACCGTCTTGCCATCGATCACGCGGCCCTGGAAGAATTCCGCGATATGCTTCAGTTCCTCGAATGTCTTCGGAACGGCAAGATCGTGGCCATACTTCTGCTTGAACTCGGCCTGCAGTTCGGGCCGCGAGAACCAGTCCTTGCGATAGCTCCAGCCGACGACGTCACCGAAGGCGGGAAGCGCCCAATAGTTTGGCGTTCCCTTTGGCCACTCGGAGTAGCCGGTCACAGTTGCCGGAATGAAATCGCTCATCTTGATGCCTTCTTTGTCGAAGAAGTCATTGAGCTTTACATACTGGCCGTTTTCGGCCGCGCCACCGATCCACTGGCTGTCGCCGATCATCAGATCGCACAGCTTGCCGCCGGAATTCAGCTCATTGAGCATGCGGTCTGCGAAATTCGGCCAGGGAACGAACTCGAAGCTCATCTTATGGCCGGATTTGGCCTCGAAATCCTTGCTGAGCGCCACAAGTGCATTGGCCGGATCCCAAGCGGCCCAGCACAAGGTCAAGTCTTCGGCCTGCGCCGACGTTGTCGCTGCCAGCGACATGAGCCCGGTCACAACGCCAGCAGCCAGTGCCGACTTCACATATGAATTCGTCATGAAATCTCCTCCCATGCGACACTCCGACCTCCATCGGCATGTGTCTGAACGCTCTCGGCGAGCGCGACCGAGGACGCACTCATCAAGCCGCCCTCCCCTCCAACAACCGGCTTCATTCCTCAGTCGACCGTCGTTGACATGATATAACTGAGGTGCGCACCTCAATGCAAGAGTATTTTGAGGTGCGCACTTCAATTTCTTGCTTTTTTGCGCATACTGTTGGAAAACGTGGTTGGGACAACTGGGAAACACGGAAGAAAATAGATGATACGACCCACTGCGAAGGATCTGGCGGACGCCGCAGGCGTTAGCTTGGCCACGGTTGATCGTGTGCTGAACGACAGGCCGAATGTCAGCGTCCGGGCGTCGCGGAAAGTTCATGAAGCAATTGAAAAAATTGGCTTCGTTCGCAACCTTGCGGCTGTGGCCCTCGCCCGCAATAAAATCTACCGGTTCCGCTTTGTCCTGCCGAGCAAGGGGGATCAGTATCTGCAGGAATTGCTTCAGCGTGTGGCGGAAGCAAGCCGGACCCTCAAATCCGATCTGACAGAGATTACTGTCGATCAGATTGCAACCGACGACCCTTATCATCTCTCACGGCATCTGGCTGCGATCGAAACAGAGGTCGATGGTGTCGCAGTTATGGCGCCGGAATCACCCCAGGTACGCGACGCACTGAACCGTCTGATGATGCGCGGAATTCATCTCGTGCAGTTCCTGTCCGGACAGGAGAAGCTGAAGGCTGCCGACTTTGTCGGTGTCGACAACTTTGCGGCGGGTGCGACGGCCGGCAAGATCATTGGCCGTTTCCTCGGCAAGGAGCCCGGCAAGATCATGGTCGTCGCCGAAACCATGGTGGCGCGAGACAGCATCGAACGCCGCCGCGGCTTCGACAGCATCATCAACGAACAATTCCCGCACCTCAGAGCCCTGCCGTCCCTCGAAACCTACGGCGACGAGACCCGGGCGGCGGCCATCATCCAGAATGTCGTCGAGCGTAACCACGACATCAAGGCAGCCTATATTCTCAGTCCGGAAAGCCGGGTCCCTGTTTCAGCGATATCGCAACATGCCGACCTGCAAAAAGTGACCGTTGTCGTCCACGAGCGGACACCCTTCAGCGAGGAAGCCCTGCGCAACGGCCGCATTGACACAATCATCGCACAGGACCCCGGTCACGCCGTCCGCAGCGCCATCCGCATCATGCGCGCCCGCGCCGACCTGCGCGACCCGATCGCAGCCCAGGAAAAGATCAGAATTGAGGTCTTGCTGAAGGAAAACCTTTAAGCAGGCCCAGCCAGTGAAAGTGATGTCAGCCTGTCACAGCACGCCTGCGAAAACGGTCCAAAGACTTGTCGGCGAAACAGCGCTGTTGCGGTTCGCTGCCTGTGGGCGGGTCATTGCACAGCCCACCGACGCAACAGGGCTTGTCGACTTCCCCTATAACTCTGAGCAATTACATGCACGTCACCCCCTCGAATGAAGTGCTGGCGACAACGACCTTTTCCGGCAAGCATGCCTACTGTATCGACGGCGTCGTCATGCCGGCCGTGTGGAAGCGCAAATACGGCAAGGGACGTGTCTTTTATTTGTGGCTCGGACACCAAGCCAAGGAGTTCAACGTTTCGGAAATCAGACCGATATTCCGCCTCGGTGCAAATTGGGCCGTCCCGGTAGCGAAATTGTGTTGCAACTTGAGTATAGGAGAGCGCTTCTAACGTCGAGCACGCAGTGTCAACGACAATGAATGCTCCGGTACGATGAACAGTCCGTCGAAGTTGTCTATGTTTTGGCAATTTAAAACAGGGCAAGTTGGATCGTCGCGTGTAGGGATATTCTTCCACTCTGCATACTGGTTGGCATCACAATATCAGCTGTTGCGAATGAAACGATCGTAGAGCGGCAGGCCTTCAGGAGAGGTCCAGCGGAAGATTACTGCACCACGCTGGTGGACGGTATCCCGGGATTGTTCGCACGTTATCGAAAGCGGATTCACACGCGTCAGTGCCAAGGATGGTGTGGCACCAAGGGCGACTGGGAGGTGACGAGAAGTCACTTCATAATCACACCCTATGCGTCAACCGGATAACTTGCCCTTCAAAGCTTGGTTCCACCGCGCGCCGCAGATAATGTCGGCGTCGATGCAGGCAATTGGCGATATCCGATCCGTCGTCTCGAAAGGATCTGAACCGGCTGCCCGTAAACTCTCGCCGAGGGCGTGCCTTGGTCGCTGATAGATCTCCCTGTTGTAGCCCGATACAGTTCACGCAACTCTTTTCGCGCCCTCGATTGATGTCACGTCTCCAAGACAATCTGCAGCTTGACGTCGGTCGGCCGTGCCTCGACCGCACGGTCGAACGCCTTGATTGAGTCTTCGAAGGCGAAGGTTTCCGAGATCAATGGAGTGAGATCGACACGACCCGATGCGAGCAGTGCGATCGAGCGCTCGTACTGGTGGGCGTAACGAAACACCGTTTCGATCCGGACTTCCTTGGTGGTGGCTAGCGACACATCGAAGACAACGGGATTGACGGGAAGACCAACGGCAACGATCACCCCGCCAGGACGAACGAGTTGCATGATCGTCCCCCAGGCCTTTGGCGAACCAGAGCATTCAAAGATTACGTCCGCGCCCCAGTCATCGGTCAACCGGTTGATTTCCAAGGCGAGCTCCGTTTCGGTGATATTGACGGGGATGACGCCCTGATACCGGGCGGCGATATCAAGCTTCGGCTGGGCGAGATCCGCCACGATCGCACGTGCACACCCCCCGGCAAGTGCGGCAATTGCCACCATGGTGCCGATCGGTCCTGCGCCAAGGATGACAGCCGTATCGCCCGGCATGATTTTAGCCTTGGTCGCCGCCTGCATACCCACTGCGAAGGGCTCGACCATGGCGCCTTGAGCGAAGCTGACATTATCCGGCAGCTTGAAAGTAAAGTTTGCTGGATGAACGACTTCAGATGTCAGAACGCCGTGGACAGGAGGCGTTGCCCAGAAAGCAACCGCCGGATCGATATTGTACAGCCCAAGCCGGCTTGCCTTGGAATTCGGATCGGGAATTCCCGGCTCCATACACACACGATCACCAACCTTTAAATGGCTTACGCCGTCCCCGACGTCGATCACCGTGCCTGCGGCCTCGTGTCCGAGCACCATGGGCTCATTGACAACAAAGGGACCAATCTTGCCATGGGTGTAATAGTGAACATCTGAACCACATACGCCAACAGTATGGATCTTGATTTTCACGTGCCCGGGTCCGGTGCTCGCCGGCAAGTCGATATCACGAAGCGTCAATTCGTGCTGACGTTCTAAAACAAGTGAACGCTGCATTGCCATTTTCATCTATCCATTGATCTGTTTCTGCTTCCAAAGCCGAGGATATATCCGCCCCAGCGTGTTGCAAGGCCGGAATCGGCTGGTGTGGCCATGCCGTCTACCCTCGCCGCAACGGCGAGAAGAAAATAACGTTGTCTTTTCAACGGTGTATTTGTATCGAAGAATCATGCCGGCCATCATCTGCGGTGATGACGACGCCATTGATCGCTCTGCCGGATTCGTAGATCCGACGTCTGTGGAGGCTTTAGCAAGAAACAGAGAGACCACGTTCAGCGATATTTCCTCAGCCATCGATGCCCAGAGGAACCACCTGACTGCTCTGGATGTGGCAATCGGCGGTGCGGACCACGGAGATCACCATGTCACTCGGATTCAATGCTGTGAAGAATGAACTATCCAGCATGGACCTCGACGTTGCGACCGCTTCCGCCGTGGTTACACGTGCTGCCGCGGCATTCCTGAACGCTCTGGGAACATCGACCGCGCCCACTCTATGCAAGTGCTTTTCTAAAAGCAGCAACAATTATGTTCGCTGCCAAACCAGGTCGCGACGATCGAAGCGATGACGTCCGGCATACACGAGCGCGGAAACGGACAGCGCGGCGACAAGACCATGTTGAATGCGTGGCTTCCGGCAACAGAGGACGCCATGAAGGCACTTTCGAACGGCGCAGATGCTCTCGCTACATGGACGCACCTTCCCGATGCAGCGGCGGCCGGCGCCAATGCCAAGCGTTCAATGGTCGCAGCCAGAGGAAGAGCAGCCCGGCTTGGCGAACGCTCGCTCGGCCATACAGATCCGGGAGCTGCATCTGCGGTGATCATCCTTCAAGCCATGATGAAAAGCCTTGTCGATGCCCCCATCGCTGAAGACACGCATTTTTTACGATTTTCAGTCAACACGCTTCCAGACCTTTTACCATGCGCCGAAAATACCATCACGATGCGCTGGGCCCCGGCGCAAGCGTTGTTGCAAACGGAAATCTCGGCTTATCGACGCCTTTTCACAGCGGTAACAGCCGTAATTGATGCGTATATTGCGATCATTGCCGTTAAGCCGGCAAGAGCAGCCGCTAAACCAGACACCTTTCTAGGAGTTTGCGCATTCTCGCGCGAGCCCACCATGCCTGACATGCGGTCACGAAGATGGACAACATAGACAGTCAACCGGCGCAGTTCCTCAGAAGCTGAGAGACCGTCGGCGCGTTTTAAGATTCTGTCCGTCGGATAAACACCGTCGTGCGGATTGCCTTCATCGCTTTCAAGTTCTGCAAAATAATCCTCAAGATCGTTTCCCCGACCAGATAGGTACCGTTTACCGGTGCTTTTACTGCCGCCTTGCATCACGAACTCCTCTCCCACTTGCCCTCAGACAACGCGCGACCGAAATAAAGGATGCGAATGTTCAAGCAAAAAAGAACCGCCGCCCTGAAGAAGGACGACGGCCAGTGACCTGAGTAGGCTTTTATCGGATGTAAAGCTTGAACACTTCTGGAGCGTAATAGTACCCGTCGCTGTGTCGTCGGTAACCGCGGCGGTGTTCGCGATAGCCACGGTGGCCATTCCAGTAGCCGCGGCGCTTTTCATGCCGATCGACGCGGTCATGTCGGCGATCATTTCGCTTCCAATCCGGCTTACCCTTATCGTGATGTCTATACTGCGCAAGCTCGACATTCGACGCCGTAGCGAGTGCCGGTGCGAGTGGTACTGCAGAGGCTGCAGTGAAGGTCGTTAACCCGACAATGGCTGCGATTGTGGCCGCGCCGATGGTCTGGATGGTCTTTCTCATTATGTGTCCTTTGCAGTGATGGCTCCAGGTGAACCAAGCCGATGTGAACTCGGCACACAGAGAAAAGTTTCCTATCAACACAAAAAAACCGCCGTTCTCAGGCGGCACTTTGCCGGCGAAATCCGCAAGCGGTCCGACGCTTGGTGAGAAATGTTGGCACCTCGACGAGGTCGTCATCTCATTGGCGCGCAGGACCATTGGCTCTGGTGGGTTGCCGACCAGGACGGCGTCATTCTCGACGTGCTGGTGCAGAGCCCCCGCAATACAAGGCCGCCAAATGGCTGATGTGAAGGCTTCTTAAACGACAGAAGCGGTCGCGGCACGCCATGATCGCCGGTTTAAACGTGCGAGAAGCGGCCGACCGAGTGAAATTCGGCAAAACTGCGCTTTTCCAGGTTGTTGGTGATCAGTGTTCGAGCCGTAAGATTGCCGTTCAGCGCTGCGAAGAGAGACGTCTTTCATCACGTCAGGCGACGCTAAACCATGGCTTTTGGGGCCTCTTCCAATTGGACTTACGGCAGCCCAGCCATGATCGTGGTTTTTCCGGGATACGCTCCGTTTTGAAAAACTCTTCTCCTTCTGAAGCGAAACGCAGAATCTTTCGCCCAAGACAAAATCTATAATACCCATAGACTATATCAATAATTTTTTTCTGCGCTCATTATTTGGAGGACATCATGCCCAGAACGCAATCCAATCCCGTCGCAATTGGCGTCAAAGCCGTTGACTTCGAACTGTCCGACGCAGCGGGTCAGATTCATCGACTGACGGATTTCTCCGACAAGCCAGCATTGCTTGTTGCCTTTATTTCCAATCGCTGTCCTTTCGTTGTTCTTCTTCGTGAAGCGTTTGCTCAGTTCGGACGCCAATACGAAGCCAACGGGCTACAGATTATCGCGATCAACAGCAACGATGCGGCGGCCCATCCGGAAGAAACGCTGGAGCGGCTGGGTCAGGAAGTCGAACAGTACGGATACACGTTCCCTTACCTCAAGGACAGTTCTCAGGACGTGGCCAAGGCCTATGGCGCCGCTTGCACGCCAGACTTTTTCCTTTTCGATGCCGACCGCAAGCTAGTCTATCACGGCCAGTTCGACGATGCCCGACCAGCCAACGGCAAGGACGTCACCGGCGCCGATTTGCGTGCTGCAGTGGATGCCGTGCTTTCCGGCGCCCGCCCGGCAAACAATCAGATTCCCTCGATCGGCTGCAATATCAAGTGGGAACCGGGTAACGAACCGTCTTGGTCTTCGCAAGCCGCCTGAAGTCATGAAGCCGGCGGCAGAGATGCCGCCGCCCCTCCCCCGGAACAGTTGTCGAGATACGGAATGTCGTTGCAACAGAAAGATCCTAGCGGGTCCGATCCTCTTCATTTGAAAGCAGATGTCCTTATCATTGGCGGTGGCCCTTCCGGAGCGTGGGCGGCGCTTGCCGCGGCCGAAAACGGCGCCAAGGTGGTGTTGGCCGATAAGGGGTATCTAGGCACCAGCGGCGCAACGGCACCGTCCAACACCGGAACATGGTGCGTGGCACCCGGCGAGGATCGCGCCCAGATCGTCGAACGGCGATGGCAGCGCACCGCTGGCTTGGCTGATCCCCGCTGGATGCTACGGTGTGTGGACCGAGCCTATGAAAACCTCCTGAAGCTCGTCGAATGGGGGTATCCCTTCCCGAGCGAGGACGATGGCAAGCTTTATATCGCCAATCTGCGTGGGCCGGACTATATGGCATTCATGCGCCGCCGCGTGCTTCTGGCCGGCGTCACAGTGCTCGACCACCATCCGGCGCTTGAACTCCTTTCCAACGGCGAAGCCGTAACCGGGGCCGCGGGGGTCGATCGCCAACGAAATCGCGACTGGCGTGTCGATGCGCGCGCTGTGGTGCTTGCGACCGGCGGCTGCGCCTTCCATGAGCGTATCCTCGGAGCCACGGGCCTGACCGGCGATGGCTACCTGATGGCGGCGGAAGCGGGCGCGATCCTGTCCGGCATGGAATTCACCGGCAAGTACACGCTTGCGCCACACGGCTCGTCACTGAATAAGGGTCTGCCCTTCCGCTGGGCGACCTTCTACCGCCAGGATGGCACGGCGATCCTCACCAGCGATGGTGAACCTCTGCGCAACGGCATCGGCGAGCGCGAAAAGGAAATAGCCCGGGCCATGATCGAGGCTCCAGTCTATGCGCGGATGGATCAGGCAGAGCCTGCATTGCAGGATTGGCTTCGGCAAGGTCAGCCCAATTGTTTCGTGCCCTATGTGCGTATGGGGATTGACCCTTTCAAGGATCTTTTCCGCGTCACTTTCAAGGCGGAGGGCACGGTGCGCGGCACCGGCGGTATTCGCGTTGCGACCTCCGACTGCGGCACCGACGTGCCCGCTCTCTATGTGGCGGGCGATGCGGCAAGCCGCGAGAATATGACCGGTGCGATGTCTGGCGGCGGAGCCGTCAACTCATCTTGGGCGATTGCCAGCGGCTGGTGGTCCGGCCAGGGCGCATCGCAATTTGCCAAACGCCACGACCAAAGGACGGTTTTTCGCTCGATCTCCAGGCCACTCGGCGAAGCGGGCCTGCGACCAGTTGGCACGACGAAACCCGGCATGACGGCGAGGGAGGTCATCGCTGCCGTACAGGCCGAAGTCCTGCCGCTTGAGAAAAACTATTTTCGTGATGGCAATCGCCTTGAAGCAAGCCGGCAGACCCTCGACATGCTGTGGTGTGATGTCCGTCATCATCTGGCCGGCACCGGCGTCGATCGCTACCGCGCCCGAGAGGCCGCGGCGATTGCCGCAACCGGCCGCTGGTCGCTGAACGCGGCGCTAGCGCGCCAGGAAAGCCGAGGCATGCATCGGCGTGCAGATTTCACGGCCAACAATCCTGCTTTCACCCGCCCCATCCTCGTCAGCGGCACCGACGATATCCGCGTGCAGGCAGCCCCACCCGCACGCCACGGCAAGGAACGTGCATCATGATCGAGGTGATCTCGCAAAGCCGCTGCATCGAATGCGACATCTGCGTCAAAGTCTGCCCGGCCAATGTCTTCGACATGACCAATGGCGTTCCGGTGATCGCCCGGCAGGACGACTGCCAGACGTGCTTCCTGTGCGAGATCTACTGCCCGACAGATGCGCTTTACGTGGCCGAGTATGCCGACGGGCCAGTCGCCATCACTGAGGCAGAGATCGAGGAGCGTGCGCTGTTTGGCAGCTATTCCCGCGCGCTCGGTTGGAAGCGCGGCAAACCCAACGGCACCCAATTCGACCCGACCCACCGCATCCGCGTCGCTCAAGTCTGAGATCGAAGGAGACCAAAGTTATGGACCGCATCACAGTTACCGATGTCCACAAGTCATTCCCGTTGAAGCCCGGACAGTTCGTGACCATCGACGGCCAAGCCTCCGACAGCGTCACCGTGCTCGACGGGGTCAATCTAACGATCCGCAAAGGCGAGTTCGTCACCCTGGTCGGCCCGAGCGGCAGCGGCAAGTCGGTCCTGCTGGACGTCATCGGCGGCCTGACACAGGCAACCAGTGGCAAGGTCGAGATCGACGGCAAGATCATTACGAAGCCCGATCCGAAGACCGGCTACGTGTTCCAACAATACGCCCTGTTCCCTTGGCGCACTGCCCTCGCCAACATCGAATATGCGCTGGAAGTGCGCGGCGTCGGCAAGCGCGAACGGACTGAAAAGGCACGTTACTTCCTATCGCTCTTCGGTCTGTCCGGTTTCGAAGACCGGTTTCCCAACCAGCTTTCCGGGGGCATGCAGCAGCGTGTTGCGATTGCCCGGGCGCTCGCCGCCGATCCGGAAGTGCTGTTGATGGACGAGCCCTTCGCAGCGCTCGATGCCCAGACCCGGGAAATCCTGCAGAGCGAGCTTTTGCGCATCTGGGAAAAGATCAACACCACCGTGGTTTTCGTCACGCACTCGATCGACGAGGCTATCTACCTCGCCGACCGGATCGTCATCATGACCGCCCGCCCGGGCCAGGTCAAAGAGATCTTCGACATTGATCTGCCGCGTCCGCGCGACGGCGATATCCGCTCAAGCACCGCGTTCAACGGCCATCGCGGCCGCATCTGGGAAGCGCTGCGAGACGAAGTGAACAAGGCGCAGAAGGACTGGGCGCTTTCGCCCGCCTACGCGGCCTGAAGACCAGACGCTGCTTCAAGATGATGGGAGGCCAAGATGGCTTTTATAACTGACAAATCCGGCTTCGTGCCTGCAGTGACGTTGCGGTCTCGTGACACCTTTAAAGCAGCACCCGCGCGCCGGAAAAGCCGCGCGCTGCATCTGGGCACGTTTGGATACGGCGTCCCATTGCTGATAACGTTCTTCATATTCTGGGAGATCGCACCACGGCTTGGCTGGCTCAATGCGATCTTCTTTCCGCCGCTGAGCGAGGTTCTGACTGCTTGGTATGCGATGCTGCTGGACGGCACGCTGTCAGCCAATATCGGCATCAGCCTCCAGCGCGCCTTCATCGGCTTTGCACTGGCGCTTGTTTTCGCTATCCCGCTCGGCTTCCTGATGGGGCGGTATTCAACCTTCGAAAAGGTGTCAGACCTTCTCGTCCAGACGCTGCGCAACACCTCGCAATTTGCCCTTTTACCGGTGTTCATTCTCCTGCTCGGTATCGGGGAAGCCTCCAAGATCGCCATCACGTTCTACTCGTCGATCTTCTTCCTATTGATCAACACCATCAGCGGCGTGAAGTCGGTTGATCCACTGCTTTTGAAGGCTGCCCGGTCCATGGGGACATCCGATCTCGACCTGTTCGGCAAGGTCATCCTTCCTGCCAGCATTCCGCATATCGTTGCCGGTGCGCGGCTTGCGGTGAAATCCTCGATCTTCGCAGTGATAGGCGCTGAAATGCTCGCGGCCAAATCCGGCCTCGGATACCTGATCCAAAACTCCCAGCTGATGATGGAAACGGCCGACATGTATGCCGGCATCCTGACGATGACATTCATCGGCCTGATCGTGAATTACCTGCTCGTGTGGTTCGAGCGCTGGGCGACCAGCTGGAAGAGCCCATCGGAAGCATCTCCGCACTGAATTCCCCGACCCCATAAACAACCGTCAAAGGACGATCATGAGCACTACCTTCACCCAACTGCGCCGCAACCTGCTGAAGGGTCTGGCCTTGTCCGTTCTCGGCGTCTCGATGCTCTCAGGCGCAGCCCTTGCCGAAGACAAGCCGGATATTATCCGCATCGGCACCACGGCGCCGGGTCACCTGAAGTTCATTCTGGGCCGCCATAGCGGCGCATTCGAAAAAGAATTCGCCAAGGACGGCATCAAAGTCGAACTGGTCGCTTTCACCAATGGTGGATCTGAGGCCCTGACCGCACTTGCGACCGGAGCAATCGAGGTGACCTACACCGGCAACAATCCGGCCCTGCGCGCCGCGGCCCTGGGCGCCGATGTCCAAGCAATCGGCCTTTCGAGCTTCACCAAGAGCTCGTCAACCACGATTATCGTCACGCCGGATTCGCCGATCAAGACGGTCGCTGATCTCAAGGGCAAGAAGGTGGCTTTTCTGGCCGGTACTGTTCGCCATTCGGTGTTCTCCAAGGCGCTGAAGACGGCGGGCCTCACCACGGACGATGTCGAACCGCTCAACCTCGATTTTGCCGCGTCAGGTCCGGCGCTGATTCGGGGTGATATCGATGCTGTCGTCGAATCCGACAACTCGACATCCAAGCTTGTCGAAAAAGGCGAAGCGCGCGTCATCCTCGACAGCAACAAGTATCCGGAATGGTCGGCGCCCTTCATCATCTCCGTGAACGGCGAATTCGCGAAGAAATATCCCGATCTCGTCAAGCGCCTGCTTAAGGTCGACATCCAGCTTGCACGCTGGGCTGACGCCAATCCTGAAGACACCATCAAGATTTTCGTTGAAGAAACAAAGACTTCGGAAAAATCGGTGCGCACCACCTACGCGGATGGCAAATTCTACCAGGACCCGCGCATTACGCCCCAGGCCATTCAGGCGCTGAAGGATGAAGAAGCCTTTATGCTGCAAGCCAAATTGCTCAAGGGCTCGGTAAAATACGATACATGGGTCAATACGCGCTATCTCGATGCGGCCTACAAGGAGGTCGATTCTAACCAGTAAAATCGCTGCACCGTTTCGGCTTCGCCGGTCTGCATTGCGTGCAGCCCGGCGAAGACGTTTTTTAGCTTCCTGCATTCCAAGACGTTCATGACATCCGTTGTAACCGACCAGCCACTGACGCCCGAGCCTCAAAGCCGCAACTTCATTCTATTTTCCATCGCCCAATGCGTAAGCTTTGCAGGCGACTGGATGCAGAAGGCGGCGGTCGGCTGACTTGTGTGGGAGTTGACCACGTCAGCCGCGTGGGTCGGAACGATTGCTCTCTCCGATCTTATTGCCGCCTTGTGGGTCGCGCCGCTTGCCGGAACGGTAACCGATCGGAGCAATCCCTACAGGTTGATCTGGCTGACGCAAGTGCTCGCCATGGCAAACTCCTGCCTCATCTGGCTGCTGGTGGTGGTCAGCGTCGTTTCACCGTGGCTCCTGCTGGCCTGGGCGGTGATCGATGCAACGTTGCAAGGTTTCAACCAGCCGGCCCGAATGATGGTGACCGGCGCACTCGCGCCTCACGGACGCGTCTCGCAGGCGATTGCGGCCAACTCGATCGCTGCCAACATCGCTCGAAGCATCGGTCCGATGATCGGCGGCCTCGTGATGGTACATTCCGGCGTCAGCGACGTGTTCCTCCTCAATGCCGTTTCCTTCATCGCCATCATGGCCGTCCTTTTGCATGTCCGGCCGTGGATTGATCGGCCGGGGCTTGCAGCGCGATCATCACATTTCACGGGTGATATCGTCTCAGGCTACCGCTATATTCTTCGGACCCCACATGTGGCGGTCCTGTTTGCGCTTACCCTATCCTTCTCTCTTCTGGCCCGGCCCTTCACCGAACTTTTCCCCGCACTGGCCGGCGGCACCTTCGAGGGAGGGCCCGATACACTCGGTATGCTGATGGCCGCGCAGGGTGTGGGTGCGCTGTTCGGTGCCGGCTGGATGTTGAAAAAGCGTACGCTGGGTATGTCGGTGCGCATCACGTTTGCGGCAGCCTGTGGCATCGCCCTGTCGCTGACGCTTTTTTCACTGACGGATACGCTCGGCTTCGCATTGCCGCTGATTGCGTCTGCGGGCCTTTTTCACGTCGTCTGCAATATCGGCATGCAAACCATGGCGCAGACGATGAGCGAGCCGGCGATGCGTGGCCGCGTTCTGGCCCTTTACACCCTGGTTTTCCGCGCGGGACCCGCACTTGGCGCCTTTCTGATCGGCTATGCAGCGCATTGGTTCGACCTCAAGGTGTTGATTGGCCTTGCTGCAGGCATGTTCCTGGTTGGTATCGTTTTCACGATCCCCACGGTCCAACGCGTCTATTTTTCCAAACATGCGAACCAACAACCCTGGGGGATCGACAAATGACCGTCGTCAATATCGGAGAGAACGCCGAAACGCCCCCATCACCCGGTCAGTCGCGACTGATTGCCTTCGTCGTCGCGATCTCCTTCTTCATGCAGATGCTCGATTCGACCATCGTGGTAACATCTCTGCCCCAGATGGCCAGATCGTTCGGCGTCGAGCCGGTGGGAATGAGCATCGGGCTAACAGTTTATATGCTGACGATGGCCGCCTTCATTCCGCTTTCGGGCTGGTTGGGAGAACGGTACGGCGCACGCAATGTCTTTCTGGCTGCAATTGCAATCTTCATGATCTCGTCGCTCTTTTGTGGCTTATCCTCGTCCCTGGCCGGATTCACCACGGCCAGAGCCTTCCAAGGGTTTGGCAGCGCCTTGATGAACCCGATCGGCCGCATGATAGTTCTGCGCAACGCGCCTAAATCGGAACTGGTCAATGCCGTCGCATTGATCACGTGGCCGGCCTTGATAGCACCGGTTATCGGGCCAGTGCTCGGTGGCTTCATCACCACCGCCTTTGGCTGGCATTGGAACTTTTTCGTCAACATTCCCATTGGCATCGCCAGCCTTGTTCTCGTCTGGCGCTTCGTGCCGCAGCAAAAAGATACCGGTTCGAGCAGGCTGGACGTCCTTGGCTTCATCCTCTCGGCTCTGGGCCTTACTCTTCTGCTCGCCGGCCTGGAATGCTTCGCTCATGGCACGGTGACCGCACTCCAGGTAATCTCATTGCTCTCCGTCGGCCTTTTGCTCTCGGTACAGGCCGTCCGCCACTTTCGAAGGACTCCCAACCCGCTTCTCGACCTCTCGTCTTTTGCCATCCCGACATTCGCATTCTCGACATTGTCGTCCGGTACAGCGTCGAGGCTTGCGATCAATTCCATGCCTTTCCTCATTCCCTTGTTTTTCCAGGTAGGCTTCGGTCTCAATACGATCGCCACCGGAACTTATATCTTTGTCTATTTTGCCGGAAATCTTGCGATGAAGTCCGTTACAACCCGGCTTCTGCGCCGGTTCGGTTTTCGAGCCGTTCTCGTCTTCAACGGCCTGCTCGCGTCAACTTCGATCGCGGCGTTCTCCGTCTTGTCACCGGAGACACCGGAGCTATTCATCCATGCACTGCTGTTCGTCGCAGGACTTTCCCGTTCCATGCAATTCACCGCCCTGAATACCGTCGGCTTTGCCGACATCACGGCGTCACAACGAAGCTCGGCATCGACGCTGTCGAGTATGCTGCAGCAACTTTCCATGGTGCTTGGCATCGCGGTCGCCGCGGCAGTGCTCAACGTGTCGCAGCTTTGGCGCGGCGGCGCTTCCTTGGCTCTCGTTGATTTCCGGTGGGCATTTGTTGCAATTGCTGCAATTGGGACGGCTGCATCACTCAGTTTCCTGGGATTGCACGACAACGCTGGTGCCGAAGTTTCGGGTCACACGGGTACCTGACCATTATTTCAAACCCGCACGGATAGAGAACGCCTTAATGCTAAGGAATCGGCTCGTCGTTTATTCAACGAGAAAATAATCCCCGGTTTAAGCGGCTATTGCAAATCGTCACCGCGACGGAATACAAACCGTAGACCTGCGGATACAAGGTTGCCGTCAAAGATAAACATCTTTTGATATCAGTCACTTGAACTTATCGACATTGATAAGGCAAGTTATGGATCTTGCCTGCCTTATCGATTTAACGGAACCTCTCCATTCGACACTTTGCAACTGTGCGCTGTCGAGCCTCCATTTATATCGCGTTCTAGTCACGCACAACGCAGCAGTCCGCGTAGACTTTCTATAGACACGTCTCAACCGTAGTGGCTCGCTCGCAAGTGTCCATGTCGCACGATCCCTATGATCTGGGGGTGCTTGTTAAGCCGAATATGATTGCTGGAATTCACACGAAAACCTCGACAAGAACAATACCAGTTTACCCGCTGAAAAAAAATTTGCATAAGGAGGCTCTCTCTTCAGCAGGTAATCCGGTGGGCGATCAAACGATTCTAGACTTCCTTACAACAGCACTTGCAGCCAAAAGCAGCGAGCCGCTGTATCGCAAGCTGGAAGATGCAATCAAGGCGGCGATCGGTGCGGCGCAGATCAGGCGTGGCGCTGTCATCCCAAGTGAACGCACCTTATGTGAGGCGCTTGGCATCTCTCGCGTTACCGTGCGCAAGGCGATAGACGGGCTGGTTTCCGATGGCTTTCTCGACCGCCGTCACGGCGCCAAGACGGTCGTTTCTTCGCGCCTGGAGAAGTCGCTTGCCACGATGACAAGCTTTTCCGAAGACATGCGTTCGCGCGGTCTGGAACCCGGATGCGTGTGGATTGCACGCGATATTTCGCGCCCGTCGCCGGCCGAAATGATGGCTCTGGGCATTTCGGGCAGCGAAAAGGTCGTCCGTCTCAAGCGTTTGCGGACGGCCGACAATACACCCATCGCAATTGAAATTGCCACATTACCGGCCCTCTTCGTGCCGGATCCGCAGGCGATCCAGGCGTCGCTCTATGAGTATCTTGAAGCAAATGGAGCCCTGCCCGTCCGCGCATTGCAGCGCATGCAGGCAAAGCCAGCGAGCGAAGAAGAACGCCGCCTGCTGGGCACGCCCGAAGATACCAGCCTACTGATCATGGAGCGGCGCTGCTTTCTTGCCGATGGGCAAATTGTCGAGTTCACGCAAACCAAATATCGCGGCGACATCTACGACTTCGTCATCGAGTTGATGCGATAATACCAGTTAAAGGCCTGTTGCAATCTGGTCTTGTCCTGTTACCGTGACGGTACAACAGGAGAGCCGGACGTGCCGATTGACATCCAAGCCTTGAAGAACGGGTTAATCGTATCGTGCCAGCCGGTGAAGGGCGGCGCGATGGACAATGCTGTGATGGTCGTTGGCTTCGCGCTGGCGGCGCTGGATGGCGGCGCTTCAGGGCTGCGTATCGAATCCGCCGACTATGTCCGCGCCGTCCGCGATGCCACAGACAAGCCGATTATCGGCTTGGTCAAGCGCGACCTCGACGACACGCCGGTGCGCATCACCCCATGGCTTGACGATGTCGACGCACTGGCCGGAGCAGGCGCCGATATCATCGCTTATGACGCCACCCAGCGCATCCGGCCCGTCGACACCAAAACACTGATCGACCGCATCCATGAGCATGGCCGTATTGCCATGGCCGACTGCTCAGTCATTTCGGACGCCGAGCAGGCACTTGCGGAAGGGGCCGAGATTATCGGTACCACGCTTGCGGGCTACACCGGTCCGGTCGAACCCACGGAACCCGATTTCGCGCTCATTACGTCAGTGTCCAAGCTCACTCCCCACGTCATCGCCGAAGGCAATGTGCGCACCCCCGAACAGGCCGCAACGGCACTTGCCGCCGGTGCCTTCACGGTCGTTGTGGGTTCCGCCATCACCCGGCCGGAACACGTGACGTCCTGGTTCCGCGCCGCCCTCGACGAAACCCTCACCTCGGCCAAGGGATGATCGGCATGGCGCACCCAGACAGGATCCTCGCACTCGACATCGGCGGGACCAAAATGCTGGCTGCACTGGTGCAGGACAGTACACTGTTGGAAACGCGCAAGATGCCGACGCCGCGCAGCGGCGATCCCCGACAGTGGCTCGAGGCGCTGTTCGCAGCGATCACGCCGTGGCAAGGCCAATATGCCGCCGTCGGTGCTGCCGTCACCGGTATTATTGATGATGGCCGCTGGTCGGCGCTCAACCGCAACACGCTCGACATCCCCGAGCATTTTCCGCTAGCCCTGACAATCAGGCAACTTTTGGGCGTTCCGGTTCTCGCTGCTAATGATGCGCAGGCCGCAGCCTGGGGCGAACACCGTTTTGGTGCCGGGCAAAACGACGATATGGTCTTCCTGACCATCTCTACCGGTATCGGCGGCGGCATCATCGTCAACGGTAAGCCGATGTTCGGGCTTGCCGGTCATTTCGGACAGTTCCGTGTAGCCGATCATGTGGCCGGCACATTGGAGGATCAAGTCTCTGGCCGCTGGATCGCCAGCCAGGCGGCACAACATCGGCCCGGCGCCACGGCACGCGACGTTTTCGAGGCCGCCGCCGCCGGGAAAGAATGGGCAAAAATCATCATCAACGGGTCGGCGCGCCAGACGGCCCAGCTTTGCCGTAATATCCAACTCGCACTCGATCCTCCCCGCATCGTCATCGGCGGCGGCATCGGGCTTGCTCCCGGTTATCTTGAAGCTGTCCGACAAGCACTTGAAGACCTGCCGCTGCGGCTAAAACCAAAAATTCACGCTGCCGCACTGGGGGAAAGTGCCGGCGTCGTGGGCATCGCCGATCTTGCAAAAACCCAACCAAAAAACCAACATAGAGGAGAACTGACATGACATTTTCGACAATCAGAAAAGGCGGCCTTCTCGCCATCGCCATCGCCAGCCTCATGGCAAGCCCCGCATTCGCCAAGGTGACCGTGCTGGGTTGGCCAGGCGGTCCTGAAGAAACGGCATTGCGCGCCGCTGCCGACGTCTACAATGCCAAACCCGGCATCGCTGAAAACGACAAGGTAGAGCTGCTGTTTTTCAACCGCGAGGGCTTCTGGGACAAGCTGCAGGCAGACCTTGCCGCTGGCTCTAAGGCCTTCGACGTCAATCTGCTTGCGACTTATTCCATTGGCCGTTACGCGCCGTTCATGGAGCCGGTCGAGCTGTCAGGCGAGGCAGCATCCGTCTATGGCGATTCCGTGCTGAAGACGATGCAGTACGAAGGCAAGCAATTCGGCGTTCCAACCGACCTTTCAATGCACTTCATGTACTACCGCACGGACCTGATTGACGCCCTGATGAAGGACGACGCTGCCAAGGCGAAGTATGCAGAGATCTCCGAAAAGCACCTCGGCAAGAAACTGGCGCCGAAGAGCCCTGACGAATGGACCTGGGACGATTACGCAGCGACTGCGCTCTATTTCACCCAGGGCGTCAACCCCGACAGCCCGACGCGCTACGGCACGGTCCTGCAGCTCAAGAACCTGCTGTTCAACATGATGGTATTCCAGTCGCTACCGCGCGCATATGGCGGTAACTGGATGGATGAGGCCGGCAAGATCACAATCAATTCAGATGCCTATCGCAAGGGGCTGGAAACCTACAAGCTGCTCTACGATGCGGGCGCCACGCCACGCGATTCACTGTCTTACGAATTCGCCGAAGCCAATGCCGCCTACACATCGGGCCAGGTTGCCGCGATGATGCAATGGAACGCTGCAGCATCGGATCTGACCAACAAGGAAAAGTCGCCCGCCGTTGCTGAAGTAACAGACACCGTTGCCCCGCCGGCCGGCCCGGAAGGGCGCTTCACCCACATCCATGGTCTCGGCTTCGGTCTCAACAAGAACGCTGAAAACAAGGCCGGCGCCCAGGCCTTCATCAAGTGGCTTTCCTCTAAGGAAGCCGCGCTGACCTACGCCAGAAACAACGGCGCACCGGCGCTGACGCCGGGTGTCGTTGCCGAGGTCGCCAAGGAGCGGCCCGACCTCGTCAAACTTGGCGAGTTCGCCTCCAAGTACGGATATGTCATGAACGGCGGCACCTCCGCCAAGGCCCTGTCCGTCTACGAGCTGCAGGCCAAGGAGTTCACCGGCTATTGGTCCGGCCAGCAGTCGCTTGATGACACCCTTGCCAAGACCGAGAAGGGTATGACCGAGTTGCTCAAATAGCAAAAACAGATAGCGGCGGCATCGCCGCCGCTGTCATTCCTAACACGACCCCGGCGTAGCGGCGTTGGGCGCGAAGCAATTTTTTACCCAACGGAAGAGTCCAGATGATCGCTTATCCAGTCGCTCCCAGACGGACATTGGTTCGATGAATACCAACCGAGCCCATTCTTCCGAGTTTAGGCTACTGGCAACTCCGCTGGTGCTTTTTCTACTCGTGTTCCTCGGCTTTCCCGCGATCGTCAATCTGATCTATTCGATCTCCGACGTATCGTTCGAGACGTTACGCCAACCGCGCATCACTGGACTGTCCAACTTCACTGCGGTCTGGAATGATAACGCGTTCTGGCAGGCAAGCTGGTTTTCGCTGCGTTTTGGCGCACTCACCGCCGTGCTGGAATGTGCGCTTGGGCTGGTCCTCGCCATCTTCCTGTCGCCGCTGATTGAGAAGCGCAGTTGGCTGATGGCCATCTTGATGCTGCCGCTGATGGTGGCCCCGGCCCTCGTTGGCCTGATGTACCGCCTTGTCCTGCACGAATTCGCCGGCCCTGTGCCCTACTATCTCTGGGCATGGTTCGGCGCCAGCGTCTCCTTCCTTGGCCCCACCTCAGCGTTCTGGACATTGATCGTCGTGGAGACATTGCAGTGGACGCCGTTTGCCGTGCTGCTGTTTTATATGGCCTACCGGGCAATCCCAGGCGAAGTCGTCGAGGCATCTGCCATGGATGGCGCTAAGCGCTGGCATCTGCTGTGGTATATCGAGCTGCCGCTGATGGCGCCGACAATCGTCGTCGCCCTGCTCATCCGGTTCATCGATGGTTTCCGCGTTTTCGACAATGTCTATGTTTTGACCGGTAGCGGCCCCGGCGGCTCGACCGCATCATTATCGATCTACATCTACGAGGCCTTCTTCAAGCAGGGCGCCATCGGCAAGGCGGTTGCAGCATCGGTGATCTTGTTCGCCGTCTCGTTCACCGTTCTCTACGGGCTGAATATGATCGCCAGCCGCCGCAAGGGAGCACTCAAATGATCAATGCGCTTCGCTGGGTCGTCTTTGCCATTGCCGCTTTTGCGATGAATTTCCCGATCATCGTGACACTCGTCACGTCTTTCAAGAGCACGCGCGAACTATCGGCCAATCCGGGACTATGGGTGCAGGCACCGACGCTCGACAATTATTTCGCGGTCTTTCAGGTATCCGACAGGCTGAACATTTTCCTCTACCTGTTTAACAGCATAACGGTTGCCTTCATCGGCACCACGCTTGCCGTCGTTCTCGCCCTCCCCGCAGCGTATGCGATTGCCCGTGGCAAGCTTGGCGAACGCACGCTTTTGCCTTTCATCGTCAACCTGCGCGCCGTGCCGCTGATCATTTTTGCCATCCCGCTTTACATGATGTTCCAGTGGCTGGCGCTGCTAGACACGCGCCTTGGGCTCGGCCTGATCCTTTCGATCGTCAACCTGCCATTGGCACTCGTCATCCTGGTCAATGCCATCCGCGACCTGCCCGGCGAACTCGACGAGGCAGCCCTCATGGACGGGGCCAGCCGAGCGCAGATCCTTTTGCGCGTCATTGCGCCTGTCTGCCGCCCAGCCATCGTCACCAGCCTCATCTTTGGCTTCATAACCGCATGGAACGAATTCCTGTTCGGCCTGATGCTGACCACATCGAAGGCGGTACCGATCACCGTGGGCGCCTCGTTCTTCTTCGCTGCCAGTGGCGGCGGCGTGCAATGGGGGGTGGCCTCTGCCGTCATGGTCGTTGGCGCACTGCCGCCGGTTCTGCTCGGCCTCATCATGTATCGCCAGATCAGCGGGTCGATGACGGCCGGCGCGGTCAAGGGCTGACCTATTTTCAGGAGAAAACCATGGGTACGATTTCGCTGCGTAAGGCAGGCAAACAATATGGCGCCATCGAAATTATCAAGGACCTCGACCTGGAGATCGCCGACGGTGAGTTTGTCGTGATCGTCGGCCCCTCCGGCTGCGGCAAGTCCACCTTGCTTCGTATGATCGCGGGGCTGGAGCAGACAACCTCCGGCCAGATCCTCATCGACGGTCGCGACGTGACGGCGGCGTCGCCGGTCGAGCGCAAACTTGCCATGGTGTTCCAATCCTATGCGCTCTACCCGCACATGACGGTTCGCCAGAATATGGGCTTCGGACTGAAACTGGCCAAGCTTCCGGCTGACAAAATCAAGGCCAAGGTCGATGCGGCAGCCGACACTTTGAAACTCACCCTCCTACTTGACCGCTATCCGAAGGAGCTGTCCGGCGGCCAGCGTCAGCGTGTTGCAATCGGACGAGCGATCGTGCGCGAACCGGTCGGGTTTCTGTTCGACGAACCATTGTCCAATCTCGACGCCGCGCTTCGGGTCGATATGCGGCTGGAGATCGCCAAGCTTCATCGCACACTTGGCGCCACCATGATTTACGTCACCCACGACCAGGTCGAGGCGATGACGTTGGCGGACCGTATTGTCGTGCTGAAGGACGGCCGCATCATGCAACACGGCACTCCACACGAACTTTATGAAAAGCCGGCCAATCTATTTGTCGCGCAATTCATCGGCAGTCCCAAGATGAACGTTCTGCCCTGCCGACGCAACGGCGACGGCCGGCTTGACCTGTCGGGGGAAGGCACCATGGAGATGGCGCTAACACGCAGTGCCACGCCGGTGCACCTCGGCGCGCGCCCCGAGCATATGTCGCTGGTTCCTCCCGAAAATGGTCAATTCCGCGGCACAGTCGAGGCCCGCGAGTATCTTGGCGGCACTACGTCCGTGTTTGTGCGCAATCCCAAACTCGGCCTGATCAATGTCAGCGCACCGGCAGACAACGCCTTCGGCATAGGCGAGACAGTGGGCATCCGTATTGATAACGTCCGATCGACGCTTTTTGACAAGGCGGGAACGGCCATCGGCGCTGCGCTTTGAAGCGCTTTGGGCACCACGGCAGTCCCGCCTTGATAGGAATCGAACCATTGACAAGTCCTGCGGCCGCTCTCAGATCACTGAAAATTCCGCGCCTTCACCCTCAACGTATCGATATGCAGATCGGGAATCAGAATATCGCGGGCCTTGACGCCGAGCGGCGCCCGGTCGCGTGAATCCGGACTGCCCGGTGATCCGTGCGCGAATTCATCGCCACGTCCGGTCGGCACGCGGAAAGCGGTATGCCGCTCGCCTAGGCTTGCCAGATCACCGGAGAGATCGAACAACCGCTGAGCTACCAGGTGGACCACGCCGCCCTCCCGCTGGATCTTGCCGTTGATCGCCATCATGCTGGTTCCAAGCACGATGCGCCGCTGCTTTTCAAACAGGCTGGGCCACACAACGACATTGCACACCCCGGTCTCGTCTTCGATCGTCATGAACATCACGCCCTTGGCACTGCCGGGCTTCTGGCGGACAAGAACCAGGCCGGCCGTCATCAGCCAGCGGCCATCCCGCGCCGATGTCGCCTCGGCGCAGGTGACTATGCTCCGTTTGATGAGGTCGCCGCGCAGGAAGCTCAACGGGTGATCGCGCAGTGTCAGACCGGTATGTCCATAATCCTCGACGACATTGGTGCCCTCGGTCATCTGACGCAGTTCGACGGCAGGCTCCTGCTGCTCGGCGATCACCGCGCGCTCGCGATCAGCTGCGGCTGCAAACAGCGGCAGCGGCTCATCTCGCAGCGCCTTGATGGCCCAGAGCGCATCGCGCCGCTCCAGTTTCAGAGCGGGCCGGAACGCATCAGCCTCTGCCAATTGCACCAGAGACGCCGACGGCACGCCGGAGCGCCGCCACATATCGTCGATCGAGACGAAGGGATCGTCGCCCCGCGCGGCGGCGATCCTTGCGGCATCATCTGCCGCCAATCCCTTGACCAGCCGCATACCCAGACGCACCGCATGGTGGTCGCTCCCAGCGATCGGTTCCAGTGTGCAATCCCATCGCGAGCGATTGATGCAGACTGGCCGGACCGCGACGCCGTGCGCCTTCGCATCGGTGACAATCTGCGCCGGCGCGTAAAATCCCATCGGTTGAGCGTTCAGCAGCCCGGCGCAAAACACATCGGGATAATGGCATTTGATGTAGGATGAGGCATAGGCGATGAGGGCAAACGAGGCGGCATGGCTTTCCGGAAAGCCGTAGGAACCGAACCCCTCGAGCTGCGAAAACGTCTTCTCGGCGAACTCTTCCGTATAACCGTTCCTCACCATGCCGCTGACCAGCTTGTCCTTGAACTTGCTGACGCCGCCGGAAAATTTGAACGTCGCCATGGAGCGTCTGAGCGCATCCGCTTCGCCGGCGGTAAAGCCTGCGCATACGATCGCCACCCGCATGGCGCTCTCCTGAAACAATGGCACGCCGAGCGTCTTGCCAAGCACTGCCTCCAGCTCAGGCTTGGGATAGACGACCGCCTCCTTGCCCTCGCGGCGGCGTAGATAAGGATGCACCATATCCCCTTGAATCGGCCCGGGGCGAACGATCGCCACCTGGATGACGAGATCATAATAGGTCTGGGGTTTGAGCCGCGGCAGCATTGACATCTGCGCTCTGGATTCGATCTGGAACGTCCCCAGCGTATCGGCCTTGCGGATCATCGCATAGGTGGCCGGATCCTCTTGCTCGATGGTCGCCAGATCGAGATCGATATGCTTGTGGCTTTTGAGAAACTCGAAACTCCTGGCCATGCAGGTCAACATGCCGAGCGCCAGAACATCGACCTTCATGAACCTCAGGGACTCGATATCGTCCTTGTCCCACTCGATTGTTTGCCGATCGTCCATGCGGGCCTGCTCGATCGGCACCAGTTCGTCGAGGCGGTCATTGGTCAGGACAAAGCCGCCGGGATGCTGGCCGAGATGTCGGGGGGCGCCCATCAGCTGTTGCGCCAACTGCAACGCCAGCCGCAATCGCCGATCGGACATATTGAGGTTGAGCTCGTTGACCTGCTTTTCGCCAACGCCCTCCTTGCTCCAGCCCCAGACACCGGCCGACAGGGCTGTGATCATATCTTCGGGCAGGCCCAGCGCCTTGCCGACATCACGCAGCGCGCCCTTGGCGCGGTAACGGGTAACAGTGGCGCAGAGGGCCGCCTTTTGCCGGCCATAGGTCTTGTAGATCCACTGGATCACTTCTTCCCGCCGGGCGTGCTCGAAATCGACGTCAATGTCGGGCGGCTCGTTTCGTTCCTCGGAAATGAACCGTTCGAACAGAAGGTCATTGGCGGCAGGATCGATTGCGGTGATGCCTAGCACGTAGCAGACGGCAGAATTCGCGGCACTGCCCCTGCCCTGGCACAGGATATTCTGCGAGCGGGCAAATCGGACAATGCTGTAGACGGTCAAAAAGTAGGGGGCGTAGTTGAGCTTGCGGATCAGGTCGAGCTCATGGTTGATTGTCGTGACGACATCATCCGGCACGCCTTCGGGGTAGCGATCTTTGACGCCTTCCCAGGTGAATTTCTCCAGCGATTGCTGCGCCGTCAACCCTGGAACAATCGCCTCCTCGGGATATTGGTAGGTCAGCTCCGACATGTCGAAGCGGCAGCGATCGACGATATCGCGGGTCCGGGCCAGCGCGTCGGGATAACGGGAAAACAGCCGGTGCATTTCTTCCGGCGGCTTCAGGAAACGATCGGCATGGCGTTCGCGCAGGAAGCCTGCCTGATCAATGGTCTTGCCGTGGCGGATGCAGGTCACCACGTCCTGCAGCTGCCGCCGGCTCGGATCGTGAAACAGCACGTCGTTGGTGACGACGGATTTGACACGATGTTGGACCGCCAGATTGTTCAGTTCGTGCAGACGGAGCTCATCGTTGGGCCGCCGGCGCAGCGTCAGCGCCAGATAGGCACGGTCGCCAAACGTCTCCCTCATCTTGCGAAGCTGAATGCCGCAGGTTTCGTCGGCCTCATCGGGAACCAGAATGGCCAGTTGCCCCTCGGCATAAAAGGTGACATCGGCCAGATGCAAGATGCATTTGCCCTTGCCGCCGCGCTCCTTGCCGAGCGACAGCAATCGGCAAAGGCGCGCATAAGCGGCGCGGTTGGTGGGATAAACCAGCATCGACATGCCGTCGGCAAGATCAAGCCGGCAGCCGACGACGAGACGAACACCGGTTTCCTTGGCCGCCTCCCAGGCACGCACGATCCCGGCAAGGCTGTTGCGATCGACGATCCCAAGCGCCTCGATGCCAAGTGCGTGGGCAGTCGCGAAGAGTTCGTCGCACCCTGATGCGCCACGCAGAAAGGAGAAATGGCTGGTGACCTGGAGTTCGGCGTACCGCATCAGCCGTAGATCCCGTGCAGGAACCACTTTGCCGATCCGGTTTCCGGATCCAGCCCGTCGCCGGAGCGAAACACCCAGAAGCGATGACCGTCTTCGTCCTCGACAGAATAGTAATCGCGCAAAGCCTCCATCTCGGTCTCGCGGATCCACCATTCACCGAAGACGCGTTCCGGGCCGTCAGCGCGCTTTATCCGCCAGCGCTTGCCGCGCCAGATCATCGATGCCGGTGGATGGTCGGGGATCATTGCAATGACTTCGATCTGTTCGGGGCGCGCCAGTATGCGGCTCGGCCGTGGCCATCGCGTCGGCCAGGATTCACCGAGTTTCACCGCCATCGCTGCCACCCGTTGAATGCTGCGCTCCGGCACATCGCTCTGCACCGGCGCCAATCGGTAGAGACGCTGGCCGCGATTGCCAAAGGTGTCGAGCAGCGGGGTGACATCGACAACCGTCTCCTCAATCAACGAGGACAGCGCCTGCTTCAGGTCCAGCGGTTCGATCATCGTGGCGGCGAGCGACATTTTTTCGATCCCGAAACCCGGGTCGATTGTCTCGATCAGAGAACAGAGAAGCTTGGTCAGCCGTGGCACATCACGGACCGGCTTTGCCATCCCGGCTCGCACCGCCTGAAGGGTATTATCGACGCGATGAACGACCAGGTCGGCGCGACGAAGCCCCTGTCCTTTCTGTTCGAGCAGCGCGCAAAGCTCGACGACAAGCTTGCCGACATATTTTGCGATCGTTTCCGCGGCCCCGATCGGCTCGGAAAAAGGGCGAGAGACCTCGATCAGTTCCTTTGTCCTGATTGGCTCGATCGGCTCCGGCAAACGACCAAACATCTGATCCAGGCGACGTCCGGCCTCTGGTCCGAAGCGCAGCGCCAGCGGCGCGCGTGGCGTTGCCGCAAGTTCGCCAACTGTCCGAAACCCCAGCACGCCGAGACTGCTGACGATATCGGCCGACAAACGCAGACTGGATATGGGCAGATTGACCACCGCCTTGGCAGTTTCTCCCGGCGGCACGATGACGGTCTCCCGGCGGATTGCCCGGGCAAGTGCATGGGCGGCCCCCCAGCTGTCGGCGATAGCGCCGCGGGCCTGCAGCCCATGCCCGCGAAAACTGTTCACCAATCCAGTGAGCATTGGCAGTTCGCCGCCACGCAGGTGATCTGCACCTTCCGTATCCATCACCACACCATCCGGGAGATCAAGCGCGACGATCGGCGTATATTGCCGCAGCATCCAGAGTGCCAGACGCTCGACGGCAGCCGCGTCGCCGTCTGGATCTGCGTCGACCATATGCAGGTGGGAAATCATCGCCTGTGCCTTGGCCGCCTGCATTCCGATGCGCGCGCCCGCTTTCAGCGCCGCAACATCGGCAGCACTGATCGTGCGCTTCGCGCCGCTGCGGGCGACGACGACGACAGGCGTTTCAGCCGGCAGATCGGGATCGGCCCGCCTGATCCGGTCTGTCGGCAGATACGGGAGAAAAACTGATACAACCCGTGGCATCGCAGGCACCTATTTCAAATTCTGCGGCTTCGCCCGCTCTTGCTCTGATGAGTTCCGCCAGCCACCGCGCACGCCCGATGCCTGGAACTGGAAGTGCTTCTGACGGCAGTACGCTGATCCGCCACCTGGTCGTCGCCGCCGTCGGTTGTCCGAAGTCAGCTGCCTCCGTCGGTCGGCGCCAGCGCCTGAGTGCAATGCCGATCGTGCCGGAGGCTTCGGCTGCCAGTTGAAGCCGCCGCGATGCCGTCATCGGCAAGCGGACCAGTTCGGCGACCACCCCCCCGACCCCCCCGAAACGAAGCCCTTCCTCGAAATTAGCGAGAACATCTTCCTCCCGGTCGGCCTCGACATAGATCACCCGGTCATGGTGCAAGCCAGCCTGCGTGAGGGCCGGCGCAAACAGGTCAGGCCGGGCAAGACACCAGAGGACGTCGCCTTTGGTGCGCGCAACAATCCCGGCGGCAAACAGGGCGGCTGCGGCACCATGAATGGCATCAGCACCTCCGCCAGCCACTTCATGCAGCGCACCCATGGCAAGCCCGCCTCCGGGCAGCTTCGAGTCCATCTCGGCGACGCCGAACGACAGCACCTCGTCCTTGCGCAGGGGCCTGCCTTCAAGACATTGGATCCGGGCTCGAAGCTCGGCAATCGTCGGGCTGACAGCGGTTTCATTCATCGGCGTGATGTCGTGTCCAAGGGGCTATTCACAGGTTGCTCGGGCTGATATGTTCATTATTTGTTCCCTTCGCTCATATGAGTCAATCCTGATTCTTTTGTGGCGGCAGGACGGCTGGCGCTTCGACCTTGGAAGGTTGGGTGAAAGCATTGTCTGAATCGCTTGCCCGACAGGCATTTGCCCCGACTTATGCGGAGCAAATGCCGCCGGAAAGAATTGGCGGGAAATCGTTGTGGACAGTTCGGGTTGACCCGGACGTAACCGGCACGCTCCAGGAGGATGGGGAACCATGTGTAATTTGTATAACGTCACCACCACCCGTGATGCGGTTCTTCAGTTCACCAAGGCGTTCCGCGACCGCGCCGGATGGAATGAGGCTTCATTCGACGTCTATCCGGGCTACCAGGCACCGATTGTCCGTGTCGCCGAAGACGGGCAGCGCGAAATTGCGCGCACGACCTGGGGCATGCCGTCGCCACCCGCCTTTGTGAAAAACTATGATCCTGGCGTCACCAACATCCGCAATGTTAGCTCGCCGCACTGGCGCCGCTGGCTGGGGCCGACCAGCCGTTGCGTCGTGCCGTTCACCTCGTTCGCCGAACCAGATCCCGCCAGCAAGGTTGCAGGCGGACGGGTTCCGAATGCCTGGTTTGCGGGCAATGAGGACCGGCCGCTGATGTTTTTCGCAGGTTTCTGGACGCCGTGGAAAGGTATTCGGAAGGTGCGGGATGGCAACCAGGAATACGAGCTGTTCGGGTTCCTCACCACCACCCCGAACGAGATTGTCGAGCCCATCCACCAAAAGGCCATGCCTTCCATCCTGACGACGCCCGAGGAGGTCGATACCTGGCTGACGGCCTCTTGGGATGAAGCAAGACACCTGCAACGCCCCCTGCCCGGCAACATGCTGGTCATCGTGCCACCGCAGCCCAAGGCGCCATTGGACGATGAAGGTCTGTTGCTTTGATCACCCGCACGCACCCCGACCAGGGGAGCCAAAAGCCCGAACATGCTGTGCGGACTTACCATTCGGGAAATGCGACGATGGATAGCGTGAAGCCCGTTCGCAAAATCATCCACGTGGACATGGATGCCTTCTATGCCTCCGTCGAGCAGCGCGACAACCCGGACCTGCGCGGGCTACCTTTGGCCGTCGGCGGGTCGGCGGCACGCGGTGTCGTTGCGGCCGCAAGTTACGAGGCGCGTGTTTTCGGCGTGCATTCGGCCATGCCGTCGGTCACCGCAAAGCGCAAATGCCCGGACCTGATCTTTGTGCCGCCCCGTTTTGACGTCTACAAATCGGTATCCCAGCAAATCCGTGAGGTGTTTGCGCAATACACGCCGCTGATCGAGCCGCTATCGCTTGACGAGGCCTATCTCGATGTCACGGAAAATCTGAAGGGCATGGAGATCGCCACCGAGATTGCGCTGGAGATCCGCGCGAGGATCAAGCAGGTTACCGGGTTGAACGCGTCTGCCGGTATTTCCTACAACAAGTTTCTGGCCAAAATGGCAAGCGATCTGAACAAACCGAATGGACAGGCGGTCATCACGCCGAAGAACGGTCCCGGTTTCGTCGAAGCCCTCCCCGTCAATAAATTCCATGGCGTTGGGCCGGCTACCGCCGAGCGCATGCGAAAATACGGCATCGAAACCGGGCTCGATCTGAAATCGAAATCCCTCCAGTTTCTGCAGGAGCACTTTGGGAAGTCGGGGCTGTATTTCTATGGCATCGCGCGCGGTATCGACGAACGACGCGTCAGACAAGACAGGATCCGCAAGTCGGTTGGCGCCGAAGACACCTTTATCGAGGACATCGATGATCTTGATCTTGCCACCCTGGAATTGAGACCCTTGGCCGAAAAGGTCTGGCACACCTGCGAAGCGCAGGGGATCAGCGGCAAGACTGTCACAGTCAAAATCAAGTATTCGGATTTCACCCAGGCGACGCGCAGCCGGACGACTGCGTTTCCGTTGACGAATGTTGCGGAGATAATCGATACCGCATCCGCTTTGCTCGCAACCACCTATCCATTCAAGCGATCGGTGCGGCTGCTCGGGGTCACGTTGTCATCGCTGAGCAATGAACAGGACGCCAACGGTGCGGAACAACCGCAGCTCGATCTCAATTTATGACGATAGAATGCTGACAGAGGGCCAGAAAGCGTCATCAAAATGCCCGCATCCAGAATTCGCTTCATCGATCTTGAAACCGGCGGCAATGGACCGAACGATGTCTGTGAGATCGGCTGGCAGGACGTCGTCCTCTGCAGTAATGGCCAATGGCGCGTCAACAAAGACAGAGGCGCTCCGCTGGTCAACCCCGGCCGTCCAATGTCACCAGCCACCATGGCCGTGCATCTGCAACCTGCTGACGATTCACCGTTCGTGGAGAGGATAAATGCCGGCAACAGATAAAGTTGCATTTTGCGCAACTTTTCCCTATATTCAGATCAGAGCAACGCTCCGGGGTCAGCGCCCAGCGCTGGCCGAAATGGATTAAGGCCCCTTTGAGGGCCTTTTTTCATGGAAAACAGCTGTACTTTATCCCGAGATTTGGGCGATCCTGCGGCGGGATAAGCGCATCAATCAGCTTTCCGGCCGCCATGAGATCGACGTAAGGTCGATAGGTTGGATCATAGCCGCCTTTGGCTATGGGATAGAGAATAAGATCCGCAACCTGCAACATCGGCGCCTTTTTGGTTCGCCGTTTGGGTTCGCCCATGACAATCCGCCGAAAATCTTCCGCCGTAAGAGACTCGTAGGCGCCGGCGTTGTTGCCCTGGAACGGCATGCCTTCAGCCTTCAGCGCCTTAGCGTATTGTATCAGATCGCGGTCTTCGTGCTTCCCACTTTCCTCGAAAAACACCCTTAAAACACGTCCTTGGCTGTCCGCATACTTCGCGGCGCGCTCGATCAATATGGAATAGGCCGTTTTGCACATCAGCCACAGCCGCTCGGCGTAAGCTTCCTGATAGCGGGCCAGATAACCCGGGCGATCGATAATCGTGGCAATGCCGATGATGGGCAGCCCCATGATAAATGCATCAAGCTCCGGAAAGAAGACACGGGCGTTTTCTGGCGTTTTCAGCCAGCCGAATTCCTCTCGGCCACCACGGATCTTATGCGAATGAAGCGGATAGGTAATGCCGTGTGCCGCGCAGAACGTCGCATGCCGCTCTTTCAGAGTATCAACATCCTCCTCCTTGATCAGGATTCCGCCCAATCCAAAACAGTCCATACGGTCGCGGCGCGCCACAGGATTGTGGTCCGGATCCCGGCTGCCGGTGTCGTCAAGAAAGAGGTGATATTCAGGAAGTGCTACCATACTTGCCTTATAGCGAAATCCTTGCCGGCTGCCGCATTTTCTTCCAACACGCTGATCAAACCGGATTTCCGGCACTTATCAACCGCTGCAGGTATTCAATCGGTGGATTGCCTTCAAGCTTGGCGCCCACCAGGATGATATCCATGCCTTCGGACCCGTACCCCAGCAATGCCAGGTCTTCGCCGGTGCTGTGGGCGGTTGCGATGGCTTGCAGCCATGTCAGGACAATATGCTGCGCCTCTCTCTGGGCAGCACGCTCACGCTCGAACTGCTCAATTTCATGTAAGGGGTGATCCTGGTCGGTGATGCGGGAGGTCATAGCTTATTGGCCCAGTCGGCCCGAAGCTGTGATTTCGGCCAATTCGAAGAACGTTGTGGGAACATGGCTTGCAGGATTGACCTGAGAAGCGCTCGCTCGTGAGATTGCGCTTCAATTTGAGGAGCGTTTTAATGAGTACGGGTATTTCGAGTTCGGATTTTGTCAGCCAATGGAGCCTGACCTTCGCCGACATTGATTTCATCAATTCTAAACCGGCGGCTACGAGGCTCGGCTTGGCCGCGCAGTTGAAGTTTTTCAGCGCTCGTGGTTTCTTCGCTGACGATGGCACATTGGTCCCGCATGATGCTGCCGAATACCTGGCAGAGCAAATCGGCGTCCCAGCCGACGAACTGTCCGGCTATGATTTCGGCGGGAGAACTGTCCGTTGGCGTTGCGCCGAGATTTTACAGTATCTCGGCTTTCGCCGAATGACGCGACGAGACCGGGAAGCGCTTTCTCGGTGGATCATTGGTGAGCTTTGCCCTTCCGGACAATCCGTCAGCGGTATGTTTGAGGCGGTGTTTCTTTGGTGCCGAGATCGCAATATCTATGGACCGTCTGCCAAGGAGCTTGAACGGCTCGTTCGTTCGCAGCGGCAACAATATCTGGATGGTTGGCTTCAAGAGGTAAGCGCAGCGCTTACCGCCGAAACTGTCGCATCGATGGAAAGCTCCATTGCTGACGCGGATGGACCGACCGGCTTCAACGCGATGAAGGCTGACGCAGGGCGGGCAACGCTGGATAACATTCTGGAGGTGACCGCATAAAGAAATGTCACAAATCATCGAGCAAAACAACGAATTTCACCTCGATGAAACCTCAGCGTCGTCTCTCAGCACGGCTTCTGGCGGTGATGTTTCCGCGCTGTCGGTGCTAAGCACGGTCCCAGAGCCGTCGAAAACCGTCGATCCAGAGTGTTGCCGTGCCCAAACCGTCCCCTTCGAAAGATCCCGTCGATCTGCGCGCAAACGCGCTCGACACCATCGCCGCTGTGCTGCCAATGGAACGCCGCGACGAGTTGGCCGAACTTCTGACTGACTAGGATGTCGAAACGCTGCGCCAGCTGGTCAACGAGGGCATGGGTGAAAACACGCTGCGCGCCCTCACAGCACGAGAGATCAGAGTTTCTGTAAACGCTCCATTGCCGCAGCCAACGTCAATCCACTTCTGGCCGCTTGGAGGCTCAAGCCAGTGGCAAGCCTTCCGCTCGGGATTTCGCCCGAAGCCCCATTCCGCCTGAACGCGATCAGCGCTTCACAGCAAATTGTTTGGATCGCTCGCCCGCCGCCGCCGTCCCCTCTCGGGTCTGCAATCAAACGAGCGCAAAGCGTCCCGCCTATCTGAAGGCCGGAGACGAGAATGCACCCCTCCAGCAAAGCGCAAATGCTGTCCAAAAGCGCATTACCAAACGGGCGCCATCCAGACAGGATATTGTCCCTACGGGATTTGGAGGCGTTGAATGTAACAGTTGTCCGCTCAGCGAAAAAGCGACATAACTTGCGTTGCCAGACTTCCGCCTGCTGATTTGCGGTTGCAAAGCGTGGAGGGACATTGGAATGCCCGTCACAAACGTGCCCGCACCGGGCGCACCGGGGATTGCCGCCCGCTGGACATCCAGCGCAAAGAGCGGCGTCGGCACGGCACTTTCGGCGGCATCACGCACCTGGTTCACCGTCAGCCACGGCATCCTCAACGAAGTTTATCATCCGCGTCTCGACCACGCCTGCACGCGCGATCTCGGTCTGGTCATTACACGGGATGACGGCTATTTCTCCGAGGAGAAGCGCCACGCCGCGCATGACGTCGCGTGGTTCCACGATGGCGTTCCCGCCTTCCATCTCACCAATACCGCGCTCGATGGCGCCTACGTTATAGAAAAGCGCGTTCTTTCCGATCCGCGCCGGCCGACGGTTCTGCAAAATATCCGCTTCACGCCGCTGTCGGGCAAGGCCGGAGATTACCGCGTCTATGCGCTGCTGGCTCCGCATCTCGTCAATGCTGGAATGGGCAATTCCGCCTGGATCGGTGACTACAAGGGCGTGCGCATGCTCTTTGCGTCCGGTCGCGGACAATCGCTGGCGCTCGCATGCTCCCTACCATGGCGGGAGGCGTCTGCAGACTATGTCGGCGCTTCGGATGGATGGCGGCGCCTATCGGTTTCGGGACGGCTCGGTCTCCAATACCAGAACGCGACGGATGGAAATGTCGCGCTCACCGCAGAAATCGGCTTCACGGACGAGAACGACACCGCGGTGATCGCGCTGTCCTTCGGCCCGACGCCTGAGGAAGCGGGCTACAATGCGCTTGCGAGCCTCAACGACGGCTACGACAACGCTGCAACAGCCTATGTGGCGGGATGGCGCGACTGGCAAAAACGCCTATTGCCGCTCGACCAGCCCGGCCACAAGGGCGCGAACCTCTATCGCACAAGCACGGCCGTGCTCGGCACCCACCGCTCGCTCGGTTTCCCCGGGCCCGCCGTCGCAAGCCTCTCCATCCCCTGGGGATCCAGCAAGGGCGATGACGATCTCGGAGGTTATCATCTCGTCTGGCCGCGTGATCTGGTCGAAACGGCGGGCGGCTTCCTTGCAGCCGGCTTGACGGACGATGCGCTTCAAATCCTTGCTTATCTGCGGACAATACAGGAGGCCGACGGCCACTGGCCGCAAAACGCCTGGCTCGACGGAACGACCTACTGGGACGGCATCCAGATGGACGAGTGCGGCTTTCCGCTGCTGCTTGCCGACGCGCTGCACCGCATGGGTTGCCTGGCCGGCGAAGCGCTTGCCGCCTATCTGCCCATGGTGGAACGCGCCACCGCCTACCTTGTCCAGAACGGGCCGGTCACCGGCGAAGACCGGTGGGAAGAGGATAGCGGCTACTCGCCCTTTACGCTCGCCGTGGAAATTGCAGCGCTGCTTGCCGCCGCAGACATTCTGGAAACCTGCGGCAAGGGCGAGGCCGCCGGTTTCGCCCGGCAGACCGCCGATTGCTGGAACGACCAGATCGAGAAATGGACCTATGTGAGCCGCACCGCCAGCTGTGCCCAACTCGGCATAGACGGCTACTATGTCCGCATCGCGCCGGCCGATCTCGCGGATGCAGCCTCCCCCAAGGATGGTTTCGTGCCGATCAAGAACCGCCCGCCCGACGACACCGACCGGGCGCCCGACCTGATCGTCAGCCCCGATGCACTGGCGCTGGTGCGCTTCGGCCTCAGGGCGGCGGACGATCCCCGGATCGTCAACACCGTGAAGCTCATTGATGCGCATCTGCGCGCCAACCTCCCGCAAGGGCCGCTCTGGTATCGCTACACCGACGATGGCTACGGCGAACATGCCAACGGCGCGCCCTTCGACGGGACGGGACAGGGCAGGCCGTGGCCGTTGCTCGCAGGCGAGCGGGCGCATTACGAACTCGCCGCCGGCCGGCCGCAATCCGCAATGGACCTGCTGGGAACCTTTGCCGCATCGGCAGGTGTCGGCGGGCTGCTGCCGGAACAGGTCTGGGACGGCGCCGACATGCCGGAACGGGAGTTGCATCTCGGCGGTCCGTCCGGCAGCGCGATGCCGCTCGTCTGGGCGCATGCGGAATATATCAAGCTTCTACGCTCGCTTCGCGACGGCAAGGTTTTCGACATGCCGCAGCAAGGGCCGGAGCGCTACATAAAGAACAGGACCACCGCGCCCTTCCGGTCCTGGCGCTTCAACAACAAGGTGCGCACGATCCCGCAAGGCAAGCTGCTGCGCATCGAACTCTTGGCCGCCGCGAACGTCCGCTGGAGCGCCGATGGGTGGGCGACCGTCAATGACAGCGCGACGGGCGGCAATGCCTTCGGCATCCACCTCGTTGAAATCCCCGCGTCCGGGCTGGCGGAAGGTACAAGCCTCGAATTCACCGTCTTCTGGGTCGAAGCCGGACGTTGGGAAGGCACGAATTTCACAGTCATCATCGCGCCGGATTAGGGAATTTGAAGCTCCGGCGGACAGGCATTCAATCCAGAAAGGACGTTGCTATGCAGATCGGCATGATGGGTTTGGGGCGCATGGGCGCAAACATGGTGCGCCGCCTGATGAAGGACGGCCATGACTGCGTGGTCTACGACATCAATCCGGGGGCCGTCGCAGCGCTTGCCTCGGACGGCGCATCCGGCGCGACCTCGATTGAGGATCTTGTCGCCAAGCTTTCCAAGCCCGCCTGCATATGGCTGATGCTGCCGGCCGCGATCACCGGCAAGATCGCCGACGAGGTTGCAGCGCTGATGCAGCCCGGCGACATCATCATCGACGGCGGCAACTCCCATTACGAGGATGCAGTCGACATCGCCAGCAAGCTGGCACCGAGAGACATCAGCTTCGTCGATGTCGGCACCAGCGGCGGCGTCTGGGGGCTCGACCGCGGCTACTGCCTGATGATCGGCGGACCGGTGGCGGCGGTGCGCCATCTGGATCCAATCTTCGCAAGCCTTGCCCCCGGCGCCGATGCGGGCACAACACTCTCGGGGACCCGAGATACGGCATCATCAGGCTATCTTCACTGCGGCGCGAGCGGCGCGGGCCACTTCGTCAAGATGATCCACAACGGCATCGAATACGGCATGATGGCGGCCTATGCCGAAGGCATCAACATCCTGAAAGCTGCCAATGCCGGCAAGCGCAAGCGCGAGGCGGACGCAGAAACAAGCCCGCTCAAACACCCGGAATATTATCAGTTCGACATCGACCTCCCCGCCGTCACCGAAGTCTGGCGCCATGGTAGCGTGATCGGCTCATGGCTGCTCGACTTGACGGCAGGCGTCCTGAAGGACGATCCGGCGCTTGCCAATTTCGGTGGACGCGTCTCGGATTCCGGCGAGGGCCGGTGGACGCTGAAGGCGGCAATCGACACCGGCGTACCGGCCCCAGTGCTCTCCTCGGCGCTGTTCGACCGCTTCAGTTCGCAAGGCGAATCCGAATTTGCCGACAAGCTGCTATCCGCCATGCGCTTCGCCTTCGGCGGCCATGTCGAGAAGAAGAAGGACTGATCGCATTGCAGGAGATGAGCATGACGGACGATCGTTGTGATGCGCTGGTGCTGTTCGGCGCGACGGGGGACCTCGCACACAAGAAGATTTTTCCCGCGCTCTACCAGATGGTGGCGCGCGGCAATCTCAATGAACCGATCATCGGCATCGCCTTTGACGACTGGCCGCTCGACACGCTGACCGCGCGGGCGCGCGACGGCATCACCAACGCTGTCGGGACAATCGACGAGGCGGTTTTTGCCAGGCTCGCCTCGCTGCTGATCTATGTCAGCGGCGATTACCGCAACCAGTCGACCTTCGACGCGCTGAAAACCGCGATCGGTGCCTGCAAGCGACCGCTCTTCTATCTCGCCGTGCCGCCCAGCATGTTCGAGGTGGTCGTGCAGGGCCTGCAGCAATCGGACCTCGCCAAGGGCGGCCGGCTGATGGTGGAAAAGCCCTTCGGGCGCGACCTGCAATCGGCGCGCTGGCTCAACAGCCTGCTGCATGTGGCCTTCGCGGAGAAATCGATCTTCCGCATCGATCATTACCTGGGCAAGGAGGCGATTCAAAACCTGCTTTATTTCCGCTTCGCCAATTCCTTCCTGGAGCCGATCTGGAACCGCAACCATGTCGAATCCGTCGAAATTACCATGGCGGAGAATTTTGGCGTGGAAGGCCGGGGCAAGTTCTACGACGAGGTGGGATGCCTGCGCGACGTCATCCAGAACCATCTGCTCAACGTCCTGCTGCTGCTTGCGATGGAGCCGCCCGCGGGCCGCACGGTTGACGACCTGATCGACGAAAAGGTGCAGGTGCTGAAGGCGGTGCGCACGCTCCAGCCGGCCGATGTGGTACGCGGACAATTCAAAGGTTACCTCGAAGAGCCGGGCGTGAAGCCGAACTCTCCGGTGGAGACCTTTGCGGCCGTTCGCTTTCACGTCGATACCTGGCGATGGAAGGATGTTCCCTTTTTCATTCGCGCCGGCAAGAACCTGCCGGTCCACGTGACCGAAGTCGTCGTGCGCCTGAAGCGCCCGCCGCTCGATGTGTTCGACACGATCACGCCAGATGACGCCAACTATCTGCGGTTCCGGATCTCGCCGCAGGTGGCGGTGGCGATCGGTGCCCGGCGCAAGGCTGCGGGAGATGCAATGGTCGGCGAGCCGATCGAGCTTTTCGCGGTCGATGACGACAGTGGTGACATGACGCCTTACGAACGGTTGATCGGCGATGCGATGAACGGCAACGCCCAGCTTTTCACGCGGCAGGATGCGAGCGAGATCGCCTGGCGCATCGTGGCGCCGGTGCTCGATGATCCCTCGCCGCCGGCTGTCTACGAACCCGGCACCTGGGGGCCTCGCGAGGTCATGAAAAACGTCGGGCCGCCGAACGGATGGCATGAGACCTCTGATTGAAGCGACGGATGGATCGAATGAAAAAAGCAGAAAACGGCGCAACCGCCAAGGATCCGATCGTTCTGGCGATCGACGTCGGCGGATCGCATGTGAAGATCAGGACGAGCATCGAGGACGAGGAGCGTCGTGTCGAATCCGGTGCCGCCATGACGGCGGTCCAGATGGTCGAGGCGGTCAAATCCCTTGCCGAGGGATGGTCCTATGACGTGGTCTCCATCGGCTATCCGGGACCGGTCGGCGACAACAAGCCTCTCAGGGATCCGGTCCATCTGGGTGCCGGCTGGACAGGCCATGATTTCGCAAAGGCCTTCGGCAAGCCGGTCAAAATCGTCAACGACGCCATGATGCAGGCGATCGGCAGCTACGAAGGCGCGCGCATGCTTTTCCTCGGTCTGGGCACCGGGCTCGGAACCGCCATGATCGTCGAAAACGTTTGTCTTCCGATGGAGGTCGGCCATCTGCCCTACAAGAACGGCAAGACCTTCGAGGACTATGTCGGCGAACCGGCATTGGAGAAACGCGGCAAGAAAAAATGGCGCAAGGCGGTGTTTGCCGTCACCGAACTGTTGAGTGCGGCATTGCTGCCGGGCTATGTCGTCATCGGCGGCGGCAATGTCGAACATCTCCACGACCTGCCGCCAAATGCGCTGCGCGGCGACAACACCCGCGCCTTCATCGGCGGCTTCCGCATCTGGAAGGACGCGTCCCTGCATGTGTAACGGTATCGCATGATCGGCTACGATTATTCATTGTCAGGGCAGGTTTTATGGACGGCGTGAGGTTGCTTTCGGACGAGGCGCTGGTCGAACGGCTTCAGCGGGCGGCCTTCTCCTATCTGGTCGACTATGCCGATGAGGATACCGGCCTCGTCGCGGACACGTCCCGTCCGGGCTCGCCGTGCAGCATTGCCGTCGTCGGCTTCGCGCTGTCCTGTTATCCTGTCGCCGTGCAAAACGGCTGGATGTCGCGCCCCGAGGCCGCGGCCCGCACGTTCAAGGTGTTGCGGTTCTTTGCCCGCAGCACGCAAAGTGCTGCAAGCGACGCCACCGGCTACAAGGGTTTCTACTATCATTTTCTCGATATGAAGACGGGCAAGCGCGTCTGGCAATGCGAACTCTCGCTTGTCGACACCGCTCTGCTGATAGCGGGCATCCTCGTGGCGGCGGGCTACTTCGACGGCGACAACGAGGAGCGCGAAATTCGCGAGCATGCCGACGCGCTCTACCGCCGCGTCGACTGGCGCTGGGCGCAGAATGAAACCGCCGGCCTCTCGCAAGGCTGGAAGCCCGAATGCGGTTTTCTCCACTATGGCTGGGAGGGCTATAACGAAGCCCTGATCCTGTATGTCCTCGGGTTCGGCTCGCCGACCTTCCCGCTGACGGCCAGCTGCTACGAGACCTGGAGCCTGACCTACCAGTGGGAAAACCTGATGGACCGGAACGTGCTCTATTCCGGCCCGCTTTTCACCCATTTGTTTTCGCATGCCTGGATCGACTTTCGCGGCATCCGCGATGCCTTCATGCGGGAAAAGAACAGCGACTATTTCGAGAACACGAAAAACACGATCGCCATCCACCGCGATTATGGCGAGCGCAATCCCTACGAGTTCGCCGGCTATAGCCGCGACTTCTGGGGTGTCACGGCGGGCGATGGCCCATCGGTGCCGGCCTTGCGCCAGAGCGGCAGGGACCGCCGGTTCTACGGCTACATGTCGCGCGGCGTGCCCTATGGCCCGGACGACGGTACGATCTCGCCCTGGGCGATGCTGGCAACGCTGCCCTATGCCGCCGAGGCCGCGCTTTCCGGCACCCGCCACCTTCTCGAAACCTACCCGCAGGTCTGCACCGCGGACCGCTTTTCCAGCGGCTTCAACCCGACGCTGCGCTGTGGTTCGGAGGGCTGGCTTTCGGAAGGATGGTACGGGCTCGACCAGGGCCTGCTCGCAATGACGATCGAGAATCATCGCACGGGCCTCATCTGGAACATCATCCGGCGCTGCGGATATGTGCGTGACGGTCTGGCGCGGGCCGGGTTCAACGGCGGGTGGTTATAGACATGCAAGACAGTGCACCACGGACAAGGCCGGACAATGAAGACCTTCTGCTGCGGCGCGTGCGGCCGCAGGACTGGACCAACCCCGAACCGAAAGGCGTCTACGATCTCGTCATCGTGGGTGCCGGGCCGGCGGGGCTGGAGGCGGCCGAATGGGCGGCGCGGCGCGGCTTCTCCGTCGCACTCATCGAGCGCCACCGTCTGGGCGGAAATTCGCTGAACGCCGGCTCCGTGCCGTCGAAGGCGATCATCCGCAGCGCGCTTGCCTATGACCTGATGCGCGAGACCGACGGGTTCGGCGTGCCCATTCCGCGCGAACCCGTTCTCGATTTCGCCGCGGTGATGGCGCGCATGCGCGGAATCCGGACGCGTATAGCGGAGTACCATTCGGTCGAACAACTCGCAGCGCTTGGCGTGCACATCTTGTTCGGCGCCGCCCGGTTCGCGAGCGCGAATACGATTCTCGTCAACGATATCGGCCTGACATTCAAAAAGGCGCTCGTCGCCACGGGTGCGCGGCCGAGGATCCCCGACATTCCCGGCCTCGGCGGAATGGAGTATCGCACCAGCTCGACGATCTTCGACATGACGGCACTGCCGAAACGTCTTGTCGTCATTGGCGGCGGTCCACTCGGCTGCGAGCTGGCCCAAGCCTTTTGCCGGCTGGGTTCGCATGTGACGATCGTGCAGAAAAGCGCGAAATTCCTCCCCCGCGAAGGACGCGACGCGGCCGAGATCCTTTCGTGGGCCATGGCGCGCGACGGCATGGACATCCGCCTGAACACCACCGTCGCCGGCGCACGGCGCGACGGTGACGCCAAAGTTCTGGAGACGCTCAACTACGATATGAAAGGCGAGATCGCCGCCGATGAAATTCTCGTCTGCGCCGGGCGCGTGCCCAATGTCGAAATGCTCGATCTTGCGGTGGCCGGCGTGGCGTTCGACACGGACTGCGGCATCACGGTTGACGATTTCCTCAGGACCGGCAACCCCGACATCTACGCCGCCGGCGATGTCTGCTTGCCGCTGAAATTCACCAATACCGCGCAATCCTCCGCACGCGTCGCGGTGCAGACTGCGCTGACGCAGGGGCGCCAGCGGCACGACAGTTCGCTCATTCCGTGGTGCACCTACTGCGACCCCGAGATCGCCCATATCGGCCTGCATGTCTGGGAAGCCCGCCGGCAATCCATCCCGATCAGAAGCTTCACCGTGATGATGACCGATGTTGATCGTGCCATCACGGATGGCCAGGAGGCCGGCTTCGTCAAGATCCATGTCGCTGAAGGCAGCGACAAGATCCTCGGCGCGACCATCGTCGCCTCTCGGGCAAGCGAACTGATCAATGAAATGGCCGTCATCATGAGCACCGGCATCGGCATGACGGCGCTTGCCGAGGTAGTCCACACCTATCCGGCGCAGTCCGGGGCGATCATGCTTGCGGCACAGGCCTACCAGCGCTATTTCGACAAGGCGGCCCGGCTGTCCTCCGCCGGCGAGGCATAGGCCAAATCCTGTTCCGGCTGCCAAGCGGGCGAGCAGCAAATCTGTCCCCTGCAACGATGCGTCATGCCTGCTTTGTCGCCCGGCCCTCGGTGGATGGCATCGGCAAGAGTTTTCCAAGTTTTCAGGAATACAGCTGCGACGCCAGGGGCCAAGATAAGGCCTGCAGGTTCGAAGGAAGCAAGCCCGCCGAGCTTACTGGTTCGGAACATTTGCGAACGGCGCGCATTTTAGTCTCGATGTGCTCGTCCCAAAGGTTCAGTTCATACAGAACACTGTTCTTCGTCGAAATGAACTGCGTGGCGGCCCAGCAATCCACAAAATTGGACGTTCGAGGATGACAATTCTGTCTTCTCGACGGTTCGGAGGCGAGACGCAAATGGTTGAAAAAACATTCGATAATGAGCTTGGCGCTGGCGGCGAAACCCATCAGCGAGTGCCGGAAAAGGGTTCTCACAGCGCAGAGGGCCATCTGACGACCAACCAGGGCATCCGGGTCTCGGATAACCAGAACAGCCTCAAGTCGGGGTCCAGAGGACCAACGCTCCTCGAAGACTTCGTCCTTCGTGAGAAAATCTTCCATTTCGACCACGAGCGCATTCCTGAGCGGATTGTCCACGCCCGCGGATCGGCGGCACATGGGTATTTCGAGTTAACGCAAGATCTCTCCGGTATCACCAAGGCGGATCTGTTCCAGCGTAAGGGTGAGAAGACACCCGTCTTCGTGCGATTTTCCACCGTTGCTGGCGGTGCGGGGTCGGTTGATACTCCACGTGACGTGCGTGGCTTTGCTGTCAAATTTTATACGAAACAGGGGAATTGGGACCTCGTCGGCAACAACATTCCTGTGTTCTTCATCCAGGATGCCATGAAATTCCCCGATCTGGTGCATGCGGTGAAAATGGAGTCGGATCGCGCCTATCCACAGGCTGGCAGCGCCCACGACACCTTCTGGGACTGGGCGTCTCTTATGCCGGAGACAACCCACATGCTGACTTGGGCAATGTCGGACCGCGCCATTCCGCGTTCGCTACGCACGATGGAAGGCTTCGGCATCCACACCTACCGCCTGGTTAATGAAGCTGGCAAGTCGACCTTCGTGAAGTTTCACTGGAAGCCAAAACTCGGCATCCAATCGGTCATTTGGGATGAGGCGCTCAAGCTCCAGGCAGCCGACAATGATTTTCATCGTCGTGATCTTTACGAAGCAATTGCGTCCGGCAGCTTTCCGGAATGGGAGCTCGGCCTGCAACTGTTTGACGAAGAGTTCGCCAACAGCCTGCCTTACGATGTACTGGACGCGACTAAACTCATCCCGGAGGAGGTTCTACCGGTCAAGATCGTCGGACGCCTCGTGCTGGATCGCAACCCCGACAACTTCTTTGCAGAAACTGAGCAGGTCGCCTACTGTCCGGCCAACATCGTGCCGGGGATCGATTTTACGAACGATCCTTTGCTTCAGGGTCGTCTCTTCAGCTATCTGGATACGCAAAAGTCGCGCCTCGGAACGGCAAACTTCCACCAGATTCCGATCAACGCGCCGAAGTGTCCTGTGATGAACTTCCAGCGCGACGGTCAGATGCAGATGAACGTGCCGAAAGGCAGGGCGAACTACGAGCCCAATAGCTTGTCAGCGCACGGCGAAGACGGTGGCCCACGCGAGTGTCCGGTGACCGGATTCCACACTTTTGAGAAATCGTCTGGTGTTGAAGAACAGGGAGACAAGCTCCGTGTCCGTGCTGAGTTGTTCGCAGACCACTACAGCCAAGCTCGCCTTTTTTGGAAGTCGCAGACACCATCGGAACAGGCGCACATCGCATCGTCCTTTGTCTTCGAGCTCTCCAAGGTCGCCTTGGAGCAGGTGCCGCCCCGCATGGTTGGAAACCTTCTCAACGTCGATGAAGACCTGGCGAAGCGAGTGGCAGATGGTCTTGGCATCGATATGCCGAAGAAAAACCCGCCCGCGCGTGACGCAATCGACATGGATGCTTCCGCAGCCTTGTCGATCCAGAAGAATATGAAAGAGACGATCGAGGGACGTAAGATCGGAATTCTGATCGCCGACGGCAGCGATGCCAAAATACTCAAGGGTTTGATCACCGATATAAAGGAGGCTGGCGCAACCCCGTTCGTTGTAGCGCCAAAAGTCGGAAAGGTCGTTCTATCCGACGGTCAAGTTATAAAGGCCGATGGGCAACTGGCTGGATCACCATCTCAGATATTCGATGCGGTCGCAATTCTACTGTCCGGGGATGGCTGTAAAATGCTGCTCAAACAAGGGGCAGCCATACAGTGGGCAATGGATGCATTTGGCCACCTCAAGGCTGTCGCTAGCAACCCAGATGCCCAGCCCTTGTTAGACAAGGCAGGCGTCGAACCGGGCGATGGCGTCGTGCCACTAGACGCCAGCTTCCTAAGGGCGGCGGCGAAACGTTACTGGGATCGTGAGCCGAACGTGAGGATGCTGGCATAAAACAAGCAGCCACAAGCCAACAAGAAATCCGCAGCGCGATGTGCTGCGGATTGTCAAGTTGGGGCGAAGCCGGCTCTCCCCAAAGGTTTTCAGTTCGCTTGCGGTTGGGGTTCTTGTAATTGTGCAGTGCAGCATTACCTTTCAATATCGGGATGTCGGTAGGCCTTCCGCACAATCGAGGTCTGCGATGAGAACCATTTCCGATACGATCGAACGGCTGGCCCGGTACCGCAACGGCGGAGTTGGCTCCTCTTCCCCTATCAACACCTTGTCCAAGCTGGAAATCACAGGCCGCAACCCAGGCCAACTGACCGGGTGGTACAGCGTTCCCCGCGGGCGCGAACAATCCACTGCGCTCGTCGTGGTGCTGCACGGCTGCACCCAGACAGCGGCAGGTTACGACCTCGGTTCCGGCTGGTCGAAACTGGCCGACGACTATGGTTTCGCAGCGCTGTTTCCCGAGCAGTCCCGACAGAACAACGCCAACCTCTGTTTCAACTGGTTCAATGTTGATGACGTAACCAGAGAGCACGGGGAAGCGTTGTCTATACGGGAGATGGTCACCGATATGGTAAAACAGCACGGTGTCGATCCCAAACGCGTCTATGTAACGGGCCTGTCGGCAGGCGGCGCAATGGCAAACTCTCTCCTCGCCACCTATCCCGATGTCTTTGCCGGCGGCGCGATCATTGCCGGTCTTCCGCACGGCGTCGCATCAACTGTCCCGGAAGCGTTTGACCGCATGCGCGGCCATGGCCTTCCCTTACGTGAAATTCTACAAGCCAACGTGCGCAAAGCCAGCCGGCACACTGGCCCTTGGCCAACGATCTCCGTCTGGCAAGGGACATCGGACAACACCGTCGTGGAGGCAAACGCGAGAGCGATCATCGACCAATGGATTGGCGTCCACGCTGTTGGGGCAAAGGCAGTCCGATCGGAGCTTGTAGACGGCCAAACAAAAGAGACATGGTTGGATGCGTCCGGCCGTGAAGCCATCGAATATTACCGCATCAAGGGAATGGCTCACGGAACGCCTCTCGATACTGCGAGCGGTTATGGTCACAGCGCACCTTACATGATCGATGTCGGTATTTCCTCGACCGTTCACATCGCTCGATCTTGGGGTTTGACCCCCTCCTTCGAAAAAAGGATTGTTGCAGACGACGTCAGTTCTACGCGGCCCCTGCCCAACCAGCGTCGCTCTGCGGGCGAAGGTTCTGAAATCCAGGATGTCATCGAAGGGGCTCTTCGATCGGCTGGCCTTATGAAGTAACCACACCAATGGTTGGTCGTCGGTGACGGTTCTGCCCCACAGGGCAAAGCCGTCCGTTCAAGACAGCTGACGGACGCACTCTACCCCAAACGCCGCTCATCCACGTCTTCGATGATGGCAGCTGCGGCGAGACTGCCGAGCTCTGCTGCGCTCGTAATACCCAGCACAAACGACGCCGGATCCACTGTCAGGCTCTCGCAGACGGGCGGCAGCTCGATGCTGGCGATGTTGGCCAGCATCGCCCGATCGTTTGCCCGGGGATGATAAGGCGTACCCTTGCCCAGATCGGCGTTCGCCTCGTAGACAGTCACGGAGAGAGGCTCCGTCGCTCTCCATCAGCCCCTTTAGCGTATAAATCCCGGTCGGGCCGGAGCCGATAATAGCAATGGTGGTCAATTTTTTCGCCAATTGTATACGCGGCAAGGGTTTTATCCTTCTTAGACAGGGCAAGCATCTGGATATCAGGCTTCGACGGCTGATGCTGATGTTGATAATGCGCCCTGGGCGACTACCCTTCATTCGAAAAAGCGGCAGGCAGCCACCCCACCCTTTCCAGATTTAGGGAACGAACATCTGCCAAGTGACGTTTCGTGTATCGAAGACGTCAGGAAGCGCGCGAAATAGCCCGCCGCTGGCGAACTGCCCACGCTCGACAAGACTGGCAGCCCTCAACTTGCACTTACAAAGGTGCGGAGAAAACAATGCAGACCGACAGCGTTTCCCCATTCTACCATTGGGTTCCAATGGACTTTTCCAAAGGCAGCGATTTTGTCGGCTATGACGGCCAAAGAATGATCGGCCGGGTATCTCGCGACGGAAACGCTGAACTCAGCGGGTGGGTCTGGTCAAATGCCATCGGATCAGACACCGGCCATGATCGTATCAGCCAAGGTTTTGCCCCGACCAAAGAACTTGCCGTGCTTGCAATTGAAAATCACGATCGCCAGAGGATGGAACCCCGAACCCCTTAGTCAGCCAACCCCGGAAAGGCGTGTCACATGCGACGCGCCGTTGATAACACCTGCGTGGAATACCACCACGAAGCTCGACTAGCCGTCGTATTCGGATGCTTCCTGTTTCCGGCTGGCTACCGTCTCGCGTTTCTTGTGACCTCAGGTTCGGGCTGGACTGCAGGACTGGCGCAGATATTCGCAGCAAGTCCGTTTGGCATGGCAGGCGTAGTCTTCGGAAGCTATGTCGGGGTAAGATGGGCCGCGCGTCCGAAAAGCGTGCTTCGCCCAGGCGGTAAAAGCCCTGACCCACTCGGCGTCCAACATAAGCCGGAGCCATAGATCGCTATTTTCGAATGACTTCCAGCAAAAGCCGGACTTCAACAATCGGTTGTTTGAATTCGTCGAAGACCTCGACCGAAAGCAAATATAACGGATAGCCGGGAAGGTCGTCATTCGCCATCCCAGCGAGTGCCTTGATGGCCTCAGCTTCGGCCACTTGATGATTTTCGAAATCGAGTGCGCCTTCCGAATGGGTTGTGCCCTCGTTGTCCACCATTGTGAAGAAGTACTTTGGCATCGTCACACTTTCAGATGATTGCATAGCTTGCGAACAGGCTGGACGATCCACAGCCACAAATATCGGACGCCGTGGTTGAGGTCCGACCTTGGTCGGGTGACCATGGGGCGGCACTTATGATGAACACCAACCAGGGAAGTTGGTTCCGTGCGGCGATGCGGTCGCGCGAGGGAAAATACCCTGCCCCCTCGGAACAAAATTGACCGTTGCAAGTTTCTGCTGTGGCTCGAAAGAAGTGCCAAATGTAGAGGAAAAACAATGAAAAAGCTGTTCTTTGCGGCTGCGCTCGTTGGCGCGTCGGCCCTGAATTCGTTCGCCCAGACCGCAACCCCTCCGGCGACGGCGGACGGCGATACGCCGGCGGTCGCAACACCCGACACGACGAACACGATGGCACCCGTCGAGGGCGCCAATTCCTTCACGGAGGCTCAGGCCAAAGAGCGCATCGAAGGCGCTGGCTATAGCGCCGTCAGCGATATGAAGCTCGACGATAAGGGCATCTGGCAGGCAATGGGCACGAAGGACGGCAAACCGGTCGCCGTCTCGCTCGATTACCAAGGCAACATCGTCTCGAAATAATCCGCGGAAACGCGTTGAAAGGATGTCATCATGAAAACGGTAACTGGTCTGTTTGACGACTATAGCGATGCAAGCACTGCGGTCCGCGCTTTGGAAGCCCGCGGCATTCCCTCCGACGACATCAGCATTGTCTCCAACAATGCAGACGGTCGTTACAAGGACGGTGACCACGAAACCAACGCGGCCGAAGGGGCTGGCACCGGAGCGGGTATCGGCGCGGTGGTGGGCGGCGCAGGTGGCCTGCTCACAGGTCTCGGCATCATGGCCATCCCCGGCGTCGGTCCGGTTGTGGCGGCCGGTTGGCTTGCGGCTACAGCACTTGGTGCCGTGGGTGGCGCCGTTGCAGGCGGAGCGGCCGGTGGTCTCATCGGTGCGATGACCGCATCCGGCGTCCCGGAAGATCACGCTCACGTCTACGCTGAAGGCGTGCGGCGCGGTGGTACTCTTGTCACGGCAAAGGTCGAAGACCACCTCCAGCCTGAAGCCGAAGCAATCCTGAAGCAGTCGAACTGGGTCGATCCCGACGAACGCCGGACTGCGTATTCGCAGCAGGGCTGGACGAACTTCGACGAAACTGCCGAACCTTTCGGCCCAGCTGAAATCGAGCAGGAACGCGGCCGCTATCCGCGTCGTACTCTCTGATCCAAACGAGGCGGGCCGTGCCGAGCGGCCCGCTTCACTTTCCAAAACGGGAGGCATCCTATGTCGAACAATACCCGGACAGGCGGTGACGACGGGTCAGGCCCGTCAAACGGTTCAAGCGATACGACGTTTGGTTTGTCGACCGAGAGCCAGGCGCAAAGACAAGATGCGGTGACGATCGGATCAGACGTCGTCGGCGAGGTCTTGAACATCTATCGGCTGGTTCCGCTTGCAGCACCCGATGACCCGAACTGGGATAACGCCCCCAGCTACGGTGAGGTTCTGGTTGCGGCTCGGACAACCGGGGATGCCAGGATAGTCGCCGCATCTCGCGAGCTGGACTTTATGGAAATTGACGCCTCCCCTGCGGGAGGGGTCACGACGACCCACGCAAGCTCGTTTCGCAACGAGAAACTCTACACCGTGATCGAGGTGGAACGCGGCCGAGAAGACGTTCGACGGGGTGTATTGGAAGGTGAAATCCCGGTCGACACCATCAAGCCCACCCAGCTTTGAACATCGAAATTGCAGCGTACCAGCGAGATTGAAACTGACCGCGGCAATCCCGCCAGCGGCCGACCAATTGACGGAGCCCATCATGGCCAAAACCACAAAGACACTTGACGAACTTTTCCATGACACCCTGAAGGATGTCTATTTCGCCGAAAACAAGATTGTTGCCACCCTGCCGAAGATGCACACGGCGGCGAAAAATTCGGAGCTAAAGGCGGCATTCGAGAAACACCTGGGCGAAACCAAGGTGCACATTGAACGCTTGGAAGAGGTGTTCAAGATCATCGGCAAGAAGCCTGAAAAGAAAACATGTGCAGCCATTCTCGGCATCACCGACGAAGGCGACGAGATCATGGAGGAATACCAAGGCTCACCGGCGCTCGATGCTGGCCTTCTGGCCGCCGCACAGGCGGTTGAACACTATGAAATGGCGCGATACGGCACCCTGCGCACTTGGGCTCTGGAACTTGGCATGAAAGATGCGGCCAAGCTGCTTCAGACGACGCTCGATGAGGAGCAGGCAACGGACATCGCTTTAACTGGAATTGCGACCTCGGTCGTAAACCAGAAAGCCGAAGGATAACCGTCGCTTTGAAAGACTGATCCGGTTACCCCTGAAGGGACGGCACCGCCGTTTTCCGTCCCTTTTGGGCTTGTGGAGGCGGCCGCGTTGAGGTGTGTCAACACAGGCCAATGCATGGAATGTCAGCCAATGCGGCCGAGCAACCCTTCTCCGTCGCGCAATGTACGCTGGTCGACGCCCCACTCCGCCTCCGCGATTTTATGTACCGAAAGGATTTCAATTGCTGGACCAACTGTCCGCCATTGGCGGCTCGTTCAACATCGTCCCTCACCTCACTGCCCTTATCGCCGCCTACATACTGGCTCTTCCAGTCGGATGGGACCGGGAAAAAAGTGAACGTAGCGCTGGATTGCGGACATTTCCGCTGGTCGCGATTGCCAGTTGCGGCTTCATACAGGCAACCGAATCCCTCGTTCACGGCAACCCGGAAGCGACCGCTCGCATTGTCGAAGGTCTGATCACCGGCATGGGCTTTATCGGAGGCGGAGCCATCCTGGTCGTCAAAAGCAACGTTCGTGGCACAGCGACCGCAGCTAGCCTTTGGGCGACCGGGGCCGTCGGCACAGCGGTAGGGTTGGGTGCCTACGATATTGCCGTCGTGCTATCTGTCCTGACCTTTCTAACACTGCGGCTAGGTTCTACGATGAAGTCGTCAGACCAAGAAGACGACATAACCCGCGGAAAATAGATTGCGATCTGATTGTCTTGAAAGTTACCAACCGGAATGGGATGGGCTTTCTACGGGTTGGGCCATTTCACGAACGTACGGAACATCAGAAGCGACGGGAAAGCCAAATGAAGCTCATTCTCCGGCAGAATATGCAGCCTTTTTTGCGAGACGAGAACGGGCATGTCGCAATGACCGATGGACAAACCGATTGGCTCGTCATTGTCACAAAGGAGGCCTTGGAGGCCATATCCATGCCTCCGCTGGCCGACGACCAGCGACTTCTAGATCATTTGCAGTCTTTCATCGAGATCGCAACTTTTAAGCTCGAGCGCGGCAGAGAAGGCGAGGAAAAAACAATCTGGGTCCAGTCGGATGACATACGAGAATGGCAGCAGGCAAGGCCACAAGCTTAGATGCCAGTTGGCGGGTAGTTATGGCTCACCGCTTTGGTGTAAGCCCAATTGGCCACGGTCAAGGGGTAGTCCGGTAACCTCGACGATAGGAAACTACTGGACACAGTTTCCGCTACAGCATGACGACTGAACACGAAATCGATATTGATCGGGCTCCCAAGACCTATTCCGATCAGTCGTCGCGGCAGAACTTGCAGCACATCCTTTGCCATGCGGCCGTTGATCGGCTTGCAGATGTAGCGAGCGGTCAGCGGTAAAGACCCTTCCGAAGGCATAACTGCTACAGACGCTGTCGATGACGCACGTATCGGGCCACCGCGCGGCGACAGATCTCGCGAATTAGAGCCCGTCCATTTCACCTGGCATTGAACGTCACCCAAACCTTCGCGACTTTCCGAAAACATTGCAAGAAAGGGTAAAATTTGAAAAGGGCCGGGATGAATGTGTTTGCCATCTTCAAAGCCAAATCTCAAAAATTTCCTTTTTGGGCTGCGGTAAGTCTATCGATGGGAAAAGCCTGCATGTTATAGTTGAACATAGCCGATGCCCAATCCGGCGCCGATGGCCGGAAGGTGATCGTTAAGTTTTGCAGACATTTAATCTGCGATCAATAGACGGCTCGTGGTTGCGAGGTGGTTATGAAAGCAAGACGTCGGCGCGTTATAACACTCGCAGTCCTTTTGGGCGCACTCGGCGTGATAATCCCGATCGCCGCGATGACTTGGATATCGTGGCAGGTGGCCAACGAAAAGGAACTCAGCGTCCTCGAAATGGTTGCGTCAAGGGTTATCACACGCGCGGATGTGACGTTCGCAGATGCCCGCAGCGCAATCAAGGCAATGCAGAAGACCAATCTCCTGCCCTGCTCAAATGAGCACATCACCCGCATGCGGACGGAAACGATCAACGTTCCCGCGGTGGAAGAGATTGGCTATTTTGAAAATGGCTTCCTCAAATGCACATCTTGGGGACTTGCGCCTGCCGGAATTGCAAAGACACAGGGTGATTTCACGGCGCCCGACGGGATGGAGGTCTTTCTGAGGATAAGGCCGATCATAAGCCGTGGAAAGCAGATGACCGCGCTACAGCTCGGCAGTTATAATGCTCTGGTGGTTCCTTCCCGCTTCGTAGACGTGATCGTCGACAAAACGATGGCCATCTCCTTGATGGACAATAACGGGCTCGTCATCAATACACTCAACGATCCGGACGTAGAGCTTGCGACCAGGCTCGCCGGGCAAGAGCAGAGCGGCCTTAGTGCCGCGCACTTTTATACAGCGGTCAGGCGAAATGGCCTGGTCGTGGTGGTCATGGAGCCTCGATCTCTTCAGGTTGCCCAGTTCAAGAACCAGATGACCAAATTCCTGCCGATCGGTGTGTTTATCGCACTGTTCACCGTTGGCATCGTCTACTGGATGTCGAAGAAGCGCTTATCGCCCAAGGCGGAGCTCGAAATTGCGGTCAGGCACAGAGAGTTCATCGTCCACTACCAGCCCATCATACAACTGGAGTCTGGAATTTGCTTCGGTGCGGAGGCTTTGGTTCGTTGGCGTAGACCAGACGGGACCCTCGTGCGGCCAGATCTGTTCATTCCCTTGGCCGAAGAGTCGGGGCTGATCGTCCCGATCACCGATCAAGTTGTCGAAACCGTGATCACCGAGCTCAATTCGTTGCTCGTCCACGACCGTACTCTCCACATCGCGATCAACCTTTGTGCCGAAGACATCGTGACCGGCCGCATTCTCGACTTTTTGGACAAACGGCTGGAGCACACGGGCATCCATAAGGCGCAAATCTGGCTCGAAGCCACGGAACGCGGCTTCATCAACATCGACGCAGCGCGGGCAATGGTCGACAGGGCGCGCAAATCCGGACATGCGGTGGCGATCGATGACTTTGGAACGGGATATTCGAGCCTTCAATACCTCCAGGGGCTACCGATGGATGCGCTCAAGATCGACAAGTCCTTCGTTGATACCATCGGCAAGAACACCGCAACGAGTTCTGTCATTCTTCACATCATCGAAATGGCACAGGAACTGGCGCTCTTCTCGGTAGCGGAGGGCGTCGAAACAGAAATCCAAGCGGCGTATCTGCGGGCACATGGTGTGAATTTTGCACAAGGTTGGCTTTTTTCGAAGCCACTCCCCGCGAAGGAATTCATTGAATTTCACACGTCGAACAAACAGAAGTTCGGATCAGCGCCTGAGGTTGTGAGGTTTATCCAACGTTAACCTCCCTTCAGCAAATCCGACGCTTCCCCAAAATCGAGACACCGCCTCTCCGCCTTGAACGACTTCGAACCAACGCCCCTGGTTCACCACTTAGTTCTAACACACTGGATTCACTGAAGTAGGCGGCATATGACGATTTATAGAACTTCATGATTTACGACGCAGAAACAGAAAATGTGATCGACCCTTTCGGAGAGCGTCTTTTCAGACCGGAACGCGTGAGCTTGGGTGCGATGTGGTGGAGCGCGATGACATAAGGCATACGCTGTCCTTTTGACCGTCCAATTATTTTTTTGTGCAATCCATCGAGGTAACGGTCTTGCGGCCGGCGGGTGGCCCACAAGTTGTTTTGAAGTCGATATTCATTGGACGGAGTTCATCTCCGGCGTGAATGAGCTTGCGGGCTGCGACGCGGCTTCCCCGCGCCGGCTTTAGCCGGTGAACAGATTGTAGTTCAGCTTGAGGCCAGGGCGCGGCCAGGGAAATGAAACAAGGCGGCCGGTTTCGGATAGGGTAACGTAAGCAGTGCGATGTGACGACGTAGCGGTGCTCAGCGATCTTGTCACTTACAGCGCTTATGAACTGCGTTCATGAGGGCGGCATGAAGATACATCCAATCGGCAAGCGCGGCCAAATCCTTAAAAGATCCTTATAAGGGTTGCTTAAAGTCTTTCTTTGGCATATAGAACCCATATAGGGGACCGTATATGCAATTAACGTTCCAAACCTATTGGCAGGGCGAGTGGCACGTGTCCGGAGTGGCGCGGATCATGGACGATAGCCTCGGGTATAAGGGGCCCTCGGTTGCCGAGTACGAAGTAGACTACTTCATAGACAAGGCAGCGACCGACTTCCATCACGAGGAATCCGTCACGGACGCGAGAGCCATGTCGGTAAACTATCCGGTCAGCTTAGCTGGATATTACCGCCAAACATGGCCGCCATTCATGCTTGACCTGATGCCGCAAGGTCATGCACGGAGAAAACTTGCGGGCCACCTGCGTATAGGTGTCGATGCGCGGGAGTCCGATCTACCGCTGCTTCTGCGCGCGGGCGGCAATCCGATCGGCAATATCCGCATCAAAGAGGCGGCCGAGGCCGAGGAGCTGCGGCTCGCTGCCGTACGCCGCGTCGGCGTGACTGAGCGGGACATCCTGGAAAGATCGGAGCTTTTCGTCGAAGTCGTTGACAGGTTCGGGATGATCGCGTCGGGTTCGAGCGGCCTTCAGGGAGAGTGGCCTAAGGCAGCAATGACCTTGGCCACTGACGGGCTTTACTATCCGGATGCATTCGTCGGCGACGACGAAGCTGTGAGGCACGTCATCGTGAAGCTCCTCAGGAGCCGCGACGAACAGGACCGACTGATTCTGGAAGGCGAGGCAGGCTATTCAAGGCTGGCGCAGGAACTTGGTCTGCATGTCTACGAACCTTCGGTGTACGCGGAGGGCGTCCTTGTCATCCCCAGGTTCGATCGGCATGTGGAAAACGGGCGACTGCTGCGCTTTGGCCAGGAGAGCATGGTGTCGGCGCTCGGCGTGGCGGACTTCGGCCATCTGGCAAGTCACGAAGATTACATCGATGTTCTCCGTGGCAATTCCGACGAAGCCTTCACTGACATCGTCGAGTACGTGAAAAGGGACATCGCCAACAGGGCGTTCGGCAACCCTGACAACCACGGTCGCAACACGGCTCTTTCAAAGGGACCGGATGGCAGCGTACGTCTAGCGCCACTGTTTGACTTCGCGCCAATGCGCCTTGCTGTCGAGGGGACTGCCCGATCGACCCGCTGGGCGGCGATGAGGGAAACGCATAGGGATACCGCGCCCGATTGGTTCGAGGTATGTCAGGCGGTGTTTCCCGACGACCCTTGTAAGACGATGGGGTTGTTGGACGAAATCGGTGGTTTTGCGGAACATATACTTTCGTTGGGCGATCTCAACGAATTCGGCATCCGCAACAATGTCTCGAAGCGAGCGGCAGCGAACCTGATAACTGTCTGCGAGGGGGTTCTTGGAGCCCTCAAACGCAGACATGAACTTGTGACAACATGGAATTCTCCATGCCTAAAATGAGGCAACTCGCCAGAGAGGAAATCCGGGTTCTGCGTCAGCGCGTAAGAGAGCGCGCGGCCACGGCCGAGCTACGTTTGCCGGAAGCGGTCCTCGATATTCGGAAGTCCCTCGGGTTGACGCAGGAGAAGTTCGCCGAACTCACGGGGATAACCAAGAGACAGATCGCCGAGATCGAGACCGGCAAGGGCAACCCCACTATGGATACGCTGCACAAGATCGGAAAGCTCTTCGGGTTTTCTCTTGGATTCGTCCCGAAGGATGGCAGCGGTCCGCCAGGACTACCTCCACAAGAGCAGAAGCCCTGAACAAGCCCAGCGCTATCGTCCAGGACAATCACGACTCAGTCGTGATGGCTACCTTGACAGCGGTCTCGCTTTTCACAATGCGGCTGTGTTGGCAGAGCGACCGGACTTCAATACGGCTTCCATAGGATACCTACGAACGAAAATGGCCCCCGGCGAACAAGGCCGCAATAGGTTCGGCTACGCCAAGTTACCACGCGTCAGTTCCTCGACGACCAACACCATACAATCCCAATGCCGTTGAAATCGACCTTGTTTGGACGACGCGAACGACCTGCGCATCTTGCGCCGACCCGAGGGCCAACGCAGTATCGGTCAGACCGGCAAGAGCAGTCCTGCGCCCCGCCTGCATGTCCTGTAGCGGCGTACTCAACAGGCCGACACCTCCCATGTAGCTTGTGCAGGATTTCCTTCTGGCACTGACCGATCCGTCCTTGAAGATGAACGTGTCGCGTTGGCAACGATCTACGCCATCTTTGCTGCCACTTCAGGGCGCATGGCCAGACTGCGAGGCAGCCAGGGTAATCAGCAGGATTGCAACTTTTGCAGCAAACAGCCAGCGGCTTAAGGGCGTGCCACGGCCGTCTGCCCCCCGCCGTAGATCACACCGCGCTGTTTCGCGAACCAAGATTTCAGAATTTTTGTCATGCCGATCCCGCTCTCCGGTTGTAGGGCAAAGCATGTGTAGGATGCGTTGCCACCACCGCCAGGAATTGACTGGCGCGAAAGGTTCGGTTGTTGAAGAAGACTGCCTCTCTGCTTGAAATTGCCGGGTGGAGCCCCACATGTTCAAGGATAAGTGCTCCCTGGAAGGAGGGCCAGACAATGATCTCGCTGAGTGACAATGCAATCATCCTCAATCCCCGCCGTGAGCTCACCCGCCCGCAACAGACCGCATTGAAGGCGATCGCATTCTTCCGCCGTCAAAAGAAGACGGGAAGCCGATGGATCATTGGAGACGCGCGAATTCCAGAGACCACCATATCTGATCTTCAACGCCTCGATCTCGTTGGAGAAGACCGGGTTCACGGTGTGAGTACGCTTAGATTAACCACCGCCGGGAGTTTGGCCGCCGAACGATTGCGGCAATAGCCCGAAGGGTTTGCTCACGAACAGCTCCTGGCTTTCCAGGCTTGGACGAGCGGTCACGGCGTGCACTATCGGCTGGGTCAAGAAGGCCCAGTCGCCCGGCCATCGGCTGGATGCACGCATTCAAACCGGGCCTTATTTAAGAAAACATGCAAATATCTCGATCGAAGCATTTGTGGCGCCGGTGCCGAAAATCGCACCGCTCGCGAAATGTTGCGAATCCACAGACAAACGAGGCCAAGGACATGCACACGTTCACAGTCATGACGAGCCGTCAAATCCAAGCCGAGACAGCCGAGGAGGCTGCTCTTCTCATGTATCAGACGTTGACCAGGGCCGCGGCGCCCATAAACTACGCGGTCACCGACGAGGCGAACCTGACGACACATGTAGAACTGGACCGGGATAGCGCAGTCAACTTCGCCTCAACGGATCACACGGCAGATCCCGGCAACTGGTAGGCCTGTACTCTTCAATTGACGCAATCGAAAGACCAAACGGCCGTGATGGAGTTCCATTCAAGCAGGAACAAAGCGCCGTACGCTTCGTTGCGCTTTTTTTCAATTTATGAAAGGAAGCCTCGACGGCTAGCACCCTCACGGCCTGCGATGCGTCCCATACCAAACATCGCTGACGCCATTGGCCATTTCGTGGAGCACGTCAGGCGATTCCATCTCTATGCCAAGTGATAGAAGGAGATGAGGAGCCCTCCGATGGCAGCCCTCTCAAACGGAAATCGCCCCGGTTGAGGAGGGACGCCGATGCTGAGACGCGCTTCAAGGCAGGACTATCCGGATCCGGATTGTGAGAGCGCGCGAGCGCCAAGCGTCATGTAATGCTCTTTGATTTTGCCGTCACCGTATGTGCACTTGCACTACAAGATGTTCAGCGCCACCTTGACCTAGACGATAAACCGAATAGGCACTGATCACACGCCAACCCTTCGCGCGGTTAATGCAGTCGTAGTCACAGGCATGTTCAATGTTCCATCTGATCTTCGGGCTGCCTTGGCTGGTTGTCCTTCTTCGCTTTATCCAGCCACTCCCATGGCTTTGGTCCATTAAGATCGTCGTTGCGGGCGTTCTTCTGATTGCCTCCCAGTACCATCTCTTTAGTCGCCTATCGTCGGGGTCAGTCTTCTCGCCCGAGTTCCCCAGACCCCTGATTATCGCATTCAATCTGCTCTTCGGCGTGATTGTCCTGTTGGCGGTGTTTCAGATCACACTGGATGCGATATCGCTGATATTGACACCATTGATTGGGCACTTTCCGCTGGTCCCGCCCGAAATTCGCTACACGATGGGCGCCGTCGCCATCTTGATGTCGGTGTTCGGGGTTGCCCAGGCAATCCGTGTGCCGCCCTTAAAGAATATCGAGATCGCGATCTCACGCCTCCCTCCCGCTTTCGATGGCTATCGAATTCTGCAATTGACCGATCTCCACATCAGCCGCCTTTTCACAGCCTCCTGGACGAAGGAAGTCGTTCGCAGATCGAACGCTCTTGGTGTCGATTTGATAGTGGTCACTGGCGACTTCATCGACGGTAGCCTCGAAAATCGCCGAACAGACGTCGCGCCCCTTGCGAACCTCCGCGCTCCGGATGGCATCTACGCAATACCCGGTAATCACGAATACTACTTCGGCTATGAGCGATGGATGCTGCACGACGCCGGTCTCGGCATCGGAATGCTGATGAACGACCACACCATCATCAAGCGTCGGGACGCGCAAATTGTCGTCGCGGGCCTAACCGATCTTGCCGCCCTCGGGACAACGTTGCCCGCACCAGACCTCGTTGCCGCTTTAAAGGGCGCGCCTGATGGTGCTCCGATCATACTCCTCGAACATCAGCCGAGAATGGCGGTGCGCTCGGCGAAAGCCGGGGTTGCGCTGCAGCTATCAGGACACACTCACGGTGGGATGGTTGTCGGTCTGGATCGTCTTGTTGCCAGAGGCAACAACGGCTTCGTATCCGGCCTATACGATGTCGGCGACATGCAACTCTATGTCAACAACGGAACGGCCCTGTGGCCAGGCTTCGCTCTGCGGTTGGGAAGGCCTTCGGAACTGACTGTGATTACGCTGCGAAAAAAGCTGTGAAACTGCAGAGCTTGCTCTCGCACCACTGCTTGCTGAGGAGCACGGTTTGTCGTGACAGAACCGCGGGCAGAAGGCGCTAGCGTGCCGGGTGGCTGAACCTCTTGCTGATCCCAGGCTACTGGAGCTGCGGCCGCTTGAGAAAACTCTCCCGATCGGCAGACTTGACCCTCAGCCAGGTCTTGCGGCCTTCGCGAACGATCCTGACCGGATTTTCCGTCCCCGCCTCGCCGCTGTTCCAGACTTGCCGATAAAAGTCGGCCAGACCGCTGACCTCTTCGTTGCGAACTTCGGAAATGACATTTCTCCGCCTTTTAACCCGCCTTGGGCCGCAGGGCCATCAGGGGCAACGCTGACGACCACGACATCACCGTTGCTCTCCGCCGCAATCGCTCCGATCGAAGGACGGGTAGGCTTATCGACCCTGCAAGCAGGTCTATCGGCACGACCATGTTATATCGGACCTGGTTCACCCCGGCTCATCTCCAGCTTGAGAGACCCTATTCCAGACCCTATTCAATCCTGGGAACGAGCGATCATGGTTAGATCCTCCTGAAAAACCGACGGTTCGCATGGTATCCGGCCGCATACGAAGTTTCCTCCATTGAACACATTTTCGATCAAATGGGGGTAAAAACACAAGCGCTGAAATCGGTCTTTCCATCACACCGGCAAGTCTATATGTTCCGTATTTGTTCGGAGCTGTCTCGTTATCTCCAGCACCGGTCACCCAGAACTATGTCGGACGTTTCATGGCCACTGCCCATTTGGAAAAATTGAACGATCAGCAGCGAAGCGCTGTTGAGTTCGGTGTCGGCCAGACAGCTACCAATGTTGCAGGTCCTCTACTGATCATTGCGGGTGCCGGCTCCGGCAAGACCAATACGATCGCGCACCGCGTCGCCCATCTGATCGTCAACGGCACAGACCCCCGGCGCATCCTGCTGATGACGTTTTCGCGCAGGGCGTCCTCTGAAATGGCCCGCCGTGTTGAACGGATCTGCAAGCAGGTGCTTGGTGCAAACTCTGCTCTCATGACTGATGCTCTAACCTGGGCCGGTACGTTTCATGGTATCGGCGCGCGGTTGCTGAGGATCTACGCCGAGCAGATAGGCCTGAATGTCGACTTCACCATCCATGACCGCGAAGACAGCGCCGACCTAATGAACCTCGCCCGCCACGACCTGGGCTTCTCCAAGACCGAAAGCCGGTTTCCGACCAAGGGCACCTGCCTGTCGATCTATTCGCGCACGGTCAATTCCGAGGCGCCACTCAACGACGTGCTGCGCAATCATTATCCATGGGTGTCAAGCTGGGAGGAACAGCTGAAGACCCTGTTCTCGGGCTATGTCGAGGCCAAGCAGGCCCAAAACGTTCTCGACTACGACGACCTGCTGCTCTACTGGGTGCAAATGGTCAATGATCGAGCGCTTGCCGAGGACATTGGCAATCGTTTCGACCATGTCATGGTCGATGAATATCAGGACACCAACAGGCTGCAGTCCTCCGTGCTGATGGCCCTCAAACCCGGCGGCCGCGGCCTGACCGTTGTCGGCGACGACGCGCAATCAATCTATTCGTTTCGAGCCGCCACTGTCCGCAACATTCTCGACTTTCCAGCCTGCTTCAGCCCCGCCGCCGACATCATCACGCTTGACCGCAACTATCGTTCGACGCAACCGATCCTTTCCGCCGCAAACGGTGTGATCGGCCTGGCCCTTGAACGCTTCACGAAGAACCTCTGGAGCGCGCGCCAGTCGGAGCAACGCCCAAAGCTCGTCACCGTCAAGGACGAGACGGACCAGGCAAACTTCATCATCGAGGAGATTTTGGCCAACCGTGAGACCGGAATGACGCTAAAGCAGCAGGCCGTCTTGTTTCGAACGTCCAGCCATAGCGGGCCGCTGGAGGTGGAACTCACCCGCCGCAACATCCCATTCGTCAAATTCGGCGGCCTCAAATTCCTCGACAGCGCCCATGTCAAGGACATGCTGGCGGTGCTGCTTTCGGCTTCAGCCGTCAAACGATGGCAACACGGTCACCGAATGCTGTTTCGTCGTCAAAATTCACGCATCCGATCCGTTCGCTCTCACCGGAAAACAGATGATCTCCCGGGTCCTCACTGTCACCGGTTGGGTTGTCTTCACCGTCCTTTGACCGTTCGCGCATGTCGCGGTCTTCGATAGCACCAGGTTCTGGTTCGTGCTGTCCTCGTCGCGACGTCTGCATCGCGACCTTGTCGGCATTGATCTGGGACTGGCGCGCAGCAACCCAAACGTTGTCGGGTTGCGAGCAGATCGACGTGCTCGTTCCGATCTTGGTGGGAGACGACATGGCTGTTGCGACAATCCGGGTAACGGGATCAACCATGGCGACAATGTCCTATTGCTGATGGATGGATGTTTGTGGGTCCTGCGGTCGGGCGCACACTGGTGTGGCCTGCCGGACCGCTATGGTAGATGGAAGACGGTGCATCGCCGCATCAGCCGTTGGTGCCACGCCGGCGTCTGGGAGCTTGTGTTTGATGCGCTGACGGCGGACCGCGACAACCAATATCTGAAGTTGGACAGTACCATCGTGCGTTCGCATCAACAGGCGGCAAGGCGGCTTGACCATCAAGATCCATATGCTCGTCGATACCTTCGGCAGGCCATTGCGGTTTTACATCACACCTGGCCAAGCCAGCGACATCAGATCTGCAGCGGATTTTCTCGAAGACCAGCGAGCTGAGGCGGTGCTTGCTGATAAAGCTCATGCTAGCAATGCTTTACGCGAGACCATCACCGCCATGAAGGTGAAGCGGTATCCCCTCGAAACGAGACCGCAAGGTCTTTATCCCACCACATCAGCGTCTACAAACACAGAAATCGGATCGAACGATGCCTCCATCGTCTGAAAAATTTCCGTCGCTTCGCAACGCATTACGAGCGGAAGACAATCCACTTCAAAGGCTTCTTACATCTCGCCGCTGCCATGATCTGGCTACGCTGAATGTCGATCAGTCCTAGGCGACCCAAGGATTGATCACTTTCAATCCGGCGGCCTCAAATGGTCTTGCATCTCTCGTTGCGACCGCAAGGTGGTTCTGTGCTGCCGTAGCAGCAATGTATCCATCAGCTTTGCCGATCGCCTTCCCGGTTATTCGGCCGCCGGCCATCAGCTCCGCGTAGAATTGCGAGGCACCTAAGTTAAAGGGCAGAATGCGCCCGTCAAAGTGCGGAAGAACGTCACTTTCAAGACGATCGTGGAGAATTGTCTGACGTTTCCCGGACGGCATGGAGGCAATCCCGAAACGAAGTTCAGCAACTGAAATCGCTGAAATGAACAGCGTCTCAATGGCTTGTGCATCCAACCAAGTTATCACGGCAGGATCAGGAGTCGGTTTCCACGGCTCAGACACTAAATTGGTGTCTAGCAAGATCATTCGAAAGTCATCGGTTCAGCTGGTGTCATGTCGCGCTGCTGTTGCAGCGCTTCAACGTCACTGTTCGATAGTTCGGCGTCACGGCCGATGGCCGCGAGTAATGACCCGAGTTTCACGCGTTCAGATGGACGGACCGCAGCTTCCAGAATGTGACGAATCTCGGCTTCGGTACTACGGCCGTGGTAAGCTGCTCTTGCGCGTAACGCCCGATGTGTTTCATCGGAGATGTTTCGAATGGTGACCGCCGCCATTAACACAATCCTATTCACCTTTAACTTTGATATCACCATAGTCGAAATGATGGCATTCTTCAAGTCATGGGACGAGGGCGAACGGTCCAAGGCAGTGCGTGCGGCCGCTTGCCGAAACTAAGCCGCTATGCCCTGAACCGGTCAAAGGCCGTAAGATGCTTGGTCGGCGGGTCCGCATGGGGATACCGGTAGATCTCGGTTCGAAGGTAGCGCAGCTCATCCTCCAGCGCCTCTTCACCCACCTCTGTCCACCAGCACTTCAGGCGACCGTCGCTGCCATCGGACCAGCGATAGCCACGGGCCTTCAAAGCATCCTTCATGTCGAATGGGCTGTTTTCCGCAAGGACCCGGACGCGCGATCGCTGACTTGCCTGATAAAGTTCGGCAAATCCGGTGGTCGCGCACGCATTTTCCTCGCGCGCCAGCACCTCAAGCAGCGCGAAGCAATCGTCGACAGCGCGATGGCCCTCATGAAAATAGCCCGCCTGCCCGAGCAGATAGCCAAGCTTCGTGCCTTCGTAGCCGCGGGACTCCCAATCGACTTCCGAGTTTGAGCAGGCCCATGCCTTGTTTGCAAAAACGGCGGAAAACGTCTCGCAGAATGGTCGATCGAATCCAGCATTGTGCGCGATGATCACGTCAGCCGGATCGATGAGCGACCGCAGCGCTTTCAAATCGATGATCTGGCCGGCAACCATCTCATCGGTGATTCCGGTCAGCCTTGTGATTCTGGCAGGGATCGATATCGACGGTTGCTGAAGCCCACCATAAACCCCGGTGACATCGCCAATCATTCCGCGCTCATCGAATGTAAACGCAATAGCGCCAATCTCGATGATCTCGTCCTGTTGTTTCCGTATCAAGTATCACACCTTTCAGCGGGAACTGCGCGCGGGTGATAGCGGCTATCTCACGGTGCTCGAGCTTCGTCAGAATTCTGTAGCGGCCCGTTTCGATCAGGTGCCGTACCATCGCCGCCTCGCTCATCGCGTCGGGGACTGCTCTTTTTGGGAGAGCTTCGTGGTCTGGCACGACAACAGGCTCGTCCGGACTGCTCGGAAACATGTCGAATTGTGCTGTCATGCGTCATTCTCTAATAGGGGGCGGGTCGAACTCAATACCGTATCGCGGTGCGCGCCCGGCTTGTCCCCATGTAAGCACTCGAATTAGACCAGCCAGTGTCAGTGATTTGCACAAAACGCCGGACGTCTTCATCCGACTGGAAAATATAATGACCGGCATCGGCCGGACCACGTTGCCTCCATTCGCATAGCCTGCACGATGGGCGGTGTCATTGACACCCGACTTCGTGAGCGAACTCTATAAGGCTACCAACGAGGTGGCTAACCTGTCATTGGCGGAGCGGCGCAGATTGATCGAACGTGCCTTGGCGGCCATTGCTGATCTATATGAGGCCCTGTCGAAAGAAGGCAACATCGAACCCTTTCCTACCACGCTCATGTCCGAAATCAGGACCATCTTCACGAGCTCGAAGAAGACCCGAACTTTCTTGCATCGCATCTGCTGCTGGAATACGCATATGAAATCAGGAAACTTCGGATCCTGATCGAAGCGCGTTGAGAACAATTCTCTCTTTGAAGAAACGCCGGAAGGCTGCCACCGGCCGACGGACTAAGAGCATATCGGAGAGCCGAGCTTAGCGGTGGAAGAGCCACGGTTCGGGAATTCGCGCATGCGGCTCGGGTTTCCGAGGCAGCCACAGGAGGTTGAACATAGCACGGCAAATGCCGGAAACCAGGACCGACAGCGCTCGGCGCGCGGGGCCTGTTCTGAATTGAAGTTTGCTTTGGTTTCGCCCTAATTTCCGGCGTTCAGACATGCCGCGTAAGAATCGGAACTGAGGACCTGAACGGCGTCATTGCGTCATCTTCGCGGTTAGAAGGTCATGTTCGGGCGATCTCCTGCCGCCTCACTACGGTAGCAACACTTCGACCGAGATATCACCTGTCGGGTTGAGCTTGGTAAATATGAAGTGAGACAGTCTGTCCTGTCGGATCACGGCAGCGCTCAGGCGACCCGTCCGATAGGCTGCGGTATCGACGGCGATGCGATTGTCATACATTTCGGGCAGCAGCGAATTTGTGATGGTGTGGCCGTGCACGACAATATGGTCGAAAGCGTCGACATGATCGAGAAAGCCTGCCCTGATCCATCGCAAGTCGTAGTCAGTCTGCGCGGTGAGGAGAACCCCGGGACGGATACCAGCATGCACGAAACAGAACCTGCCGATTTCCTTGTATGTCAGCGCGCTCTCCAATAAGTGTGCATGGTGCGGAAACGCTTCGCGTATCTCTGCGGCAATCCCCTCGAAATCGGGCACTGGGAGATCGGAGTAGGCGCTTACGGTTGCAACGCCACCCCAATCCATCCAGTTCACCGCGTCTTCAGGTACAAGTTCGCCGCGAAGCAAAGCGCGCAAGTAAAAATCGTGATTGCCGAGGACTAGTCGCGAACCGGGATAAAGTTCAAGCGTCGAGGCAACGAGATCCAGCACCTGCGGGCTGCGGGGTCCCCTGTCAATCAGATCGCCCAGAAATATCACGATCGGCTTTAATCCGCCCTGACCTGAGGCGACAGCGACATGACGGAGCAAGACCTCAAGAAGATCGGCGCGTCCATGAATATCGCCAATCGCATAAATCTCGGAGGCGGGATCCTCAGTCATCACTGTTATTCTCTCTTACAAGCATACATGGGGTCCGGCGCCACGCTGTAACCGTTTCAGGGTTTACGTCACCTTCTGGCAATTCCGCAAGTTGCGATCCAGATTTCAGGCAAAATGCTCCGTTGGGTGAGCGCCTGACAGCGCAGCGTGCGTTTCTTCAGCTATGTTGCGCCCTTCGACAGGGTCAATCACATCAACGGCCGACGACTGTTGGACTGCGACCAGGCAACCGTTGCCTCCTTTTTTCTGGTGGTGTTGATCGCCGGCGAGAATGGCGAAAAAAGTCAAGCACGCTGCGGGTGCGACCTATAACGCGTCGGTCGCACGGGCGGAAGCGATGACGCTCCCGGATCGCTTCGAGGTCGACTGCGCGGCCGACACGATACGATGATCGCTTTGAAACGCTTGACGGACGACGAAGATCAGCGCTTCGTGACTGATATCATGGTCCGCCAGCTCATGGGCGACGCAATGCGGGAGCGCGTCGCAGAGACTGCGACGATAGTACACTGCCGAGTTCATGGCTCGGGTCAGCAATACATCGTTGTCGATTGCACTGCCCGCCTCGCCGCACGGCTTGCGCCACAAATCTCTATCGACGAAATCGGCGATAGAGATCGCATGTGTTTGATTGTCTGCATTCTTCGATGGCACGGGCGGCCCATTTTTCTGAGCTGATGTTGGTGCCTCCGGCACAGCCGCAAGGCCACTCGCCTGGAAGCCGGCTTCCACTGCGCCAGGCAGCGGGAGAAACGATATCAGTGGGCGCCGGCGACCCTGTCGGCATGTTCCGATGAAACCAGATCGGCATGATGCGCGAGCGCTACATCCGGATGGGAGAAGCCTGCTCTTCAGGTGATTGTGGCCAACTTCACGAAAGATCGGATTGAGCGGATCGACCGTGATACCGCGCTTGGATGCCCGCCACGATATCGGCTACGATGCGGGTAAGAAGAAAAAGGGCCGGAAGCGGCATATTCTGGTCGATACCCTGGGTATGCTTCTCAAGGCCGAGGTCCATTCGGCGGGCATTCAGGATCGCGACGAGCAGCTCTCGTTTTCGACAAGCTCGCCAACCGCTTTCCCTTTGTTGAGACAATCTGCGGCGATGGCGGCTATCAGGGTCCAAAGGTCGAAAAGGCAAGCCCGAGACCAATGGAGATCGTCAAGCGCAACCGGGTTGGGTTCCAGGTGCTGCCGAAGCGCTGGATCGTTGAGCGCACGCATGCATGGATTGGCATAAACCGGCGTCTGGCAAAGGACTTCGAGCGGTTTTCCGCAACAAGCCCCGCCTTCATCCAGACCACTATGATCAAGCGTATGACACGGCGGCTGGCCAGATATCCGCTTTCTTGAACAGACTCTGAGTGTCGGTCCACAAAGAAGTTGAATGATATGAATCGCTTGTGATTGCATGCCGTTGATTTGATTCGACGAGGGCGTGGAACCGATGTGGACCAAGGCGCACCGTGGGAAATACAATCGAGATGATCTGCGCTATCCGAGCGATTTGACGCACGCGGAATGGGGACTGGTCTAGCCTTTGATCCCACCAGCCAAGCGCGGCGGTCGCAGGCGCGATGTCTTCACGGCCTGCTTTGTGTTCTCAGCACAGGCCGCCAATGGCGGTCCGTGCCGAAGGACCTGCCGCCGAAAAGCACGTTGTTCAGCTGTTTCTACCTGTGGAACTGGGATGGCAGTTTCGGCCGTATAGGCCCGAGAATCGGGCCGGTAATTGCTATGGGCTCAGACCGTGGATCCGCCTACGAAGGAGAAATTCGATGCCACTCGAATGAACAATTGACAAAATCCTGATGTGAGCGGATTCGAACTTTCGACCCTGTTCTTGTGGAGAGAAAACAACTCAAGTGCGCCAGTTGGAGAGGTCGCTCCTCGCCAACGATCGTCCCTTATACCGGTCGTAGCCGCTGTTCGTCCCGGACGAAGAAAGACCGCCTGAGAGTGTGGTAACGGAAACTCGGAGAAAAACATCGACGGGCAATTAACATTTTGTCATACTACAGGCTGATTTTTTAGCGTGAATCACGGATCAGAGACTGATATTATGACTTAATAAATCATATTACAAACTGATTCATACACATTGATAATCAGTCTATGTACTGATAAACTTTCGTTATGATCAGCTTACAGCCTGAGGTTAATGTATGAAAAGCGACAGTCGAAAAAGGGGGCGGCTGCGACTCGATGAAAGACTTCAAGCGCTCCAACCTATTGACCGGTTCAGGGCGCCGCCAAAGGGATGGGTGCGCGCACTACGCGACGCGCTCGGGATGACGGGGGCGCAACTCGGCACACGCATTGGCGTGAGACCTCAAACTGTTGAAGCCATCGAGAAGTCAGAAGCCGCAGGCACCATCCAACTCAACACTTTACGTCGAGCAGCTGAGGCGCTGGATTGCACGCTCGTCTACGCCCTCGTTCCAAACAGTTCACTTGAGGCAATCATCGAGTCGCGCGCGCGCAAAATCGCAACCCGCGAGCTTCAGCGCGTCGCGCATACGATGCGGCTCGAAGCTCAAGGCACGGGCGAGTCGGACTTCGAATCTCGTGTGCAGGCATACATTCGCGACATACTCTCCGAGCGCGACCTCTGGAACGAGACATGACGGACCTATTTCGGGAGCCTGAGGACGCCACACCTCTTAAGCCAAACGAGCGTGACGGATTGCTTCAGACATGGATAACACACCGTCGCGACCTCAACGAGGCAGAACAGGAAAACATTGTAGAAGGTGCGGCTCGGGTGCGCGGCCGCCGGCGGGTGTCGCTTGAGCGAATGCTCAGCGGAGACTTCATCAGAACACTGCACAAGCGCATGTTCGGAGATGTCTGGGAGTGGGCCGGCACATTCCGAACGACGGAGCGCAACATTGGCGTCGGGGCTTACCGTATCGGAGTGGAGCTTGCGGGCTTGTTGAGCGACATCCGTTACTGGATCGAGCACGAGACATTTCCGCCGGATGAGATTGCGATAAGGTTCCACCATCGCCTGGTCGCGATTCACCCGTTTCCGAATGGGAACGGCCGTCACGCTCGCCTGGCGGCCGACCTTCTGATCGAACGCCTTGGCGGCGAGCGTTTCAGTTGGGGCGGCGGCAATATGGGCGACGTTGGCGAATTACGCGCTCGATACGTGTGGACCCTGCGCGCAGCAGACAATCATAATATAGCGCCGCTGCTGGAATTCGCACGCACCTAACAGGCGCCGCCTGGTGCACTTCGATCACCTGGGTTGAATATGTGTCTCTAGCCTCGGTCGCCGTTCATGGGTACGAAAAAGGCCCACCCAAGATTCTTGAGTGGGCCGTTCTCAGGCAGACGACTTGATCAGATCGCGTCAGGATCAAGTTAACTCTTCATAAACAAACGTGGTTAAGAGTCCGTTAACGATGAGGTGCATTCATGGTCTGGGGCACCGAAAGATCGCAAGGCGGCTTGTAACCGTTTCACCGCGATTACTCGCCAGCGTAGGCACCTTTTTTGATGTCAGCGTCGGGAACGCACTTTTTGGCGCTGGCGAGGGTGACAGTCGCCTCAACTTTCGAACCATATGGGGGTATGGGCGTTTTCTTGGTCCACATCCGGTGAAGGCCGCGGTCTTATAGTTTGCACTCGTCAGCCATAATACGCTCGATCATTTGTGGGTCGCATGGCAATCGATAAGGAAATGTGGAACGACGCCCTCGCAGGAGCGAATATCTCTGAGAAACTCCTGCAGGCTCTCGGTGCCTCGGTCTGTGAGGGTCGTAACGCCCTCGTCGGTGCCCTCATCAACATGGATCATTTCGCCGAAGTCAATATTCTCGGAATTGCTTGCGATTTTCCGGAGCAATCCGATGGTTGACGATCGCCTCGCTTGAGCGTCCACTCTGGAACTTACTGCCTCAAAGCGCGTTCGGCGTAGGGGACGCCACGAACATTGGCGCAGCGTGCCAAACGGGGGCAAGCCATGGAAAAATTGAAGATTGGCGGATCGGTAGAGGCAGGGCTCTACCCGGTTCACGACGTCGGGGCACATAGCAGGCTCTCTGGCCGTACGGTTCTCATCCTGATCGCGGTCGCTGTGATCCTTAAGGTCGGTCAGGACATATTCGTTCCGCTCGCCCTGGCTCTCCTGCTTGCGTTTACGCTCGCCCCGATCGTCTCGTTTCTCAGGAAGAGGTCGGTCCCTAAAATCCTGGCTGTGATAATGGCCGTGGTTTCAGCTTTCTGCGCGATCGCCCTCTTCAGCGTCATCGTGGCGACACAAGTGACAAACCTTGCGGAGAATATTCCAGCCTATCAGCGAAACATCGTCGCCAAAGTCCATGCTTTGGCACAGGCGGGCTCTGGTAATGGAATTTTCGATCACCTAAGCAAGGTGGTCGAGCGTGTGGGTGCGGAGATACAAACCGGAGCTGCCGAGAACCAAGACAACACACCAGCCTCGGAAGCAACGACACGCGAACCGATGCCAGTAGAAATTGTCACACGCTCCAATCCGATCCAGACGCTTGTAAACCTCATCCTTCCGCTGATCAGCCCGTTCGCAACGGCGGGCCTCGTTATCGTCCTGGTCGTCTTCATGCTTCTTGAGCGCGAAGACCTGCGCGACAGGTTCATCCGCCTGGTCGGTCTTAGCGATCTGCATCGAACCACGGCAGCTCTTCAAGATGCTGGCAAGCGGGTCGGCAAATACCTTCTTATGCAGTTGGTCGTAAACAGTCTCTATTCCATCCCTATCGCACTGGGCCTGTGGGTTCTCGGCATTCCCAATGCAATCCTTTGGGGGTTGTTGACGCTCGTTTTACGCTTCGTCCCGTACATTGGAGCTGCAATTGGGATGATACTTCCGCTGTTCCTCGCTCTTGCCATCGCGCCCGGTTGGTCCCTGGTCATTTGGGTGGCCGCGCTTTTCATCACCGTGGAATTGATCAGCAACAATGTGGTCGAACCTTGGCTATACGGGTCCCACACGGGATTGTCGCCATTGGCAATCATCATCTCGGCGATCTTCTGGTCATGGCTGTGGGGACCGCTCGGCCTGATGTTGTCGACTCCCCTGACGGTCTGCTTGGTCGTTCTTGGGCGGTATGTGCCACAGTTCAGCTTCCTTGATGTTCTGCTCGGCAACGAACCCGTTCTGGAACCGCACGAAAAGCTCTACCAACGCCTGCTCGCGGGCGATCCGAATGAGGCCACAGACAACGCCGAAGAGCTTCTCGAGGACGAATATCTCGTTGACTACTACGACAAGGTCGGCCTTCCCGCATTGTTGCTGGGAGAGATGGACAGGCAACGCGGTGTCATGTCCGACGCGCAGGTAACGCTTTTCTCCGCCAGTTCGATGACGTTGGTAGAAAACCTTTCCGACATCGCCGTCGAGGAGGAACGGGAAGAAGACAGTGCTGACGCTGAGGAAGTACGCTCCTCTGACCGCGAGATGGAACTGCCTGACGGCAATGGACATTCAGTGATGAGTATCGGTGGCCGCGGAGCCATCGACGACGCCGCTGCTGCAATGCTGTCACAGGTGCTGGAGGTTCAGGGCGCTACGGTCGTGACTGCAGCGCATTCCGATCTCTCAGGGAGGGCAGCGCTTGAAATCTCGATGGTTGGTACCGACACCGTGATCGTCACATTTCTCAATGCCGGCTCAAAATCGCATGCCAGACAGGTCGTACGACGGCTCAAACGCCGCAAGCCGTCAGTTCGCGTCGGCATACTCATTCCGGCAGCGAGTGGGGACGGTTCAACCACAATTGACGCGGCTGAAATAGACGCGGACTTCGTTGCAACATCCCTCAGTGAAGCGGCACGATCCGCTCTGACCGCATCCACTCCGATCGCGCTCAAGGTCGTGCCAAGAAAAGTGAGCCGACCGCGTCAGAGATTGTCCAAGCCCGTCGAGGTTTGAATTTCGATGGCACGAAATAGCCATGTGCACCGAACCAAACGTCTATGCTGCGGTTCACTCAATGAGGCATCAAGTCTTCATAAGGAGTCTCACCATCGGTATCACATCCGATAAAATTTCCGGTAAGGTCAAAGAACTCGCAGGCAAGGCGCGGCATGCGGTGGGAAATGCTGTCGGCAACGAGGAAATCGATGCGAAGGGCGTGATCCAAGAGGCAAAAGGCGATGCCCAACGGGCCAGGGGTAACGCCAAGGAAGCAATCAAGAAGGTGTTGATCGCATGCAAGTGACCGTCGGACATGACTATTACTGACCCCTTGATGCGCGTGCCATCCACGGCAAGCATTTCCCTGCCGAACACCTCGGGGCGATGTCAGACGATGGCAAACTCGTGGACAATTTTGTTGAACGCTGCGCAATTCACTCGGCGAAAAGATGCGGACGTCGTCCTGTTTGCTTTGTGTGTTGAATTTATTCAAGAACCGGAACATGTTCTCACGTGTTCGTACCGATAAGCGCTTCTTCATAACCAGGAAGACGCAACTCCTGTTTCTATAAATACCACCGCAAGGAGCGCACATTCATGAGTGATGATCCAAAGCCCAATACGGCAGACAAAGAAGCTATCGCAGACGTGGATGCGCCGGCAAGCCTAACGCGTAGAAACCTTCTTTTGAGTTCCAGTGTCCTTGCTGCGGTATCGACGATCAGCCCCCTTTCTGCCGTGCAGGAGGCCAGGCGCAGGCGGCGGCAATAGGTAAACGGCCCAATATCCTCGTCATTTGGGGTGACGATATCGGTTGGCAGAACGTCTCTGCCTACGGCATGGGAACCATGGGCTATTTCACGCCCAACATCGATCGTATCGGAAACGAGGGTATCCGCTTTACCGATCACTATGCACAGCCATCCTGCACCGCCGGTCGCGCCGCGTTCATCACAGGCCAGTATCCGATCCGCTCCGGCATGACCACTGTCGGGCAACCGGGCGACCGCCTTGGTCTTCAGACCGCCTCGCCAAGCCTGGCGGAGGTGATGAAGGCTGCCGGTTACGCCACCGGTCATTTTGGCAAGAGCCATTTGGGAGACCGGAACGAACATCTGCCGACCAACCACGGTTTCGATGAGTTTTTTGGCAATCTCTACCACCTGAATGTCTCCGAGGAGGATGAGCAGCGGGATTATCAGAACTTCGCGAAGGAATATTCTGGTACCGTCGAGGCCTATGAGAAGAAGTTTGGTGCGCGTGGCGTCATTCACTCATGGGCGAGCGCCCCATCGCAGTCGATATCGACGGCCGCTTGCTGATGGTCAATCTCACGCCTGCTGACATTTCCGGCAGCGCCGGGGCGCAGTTGATCCTCGATAGCGTGCGCAAGCGCTGGCCCTGGCTCAAACACCTCTTCGCCGATCGCGCCGATGGCCGCACAAAGCTCATGGACAAGGCCGCCTTCCTCGACTTCACCATCGAGATCATCCGGCGCAGCGATACCACTGATTGCTTCAAAATCCTCCCAAGACGGTGGGTCGTCGAGCGGACCTTCGGATGGATGAACCGATGGCGGCGTCTCGTGCGCGACTACGAGCAGCGCGTCGACTGCTCACAGGCCATGATCCACATCGCAATGGGAAGCCTACTCATCAGGCTCAAACGGGCTCTGACGCTTACCGCGGCCGCAGCAAACAACTTTATCATCGCAGTGCCTGGCGCCGACGACATTATGCTGAATTACCAGTCTACGTCCGTCCATGACCAATTGTACATTCGCGATCTCTTGAAGGTCAGGCGCAGTTTGAAGTTTGCCAAATGGCTTCAGAACATGGAAATTGCCGATCAGAATGGCAAACTGTAGCCGCTCAGGAACAGCCACCCGCTGCATTCCGGATTGCCAAGGCTGACGGCATGGCGCACGACGGCCTTCGGGAAGGCAAGGACCATGCAACGGCGACAGTGATCCGTGACACCATTCAGTTTCCATCCGAGGCGACCGCCACGCGGCTAGGACTGGGTGGAACAGGATCAGGCATGCCAACGCGGGCTTTGCTCGACTTCACCCTCGACCATGCCCGAGCACGCAACGCGGTTTAACTTTCACGCCTTGAGGAATCGAACACTTTAGGCCCTCTGTTTTGGCGACCAAGTAAAGTCGTTCGAATTGACGCGATATAAGTGCTATGATATAAGCAATTATGAAATTTATCTTACATAAGTGCTATCATGTTTGAATTTAAATTGACATCTCCATCGGAGATCGTCGCAAGGTCGGCGGCTAGGATGAAACGTCGCCGGATCGACTCCAACTTCACTCAGCGAGAACTCGCGGCTAGGTCTGGAGTGCCCTATGGCACACTGCGGGCTTTCGAGGAGACGGGCAAGGCATCCTTCGAGACCGTTGTGAAGATCGCCTTTGCACTGGAGGCCGAGGACGAATTCGAGGCCTTGTTCCCTGCGCGTGTACCGAAAACAATGGACGATGTCATAGACCGTCCGGCAAGGCAGAGGGTGCGAAAGAAATGAGGTTCAGGCCCGCTACGAAGATGAAGGTGATCCTCGATCTCGAGGGGAACGAAAGGGAGCTTGGTACCCTAGCCTGGAGCGCTCGTGAGGCGTTGGCATACTTCGAATACTCCGCCGAATTCATTGCCCGTCCACTTCTTATGTCGCCCTACAATTTGCACGTCAAATCGGGACTGATCCCAGCCAAAAGAAACCCATTTCAAGGACTACATGGGTTATTCAACGACAGTCTTCCCGATGGATGGGGCAAGATGCTATTGGATCGTCGGCTGACGGCGGCTGGAATCGACAAGAGTACGTTGACACCTTTGGATCGGCTCTCCGCTGTCGGGACAACCGGCATGGGAGCATTGGCCTATATCCCAGAATTTCTTGGTGAAGGGCGCGGGTCGCATGACCTCGACTGGTTCGTTGAGCAGGTGGAACTTGTTCAGAACGAGATGGCTACGGCGGAAATTGACGCTCTGCAAGGCGCGCAGGGCGGCTCGGCCGGTGCCAGACCGAAGATCATGATCGGCTTCAACCCAGAACAGAACACGTTCGTCATCGACTACGGCCATAAGTTGGGGATCGGCTTCGAGCATTGGATGGTCAAGGGGCCGAGCATCCACGACCACAAGGAGATCGGTGTCGAAGAGTACGCCTACGCGCTCATGGCAAAGTCCGCAGGATTGAAAATGGCCGAGGCGCAGATATTAAAGACGCAGAAGGGCAATCAGCTGTTTGCAACAAGGAGATTTGATCGCACTCCGAAAGGACGTGTCCATATGCAAACTGCGAGTGGCTTGATCCAGGCCGATCACACTCTTGCTTCGATTGACTACGGAGACCTTCACAAGATCACGGGTGCAATCACGCGTGACAGTAGGCAGGTGCTACGTATGTTCGGCCACATGGTCTTCAACGTTTGCGCTCGAAACCGTGACGATCACGCAAAAAACCATGCTTTCCTGATGGGGTTGGACGGCCAATGGGAGCTTTCCCCCGCCTACGACCTGACCTTCTCCCTTGGGCCGGGTGGAGAGCACAGTGCTGCAATCGCTGGCGAGGGCAGGAACCCTGGCAAGCAACACCTGCTCGAGGTGGCCAGAGTGGCATCAATCGCCGAGAGCGACACACTGGAGGTCGTTGAGCGCGTTCGCTCAGCCGTTGATCAATGGCCACGATTTGCAGACGAGGCTGGTCTGTCAAAGGCGCGAACCTCAGAAATTGATCAAGTGCTAAACGGGCGAAGGCCAACACAAACCCTGCGAATTGAACCGAGTTCCGATCTGATGGTCTCCTCGTCAAAGCAAAGAAACAAGAAAACACCAAAGGATGATGGGTACACCCCAGGCAGCAATTCTGGGTTCCGACCCTGAGCTACGTAGTTACGGAAAACCTAATCGCCGGAAAACTCCAACTCCCGGCGCTCCAAAGTTGGGCCCAGAGCAGAAAACTCCAGACCTTCCTGAAAACTGCAGGGACGTTGGGTCTCAGGCCAAATGCTAATCTGCGGAGTTGGACGCTTTCTCGAGTTTCACCAAATGCGCCTCACAGATTACTTTTACGAGCTCGTAGAGGATTGAGGTCCGGGCAATCAGCCAGGTCAAGGCTTCCTGGCTGATCTCGTAATGCTCCGAGTACCGCGCTTTGACGTATGCTTCGTTCAGCGTGTTGAACCAGGATTGGTATCGATGCTGATCGCGTGGCCAGGCTTCTGCGAGCTGCAGGTCCTGCCCCTCGGCCAGGCCGCGCAGGAATTTTAGGTTGTGCGAAGCGGGACTGTAGTTTGTCAGCGTCAGTAGAAGCGCGGAATACGCTTGTTCAATGGCTTGGTGCAGCATGAACGCTGTACCAAGAGCGTCGTCTTTCTGGAGGCGGAAAACCGCAGATTCAGCAAATGTGTCAACTACTCTAAACCGGGCAGTGTAGTGCCTTTTCGCGATCCCGTATGCCTGCTGTCTCGTGAGCAACTTCGGCGTTGCAAGTGGCCTGTCGTCGAATTCGTAAAGAACAACACCTTCGCGGCGGATATCGCTGAAGAAATACTGTCCATCCCGAAGGAATTTATTCACCTCGCGGACGCCGTGGACGATCACGCTGACCGGGGTTTCGATCCCGGCCTCCCACATCAAGCGGTCGGTTGCCTTGTCCCAATACTCCGGTTCGGCCAGCTTCTTGCTGTTGACGATAACCAGCACATCGTAGTCCGAGCGGTATCCCTTCATCGTGTGGGGTTCGTCGACAAATGTCCCACGGGCATAAGAGCCAAACAGAATGATCTTGAATATCCGTCCGTTCTGCTTGAACGCAGCTGTGCCACCGCTGAGCTTGTCGGAAAACTCTGTATGAATGATCTCAACGACGCGGGCGAGTTCGCGCTGCTTGCGCTCGGGCAGATGTTCGAGGCTTGTCTTCATCAGCAATTAAAAACCCTTCGGTTCCGATTCGGACCGGTATTCAGTTTTACGGCACAACGGACAGTGCCGGAAGGCGGCGTTGGTTTCAACGAAGGGATTGTAAAGATCGCCCTACATCCGCTATGGAGCGGTTGAGAGAACAGCGCATTGAGCCGACGCACTTTGGTCCGCCACTCGCTCACCAGTGCCGGTTGGGACCGTGCAGGCTGCGAGACGCGCAGTGACGTGTCGACATGATATAAACACCAGCCTCCGGGTGCGCGATTTCCTCGCCTTGAGATCCCATCATGCCTGGCCGCCACACCAACCGTTCCTTGCTCGGCCTTGATTTTCCGGAAAGCAGAAAAGAATCTGGAGCCCTCACGATCGCAAGATTCCGGCCAGAGATTTCGTCATTCACAGAGCCGTGAGTAGTAAGTCGCAACCATCGCTCTGCCATAATCAATGGTTTCAGCATGCGGCCCAATTTATTTTCCGCTTCCGAAGCTTCGCTCAATCGGTATGCTGGCCAACAGGCAACTCAAATACAGGGCGCGTGATGACAGACCGGCACAATGGTCACCGGGAACGGATGACAATCCTTGGGGATCTTGATGCCACCTCTTTCGTACCTTGGATCCAGCGCCACGCTGCCAAGCTGGGGCTTTCGCAAGCCATATCCCACTCCAGCACCGACCGGATTGACCTTGAGGTCGAGGGACCGGAAGAATTGATCGACATGATGGAAATGGGCTGTTCGCTCGGCCCGATCGACGTGTGGGTCGAGACGATCGTGCGCACGTCCATAAACCGGGAAATTACCTGACGGACACGCGAGTTTCTGCGAGAGATACAACCTCTGCACTTTATTTGATCATTCTTGCCAATGCAGAAAATTTATGCAAACGTGACGGCCGCCGGGAAAACGTCGCGCGTCGCATAACGCGAATACACTTGGCTACTATTTGATTTTATTCAGGAAGTTCATTGATGCATTCCGACACGAGGGGCTCGTGGACGCCAGTCGCCCTTTCCGCAGATTTGCCGGCGGGAACTGTCATGCCGGCACAGACATCAGCTGGATCGCTTGCCCTCTGGCGAACGGTTTCAGGGCATGCAACAGCATCGGCCGATCGCTGTCCGCATCGTGGAATGCGTTTGTCTCACGGCTTCGTGCGCGGCGAATCGCTTTCATGCATCTATCACGGCTGGAGCTATGCACAGGCTGGACACTGTCTTCGCATTCCGGCTCATCCAGGGTTGGTGCCGCCGGAGACGATCCGCGTCTTAACGCATGCGGTCGTGGAATCCGATGGGGTCATCTGGGTCGCCGTTGGGCAGCCGGAGGACAGACCTCCTCGGCTTGAAGATCTCATTCCTCTGCGTTCCCTGACGGCGCTCGCCGATGTCGCTGCGATCGAGTCTGCAGCGGGCGCGAAGGCGAGCGTGAAAGGTGTCGTCGACCTCGCCCGGACCGCCGGGACGATCTTTCTTCTGCTGTCAGCCCAAGACGAGGGCAAGACCCTGATCCATGTGCTGCTCAAGGGCGCGGCCGACCCTGCTGCTCGCATCGCCGCCTCAAGGGCGGTCGAAACTCTGCGCCGCAAGGCCGAGGATCTTCAGATCAAGGCGATCGCCCAATGACCGAACAGGCGATGATTGACGAATGGTATCCGGTCGGCCTGTTCAGTCAGCTGGATCAGGCAGGGCGCCAGACCACGCTGATGGGCGAGCCAATCGCGGTGGCGCGCGATGAGAATGGCGACGCGAAGGTAACCGGCGGAAATGGCCGCTGCCTGCCTGTGCGCGTTCGCTACGGCCATGTCTGGTCGTCCCTCGGCGCGCCGAGGAAGGACCTTTTTCCGATCCCCGAGGCTGATCAGCCTGGCCGCCGCTTCGTCGATGTCGGCGCCGTGCGAGTGCGCTGCTCTCCCTTGCGCGCAGTCGAGAACTTCCTCGATGTCGCGCATTTCCCCTTCGTACACACCGATATTCTCGGCGCCGAGCCCCATACGGAAGTGCAGAACTACAAGGTCGAGATCCGCGAGGACGTCGATGAGGTCTGGGCAACGCAGGTGAGGTTCTACCAGCCGCAGGCGGCGAAGTCGGCAAGCGGCGGCATCACGACGGAGTATATGTATCGCGTGCCGGCGCCCACCTGCTCGGTCCTCTACAAGACGTGCCCACCGCGCCCGAGCGAATGGGATGTCATCACGCTTTTCGTCCAGCCGCTTGCCGAAGACCTGTGCGACGTCTGGCCGTGGATGGCGCTGTTCGATGACACGACATCCCAGACCGATCTTATCCACTTCCAGCAGACGATCTTCCTGCAGGACCGTTCGATTCTCGAAAACCAGATCCCGCGCCTTCTGCCGCTCGATCCCGGGATGGAAATTCCCACCCGAGCCGATCTGACCTCGGTCGCTTACCGACGCTGGCTTAAACGCCACAACTACACCTATGGCGCACAGCTGGTGGCACAATGAGGTTGTTCGACTACATCCTCTCGCCCAGCTGCTACAAGGTGCGCCTTATGGCGGCACTCACCGGCTTGACGCTCGACATCCGCCCGGTGGATTTCCATCCCGGGGCGGAGCATAAGGGCGCCGAACTCCTGGCACTCAATCCGGCCGGCTCCATCCCGATCCTGGAAGACGGCGACTTGGTCCTGACCGAATCCTCGGCCATCCTCGTCTATCTCGCCGCCAAGGCAGCACCGGTATGGCTCGGCGGCGCGAGTTCCGAGGAAGCCGCACGCGTGCAGCAATGGCTTTCCTTTTCCGGTCGGCTGACGGCAAGTCTCGGCGGCGCACGGTTGACCGAAATGCTGCTGCGGCCGGGCAATATCGGCGCGCTGCAGACACAAGGAGTTCTGGCCCTACGCGAATTGGAAGCGGGCCTTGTCGAGCAAGACCTCCGTGGCATGCGCTTCCTTGCTGGACACCGGCCGACGGTTGCCGATATTGCCTGCTTTCCCTACGTCGCGCTGGCGCCCGACGGCGGCGTATCGCTCGATCCCTATCCCGCGATCAGGCTCTGGTCGCGGGCGCTCCGCAGTCTCGATCATTTCATCGAGATGCCCGGCATTCACCGGCTGCATGAACTGAAGCCCGAACCTCATATCGAACCGGGCGAGGCATGACATGACCAGCCATCTTTTGAAGAACTGCGCAGCTGTGATCGTCGACGAAGGCCAGAGACCGGTCGTTCGTCGCAATGTCGACCTCCTGACCAATGGGCCAGCCATCCAAGCCATTGGCGCAAATATCGAGATGGGCACGCTGCCCGATGGCACGACCGTTCAAGACGCCACCGGCTGGTTCGTCTATCCGGGCCTCGTCAACACCCACCATCATTTCTTCCAGTGCTTCGTGCGCAACCGTGCCGAACTCGACTGGACGAAGCTGTCGGTCATCGAATGGCTGGACCGCATCTACCCGATCTTCTCGCAGCTCAACGAAAAATGCTTCTACCACTCCTCAGTCACCGCCATGGCCGAACTGATCAAGCATGGCTGCACCACCGCCTTCGATCACCAGTATAATTTCCCCCGCCACGCCGGAAAGCAGCTGATCGACCGCCAGTTCGAGGCCGCCGAACTGCTCGGCATGCGCTTTCACGCCGGGCGGGGCGGCAATACCCTGCCAAAATCGAAGGGTTCCACCATTCCCGATGAAATGCTGGAAACAACGGACGAGTTCATTTCCGATTGCGCCCGCCTGATCGACACCTATCACGATACCAGCCGGTTCAGTATGCGCCAGGTTGCGGTCGCACCCTGCCAGCCGGTCAACTGCTACCGCGAGACGTTCGTGGAATCAGTGGCACTGGCACGCGATCGCGGCGTGATGATGCACACCCATGTCGGCGAGGGTGAAAGCCCGGTCATTCAGGCCCGCCACGGCATGCGCACCGTCGATTATCTGGAAGAGCTCGGTTTTGCAGGACCTGACGCCTTCTATGCCCATTGCTGGGAACTGACCCATGACGAGCTCAAGACGATGGCTGCCAGCGGCACCGGCGTCGCCCATTGCCCAGAACCGGTCTATCTGGTCGGCGCTGAAGTCACCGATATCCCCGCCATGCAGGCCTTTGGCCTGCGTGTTGGCCTCGGCTGCGACGGTACCGCGTCCAATGACAATTCGAACCTGATGCACTGCCTGCACTCGGCCTACATGCTGCAGTGCCTCGTCGCGTCCACACGCGCCCATCCGGTACCGCCACCGGTCGATTTCCTCAGCTACGCCACGACCGGGGGCGCGAGCCTGCTCGGCCGGGGCGACATCGGACGGCTTGCGCCGGGCATGGCCGCCGACCTTTTTGCGATTGATACCCGCCGTATGGACTATGTCGGCACGCGGCATGATCCGCTGAGCCTTATTCCCCGCGTCGGTATCGGCATGGCAACCGACATGACCATGATCAACGGCCGCATTGTCTGGCAAAAGGGCGAATTCCCCGGCCTTGACGAAGCAAAACTGTCGGCCGATGCCGAGGCCGCACTCGCCACCGTGGAATTCTAAAAAAACCAAAAAGGGAACTGTAACCATGAACAACCTGACCCGCAGAAACCTGATCAAGGCCGCTGCCGCAACTGGCCTTGCCGGCGCGCTCGGCGGCCGCCTGGCCTTTGCCGCCGACGAGCCGCTCGGCATCACGCTTGTCGTTCCCTCGCCCATCGGTGACGTCGGTTGGGGTCATGCGCTGGCCGTCGGCCTCGATCCCATCAAGGCAGCCTATGGCGACAAGGTGAAGGTCACCATTCTCGAAAACATCGCCGAAGGTCCCGATGCCGACCGTATCATGACCAAGACAGTTGCCGACGGGAACAAGTTCCTGATTGCCGGCTCGTTCGGCTATCAGAATGGCGCATTGCAGATCGCGCGCCGTGATCCGGGCGTTACCGTGCTGCATGCTTCCGGCTTTCAGGTTGCCCCGAACTTCTCACCCTTTGCCGCAAAGTATTTCCAGGGCTCCTATCTGCTCGGAATGGCGGCCGCAGCGCTGAGCAAAACCGGCAAGCTCGGCTCCGTATCCGCCTTCGCGATCCCCGAGCTCATCACCACCATCAACGCCTTCACGCTTGGCGCCCAGGCAGTCAAGCCGGACATCGAAGTGTCGGTCGTATGGGTGAATTCGTGGTTTGATCCGGCCAAGGAGCAGGAAGCCGCCAAGGCTTTGATCGCGCAGAAATGCGACGTTATCTTCTCCAACGCTCAGGATACGCCCTCCGTCATCGCCGCCTGCGAGGACGCGGGCGTCTACTCGTTCAACCTCAACTCGTCGATGAAGAAATACGCGCCGAAAACGTACCTCGGCTGCATTTCGACAGACTGGTCGCCCTTCTTCAAGGCGTCTGTCGATGCGCATCTTGCCGGCGCCTTCAAGGGTGCCAATACCTTCCTCGGCGTCGCCGAAAAGGTCGTCCAAGTCATCGACTGGAGCCCGGACGTCCCAGCCGATGTGATGACAAAGATCAAGGACGTCGAGGCGAAAGTCGCCGACGGCAGTTTCTCGCCATTTACTGGGCCGATTACCAAGGCGGACGGCAGCGAAGGCGTGGCGGCCGGAACGGCAATGCCCGATACCCAGATCGTTGCACTGGACTGGCACGTCAAGGGCGTCACCACGCCGCTGCCGAAATAAGCCATGGCTATCCCGCTCCTGTCGCTCCGCGGCATTTCCAAGAGCTACGGCCAGATCCACGCCAATCAGGCAATCGATCTGGATGTGGCTCCGCAGTCGATCCATGCGATCCTCGGAGAAAACGGGGCGGGAAAATCGACGCTGATGAAACTGATCTACGGCGTCGAGCAACCGGATGACGGTACCGTCGTCTGGGAAGGAAAGCCATTGCATCTTGCCTCCCCTGCGGATGCGAGACGCAAGGGCATCGGCATGGTCTTCCAACATTTTTCGCTATTCGAGACTTTGACCGTCGTTGAGAACATCCGGCTGGTCGTGCCCGGTCGGAAAGCCGATCTCAAGGCGCGGATCGAGGCGCTTGGACGGGAGTTCGGCCTTGACGTCGATCCGCTCGCCCATGTGCACGCGCTGTCCGTCGGCGAGCGGCAGCGGGTGGAGATCATTCGCTGCCTGATGACCAATCCGAAACTGCTGATCCTGGACGAACCCACCTCGGTCCTGCCGCCGCAGCTGGTGGAGAAGCTTTTCGATACGCTGCGCAGGCTGCGCGACGGCGGCGTTTCCGTCCTGTTCATTTCCCACAAGCTGGAGGAAATCCGCGCAATCTGCGACCGGGCTACCATCCTGCGTGGCGGGCGTGTCACAGGCGATATCGACCCACGCGAGCACGATGCTCATGATCTGGCCCGCATGATGATCGGCCGCGAGATGCCGGCACCGATGCCGGCGCTGCCACGGTCGGCGGGTGAAAAGCGGCTTGAGATCATCGGGCTCGACCATACGCCCACCGACCCTTTCGGCGTGCCGCTTTCCGGCATCAGCCTTGAAGTGCGCGCCGGTGAAATTCTGGGAATTGCTGGAATTTCCGGCAACGGTCAAAGCGAGCTTGCCGCGCTGATATCCGGCGAGACCTTGCTTGGGCGGGAACAGCGCGACCGGATCTACATGATGGGAAAGGACGTCGGCAGGTTCGATGCCGCCGCCCGCAGACACCTCGGATTCGCTTTCGTTCCGGAAGACCGGCTTGGGCGCGGCGCCGTGCCGGAAATGTCGCTCACTCTCAACAGCTTGTTGACGGCCCACCCGCTCAAGCTTCTGCGGCGCGGCCTTGTCGACAGGGCGCGCGCGACCGCGTTCACCGAAGATTGCATCCGCCAATACGATGTCCGCACACCCGGCCCAGACGCGGAAGCCGGTAGCTTGTCCGGCGGCAATCTGCAGAAATTCATCGTCGGCCGCGAAATCATGCTGTCGCCCAAACTGCTGTTCGTCGCGCAACCGACCTGGGGCGTCGATATCGGCGCTGCGTCGGCCGTGCGAAGCCGGCTGGTCGCATTGCGCAACGAAGGCATGGCGATCCTCGTGATCTCCGAAGAGCTTGAGGAACTGTTCGAGCTGAGCGATAGCATCCAGGTACTGCATCACGGCGCGCTCAGCCCGCCGCTCGTGACCCGCGACACAAAGCCCGAAGACATCGGCCGATACATGATCGGGGCGCAGCATTCGCCCGGAAAGGCACCCGCATGAATGGCTTGTCCATGGCTTTCCTTCCCAATCTTGTGCGGCGGGAGCGCGCGTCACTGAAGGCAACCTTGCTTGCACCTGTCATCGCGCTGTCGGCCGCCATCATCCTCAATCTCGGTCTTTACATTGTAATGGGGCGTGACCCGGTCGCAGTCGTCTATGCCATGCTGCTCGAGCCCTTCCTCTCCTGGGCATCGTTTTCGGAAGTGCTGTTGAAGGCGGGGCCGCTGCTTCTCATTGCCCAGGGATTGGCAATCGGCTTTCGCGCCAAAGTCTTCAACATTGGCGCCGAGGGCCAGTTCATCCTCGGCGCGATTTTCGCCTCCGCTATTCCCGTCTGGTTTCCGCAGGCGACGGGCCAGTGGATCTGGCCGGCAATGCTGCTGCTCGGCGCAATCGGAGGCGCGCTCTGGGCGTCGATCACCGCCTTCTGGCGGGTCCGGCTGAATGCCAACGAGATCCTGGTTTCGCTGATGCTCAGCCTTGTTGCAACCCAGCTGCTCAATTACCTGCTGCTCGGTCCCTGGAAGGATCCGAACGGCTTTAATTTCCCGCAGTCGGTGATGTTCCAGTATGACGCAATGGTGCCAACACTGATGTCCGGTACGCGCGTCAACGTCTCGCTCCTCATCACGCTTGCGCTGTCGCTCGCGGCCTGGGTTTTCATGCAGAAGAGCTTCTCTGGCTATAAGCTGCAGGTCGGTGGGCTTGCACCGAAGGCAGCCGGCTATGCCGGCTTCAACGAAGGCTGGGCTATCTGGCTTTCGCTGTTGATCGGCGGCTTTGCCGCAGGACTTGCGGGCGCTGCAGAAGTTGCCGGGCCGCTTGGCCAGCTGCAACGCTCGATCTCCACCGGCTATGGCTACGCTGCCATTATCGTCGCCTATCTCGGCGGCCTACATCCGATCGGCATCATCATCTCCGCACTGGTCATGGCGGTTATCTATATCGGCGGCGACAATGCCATGGTCTCGGCGAACCTGCCGATCGCTGCCGTCCGCGTCTTCCAGGGCAGTCTTCTGCTTGCCTATCTCGTTGCAGTTGCCTTCGTGCGTTACCGACTTGAATGGCCGCAATCCACCCAGAAGACCGCCCACCGGAGCCCGTCATGAACGCCATCGAATTCATCATTTCCGGAATGCTTGCCGCTGCGACGCCGTTCCTTCTCGCCGCCCTCGGCGAGTTGGTGGTCGAGCGTGCTGGCGTCCTAAACCTTGGCGTCGAAGGGCTGATGGCCTTAGGTGCCGTGCTCGCCTTCATCGTCGTCTATCACGGCGGCGGGCATTTCCTCGGTTTCGTCGTCGCGGGCCTTGGCAGCGCTGCTCTTTCGCTCCTCTTTGCCCTTGTCGCGCTTGGATTTCGGGCAAACCAGGTGGCGACTGGCCTGGCGATCGGCATTCTTGGCCAAGGCCTCTCCGCATTGTTCGGCAAAACTTACGAAAGCCTTACAGTCAAGGCATTGCCGAAGCTTGCACTTCCCTGGCTGTCCGAAGTCCCGGTCGTCGGCGGGCTTTTCAACCAGGACATCGTCGTATGGATTTCGCTTGTGGCAACCTTCGCCATATGGGCGATGTTCACCCACACCAAACTCGGCCTTGTCATCCGCGCCGTCGGCGAAAACCCAAAGGCGGCCCACGCCATTGGCTACGCAGTCATCAATGTGCGCGTTCTTGCGATCGCTTTTGGCGGTGCGATGGCGGGCTTTGCCGGCGCTTACGCCGCTGTGATCTACACACCACTTTGGGCCGATGGGATGATTGCCGGTCGCGGCTGGATTGCTATCGCCCTCGTCGTATTCGGTACCTGGCTCACCGGACGCATCTTCCTGGGTGCCTGCCTATTCGGTGCCGTCTCCCTGATGGGGCTGGCAGCTCAGGCGACGGGAATGGATGTTCCCTCCCAATTGCTGTCTAGCCTACCCTATCTCGTCACGATAATCGTGTTGGGAATAATCTCGGCAGACCGCCGCCTCCTGAAGCTGAACGGCGTCGCCTCGCTCGGCGAACCGTTCGGACGTTAGCCGGAAGGGGACAGCCAAGACAGCCAGCCCTGTCGCAAAATCGTGCTTGGTGAACCGACGTTGAGCAAGTGGTAACACCGCCTGCTCACCTTGAACGAATTGGAACCGCAAACCAGCTTGCGCGAATGGCTGCGTCCCTGTCGCTTATCGTCTTTTGTTTCGCCAGCGATTGAAGTCTCATCCGGCGGCGATTGGCGTTTCGGCAGTTTTGGATACGCCAGATGGAAATGCCAAGATTTCGTCTTACGCAACGTTGGAGCCGGTTGCCGCGATGAGCCAGGCATCTTCTCCTAGTCCGATATCCGAACGATGAACGCGCCCGCAAGCGGTGCTCGTCATCCGCCCATCCGCGAACGGCAAAGTATGTGGTCAGCCGGCGGGGTCGGGTGAAAGGGCTGCAGCCAGATTACCACCATTGTCTTCTGACAAGCCCTTGTATTTGGCCCGGAGAAGATCGAGATTAGCACCCATGATTGATCAGCCCCACTTCATCTCGCCGGTTGCGACCTTGGAGCCGATATCGAGCGCCACACTCATTCCGAGACCCGGGAAGCGCGCGTCCATGGCAGCCTTGAGCGATGTCGAATCCTTGTGCTTAGCGAGTTCTTCCTCAAACGCCTTCAGGTAGGCTATCGTATGCCTCACGCCAGAGATATCTGCCTTGGCTTCCGGGGTCATATGGCCGGCGACCACGATCACCGGCTTGCGCGCCGCAATCTGTTCGAGCGTGGCAATCCAGCCGGCCCTCAGCTCGGCGCTGTTGGTGTCGGCCGTCCACACATGCACGCCGTTGAAGATCAGCACGCCACCGACTACAGCGTTGAGCGAAGGCACGAACAGATAGCGCCGGTTGGTCAGGCCTTCGGCCTCAACGATCTCGATTGTCTCGCCGTCAACCATCAGCGTCTTGTCGTCGAAGGATTCCGGGATGATAACATCGGCCAGTGCCTGCGGACCGTTCTCCTTGAGCTGCGGGCCCCAGACGGCAAGCTTTTTCTCAACACTGCCCTTGATGACGTCAACGGTGGTGGAAGCCGCGACGACCTTTGCATCAGGGAATGCAGCCTTGATCGGGCGCAGGCTGAAGTAATAGTCCGGGTCGCTCTGGCTGATATAGATCGTGGTGAGTTTTTTACCTGACGCTTTGATCGCCTCAGCGACGGCCTTGCCGTCGGGAAGGGTGAAGCCGCCGTCGATCAGCACAGCTTCGGTCGCACCGGACAAAAGAACGGGCGCACGAAAGAAGCCGTTTTGCCCGGCCGGAAATGCTTGCCATGTGAGGCTTCCTGACGCATGGCCAAGGCCAGCGGGTGCGAAGACGGTAGTCAGTCCAGCGGCGAGCGTGGTTTTCATGATGGTTCTCCTGGTAAACATGAGGTTTCCTTGCGTCTCGTTCATAGTGGGAACTCAAATCGTCACAACGTGTCTGCACGTGCGGTCGTGTATCTCGCCTGCAGTAGGCCGTTATCCTGCTCGTACTGTCGCACGTAGACATTGGATGGAAAATACCGTTTAATTTGACATATTGTATGCCAAAAGCTGACAATTTCATGGGTGCCCCCTGATGCCTCACGCCACGAACCTCAATCGCCTCGCCCACTTTGCCGCTGTGGTTGATGCGGGTTCCTTCACGCGGGCGGCTGAATATCTCGGAATTACGAAGGCTGTTGTCAGCCAGCAAGTGGCCAAGCTTGAACAGGAAGTCGGGACCACGTTGCTGATGCGCACGACACGGCGGCTGCAGCCGACCGAGGCCGGACGACTGTTTCATGCCCGCTGTGTGTCGATCCTGAAAGAGGCAGAGGAAGCCTTGGCGGAACTGGCACAATCCAGGACCGACCCCAAAGGCCTTTTGAGGATCACCGCACCCTTTGACTATGGCACCTCAGTCATCGTGCCTTTGATCACGACCTTCACCGCGCACTACACGGATTGCAAGGTTGAGCTGAACCTAAGCGACAGTACGATGGACCTGATCGCTGACAACATGGACCTCGCCATTCGCGTCGGCTGGCTCGATGACTCAAGTCTGCAGTCCAGACGGATAGGCTCTTTTTCGCAGTTTCTGGTCGGTCCGCCTCAGCTTGCCGCGAAAATAGCCGAAGTGAGGATGCCGTCCGAGTTGCCGTCCCTGCCCTTTGTCGCCAATAACGCGCTGCGAGAGCCTCTGGAATGGACGTTCACGCGCGGCGATCAAAACGTTCAGACCGTGCGTTTCCATGAGAATATCGCGATCAATACCACACCGGCAGTTATGGAGGCCGTCCGCCTAGGGGGCGGACTGTCGATCCTGCCGGATTTCCTTGCGAAGGCAGATGTGGAAAACGGGCGGCTGCTTCATGTCCTGCCTGACTGGCGTCTCCCATCTGGCGGCATTTACATTGTCTACCCAGCGGCGCGATTTCGTCCGCCAAAAGTTTCAGCGTTTGTCGATATGCTGACAACGGCGTTGAAGGGATAACTGACGATTATGCCACAAGATGAACGGCCTTATGGCCAAGTCTCTGACAGAAAAGGCTACGTTTTCCGGTGATATGCCATCCTTTCAGCTGCGTCCGACCTTGACAGAAAAGGAAAGTCGCATGCGGAGCTTCCTTGAAGCTCAGCAATGGAGCAGGTTGGATCATGGCGAAGCCCTGCGCAGAGAGCGGCCCAAACGGCAATGACGCCAGCGGGCTGCTGACAACACGTGCGCCAAGATCGATCGCATCAGAACAGCCATGCTGCAATCCCCACTTTCGATCACTTCAAGAGCCAGTCGGGATATCATGCGATTCAAAAGTTTGAAGTGTTGCGACCCATTGGACGCAAACTCCGCTGGGCGCATTCAGTGTTTCCCAGTCGTCTGGGGCGACACTCCAGTGAGCGCCTCGATCAATTGGGCCGCATGGGGGGACGGCTTATCCCCCCTCCGCCGAGAGACCATGAAGGTTAGTGGCCTGATATGCCAAGCATGGCGAGTGATCTCGACCAGCACTGCTGAAGCCAGATCATCCGCGACGAGGTCAACCGGCATATGCCCCCACCCCAGCCCGGCTTTGAGGAAGTCGTGTTTCGCGCCGAGGTCATTGACAAACCAGCGCCTCTCACCCGCGACGGCCATCTGTGTCTTTTCAGACTGGGGCTGATTGTCCGTGACGACAAGCTGGACGTGCCGGTTGAATTCGTCGAGGGACACCGGGTTCATCATATCCGCTAAAGGGTGGGACGGAGCGCAGACGGTGACCATCTTTGTTTCACAAAGCCAGTGCCTTTCTATCGCGCTTGGTTTCAATTCAGGAACGTCAGCAACGGTAATGGCGAAGTTGCACTTGCCATCGACGACCAGTGATTCACCACTCTGCATAGTCGTGAGATACAGGGTAACGGCGGCCGTTGGTATCGACCGCTGGAGTGCCTGGATGCTTCTGACGAGAAGCTGACGCGGGAAATAGACATCTACTGCGATTGAAAGCTGAGGCGCGCCAACGTCGGCGATCGAGCGTGCCCGTGTCTTCATCTCCTCAGTGCGGGCGATGACCGCACGGGCGTCCGGGAGAAGACTGCGGCCAGCAGCGCTGAGTTCGGGCCTTCGCTTATCCCGCTCGAACAGTTCCACAGACAGCGCTGTCTCCAGCGCCGAGACGGCATGGCTCACTGCAGATTGCGCGCGAAGAAGGGTCTTCGCTGCGCCTGAAAAGCTACCCGCCTCACAAACTGCAACGAATGTACGAAGCTGGTTGATGGTAACGCTATCGAGCATTGATACATCCAAAGATTAGATAAATATGAGCAATATTACGTCAATTACCTAGATAATTCCATCCTGCTACACATCCTTTCAACGACGCAGTCACCTTCACGGAGACGGAGACCGAAACCGAAATCCAAAGAGCCTACCGAGAGTTGGCAAACGGCCGTTTCCTGGCGCGCGACGTCTTCCTGAACCAATAAAATGATGGAGAATGACAATGAAATACAGCATTATAGGAACCGGGAATGTCGGCTATACATTGGCGAGCCTGTTCGCCAGAAGCGACATTGAGGTCGGCATCACCAACACACGCGGGCCGAATTCAATCGCGCCTCTTATCGGGAATTTGGGTGAAAAGGTCGTCGCGGTGACGATCGAAGACGCGCTGGAAGCCGAGATCATCTTTTTCGCTGTCCAGTTCCTCAATTTCAAGGACGTCGGCAAATTGCGACCGGACTGGTCGGACAAGATCGTCATTGATGTGACAAATTCGGCTTTTCTCCCGCCCGAGGTTCAAGAGCGCGAGCTTCAAGGTCGCCTATCGTCTGAAATCAATGCCGAACGCGTCCCCGGTGCAAAACTGGTGAAAGCGTTCAACCAGCTCCCAATGAAGGAGCTCGTCGCTCCAGTTGCTGACGGTGGTCGCCGCGTCGTGTTCGTGTCCAGTGACCACAGCGATGCGAGTGCAACGATCGTATCGCTGGCGACAGACCTCGGGTTTGCGCCCATCGCGGTCGGCAAGATTGCCGAGGGTGGTCGCCTTATCCAGGCCCGCAACGCACTTGTTTTTCAAAACCTGGTTAAATTTGGCGACTGATGGAACTGCTGGGCATGAGCCGACCTACGCCTCAATGAGCCGCGATGACCAGAGGCAAGCTTCGGCCTGGTCTTCGCTTTGGGCGTCGACGAACCGCATGAACGTCCGCCGCATGGTTCGACGGACGTTCATGCGGTTCGTCGACGCCAACACGGCTGCAGCTATTCTTCCGATATCGATGCCCCGTATGGACACAGCAAGGGCTCTCCTTCCTTCAATGAAGGGGGCATCCCATTCGATTGTCCTCGCAAGGGCGGGCAGTCCCAATCAACATGCAGGCATTGTTTACGGGAGGATCTATGACACCGGAAATAACGCGGATGCGGCTTGCATCGAAGTCGGAAAGTGACATGGCATCGATTAGCCCGGCAATGGCTTCAACAACCTCGACGTATTGTTCCCCAGCAATTCGATGATACGTTCGCGCACAAGCCAATCAAGAGCGTGGAGAGATCGTCTTGCGTAAAGTACTTCTGTCCCAAGATCAGCGCGATGCCGATTTCATAAAGAACCACCGGCTTCTCAGGCGTGGCATGGATATCGCGGAGAATGGTCAGGATAGCTTCATCGCTGACAACTTTGCAACAGATAACGGTCCATTTGTGTCCGGCTGACAACACGACCAATTTGTCAGGCTAGGACATCGGACAAGCGGTCTTTTGTCGAAGAGCGAGATCGGCGCCTATGTCCTCTGCAGCTTGAGCCGTACACACCAAGAGCCCGGCATGCTAAACAGATGGAATGATCCACATCGAAATGTGCGAACGGCGGCTAAAGCGGGCAGGTCGAATAGCGTTAGCGACCATCCAGTGTATGGCAGATACATCCCGCCCGATCAGATTTGATCATAAACACCATGTAAAACTATGGAACAACAAAGACTTACGTTCGTTTTCCGGCAAATGAAACGGGAAAGCGCAAGATGCCACGGTTCTTCTTTGTCCTAATCGACGGCGACGAGATTGATGAAGACCTTGAAGGCATCGATTTGCCGGATGCAGGCGCCGCATATCAGGAGACATTGCGTGCGGCCCGTGAAATGATGATCGAAGACCTTGCTCTTGCAAAACCTCTGCATGAAAAAGCCTTTGAAGTGAGCGACGAGTCAGGCTGTCTTTTGTTCAGGGTCGACTTCAAAGACGTTCTGCACGTTTGAATCTGATCAGAAGAAGCCACATTCGCGATTGGGTTCACGATGACGTTCGAACACAACCATTGTAGTCGTACCCATGACGCCATTCTGCTTGCCATGTTTCATAGAACAGACGCAATGCAACTGGCGCAAGCTGCCGAAGGTGAAGGCTATGAGGACTGACACCTTGCCGCAGTCGCCGCCGTCAAACATGCCGACAAAGCTCTCGACCTGTATCGTGAAGCCGATACGCGCATTAACGATATGGCAGCTTCGAGCGATGCAACGCGAAGGGGCGATATCACACTGATTGAAAGCGGATCGACCGTGCTCACCGCTCGACAGATGCTGAATGCATGATCGAGCTTGTCTTATTGATCACGACAATCACACCGGCACAGCCAGCGCAGAAACCCAATTTCACGGCATAATGTTCATCTGCCAGAACTGGCCTCCCCTCATCGCACCGGTCATCCCGTTTCCATCGTAAGGTATGCGATCGCCGTTTTGCCGAAATGTCTGGCAAGGAAAAAAGAGTGGAATGGAATAAATCAACAGCTTGGTCCGGCTGTCGCTGACACTCCGTGCAATCGCGGGTTCTTTTGATGTTAGCACAGAGTGCGCGCTGATGACTTTCGGCCTTGACGGTCGCGGTTCAAGCGACCTTTGAGGGTGCCGTTGATACCTTCGGCTCCCTCGCAGACTGAGCCTCGTGAAGCAGAGCCATGTCGATCAAGTAAACCAACATGGTGTCATTCGCTGATATTGCGCCGAGCTTGGCAACGGTCAAATGGTCATGAACGTGAGAATTTCGCATCCTTACATTGCTCCATCAATTCATTGGACTCACCCCAAAATTGTAGCAGCGGACATTTTGAAAGATATTGCTAATTTTCGTGAACAAGAAATTGTAGTTATGCGGTGGCGTTGTAGAGCACCGATTTCGTCGGCGCCGCAACGAAGATGCATTCGGCGTGCCCGGCGGCGAAGGTCTTGCCTGGGCCTGAGGCGCCCGCCTGCTAAAGAACCGGTGTGCGCTGTGGCGAAGGCTCGCTGAGGGCATAGCCGGGCACAACGAAATACTTACCCCTGTGGTCATTCTCGTGGACCTTGGAAGGATCGGTGAGCATGCGCCGCGCGGCCGCGCTAGACTGCGCCCTCCTCCCGGCTGCCTTCGAAGAGCGTGTAAGCACCTCGACATATTCGTTGGCGACCGCCTAGCGATTGTCATGGCCGCGCAAGCCACCCTGGCCGATATTTTTGGCGCCACTTTCGAGATGGGACGTCACGATGTTCCAGCCGACACGACCCTTCGTATGAATAGTCTGCCGTCGCCAGCCGGCGGGCTAAGGTATAAGGATGTACAAATGAGGTGGAGGCGGTGATGCCGATCCCCGGACGCTCTGCCGCAAGCGCAATCGGAGCGGCGCGTTGCAACGGACCGTTGACCGGTATCTGCGCCGCCTGGCACGTGGTGAGATGCAGAAACAATCCTTTCTCCCTGCCTGTGGAACTGAGTTCGTTCTTGCGCTGTCCTTAGGATGATCGCTAAGTCAGTGTTAATGGCAAAGTGCATTTGAGGCGGACGAGCGCCTTTGGCGAAATAGAATTCGAGTTTCAAAGGCAGTTCAATGACCGGACAACTTTCTCTTCCTCGCGATCGGATTTCCGTCCTTCTTCTGGAAGGGATCAGTCAGAGCGCGGTGGACTACTTTGCGTCGGCCGGCTACGTCAACCTGACCCATTTGCCGAAGGCCTTGGATGACAAGGACCTTAAAAGGCATATGGCCGAGGCCCACATCGTCGGAATTCGGTCACGCACGCAACTGACCGAGGAGATTTTAAACTCGGCCAAAAAACTCATCGCTGTTGGTTGTTTTTCTGTGGGTACAAACCAGGTGGATCTGGATGCGGCCCGCCGACGTGGAATCCCGGTGTTTAACGCTCCTTACTCGAATACGCGCTCCGTCGCGGAGCTAGTGATCGGTGAGATCATAATGCTGACCAGGCGGATTTTCCCACGCTCGGCCTCGGCCCACGTGGGCGGATGGGACAAATCGGCAGCAGGTAATCGTGAGGTGCGCGGGAAAACACTGGGGATCGTGGGCTACGGCAACATCGGCTTGCAGCTCAGCGTCCTTGCGGAAAGCATGGGTATGGTCGTGCGCTATTTCGATCTTTCAGACAAGCTTCGCCAGGGCAACTCGGAATCGATGGCCTCGCTTGGTGATCTTCTCGAAATCTCAGATTTTGTGACGATGCATGTTCCCGAAACCCGTTCGACGCAGAACATGATCACTGAAACCGAGCTACGTAAAATGAAGAAGGGGGCCTTTTTCATCAATAATTCCCGCGGTACGGTGGTGGATCTTGAAGCGCTCGCGAAGGTTTTGAAAGAAGGACATCTCGCAGGCGCGGCTGTCGATGTGTTTCCGAAGGAGCCGGCATCAAACAACGAGCGCTTCGAAACCCCGTTGCAAGGTTTGGATAATGTTATCCTGACCCCGCATATTGGCGGATCGACCGAGGAAGCCCAGGAGCGCATAGGACGGGAAGTTGCCAGGAAGCTTGTGGAATATTCCGACGTCGGCTCGACATTGGGCGCGCTCAACTTTCCCCAGGTCCAACTGCCACCGCGTCCAAACGGCACGCGGTTCATCCATGTTCATGAAAATCGCCCTGGCATTCTAAATAGTCTAAATTCGATTTTTTCGTCGCGCGGACTGAATATCGTTGGCGAGTTCCTGCAGACACATGGCGAAACGGGTTATGTGGTTATTGAAGTCGAGGCTGTTGACCAAACAGCAAATGACATACTTGATGCGCTCCGCCGGATCCCAGGAACAATACGGGCTCGATTGGTTTACTGACGACGGTGGAGAATTGCTCTTCTCCTGGCGTTCCCGCATAGCCTTGTGGCTGAACGCATAGATACGTTTTCACGCCGATTTTCGGACCTATCGAGGTGAAGCCTCCAAACGTTCGATGAAGAGGTGGGGAGGTATGTCTCGCTTCCGCGAATGTAAATTCGAGGATATCGCGAGCTCTTGAAAGGAAATGAACCGTCGAAACCTATTAAGTCTTAGAGCCTGGACGAAAAAGAGTTGAGTGATATCAGCCAGTTGTGGTTCCATCGGATCTGCTAGGGGTTCGACGGAGACCGAAATGGGCTGGACTGATTTCACCCGTCGCCGATATGTCCGGCGGACAGGGCGTTATGCAACTGGTCTGACGGACTGGGAGTGGTCGCTGATCGCTGCGTATGCCGCCACCACCCAGGCTCGGCCGACCGCGCAAGACGGAGTTGCGCGGGGTTTTGAGCACACTGCTTTATATTGCATCGACCGGCTGCCAACGGCGAATGTTGCCGAGGGATTTTCCTGTTTCCGCATCCTTGCCGCGGGCCTCGTCCTCCACCTTCCAAAACTCGGCCATCGCTTTCACCGACGCTGTCGCAACGTAATTGATACCGCCCCCACATGGAGTTCATAGACTTTGCGCCTGAGATGAGCCCAACACCCGGCCAGCGTGATGGTTTCATTGCTGCCGGACTTGACCTGGTCTTTGACCATGCTCGTATAGGTGCCGTGCCCATCCACTTGGAGAATGCCGTTGAAGCCGCTCAGGTGCCGAGCACCACACCGCCCGCCCCTGCTGTCTTCAAATCTGTAGGCGACCATTGTTAGCCTTGATCCCCCGAACGGCCGATCGTCACGCGCATGGGCCCACAAGGTAACCGCCGAAACTGGGCGGTCACCCTAGTCACTCGCCTACTTGATCGCGGCTTCCACCCTTTCGCCAGCCTGAGCGGTTTTACGCGACTGGAACTTCTTAAATAAGAAGAAGTACAGCCTGATATATTGGCCGACCAGGATCGCGTTCAAGATCGTTCCCTCGCGGATGAATTTAATCTCCCCGAGGAAGGCCAGACCGACAAGCGCCGATGTGACGAGCAGCGTGCAGTCGAAACCGGTTTTGATGTTGCCCCACTTCCAGCCGGTTCGTTTGAAGATGGTGTTGACGAACATGTCGATCGGCATCAGCACGAGATTGGCGCGGATCATCATGAATAGGCCGAAAGCGAGTGCCGCATCGCCGATGATAAGGAGCACGACCTTCCATTGGTAGACGTCGAGCTGGATGAACTCGGTGAGCTTCAGGTTCAAATCCAGGCATGCAGCCAGTACGAAAGCCGGGATGAGAGAGGCGAAATTCTTGACCTTGAAATCCTTCGGCAAGACCAGATAGGTCAGGAAAAGCATGATCAGTTCGAGAATGAAATTGTAGGTGCCTTGGCTGAGCGGCGTGTAGACCAGGGTCATCGTTCGCGTCAAGCTGCTCTGGGGCGAAATACCGATGCCAGCGCGGATCGCCAGACTGACACCGAACGTCAGAATATAGATGCCGACCACATACATGATCCAGCGTCGCACCAGGCTGCCTGTATCGACGATTTCGGCTTCCGCCGCATTGTGTGCCATTATTCGTTCTCCCTCATTTTTGCGCAGGTTTTCCTGCGGTCGTTTTGCCGACTTGCGCCGGCTGCATTTCAATTCACAGTCCTGCTCTTTACCGACAGGTCCTCCCGGCACCTGTCGGCACTCTTGTTGCTGCAGCCGTCAGGTCATGAAACGGAACCGGTGCAGCGATATGAAGAGGCTGAGCAGCTTGTTCACCACTGGCTCTCCCTCATTGCGATTGCCCAAGTCCTCGAGTGCGCCGTCGATGCTGGCGGCAGCAGCCGTCAGCTCTGGAACGGACATATTCGCCATGACGCCGTAGATATCGAGCGGCATGACCGCTTTTACCGTTCTGTTTTCAGTCACGATACACGCGCCGGCATAGGTATCGACCTGTTTGAGGCAATGGCACATTTCGGCGCTGTCCTGCCCGACCGCGACAAAGTAGGGCTTCGGTGCCGGCCAAAAGGTCGAGACAGCTCCGCGGTCGACATGGACGCCCTTGAACAGGCCGTTGACCACATGGCGCTTACCATCGGCGTAACGCTGCACTACCGACAGCCGGCTGAGTTTCACGCCGTCCAGTTCCGCAACCACCTTGCCGTGATGCAGCGGAACCCAGACTTCCTGGAAGAACTTCGCATGGCCTCGACCGTAGACGTCGAACAGAAGAACCTTTGCCTGCGAACCGTCGGCGCAGACCTCCAGAGGCGTGATTTCGAGCTGCTCCGGCGTCAAGGTTTCAAGGCCCGGAATTCCAGTCTTACACATGCCGGAGTAATCGATCGCGGCATTTCTTAAAAGCTTGCGGTCCTTGGCAACCAGTTCGCCGTCCTTGAACACATAGAGCGGGTTGATCTTCGATAGGCTGTCGGTCAGCACTATGTCGGCGAAACGTCCTGGGGTCAGAGAGCCAAGCTGATCCTCCATATGGAAGGAACGCGCGGTGTTGTAGGTCGCCATCTTGATGGCGTGGATCGGGTTGAAACCCATTTCGACGCAGAGCGAAATGATCCAGTCCATGTGGCCCATGGTCAGCAGCCGCTCGACGGAGATGTTGTCGGTGCAGAGCATGAAATTGTCAGTCGGCCATTTCCGATCGACGATGGCACGCAGCAGAACCTTGATCACATCGCTGGAGCCGACACCGAACTTGATATGTGTCGGGAAGCCGTAGCGAATGCTTTTTTCGATGTCCTTCTCGTTCCAGACGTCGTGGTTATTGGAAACACCGATCGCCGGCAGGTAGTTGAGCATCATGTCGGAAAGCGCGGTAACGCCCCAATGGCCGTTCATAAAGCCGCCTTTGGCACGCACCCAGGCCGCCTTGCGGAAGTCATCGTCACTGCCTGAGCTATAGGTGAAGTGCTCGAATTCGCCGAGGCCAATGACCGGATCCATATCGAGGACAGCCTCGGCGACAGAAGCGGCTGTCTTTTTCCCCGGCGCAAAGGCGTAGAGCCTGTACGGCAGCTTGTCGTAGTCCTTGAACAGCTACTCGGCGGCGTCAACGCCTTGCGCGCCGGCCGCGCTCAAAAGATCCAGGCATTCGGCATAGATCGTCGTCGTCCCGCATGGAACCATGGCTTCGGCCAGTGCGGTCGGATGGGCGAGCTGGGATTCAAAGTGAATATGGGCGTCGATCAGGCCTGGGATCGCATAGAGCCCCTCACCGTCGAAAACCTCCTTTACCTTCAAAATATCCTCGTCCGGGTTGAGCGCGATGATGCGCTTGTCATAGACGAGGATCGAACCGTGATAGACCGTCTCTCCATGCACATCGAGAATGTTGAGGTTCTTCAAAAGAAGATCGGCCTCGCCCCTGCCTTCAAGGATATCGAATATCGCGCGCACCTTTTCATAATGCGCAGCTTCCAATGCGTTCACGTCTTTCCTCCACTCCATTGCCAGCGGGCAGACCCTTTGCGAACCAGGTCTGTTTCCCCGCATGCTTGCGAGAACGATAAGAAAGGATTGCACCGCTTCCGAAAAGCGCTATTTTCTGCGCAGTTCGTACGCTTTTCGAGAACGGTAGGAGTCGCCGGTGCTGCATTCGCGTGTCTTGCGCTATATTGACGAGGTCGCGCGCTGCGGCTCTATCCGGGCGGCAGGGGAACGCCTGAATGTCGCGTCATCTGCAATCAACAAACACATTCTGCAGCTGGAAGAGGCGATCGGCGAGCCGTTGTTCGAACGCCTGCCCCGCGGAATGCATCTGACGCCCGCCGGAGAAATCCTTGTCGCGCATGTGCGACGAACCATCAAGGAATTCAGCCAGGTCGAGGCCGACATTCGCGACATGAAAACCCTCCAGAGTGGAGAGATCATCATCGCCACCATGGGGGGACTTGCCGGCGGGATCGTGCCGAAAACGGCAGCATATTTTGCAGCACGGCACCCCCGCCTCAAGATTACAATACGGGTGATGTTCGTGCGCGATATCGTCCAGGCCGTGTTGGATGGGCAGGCGGATCTTGGCCTCGCCTACAACCTTCCACCGGTCCCTCAATTGGAAACTCTTTGGAAAATGGACACCCGGTTGGGCGCTGTCGTCTCTCCCGAACATCCGCTGGTTGGGACGGCGTCGCTCCCGCTCTCTGTCTGCCAAACCTATCCGCTGATTTTTGCCGACAAGTCGATGCTGATCCACGGCATCGTTGCCGATGCTTTTGTCAACGCGGGACTAACGGTCGAGCCAACCTTCCTTGCAAATTCGATAGAGGCGATGAAATACCTGGCATCTGCTGGCGACGGTATCGCCTTCCTCAGTAAATTCGACGTTGCTGAGGAGCAGCGCAATGGTGTGCTGACCTACGTGCCGATACGCGATCGCACCTTCGGCAAGAACACCCTTTCCCTTGTCCAACGCGAAAAGCGAAACCGGGGCCTCGCGGCCACAATGTTCGGCGAGGAGCTTATCCGTACGGTCCGCGCCGTGGGTGAATAGAAAAACGCCGGGCTGCCACGTCTTAAGCTCGACACCCAGGTAGGCTGTCGTCGCCATGCGCCTATCACGCGAGGCTAAAAGCGTGTTCGGCTTCAGTCCGTACCGCGTGGCAGCTTCATCCACCATCATGCCCGGCCGCGGCTCTCCGGAAGGATCTGGCCTCGACATTGTCCGGCCAGTGCGGTGCGCCCTCACATCGAGCTCATCCGGTCTTGGGAATACCGACCGAAAATGGCGCGACGAAGGCCCCAATCACTGGGCATTCGGAAAGTCCAGCCGCCGCCGCTTGACCCATTCACGATCTGCCACCAGCCGGGTGGTTTGCAGAAATCCGCCGGCGTGTTTTCAAAAAGCTCGGGCTGATTCATGTTCGAAATTCCATTTATTCGTGTCAGGGACTGGAAATGCCAGGCTCGCGGTTTAGATAGCTATGATCGGCATCCCGTTTGAATTCAGGTTTCCATCCGTGCGACCGTATGTGGCGCCGGACAAATTGTGAGGCTGCACCGTGGTTACTTTCACACTGAACGGAAAAGAACGGACTTTCGACGGAGATTTGGACACACCCCTGCTTTGGGTGATACGCGATTTCGAAAAGCTCACCGGAACCAAGTATGGCTGTGGCGTCGCGCAGTGCGGCGCCTGCACCGTGCATCTGGACGGCATGACGCGCCGCTCTTGCATCACCCCGATCTCGACGGTCGATGGTTCGCAGGTCATCACGATCGAAGGCATTGAGGGTGTCGAGGCAAAGGCGGTCCAGGCGGCCTGGGTCGCCATCGACGTACCGCAGTGCGGTTACTGTCAATCCGGGCAGATCATGTCGGCGGTTGCCCTGCTGCAGGTCACGCCGAAACCGAGCGACGCCGATATCGACGGCGCCATGGCCGGAAACCTCTGTCGATGCGCAACCTACCATCGAATCCGGCAGGCGATCCACAATGCTGCCGATGCGATGGAGGGTTAAGCCATGACACTGCAACAGATTTCCAGCACCCGCCGCGCGTTTCTTGCCGGTAGCGGCCTCATCATCGGCCTGGCGCTTACCCAGCGCAGCATGACTGCCTTCGCCGCCCCGCGTGGCGTCAAGGCAGGCGGCGAAGATGCGCTGACGGCGCTTAACACCTTCGTCAAGATCGGTACCGACGACACCGTTACCGTACTTTCCAAGCACATTGAGATGGGGCAAGGACCTTTCACGGGACTGGCGACACTCGTCGCTGAGGAACTCGATGCCGATTGGTCGCAGATGCGTGCCGTCCACTCTCCGGCCGACGACAAGATCTACGCCAATCTTGCCTTCGGCTTGCAAGGAACCGGCGGTTCGACGTCGATCGCCAATTCCTACGAGCAAATGCGCAAGGCGGGAGCCACTGCGCGCGCCATGCTGGTTGCGGCCGCCGCCGAGGAATGGGGCGTGCCTGCTGGCGAGATTACCGTCAAGAAAGGACGCATCAGGCACGCTCCCTCCAACAAGGAGAGCGGATTCGGCGCGCTGACCGTCAGGGCCGCAACGCAGGTCGCACCGGAAAATCCGACGCTCAAGGATCCCTCAAAATTCGTCCTGATCGGCCAGGAACTGCCCAAGCTCGATACGGTCGGCAAGACCAATGGTACGGCGATCTACACGTTGGATATCGCCACCGATGACATGCTGATCGCCGTCGTCGCCCATCCCGATCACTTCGGGGCGACGGTCAAATCCTTCGATGACAGCGAGACGCGCAAGGTCATGGGCGTGGTCGATGTCAAACAGGTACCGCACGGGATCGCCGTCTATGCTGACAACACGTTTGCAGCGTTGCGCGGCCGGGCCAACCTGAAAGTCGAATGGGATCTCTCCAAGGCCGAGACACGGTCAAGCGAGCAACTTGCCGCCGACTACGCCAAGCAGTTTTCGGAGAAGGGCCTGGAGGCCACCAACAATGGTGACGTCGACGGCGCCTTCGCCAGGCAAGGTCTGCAGACGCTGGAGGCGGAGCTTGTCTTCCCGTTCCTGGCGCATGCGCCGATGGAGCCGCTCGATGCGGTGTTTATCCAGGCAGCCGACGGGTCTCTCGATATCTACAATGGTGCTCAGTTTCCGGCAATGGATCAGGCGACCGCCGCCAAGGTCATCGGGCTCGATCCATCCAAGGTTCGGGTCAATACGCAGCTGACCGGCGGCAGTTTCGGACGCAAGGCGCAGTTCGGCTCGCCCTACATGCAGGAAGCTGCCGCCGTCTACGCGGCGACGGACGGCAAGCGGCCGGTGAAGCACATGTGGACACGCGAGGATGATATTCGCGGCGGCTACTACCGACCGATGTATGCCCACAAGATGCGCGGCGCGATCGATGCAGACGGCAAGATTGCGGCGTGGGAGCAGGTCATCGTCGGCCAGTCGATCATGGGTAAGGCCGACCTCGACGAAACCTCGGTTGAGGGTGCGTCGAACCTGCCTTACGTCATCCCCAACTTGCGCGTCACGGCGCATAACGTGAAGCTGGCGGTGCCACCGCTGTGGTGGCGTTCGGTTGGCCATACGCACACGGGTTTTGCCGTCGAGACCTTCGTCGATGAACTACTGCAGAAAGTCGGCAAGGATCCCGTCGAGGGTCGTCTTGCGTTGCTCACCAACGAGCCCCGGCACATCGGTACTTTAAAGAGGGTGGCGGAAATGGCCGACTGGGGATCGAAGGTTCCCGATGGGCGCTCGCGCGGCGTCGCCGTCGTCAAGAGCTTCAACACCTATGTCGCCCAAATTGTTGAGGTCTCGCTCGGAGATGACGGGGCACCACGCGTACACACCGTCTGGTGCGCTGTCGATTGCGGCGTTGCCGTCAACCCAAATATCATCAAGGCGCAGATGGAAGGCGGTATCGGCTACGGCCTCGGCGCGGTCCTCTTCGATGCGGTGACGCTGGGCAAGGGCGGCAAGATCATGCAGTCGAACTTCCACGACTATCGTTCGTTGCGCATCAACGAGATGCCGGCGGTCGAGGTGGCGGTGATTGCATCGACGGAAAAGCCGACCGGCGTGGGTGAACCCGGAGTTCCGCCCGTCGGGCCGGCGGTCGCCAATGCCTGGCGACGATTGACCGGCACCCCGGTACGCCGATTGCCGATCGTCAATGTCGTGATGTCGTGAGGGCCAGACGATGAAGAACCGTACCATCGCTTCCGGCGTCGCAGTCCTCGGTGTCGCCGTCTCGCTCTTCGCCGCCACATTCTCGGCCGCGCAAAACACAGAGACAGAAAAATCCGCTCCGCTAAAACCAGCCGCGGAATTCCAGTCGATCACCGACACGAAAAACCGCTCGTGGGCGCTGTTCGAAGAGGCCGGTAAGGTCATCCAGCATCCGCGCTGCGTCAATTGCCACCCGGCGACCGACCGGCCGCTCCAGACCATGGCCATGCACAAGCACCAGCCGCCAGTGTCACGCGGCGACGGCGGCATGGGCATGCCGGGCATGACGTGCAACACCTGTCACGGGCAGGCCAATGTCGAGGTCATCGGCCAGGCCGAAACGCTAAAGAGCATCCCCGGCAATCCGGCCTGGCATCTGGCGCCGATCGAAATGGCGTGGGAGGGCAAGTCCCTCAAGGAAATCTGTCGGCAGATCAAGGATCCGGAACGCAACGGCGGTAAGACGCTAGCCGAAATCACCGAGCACATGGCGCACGACAGCCTCGTCGGCTGGGGCTGGCAGCCAGGTGCCGGGCGCGAGCCCGTCCCGGGCTCACAGGCTGTCTTCGGCGAACTGATCGCTGCGTGGGTTGAAAGCGGCGCGGTCTGTGACTGAGCTCCCTCGACCAAACCCCGGATACTCCGCGCGGTAGGCGCACTCACGTTCATCTCCAAGTGGATTTCCGCAAACGTAAGCGTTCACGTCAGCCACCGCATCCCATCATGGTTTATCTCCTTTCCGCGCTGTATGATTTACAAGGAAAAAGTTGTTGTACCGCCGGGATTCGTCAAGGTTTTGGAGCGCCCTCGAGGCGTCACCCGCAGCGAAGTGCGCCATCTGATCGGCATGGGCCGTCTTGAATGACGGGCGCTCGGTGATCCGTGCCACATAGGCTTCGGTCGCCGTTCGCTTCCCGAAGGAACGAACTTTTACCACGCGGAGAACATCGGCCATGAGCAAGTCCGCAACAGTGAAGCGGCCGGCGGCCAGCCATTCTCGCTCCATCAGGACGCGCTCCATATGATCAAGGCGGCTTTCCAACCACCCGGTCAGGTGATTGTCCTTAACGCCGGTCATCTCCAGGAACCACCATGGAACTGTAACAATCTCCATCGAGTTGAGTGCTGCAATCGTCCATTGAAGCGTTTGGGCTTCCCCGACCGGGTCGCGTGGCATGAGCTTTTCGCTTTTCCGCGCGATATCCAACAGCCCCGCTCCCCTCTCGAATAGCTCAAGCTCGCCATCGTTCAGGAACGGGACCTGACCGAAAGGCTGCCGCGCCAGATGATCGCTCCCCCGGTCGTTGAAAGGGACTGTTTGCACGGAATAGCCAAACCCTGCCTCCTCACACGCCCATCTCAACCGTATGTCGCGCACGAAACCACGGGGGCCATCTGGCACCCAATCATATGTCCAAACGATCAGTTTGCTCATTGGGAATCTCCAGGAAAATTGGCAGTTTATCGAGGAGGCCTTTCCAGCCTTGCTTATGGCTCTTGCGCTCTTCCTCGTTGGGAAGATGTTCGTGCAGCAACGTCAGTTCGGTGCCGCCTTCGAACGGTCTCAGCAGAAATGTCACGAGCGACACCCGCTCGGACGTCTCAGGCAAATCCCAGGTGAAAACAAGTTTCTCCTCAGGAACCACTTCCTGATAAATTCCAGTAGGGTTGTGCTCATCGCCGTTGATCAACTGGAATACCACGGCAAACTGTCCGCCTGGGCGAACGTCCGCCACGGCGCTGAGCGTGGGGCCTGCGTCAGGACCCCACCACCGTATCATCTGCTCAGGCTGCGTGATCGCTGCCCAAACCTTGGCAGGGGAAGCTTTGATTGTGCGCACAATCATCACGCTTGGAAGTGTGCTGGTCATCGCTCGCCATCCTCTTCGACGAGAAAGGCAAGCCGATCCAAGCTTACCATCCACAAACGTTCGTACCTTTTCAGCCATTCCATTGCTTCATGCATTGGCGCAACGGACAGTCGAACCGACACCGTGCGGCCTGTTTTGGACCGCGTGATCAATCCAGCGTCCGACAACACGTCGAGATGCTTCATTAACCCGGGAAGCTTCAACGATAACGGCCGCGCAAGCTCGCTAACCGACAGTTCCAGTTCGTCATTCAGCCGCAGCAAGAGGTGTCGCCGAGTGGGATCGGCGAGCGCGAAAAATGTGCGATCCATCGCTGTTGATTGATACTTCACCACATAGCGAAGTATTTGCTTTTTCGCTGGCGAAGTCAAGCGTCCGGCTCCGGGCGCCCCCTGTCAGCTGGGAGAGCGACGACAGGCCCAAGCCGCACGAGCTGCGTCAGGACCCTTCTGCTCGTCAATCGCCCCCCTGCTCCGTTTGAACGCGATGGCGGCTGCCGAGCGCTTTCAGCATTCAATCATCGAGGCCGCATTTGCGAGCACCCATTCGGTCGGTCAATACAGGGCATATGGTTGCACGGAAGTCCCGTGACGATACCCACCCAGGCACGTGAATCGAAAGCTTGAGGACGCGACCGCTGAAGCAATCCGGAACAAATACCACGAAATTGCCGTTAAATGGGCACGTTAGGAATTGGATCGGCGATGCCTCGATTGAAAAACTTTGCTTCCTCGCTCACTCTTGCGGTCATAATGTTTGGTTGCACGGCGGTATCTGCCAACGCATTCCACATTGTCGAGAACCCAGAGCGAGTGTCTGCCGCTAACAGCATCGCCGCGTTTGCCGCCAACGGCACGGACGAATCTGCACCTGACGGGTTATTTCTGTCACCCGAGGATATATTGCACGTCCGCTGGTGCGCAACGCGCCACCTATCATACCATGCGACCGACAACACATACGCTGATCTGACCGGCAAGCGGGTAGAGTGTCGATCACCGTATTAGCCCTACAGCTAAATCGGGTTGGGTGAAGACGAGGAAGGGCGCGATTTGGCTAGTGCAAAACCGATTAAGCATGCGAGACGGGCCGGAGTTGAAAATAAGCAGCTCGGCTCTTCCGCCAGTTCTGAAATCTGCACTGATTTCGTCGCCTTTGTGAAGGAAGAACGTCTACGAGGACCGTAGATGCTCCTATCATCAGTCTGGGCGCAATCTTGTTTGAGCGATGCCGGTAACGACCGAGAGCGCAAGCGATCTTGAATTTCTCGCCTTGCCAAAGATTCCGATCGGCGCCTTGACGCTGTCCAGTTCAGGCTAGCTGTATCCAAGCTATCTCAAAGCCTCGCATCGTATTGCATGTGTGCGGCGGCTCCCAAGCGCACCGATATACAAGGCCGGTGAGGCGAGTGCGTATTGGAGGAATGGCAATTCGCATCGACGTCATGGTATAATATTGCGACGGCCGTATCCCGGTCCAATTGATCCGCTGAAAGCGGTAGGCCGCGCTTAACCACGATAACCTCATAGCCTGCCGCCATTGCAGCACGCGCCACTGCCCCGGTCTCCATCGGCGTACCGCCGACGAGAAGCCTCTGCTGAGGGCGGTAGACGCGTAGGGAAATCCCCTTCCCGCCTGCCGTCCCCTCGCCCAGCTCGCAGGCGAGCGTCTGGGTGCCGGCTATTGATTCTCGTATGACTTCGATCCGTTTTTCCACTTCACCTTGATCCAATCAGAGCGAGAAAAGGTGTGTGCGGCCAATCCATTACATTGGATTTGATCGCCTAACCCGAAACGGAAAAATGGGTTAAATGCTGATGAAACCCAACAGGATGTGCTTATCCGCTACGGCTCGAGCCCCGCACAACGCGCCGTATTGCGGATGTGCGTTTCCATTTCAACACGTGCAGCAGCTGGGTCATTGGAGCGCAGGGCCGCGATGATGCGACGGTGCTCAGAGATGGATGCTTTCATGCGGGCGGGATCGGTAATCGGGATAGGTTGGCGCTGGGTTTCCGTTAGCTGTTCGCGCACGGTTTGATAGAGCGCACGCAGCATCGTATTGCTGCAAGCCGATGCAATGATTGCGTGGAACTCCAGGTCTGCCTCGACATTGGTCAGCAAATCCTGTTTCGCCCAGCACTCTTCCATCTGACGGGTTGCATGCTCCATCTGCTCCAACTGATTGGCCATGAGCCTGCCCGCTGACAGGCTGGCGATCTGCCCCTCAAGCATGATGCGGGTCTGGAACACGTCGAATACCGAATAGCTGCCGGAATAGCGCCAGGGCGCCATATGGTTCGATTCCGAGGACGGGCCCCCTGACACGAATGTCCCCCGTCCCGCCTCCGTTTTAAGCAAGCCAAGTGTCTCAAGGGTCAATAACGCTTCGCGCAGCGATGCCCGACTGACGCCGAATTTCTGCGAAAACTCCCGTTGCGACGGGATCTTTTGGCCAATCTTAAGGCTGCCGTTCTGGATCATGCTTTGAATTTCGCGGGCAACCGATTGGGGGACCAAGGTTCTGTTCAACATTCTCGTGTGATCCATCCGTCCCATTGGTGCTGTGCGCCGCAACGCAGCCGCCTACTCTCTGAGCCAGTCTAATTTATTGGCACCCTGTCTTGCAATTGCCAAACAGGCATGCTTCCCTGGTTAAACCGGTCTGACCAGTTAGACCAGGCAAGCCAGCGTAAACGTGTTAAGGTCAAAAAATCAAGGGGAACCTCATGAAAACGCTCACCCTCATCAAGTCCACCATTCTATCCGCCCTGCTTGCGACGGCGGGTTTTGCCTCCACTGCCATCGCAGCCGACCTCACAGTCGGCGCAAATATCGGCAACGTCCCGTGGGAATTTCAGGATGCATCCGGCAAGACCGTTGGCTTTGAAATCGATCTCGTAACCGAAGTCGGCAAGCGGCTTGGCAAGTCGGTCGAGTTTGTCAACATCCCTTTCAGCGGGCTGTTTTCCGCCGTGCAGTCAGGCCGCATCAATATGGCGGTTTCGTCCATCACGATTACCGAAAAGCGGCTGGAATCCGTCACCTTCGCGCAGCCATACTACGACAGTGACCAGTCGTTGACGGTATTGGCCTCCAGCGGCATTTCCGGAGTGTCGGCCATGGAAGGAAAAGTCGTCGGCGTCGATACAGGCTCGACCGGCGATATGTGGGCGACAACCAATACGGCAAAATACAAGCTTGGTGAAATCCGTAAGTTCGAGGGCCTTTCGCCAGCCATGCTCGATCTGGCTGCCGGCCGCATCGACGGCTATATCAGCGATATTCCGGCCCTTCAGTACTACGTAAAGGACAAGCCGGAACTGAAGGTGGTGGAGCGGATCACGACCGGCGAGAAATACTCCGTCATGTTTAACAAGGGCGATCCTTTGGCCACCGAAGTCAATGAGGTCATTTCAACGCTGAAGAAGGATGGGTTCATCGCAAAGCTGCACGAGACCTGGTTCGGTGCCAAGGCCGAAGACACGACATCGACCGTTATGGTCATGGACATGCCATCTGCCAAGTAAACCGTGACCCCATGCGATGACGGCGTTGGTGCGCCGCCATCGCATTCAAAGCCGGTGATCTCATGAATCTGCTTAATACCTTCTTCAATATACCGATCCTAATCGAAACCTTCCCGCTTCTTTTATCAGGGCTTTTGGTGACGCTTGAAATCGGCATCACAAGCATCGTCGCCGGCCTGGCCGGTGGCCTGTTTCTGGCACTCGTCAGGCTTTACGGAGCCGGGCCGGTTCCGTTCCTCGCCAAGATATATATCGACATTTTCCGCTCGATCCCTCTTCTGGTGCTGCTAATCGTCGTCTATTACGCCCTGCCCTTTGTCGGCATCCGGTTCTCGCCTTTCGTCTCGGCCGTCGTGGCACTCACCCTGGTGTCATCGGCCTACACGGCGGAGATTTTCCGCGCCGGCATCGAGGCCATTCCGCATGGCCAGTTTGAGGCATCGCAGGCGCTGGGGCTTTCGGGCCGCCACATGATGATCGACGTGATCCTGCCGCAAGCCGTCAAGATTGTCATTCCTCCGCTGACCAACAATTGCATCAACGTCCTCAAGGACACCGCCCTCGCCTCCGTCGTCGCCATGCCCGACCTCCTGAAACAGGCCACCCAGGCGCAGGCCTTGTCAGCCAATCCGACGCCGCTGATCGGTGCGGCACTCATCTATGTCGGCCTGCTGTGGCCGCTGGTCAGCATCGTCGCGCGCCTTGAGAAACGCTTCGGCGGGGAGAAACGCTCATGAGCCCGCTTATCCAGATCACCAATCTGAAAAAGGCCTACGGCATCTTCACCGTGCTGCATGGCATCGATCTCGACATTGCCGAGGGGGAAGTCGTCTGCGTCATCGGGCCATCCGGTTCCGGCAAGTCCACCCTCATCCGCTGCATCAACCGGCTTGAGGCCTTTTCCAGCGATAGCAGCATTGTCGTCGATGGCGTCACCGTCGGACCAGGAAAGGCGCTGGCAAAGGTGCGGGCCGAAGTGGGCATGGTGTTTCAATCCTTCAACCTCTTCCCGCATCTGACGGTTCTGAAAAACGTCATGCTCGCCCCCATGCGGGTGCGGGGCAAAAAGCCTGAAGATGCCGAGCGCAACGCACGCGAGCTTCTTTCCCGTGTCGGCATTGCCGAGCAGGCGGAGAAATATCCTGGAAAGCTATCGGGCGGACAGCAGCAACGCGTCGCGATTGCCCGTGCACTGGCGATGGAGCCGAAGGTGATGCTGTTCGACGAGCCGACATCGTCGCTCGACCCGGAAATGGTCGGCGAGGTGCTGGACGTCATGAAAAGGCTTGCCGGCACCGGTGTGACGATGATCGTCGTCACCCACGAGATGGGCTTTGCCCGTCAGGTGGCCGACCGCGTTATCTTCATGGATGGCGGCCGCATCATCGAACAGGGCACGCCGGGCGAAATCTTCGACAACCCCAAGGAAGAACGGACACGCGGGTTCCTGCGCGCTGTTCTCAACCACTGAGAAAAACAAAAGACGGTCTGGAGGACCCAATGCCGAACCAAAACAAGCAGACGCAGGACGGACTGGATGTCGACTTCGTCCGTAGCCAGTTTCCCGGGCTTTCCAACGGCTGGACCTTTTTCGACAATGCTGGCGGATCGCAGATTCTGAGGCGCGCCGTCGAGCGGATCAACACCTTCCTCTATGACAAGAACGTCCAGATCGGCGGCAGTTACGAGGTGTCGCAGGCCGCCGCGAAGGCACTCTATGAAGCCCGCACCGCCGCAATGCATCTCGTCAATGCGAGCCGCCCGGAGGAAATTGTCTTCGGCAGCTCGACCACCGCGCTCCTGCAGAACCTTGCCCGTGCCATGACTAGCCAATTGGCCCCGGGCGACGAGATCGTCGTTACCATTGCGGACCACGAATCCAATATCGGGCCCTGGGACCGGCTGCGCGATGCCGGGATGGTCATCAAGTTCTGGCCGTTGAACAAGGACACTTTCGCGCTCGATCTTGACGATCTCGAACCGCTGATGTCCGACCGCACGAAGCTTGTCTGCATCACCCATGTGTCGAACATCCTCGGCTCGATCAATCCGGTGCAGGAAATAGCCGCGTTCGTGCATGGGAGGGGTGCTCGCATCTGTGTCGATGCGGTCGCCTATGCGCCTCATCGCGCTATCGACGTGCAGGCCTTGGATGTCGATTACTACGTCTTCAGCCTCTACAAGACCTATGGTCCGCATTACGCACTGATGTACGGCAAGTACGCGCATCTGCTCGAACTCGACACGCTCTACCACTACTTCTACGGCAAGGACAAAGTGCCGGGTAAACTCGAGCCAGGCAACCCGAACTACGAGCTCGCCTATTCCACCTGCGGTATCGTCGATTACCTCAACGACCTGGGCGAAAAGGCCGGAGAAACGGGCTCCACCCGCGAAAAGATCGTCGCGGCCTATGGCGCGATCACACGGCAGGAAAATGCTCTCGTCGACCGGCTTCTCGGTTATCTTCGTGGCCGCAACGACTGCCGGATCATCGGCCAGAGTACCAACCGCGACGGCAAACGTATCCCGACCATCAGCTTCGTCTTTGACGGCCGTGACTCGGCGGAAATCTGCAAGGCAATGGACGCCCATCGCATCGCGATCCGCTTTGGCGATTTCCACTCGCGCAGGCTCGCGGAATATCTCGACCTCACCGGAAACAATGGCATGGTCCGTGTCTCGATGGTTCACTACAACACAATCGAGGAAATTGACCGGATGACTTCGGCATTGGATCAGATCCTCGCATCCGCCGGCAGTACCGTCACCACGGCCGCTTGAACCCGGAGGATACCGCATGAAGTTCGACACGATTATCCGCAACGGAACGGTCGTTACCGCCAGCGATACCTTCCGGTGTGATGTCGGCATCCAGAATGGCCGCATAACGGCCCTTGCCGACAAACTTGATGACGCGGCGGAGGTCATCGATGCCAGCGGGCTCTACGTCATGCCCGGCGGTATCGATAGCCACGTGCACCTTGCACAGCCGTCCGGCGACGGCATCGTCATGGCCGATGATTTTGCTAGCGGCACATTATCGGCAGCTTTTGGCGGCAACACCACGGTGATGCCTTTCTGCATGCAGGAAAAGGGCACGACGCTCAGGGAATCGCTCAAGGTCTATCATGCCAAGGCTGACGGTGAATGCTATGTTGACGTCAGCTTCCATCTCGTCGTCACCGATCCGACCGGCCATGTGCTGGGGCAGGAGCTGCCAGCCCTGGTTGAGGATGGTTATACATCGATCAAGGTCTTCATGACCTATGACAATCTTCGCCTTCGCGATCACGAAATTCTGGCGACGCTCGACAGCGCACGCTTATCCGGTGCGCTGGTGATGGTCCATTGCGAAAATGAGGATGCCATCCGTTTCCTGATCGGCCGCCATGAGAAGAACGGCGAACTGGCGCCGAAATATCATGCCACCAGCCGGCCTGTCGCTGCCGAGCGCGAAGCGACCCACAGGGCATTATCGCTGGCCGAAATCGTTGATACGCCAATTGTCATCGTCCATGTCTCGAACCGCGAGGCCATGGAAGAAATCCAGCGCGCACGCGCACGCGGCAGCAAGGTCGCTGGGGAAACCTGCCCGCAGTATCTGATGTTGACGGCGGACGACCTCGACGCCACGGAGCTGGAGGGCGCAAAATTCGTCTGCTCGCCGCCGCCACGCGACAAGGAAAGTCAGGCCGCATGCTGGGAAGGCCTGCAAAATGGAACGTTCGACTTGTTTTCCTCAGACCACTGCCCGTTTCGCTACGAGGATGATCAGGGCAAGCTGAATGAAAAAGGGAAACGGTATTTTCGCTGGATCCCGAATGGCATCCCCGGTGTGGAGACACGGTTGCCTATCTTGTTTTCAGAAGGTGTTGGCAAGGGGCGGATCGACCTCAACCGGTTCGTCGCCCTCTCCTCCACCAACCACGCCAAGCTCTATGGCCTTTATCCCAAAAAGGGGACGATCGCGATTGGTTCGGATGCCGATATTGCGCTTTGGGACCCGAAGATGTCGGTAACAATTAGCAACGGGATTTTGCATCATGGGGCTGACTACACGCCGTATGAGGGGCTTAAAGTTACAGGCTGGCCGGTTCGCGTGCTCGTGCGTGGGAAAACGGTCACTGATGGAGCGGCGCTGATTGGGGCGAAGGGCTCGGGAAATTATCTCAAACGGTCAAGGTCCTCTTTAACTGCAGACAACGCGGGCAGTTAACGACCGCGTCCCTGCACGTCGAAGTCAAACTTTTCTGTCAGCGGTAGGCGCGACAAACTCTCACATGCTAAAAGTGGAGGCTGTCCGATCGCGTCTACTCACGTGGAAACAGGTGTATTCACAAATGGCTGTGGCGGCTTGAACAACCGACGTAAAAGGTGATTGCGGGACGTTGAGTACGACTTGCTCAGCGCAAACGGTGCTCCAGCCTTCCAGCATAGTCAGCCTTAGATACGCAAGTCGCTGACGTCGCTTGAAATCAGCGCTTTCAACACGCCCTGCCGGGTGTGCTCGCTGTGTTCCACCATGGCTGCCCGCGCTTTTTCACTGTCCCTGAACCGCAAGACATTGACGATATGCCGATGATCATCGTTGGTCTCGGGGTTTACATCCCGGCTGCGGGCGCCAAGATAGAAAAGCCGCGCGCATTCGTCTAGATGCGTCGAGACCATGGCGGAAAGTCGTGGATTGTCCGAACCATTCGCAATCGCCATGTGAAAATCCCGGTTTGCCTTGACAAAAGAATGGATCGTCATCCCTTCCGTGGGCTCATAATGCGCGTTTGCCAGCACATCGAGATGATCCAGTTCGCCGGCACTGAGATTGACGGCTGCCATGGCAGCGGCCGTACCCTCCGTCATTGCCCGGATTGCGAAGAGATCATTGATATCCTTCACCGTGACTGGCGTTACTCGATAGCCACGTCGCGGAAAGGCTTCGATCAGACCCTCGGCTACCATCCGGCCAAGCGCTTCGCGCACCGGCGTCTTGCTCATGGCGAGCTGTTCGGCCAGTTCCAGTTCTGAAAACTCCGCCCCCGGCCGAAGAAGGCCCAGGAGGATCTGTTCGCGAACGGACACATACGCCATTTCGGTCAACGACTGCTTGCGGGGTTTGCCAGCCGCGCCGTCACTGTTTGCCGCTGTCATGCCCAATGGTCTCTCCTGTTGGAAGTCATGCTTACGCGCAGTAGCGCTTTTTTCCGTTGTGGTCGAAGTTTATCGAACATGCAATCACATCGCCCTTTGACATGAAATATTTCGTAGTATATCACGTAGAATATCAGACTAACGCCCGGGCATTTTTCCGGGCTCGTGGAGGCCGCGTGGGGAATATTCTCGTCATTAATCCGAACAGCTCGAAAGCGGTGACGCGATCGATGGAGGCCTGTCTCGAACCGCTCTTTGACCGTCGCCATGCCATCCGCTGCATCGAACTTGCCAAGTCGCCGCCGGGGATCGAAACAGATGAACATGTGGACGAAGTGATCCCTTATCTGGTCGAGGCTGCGCGCAATGCGCGTGCCGACGCCATCGTTGTTAGCTGTTTTTCCGACCCCGGCATCGACGCAGTGCGAGCTGCTGCAAATGTTCCGGTAACCGGAATTGCCGAAGCTGCATATCTCGCAGCGCTTGGCCTTGGCCCGCGTTTCGGCATCGTGTCACTCGGCCCTTCGTCGATCGCCCGCCACCGCCGCTATCTCGAAAAGCTAAACCTTCAGGCACGCCTTGCCGGAGACCGCTCCATCGACATGACGATCGTCCAGCTTGTCGCAACGGACGTTGTGGATCGTGTCTGCGCAATCGCGACGCAGCTGCGAGACAAGGATGGCGCCGACGTCATCATTCTTGGCTGCGCTGGTCTTGGCTCCTACCGCGAGGCGATTCAAGACAGGCTCCGCCTGCCCGTCGTCGATCCTGTTCAGGCGGGCGTCGCGCTTGCCTGCACACATGCTGACCTACGCTACGTGGGAAGGGCCCAGTGACCGATCTGATCATTCGCGGCCGGATCGTAACACCGCACGGCGTCCTCGATGACGGATGGGTAGCCGTCACGCAGGGGAAAATCGAGGCCATAGGGGAAGGGAAAGAGCCAGACGCAGCCGAATGTCATGATGCCGGCCGCCGATACGTGATGCCCGGCGTTGTGGATGGTCAGACACATGCCGGCAGCTATCTTGGCTTGGCGGGCATTGAGCCGACCACCCGTTCAGCCGTTGCCGGCGGCGTCACGACGATTGTCGATATGCCCTATGACAACCCTTCTCCCCTAAGCACTCCGGAGCATCTGGCAGCGAAGATCAGGGCGATTAGCCGTTATGCCCACGCCAATGTCGCGCTTTATGCAACTGTGATGCCCGGCCATCCGCTGGATGACGTGGCAGCGCTTGCGCAGGGCGGTGTGGTTGCATTCAAAATCTCGGCTTTCGAAAGCAGTCCGACGCGTTTCCCACGGGTCGATGCCGCACTCGCGCTCGATTTGCTAGAAGCCCTTGCGGCCACCGAACTTCCAGTCGGGCTGCACAATGAAGATCAGGAGATTGTCAGATCGCGCGTCGAGCGCACGCGCAGCGCCGGTCTTAACGGTATTGCGGTTCATTCGCAAAGCCGGCCGCCGGCCGCAGAGCTTGCTTCGACGGCGCATTTCCTCGAACTTGCCGCCGCAGCGGGTGCGCATGCCCATATTGTTCATATCAGCCATCCGCGGGGCTTTCAGATCGTCGATCATTACCGTCGGGATGGACACCGTGCCACCGGTGAGACGTGTGTTCACTACTTCTGCTTCGACCCGGAGCGCGACGGTGCGGCACTCGGCGCCCGTATGAAAGTTAACCCGCCGATCCGGCCGGGCATGATTGACGCGCTATGGGACGAAGTAACGTCGGATCGCGTTGCATTCGTGAGTTCGGATCATTCCAGTTGGCCGATTGACAACAAGTTCACCGATAGCATCTTCGACGCCGGCGCGGGTGTGCCTGGCATGGAGACCCTTTTGCCTGCCTTCTACACGGCGGCGCGCGCCAGATGCACGGATGCGATCCGACTAACAGTCGACCAACTCTGCACCCGGCCCGCCCGGTTCTTCGGTCTCTCACCCCGAAAGGGCGCGATTGTTGCAGGCGCAGATGCAGACCTCACAATTTTCGAAGAAGCAGACGTTGTCTGGGATTCCGCAAGAGCCGAGGATGGGCTGCGCTGGAGCCCATATGACGGCAGCCGCTTTGCAGGACGCGTCACAGCCACGTACCTCGCTGGACGCCTGGTCTATGACGGCGAGCGCGTCCTCAACCGACCGGGAGACGGGCGTTTTGTCCCGCGCGGTTCAACCAGCTGGTTTACTGGAGAAACGATGATATGAGCGCCGCCAACACCGCCCTCCCTAACGACGGACATGTGGAGAAGGCAATCACCTTCTTCTACTACAAGGACCTGCCAAAGGCCTTTGCTTTCTATACCGAAATCATGGGCTTTCCGCTTGAGATTGACCAAGGCTGGTCAAAGATACTTCGTATCGGACAAAGCGCCTATGTCGGTCTCGTGGACGAGACGCGCGGCATGCACCGGACGCACCCCATCAAGCCGGTGCAGCTGTGCATCCGCGTATCTGACGTCGACGCGTGGCATGCCTATCTCGCCGTCAACCGGGCACCCAGCCTGACGCAAGCGCGCGACAGCGCGGGCCTTGGCATACGTGCTTTCGTTTTCGAAGACACAGAAGGCTATCAGATCGAGGTGCAGTCCGTGCTTCGCTGACCGCCCCGCATGCTTATCATCACCAAACAAAAAAGGGGAATACGATGATGAACCTACGCATGATTGCAACGAAAGGAACCCTGTTCGCAGGTGCTCTATTTCTAGCCTCAACCGCCTTGAGCAGCCAACTTGACGCCAAGTCACTGACCATCGGCCTCACGTCGGATGCCGTCAACCTTGACCCCCAGGCGGGCGAGGAACTGTCGAGTAATATCCTTTTTTACCACATCTACGACCCCCTGGTTCGCCGAAACGCCGACCTTACCTTCGGTCCGGGCCTTGCCGAAAGCTGGGAGCTTATCGACGACACCACATGGGTTTTCAAGCTGCGCACGGGTGTCAAATTCCACAATGGCGAGGAATTCAAGGCGTCCGATGTCGTGTTTACCCTCGACCGGCTGAAGAAGTCGCTGATGGCCAATCTGGGGGCCAACATTGCCTCGTTTAAGGTGATCGACGACCACACGGTCGAGATCAAGACAGCGCGTCCCTACGCGGTCCTGCCGAACGACCTCGCCGCCGTGCTGATCCTCAGTGAAAAGTACGTCAAGGAGGCCGGAGACGAACAAGCGGACCTGAAGCCGATCGGCACAGGTCCCTACAAGCTCGCCGAGTGGGTCAAGGAAGATCACATCACTCTGGAGGCAAACAAGGACTACTACGCAGGCCCTGCAAAACTCGACACCGTCACTTTCCGCCCGATCACCAATGGTGCAACAAGAACCGCTGCGCTCCTGACCGGCGAAGTTGATGTCATCCAAGATCTCAACGTGCGCGACGTTGAACGTGTCAAGAGCGATGACCGCTATAAGGTGTTGATGCGGCCAAGCCTGCTCAATGTTGTGCTTTCGATCGACCAGCGCGAGAAGAGCCCGACCATCGATCTCGACAAGAACCCGATGACCGATCGCCGCGTGCGTGAAGCGATGGTGCGCGCCATCGATGTTAGCGCCATCAACAAGGTGATCATGAACGGTCTCTCGACGCCGTCCGAGCAGTACGTGCCGGCTTCCCACACCGGCTATCTTGATGGGGCAAGCTTCCGCGACATGTATCCGTTCGACCTGGAAAAAGCGTCTGCCCTGATGGCAGAAGCTGGCCATGCGGACGGTTTCACGGTGACGCTGGACGCGACCAATAATCGCTACGTCAACGACCAGCAGATCGTCCAGGCGCTTGCCAGCATGCTGGGCAAGATCAAGATCAATCTGAAGCTCAACCTGATGCCGAAGTCCAACTTCTTCAGCTACATCCGGGTGCCGAGCGACAAGTCCAGTCTGATCATGAGTGGCTGGGACGTTCCCTCCGGCGACGGCGGCTCGATGTACAGCGTCATGTTCTACTCGCGCGGCAAGAAGGAAGGCTATGGTCAGGTCAACCGCGGTGGCTACTCCAGCGCTGACGTGGACGCCCTCATCGACAAGGCGGACGCTACATCGAAGCTCGATGAACGCGACAAACTTCTCCAAAGTGTGACCAAGATCCTGATGGCCGACATCCCGATGATCCCGATCCACTATGAGCAGGACCTCTACGCGGCCAAGACCACTGTCGAGATCACTCCTCGAGCCGACAAATTCCTTTGGGCCTATGAGATTGACGTAAAAGAGTAGGAAACTTTAGTCCTCATGGGGTGCCGGCCGGATCCGGCACCCTTTCTTTCAGTCACGAACCTGACGGAACCTCAACCTTGCTCGGTTACACAATAAAACGGCTCCTGCAGATGGTGCTGGTTCTCTTCGTGGTCTCGATCATTGTATTCCTGATGATGAGCTTCACCGGTGATCCGGTCTTCATGGTCATTCCGATCGATTCCACGCAAGCAGAAATCGAGCAGGCGCGGCGTCTTCTCGGCCTCGACCAATCGCTTCTCAACCAATACTGGATTTTCCTGTCCAACGTGCTGCAGGGCGATTTCGGGCGATCCTACGTCTTTCGTCAGCCAGCGATGGATCTCATTCTGGAGCGGCTGCCTGCGACCATCGAAATGGTTCTGGTTGCCATGGCATTTGCCACGGTGATAGCCATTCCGCTCGGCGTTTACGCCGGCGCCAACCCGAACCGCACCACTTCCCGCAGCATCATGGCTGCATCGCTTTTCGGTATATCGCTGCCGGGATTCTGGGTTGGCATGATGCTGATCTACTTCTTCTCGGTTCGCCACCAGTTTCTGCCGTCATCAGGCCGGGGTGAGACGATCGAGGTTCTTGGGCTGCGCATCTCGATTTTCACGGCGGACGGGTGGTCGCACATCCTTCTTCCAGCAGTCACCCTGGCACTGGCGACCCTAGCCATTATCCTGCGCATCACGCGCGCCGGGATGATGGAAGTCATGAGGCAGGACTATATCCGGTTTGCACGCGCAAAGGGCGCCTCGCGAACACACATCCTGTTCGCGCACGGGCTGAAGAACGCCCTCATCCCTGTCGTAACAATCTTTGGCCTGCAACTTGGCGACCTCATCGCTTTTGCTACCATCACCGAGACGATCTTCGCATGGCCGGGTACAGGCAAGCTCCTGATCGATTCCATCTATCGCGGCGACCGTCCCGTTATCGTTGTCTACCTGATGCTGACCGCCTTGATTTTCGTTGTCATCAATTTCCTCGTCGACATCGTCTACACGATGATCGACCCTCGTATCACCGTCAAGTGAGGGACAGATGCACCGATTGCTTTCATCAGAATTCGTCTACAACTACCGCCATAACATTCCCGCCGTGCTAGGCAGCCTCCTTGTCCTCGCCTTTACGTTTCTCGCCATATTCGGCCCCCTGCTTGTGTGGCAGGACCCTTACGATGTTTCACAGCTGGAGCTGATGGACAGCTTCAAGCCTCCCCTTTGGCTAGACGGCGGAGATCCGCGTTACCTACTTGGCACAGACGGCCAAGGCCGCGATGTCCTGGCTTCGATCATATATGGCGCACGGATCTCCGCCTTTATCGGCATTGCTGCGATGGCTTGTTCCTGCGTGATCGGCACTATCCTCGGCCTCATCTCCGGCTACTACGGGGGCATGCTGGACGCCGTGATCATGCGGGTTGCCGACATCCAGCTTTCCTTCCCATCGATGCTGATCGCGCTGTTCCTCATGTCGGCCTTCGGAAACGGGATCGGCATGATCCTTATCGCGTTGACTGCCGTCGGATGGGTCGTCTACGCGCGAACTGTGCGCGGCTCCACATTGAGCGAAATCCAGAAGGAATACATTCAGGCGGCGCGCGTAGCAGGCCTTAACGACGCCCAGATCATCCGCCGCCATGTACTGCCGAACGTCCTGACACCGCTCATCGTCGTATCCACGATCCAGGTCGGCACATTCATCCTCATCGAGGCATCCTTGAGCTTTTTGGGCGTCGGCGTGCCCATCACCGAACCGTCGCTCGGGCTTCTGGTCAAGGAAGGTTTCGACGTTCTTTTCTCCGGCATCTGGTGGACGTCGGCCTTTCCAGGCTTGTTCATCATGTTTCTGGTGTTCGGCATAAACCTGTTCGGCGACTTCTTGCGCGACGAACTTAATCCGCGGCTCCGGTGAGCCATGGGGGAGCACGTGCACATGGCAGAACCTTTGCTCGACATCCGGGGGCTTCGAACGCATTTCCAAACGTTCGGAGGGCTTGTCAAGGCTGTTGACGATGTCAGTTTCGACGTCCGCAGCGGTGAAATCGTTGGTCTTGTCGGAGAATCCGGCGGCGGCAAGTCTGTGATAGGCTTTTCAATCCTCGGGCTTATCGATCCGCCCGGGCGCATTGCAGGTGGCGAGATTTTGTTTGATGGCCGCGATATCTCACGGCTCGGCGACCGCGAAATGAGAAACGTGCGTGGCCGTGACATCGCCATGGTCTTCCAGGATCCCATGACCTCGCTGAACCCGGTCTATACGATCGGCAGGCAGATGGACGAGGTATTGCGACTGCATACCAACCTCGATGAGGCGGCCAGGCAAGCACGTTGTATTCGTATGCTGGAAGACGTCGGCATAGCGAGCGCCGAGAGCCGGCTGGGTGCCTATCCCCACCAGTTTTCCGGCGGCATGAGACAACGTGTCGTGATCGCAATCGCACTGCTTGCGGGCTCACGCCTGATCATCGCCGACGAGCCGACGACCGCACTCGACGTGACCGTGCAATCACAAATCCTCAAGCTCATGCGCCGCCAGGTCGAGGAGACTGGAGCCGCGATGATCCTTGTTACGCATGACCTTGCCGTGGTGTCGGAAATGGCTGACCGCGTTGTGGTGCTTTATTGCGGCAAAGTCGTTGAACGCGGGCTGACCGATGAGGTCATTGAGAGCCCGGCACATCCCTATACGCGCGGTCTGCTCGACAGCATTCCTCGCATTTCCGACCGCCAGCACCGTCTGCGGCAAATTCCCGGAACCGTTCCTGATATTCACACCCTGGGCGAAGGCTGTTCGTTTCGCGGCCGATGCGCGCACGCGCAACCTCTATGTGCAGAGCGATCCCCTGAACTCGTTGCGGTGCGTGGATCGCTCGATGCTGCCTGTCATTTTCCGCTCAAGGAGGCGAGTTGATGACACAGCCCGTTCTTGACGTTCGAAACCTCGTTAAATCCTTCGCCGTTGGCGACAGTATTTTTGACCGGCTCCGGTTCAGCGGCGGAAAACTGCTTGCACCGCCAAGGATAGTGAACGCCGTTAACAGCGTATCGCTGTCGATTGCGCCCGGAGAGGTACTGGCCCTGGTGGGTGAATCCGGCTGCGGGAAATCCACCGTCGCAAAGACGATCGCCCGCATTCACGCCCCGACGTCAGGTGAGATTCTTATCGACGGCAAAAATGTATCCCACCTTAGCCAGAAGGAACTCAGGCCTGTACGGCGCGAGCTCCAGATGATCTTTCAAGATCCCTACGCCTCCCTCAATCCGCGCAGGCGCGTCAAAGACATCGTGATCGAACCCATGAGGGCGCAATCCGACAGCAGAATGAGCAGCAGCGACATTGATGCGGAGGCGATCAAGCTGCTGGCGCGCGTCGGTCTCAACGCAGAACAAGCAGACCGGTATCCGCATCAGTTCTCTGGAGGGCAGCGCCAGCGTATCGGCATTGCCCGCGCCTTGTCGGTGCGGCCCAAGTTGATCATAGCCGACGAGCCGGTCTCTGCACTCGACGTTTCGATCCAAGCGCAGATCCTCAACCTGATGATGGACCTGCGCGACGAGTTCGGCGTGTCTTATCTGTTTGTTTCTCATGACCTGTCGGTCGTCCACCACATCGCCGACCGGGTCGCGGTGATGTATCTCGGTTTCATGGTCGAGACAGCCTCGCGCGAACAGCTTTTCGCCAATCCCCGGCACCCCTACACGCAGGCATTGCTCTCGGCCGCCCCGAGCGTCGACAAGACATTGCGAAAGCCGGAGGCGGAAATCACCGGCGAGGTTCCAAGCGCACTCAATCTGCCGGCGGGCTGCTGTTTTCGAACCCGTTGTCCGCTTGCTTTTTCTCGCTGTGCGTCGGAGCGTCCTGCACTTCTCCCACAGCCCGGTGGAGGCAGCGTTGCCTGCCATCTGCATGACAGCTTTCCGGAGGCCTGCTCAACATGACCACAGCAACGATCGTCCAGCCGCGGCTACGGCTTGAAGACCCTCATGACTGCACGGATGCAAATGACGTCCTGTGTATATTCGATGCCTTTTTTGACGGCCTTGTGCGCTTCGGAGAAGACGGCGGCTACCGTCCTGCGATCGCGGAAAGCTGGATTGTCTCCAGCGATGCGCGCGACTGGACGTTCGTTCTGCGCGAAAACCTTTTCTTCCACGACGGCACCGAATGCGATGCGGCTGCAGTCATTCTGTCGCTGCGCCGCATGGCGCGGGCGGACAAGGGATACACGCTTGGCGCACCCGGTGTCTGGCATCAGTATCTCGGTGACGCTAATATCTCCGCGGCGAATGAGAGAACGGTCACGATCAGTCTCAGCCACCCCATGGCAGACCTTCTCGACGTCCTCGTGTACGGCTATGTCATCGCGCCAGCTGCACTTGAGGGCTATGAACGCGGTGATGTGACCACGCCGATCGGTACTGGCCCCTATCGTTTTGAATCGTTTACAGACGGTCACGAGATCAGCGGCTCACGCTTTGAAGGCTGGCATGGCGCAAGGGTGGCAAATGCGCGTATCCGCTTTCTCCTGGAGCCCGACGAAAGCCGGCGGCAAAACATGCTCCTCGCCGGCAATGCACAGGTTGCAAACGGCCTTGGCTTCCGGAAATCGTGTGATTTAGACAGCGGCGGCCATACGCGTGTTGTTTCGCTGGTGCCAGTCTCCATTATCTACCTCTTCAACAGCGCCCGCGGCCCATTTGCCGACCCGCGCGTTCGACGCGCTGCTAACATAGCGCTCGACAGGCATGCACTGGTCAAGACGGTGGTTTGCGGTGCGGCTCACCCGCTCCCCGGCTTCGTCAGCCCCACCCATTTTGGTGCCGGGGATTCTGCGCCCGGCATGTCGCGTGATCTTGCTGAAGCAAAACGGCTCTTGATCGAAGCGGGCCATGGCGATGGTCTGGTCATCAACGTTGATTGCCCCACGCGCCTTCCCGACGAAGCAGAAGCACTGACCGCAGCAGTCGGTCACCAACTCGCCGAAATCGGCATATCGTTCTGTGTCCATCGCCATGAAGACCGCGAGGCCTATGCCCATGACGTTCGCCTGAAAAACGTGCGCGACATGTGCGTCTTTGATTCCAGCCCGCTCAGTACCTTCCGCGTGCTCGCCGAGAAAATAGACGCGCGCAGCCGTGGGTCCTGGTGGCTCGGTTACCACAACGGCGAGGTCGAGCGTCTTATTGATGAGGGCCGCCGAACCATCAACGACACGGCGCGTGCGGCGATCTACGCCAGCGCCTACCGTTTGTTACAGCAGGATCCGCCGTGGCTTTATCTCTACAATCCGCTGCGCATTACGGGACTGGGCGGCAAACACCCACAATGGCGCATGCGCCCTGACGCAGTCCTCGACGTGACCATGCTGCCAGATTTCGGGATTAAGGCCGACCGCCATGATTGACATCGACCTGCTGTTTTCCGGCGGCACGGTCATCACCATGGATGACACACGCCGCGTCATCGACGACGGTGCAATCGCGGTACGTGCCGACCGGATCGTCGACGTCGGTCCATCCGAACTCCTGGCATTGCGCTATCGGTCTGGCCGCACCATCGACACAACCGGCAAGGTCCTTATCCCCGGACTGATCGACGTTCACGCGCATGCTGGTCACGGATTGATCAAAACGATGGGTATGGAACAGGAGAGCCACTGGGAAGAGATCGTCAATGCTGCCTACACGGTCGGAACGACGCCTGAGTTTTGGCATGCGGAGGCACAACTCGCCGCACTGGAGCGGCTGCGTTTTGGCGTAACGTGCGCCGTATCGCTGCTCGGTGGCGGCGACACGATCATGCGAACTGACGACCCCGTTTACGGAACCGCGCATTGTGAGGGCGTGGCCGCCATCGGTACGCGTTCGGTTGTCGCAGTCGGGAGCACCCGCCCACCACACCCGCGCACCTATGCGCGTTGGGACGGTGGCCAGCGTAGCGAACGACCTGTAACGTTCGAAGACCAGCTCGCGGTCTCGCGCGGACTGCTCGATGATTGGCACAGCAAGGGCCGCATCCGTATCGCGCTCCTGACGCCAGTGTTACGAGACGAGCATGCCAAGACGATGTCTGTGGCAGATTATGAGGCGGCCGTCCGCCAGACACAGACCGTTCGCGCCCTGTCGCGCGAGGCCGGTGTGATTTTTACGCAGGATGGTCACTGGCGCGGCTCGGTCCAGCGCGCAAGGGACATCGGCATTCTCGGCACCGATGCTCTGCTCTCGCACGCTATCGACCTGAGCGACGAGGAAATCAGGATCGTCGCCGATACTGGGACGCGCATTGCCCACAACCCAAGCGCCATAGCGTCAATCCTTGGCCGGTGCCCTGCGGTCGAGCTTTTGGAGGCTGGCGCGGTCGTGGCACTCGGCTCAGACGCGACGGCGCCAGATCGTTCCTCAGACATGTTCCGCCACATGCAACAGTGCATGCATTATCACCGCACGTTCTTTCGTGACCCCTCTGTGCTTCCGCCCGGAAAGGTCTTGGAGATGGCAACGATCGATGCCGCCAAGGCATTGGGCCTCGACGGGGAGATCGGCTCTCTTCAAACTGGAAAGAAGGCCGATATTGTCGTCATTGACATGGTGCGCCCGCACCTTGCGCCCTTCCAGATGCCGGCTTTTCGCACCATTTACTTCGCCAATGGTAACGATGTCGACACGGTCGTGATCGATGGAGAGGTGCTGCTTGAGGGCGGACTGGCGGTCAAAGCCGACACAAACGCGATCCTGAAGGCCGCCAACCGCGAGGCCGACGCTCTCGTCACCCGCATGAGCCTGAAATCCATGACTGGCCTGCCGGACGGCTTCTTTGGCGCAGCCCGTTATCCCACCGCAAGACCTAAAGCCGAATGAGGACCGCCATGGCAAGACTGACCGAGGACGCAAATGGCGTCTACATTATCGCATTGACGCCCTTTACCGACACCGGCGCGCTCGACCTCGACAGCACCGATCGCATGGTCGACTTCTATCTGGAACGGGGTGCGACCGGCCTGACGGTGCTCGGCATGATGGGTGAAGCTCAGAAGCTGACCACAGATGAATCTCAGATCTACGTCCGGCGCATTTTGAAGCGCGTCGATGGACGGGTGCCGGTCGTCGCGGGCGTTTCATCTGCCGGATTAGCGCCAATGAAAGCTCTGACCGATATGGTCATGGATGATGGCGCAGCCGGGGTGATGATCGCCCCGCCAGCAAGTCTCCGAAATGACCAGCAGATTGTCAATTACTACCAGCAGGCGGCCGAGTTCCTTGGCGACGTTCCATTCGTCCTACAGGACTTTCCGCTTGTGACGTCCGTGACAATTCCGGTTTCCGTCATTCAGACCATCATTGACCTGGTTCCAACCTGCGTCTGCTTGAAGCACGAAGATTGGCCGGGCCTTGCCAAGATTACCGCCTTGCGCAAGACCGCAAACGAGCCAGGCAAGCGCCAGATATCGATCCTGTGCGGAAACGGCGGCCTGTTTCTACCGGAGGAAATGGCGCGCGGTGCTGATGGGGCCATGACCGGTTTTGCCTATCCCGAAATGATGCGGGACGTCGTGCGTCTTCACCGCGGGGACGATACGGCGCAGGCGCAGGATATCTTCGACGCCTATTTGCCGCTTGCACGTTATGAACAGCAGCCCGGTCTGGGCCTGTCCATTCGCAAATACGTGATGGCCAAGCGCGGTGCGATCACCTCGCCCACCTTGCGCAAACCCGGTACGGTCCTGTCGAAGGACGACATTTCGGAAATCGAACTGCTTATTGAACGACAGACGAAACGCCTGCGGGAGCTTGGACAATGAACCTTGGACTTAAAGACAAGACGGCTCTGGTGATCGGCGCAAGCCGTGGTCTGGGCGCGGCCATCGCCTTAGGCCTCGCTGCAGAAGGCGCAACCGTTTTTGCCGCCGCACGGTCGGTGGAGAAGATCGAAGCCTGGGCCAACGCTTTACCGCAGGGCTCTGGAATTGTGTTGCCAAACTCGCTCGATCTCGGCAATTTGAAAAGCGTCGACCACCTTGCCGATCGCCTGCTGGCAAAAGGCGGCGTCGATATTGTCATCAACAATACCGGCGGCCCGCCGCCCGCTTCCGCTGTCGAGGCATCCCGTGCGGACTGGCTTATCCAGTTCGAGATGATGGCTGCAAACCTGTTCCATCTTACCGGCCGGCTTTTGCCCCCTATGCGCGCCAGGAGATGGGGCAGGATCATCACGTTGGCATCATCCGGTGTTGAGCAACCCATTCCAAGGCTCGCACTTTCGAACGGTATCCGGTCGGCCATTGTGGGATGGTCGAAAACCCTTGCCGACGAGGTCGCAGCCGATGGTATAACGGTAAATGTCCTCCTGCCCGGCCGCATCCACACACAACGCGTCGATGAACTCGACGCAAGTGCCGCCAAACGTTTCGACCGAAACCTTGCAGACGTCGCTGCCGCATCTGCAGCGAGCATTCCCCTCGGCCGCTACGGGCGACCGGAGGAATTCGCCGACGTCGCCGTGTTCCTGGCATCCGAGCGCGCTTCCTACATTACCGGATCGAAAATCCGGGTGGATGGCGGGGCAATCCGGGCAATATAGGATCGTACCTTTCCTTAGCGCCGCGCGCTATTTCACCCACTTTTGATTTTTTCACATCGGTGCGAGGACATCCCACAGCATGCGCGTTCCTATATTTCAGATCGATGCTTTCACAGACAGGCGCTTCGCCGGAAACCCCGCCGCCGTCATGGTTCTTGCGGGCTTCCTGGACGACGCGGCGCTGCAGGCAATCGCGGCTGAAAACAATCTCGCCGAAACCGCATTTCTGGTTCCTGATTTAGGGCAGTATAATTTGCGCTGGTTCACCCCGGCTGTCGAGGTCGCCCTGTGCGGCCATGCGACTTTGGCGAGTGCTGCCGTTGTAATGGAGCGCCTGGAGCCAGGCCGCAATAGCGTCATCTTCGGGACGGCAAGCGGCCCCTTGGCGGTCCATCGAAAGCAAAATGGATATGTTATGGATTTTCCGTCCAGGCTTTCTGAGGAGACGATACCGCCAACTGGGATGGCCGAGGCCCTCGGCGCCGTTCCCGTAGAAGTCTTCAGCAGCCCATTCAATTACCTCGTCTTGTTGGAGGATGCGCGCAGCGTCCGCACGCTCACACCGGATTTCAGCGCCATCGCTGCATTTGATCGACCGGGTGTTATCGTCACCGCAACGGGTGACCAGGGCTATGATTTTGTGAGCCGGTACTTTGCGCCCGCCAAGGGTGTCCCGGAAGACCCCGTGACGGGCGCCGCTCATTGCATGCTTGCGCCTTATTGGGCGGGGAAAACAGGTAAGTCGACATTTCGCGCCTATCAAGCATCCCACCGCGGCGGTGTGGTTGTGTGTCGGGCTTTAGATGACCGGGTCGAATTAGAAGGGCAATGCGTCTTCTTCCTCGAAGGCCACGCAGAAATTGGACCGTGACGCACCGCATGAGACAACGAGGGCGGCTGGGTCTCGGCTGAGCTGGCACTTTCCTCATGGAATGTGCGCAAGATGGCTGCGACCTTTGAATGTTTGCCTTGACGGGTATCAAACCTACGGCTCTGCTGGTTGCATTTTTTTGCACACAAACTTCATAGCTCGCCCTGGAATTTAAGTCGGATGGAATGACTGATATGAGACCGAAGACCGAACCCGCTGCGCGGGAGGGTGCTGCGCGTCGAACGTGGCAAAGGCGGGCGCTATCGCAATGCCATGCTTTCGGAGGACCTGTTCACCCTGCTGCGCCAGTGGTGGAGGGTGGGGCGGCGGCAGGGCGAGATGCACCGCGACGGCTGGCTGTTCCCCGGACGCCACGCCATGAAGCCGATCAGCACGCGGCAGCTCTACCGCATCGTCGTTGCGGCGGCCAAGACCGCCGACATCGCCAAGAGGGGTCGGCCGCACAGGTTAGGCCACAGCTTCGCTACCCACCTACTGGACGACGGACCGACATCCGGATCATCCAAGTCCTGCCCGGCACGCCAAGCTGAACAACACCGCTTTCTGTACCAAGGTCGCGACCCGCACGGTGCGAACCGTGACAAGCCCGCTCGACAAGCTCGGCCTGTTCAAGCCGGCAGAGATATCGTCTGACGGCTGAGCCGTGCGCGCCTCTGTCGAGGTCGCCGACATCTTCCGTGCTGCCGGGGCGGCGTACCGGCGCCCACGCTGAACGTCTGAGCCTGCCGCAATTGAAGGTGATGTCGGCGGTTGAGAACTGCCGCACTGCTGCCCTCGGCGGTCACGTCGAGGACTGCGGCCAGTGGCGGATCGCCTACAACTCCTGCCGCAATCGGCATTGCCCAAAGTGCCAGGGCGCAGCGGCACGGACCGGCCTGCCGGACGCGAGGCCGATCTGCTTCCAGTCGGCTACTTCCACGTGGTGTTCACCCTACCGGCCGAAGGCGCCGAGGCGCGAAGCGCGTTTTCGCGGAAATGGTGAGTTCAATCTTGAAGGTCCCGCTTCTTAGCATATTGGCTTGACGAAATCGTCGGCAAGCAAGGGCCCACAGCATGTTTCGCGATCCTGAAACCGCCACATCGTGAAATACCGCAACCTCTGGCAGCGCCGGGCTGCGCGTTCGTTTCCGGAACCTACGGTGGTCGCTAGGCTGACAACGAAGTTTTAAGGCGTCGTCCAATCCCATCTGTGAAGGAACCGATGCCGGACAATGGGGTTATCCCACGAACGAACAGCATTGGCCTGCCACTCGGCGGGATGCACACATTGCTCACAAGTGGAGATAATACCATGGAACTTCCCCAACACACTGTCGTTGCTGTGGCTGATGGTGAAAAGCTCAGCCTGTTCAAAAATGAAGGCGATGCGGCCAATGTTAGCCTGAAGGCGATGGCTTCCGAAGAAATCGACAGCTCGAAAATTTCTTCCGGCGGCCGCCATTCCAGCAGTTCCGCAAATCCCGATGACAGTCAGCAAGAAGAGGACGGCTTCAGCTTAGGCGTCACGGATATGCTGAACAAGCACGTGCTTGACGGGAATATCAAAAGTCTCGTTGTAATCGCGGCTCCCCGTACCCTGGGCGAAATGAGAAAGCGATACCACAAGTCTTTAAGCGAAATTCTCATCGGAGAGTTAGACAAGGATCTTACTGGACATTCACTGCAGGATATCGAAAAGGCGCTGGCAGCCGCTTAGCGATGACCTAGTTTCTACACTACGGGAAGGCTCCCAAAAATTTTGGGGCCTTCTCGTTGAGCCCGGATTGACCCTGAGGGCGATCGGGGGTGCGCCCGCGGAGCTGGTGGTATTAGGCGTTGTTGCTCGAGGGCACTTGGGACATCGCTGCTCAGCCAACGTGACCTTCTTCGTCCTCCTGACCGTTGTTCTGGTCGCCAAAAAACGTAGCGCTGTGGGACGGCGACATGATGCTAGAAGAGTTGCCTTGGGGAGTCAGTGAGCCGAACTACGGCAGTCACTAAATGAAGACACTGCAAAATATTTTTTGGTAATCAGGGTCGCCCAGCATTGAGCGAGGCGGCGCGCATTTGAATGCGGCCGACCCCGTCGGTTTCCAATACGCCGCGGTCAGCCGCTCGATTTCATTTCAGATCCACTTCTGCGACGTTATCCTTGAAATCTTCTTTCGGATCCGACCCGAGCAGCATTTTGAACCCCGCCCATAGGCTCGATCCATCCTTCCAAATCTCAGCGCGTTCAGCGTTGAACCTTAGAAGGACAAGTTTCGGATCGTCCCTCCCCCCTTCATACCAAGCGGCAACAAATTTGTTCCAAAGCCGGTCAATGACCGGGCGATCGTTGTCAATCGCAAGGTCGCCGTGGATCGCTGCAAAGACGTCGTGTCCTTTGGACGAGAACGTTGCAATAGCCCGATGGGAACCCGAAAGCTGGCTAACCAGCTCGGACTCCGTGGAAGTAAAGAACCAAATCGGGCCCTTATCTCCTTCAAGCTGCGCCGTCATTGGCCGCATATGACCTTCGTCCACGCCAGATAGGCCGAGCATGACAGTCATATCGGATTTCAGCGCTTTCCAGAATTTTTCTTGCAGTTCTTGTTCGTCGGCCATTGATCGGTCTCCATTTTTGCGTTTCGACCAACGTCAACGCGCAGGCGACGGATGTGATCCGCAGATTGGTTTGAAAATTTTTTGCTGAACGCCTATAGGAGCACAGCCTCGATCAAAAAAACTCTGTCGCGACTAGCCGGCGTTCATAGTGCTTGAAACCAGACGCTGCTTACTCTTGGGCCCTTCATGCCCGTGGCCGGCGAGCGTTCCGAAGCGGCCGGAATGGATCAGGGGATTGGTGGCCCGAGTTCATTGAGCTTCGTTGAGGCCAGTGAACGTTTTACGCCATGGAGATGGACGCTGGAACTACGCCCTCGAAGGTGTTGCTCCCCGAGGTCCTCGAAATCTTTCGCAACCTCACTGCCTCCTTCCGCCTCCAGAGCAGCCATAACCTCGCTTGTGACCAAGATCGTGGCGCCGAGCGAGCGGCACTTTCCTTCGACACGGCTTGCTATATTGACGGTATCGCCGAGCACAGCAAACTCAAGCCGGTGTTCGCTGCCGATATCTCCTATGATCACATGCCCGGAATGGATCCCGATTGCGATCCGAATGGCCTCGTCGTCGAGCCGGCCTGCGCGCCTATTCCATTCGGCAACAGCACGTTGCATAGAGAATGCACAGCGGATTGCGTTGGTGCAGTCGAACGGCCCAGCCTTTGGTGATCCGAAGACGGCCATCAGACCATCGCCGAGAAACTTGTCGATGGTACCCTCGTTCGCAAATACCTGCTGACTGAGGATTGATAGCAGCTCTCTGAGCAAATCGATCACAGTTCTCGGCATGTTTTCCGCGCAAAATGTCGTAAAGCCGATCATATCGACAAAAAGTACGGACGCAGCCTGATAACGATCAGATGACAGGGGCGTTTCGATGGAAATCATATGATCGACGAGTTGCGGCGAAAAGAACCGCGCCAGGTTCGACCGTTCTCGCTCTACCTCACGTATGCGGACTTCTGCCAGCTTGCGATCCGTAGGATCTCGGATAAACCCAGCGTAGAGGATTTCGTGTCCTTGATCGACCTGGACCAGAGCCAGTTCAATCGGAAACTCGGTTCCATCCACGCGCAGGGCTGACATCTCGCGGCGGACCGCTGGCAGGCGTAGCTGGCGATCTTTTGTCGCGGCCTTGAAGCCGCGTTCATGGCCTGGTCTAAGCTTCTCAGGAACAATCAAATCCGATATTTTCCGACCGAGGACATCCGATCGAGAACGGCCGAAGATCGCTTCTGCGGCCGGGTTGAAATCCCTGGCAATTCCATCACCATCGATCACAATGATTGCGTCAAGAGCGACGTCCGCCATCGCGGCCCGCAGCCTCTCGTTCCGATGATATTTTTGAGCTGCTTCTTCTCGCGTGGCGGATGCGCCGATCAATGCCGCGGTTGTTTGGAGAAGGTGAACCTCGTCGATCGACCATTCGCGCTCGCGAATACAATCATCGAACCCGAGATGGCCCCACCAAACGCCGTTCACCAGTATCGGCATCGACATAAATGATTTGATCTTTTGATAGTCGAAGTCCTCTCTGAGCACGCCCTTAAGCTCGCGGGTATGGCCTTTGATGAGCTGACCACGTCTGCGGCTCTCGATCCATGAATCGAATATGGGATCATAGTTCTCAATGATCTCGCGTTTATACCGGGCCGACTTGGCGAGACGATCAAGACCATGGGCCGCCCAGTCGTGAAAGCAGCCGTGTGTCAGCACTCCGTCTTTGGTCACTTCGACTTCGAAGAGATAGACGCGGCTGACATCCGCAGAACCGCCCAATCGTTCCAGTAGATTGTCAATACCGTCCCGCCAATCGGTGGTTTGCGCCATGGTTGTGGCGGCGAGTGTGATTTCCGCAAGAAGCACACTGTGTGAAGCCAAGTTCAGGGACCCCAATATGTTCTCTTTGACAGCCAAAGTCCGTCTGGGAAAGATTTTCTCAACTCTATGGTCCGACAATTTACATCGTTTTTGAAACGTTCCAACTAGTCCAATCGTTGTAGGCTTGCCGGGTTACTGACGCGGTTTGTGAACGTCGTGTGCCAAGCGCTACCTACTTCGCGGTCGGGAACGCGGCATCGCAACAAAGGCGAAGGAGGGCAGTCGTGGGCCGTTTGCAAATTATCAATGCTCGTGCCGAGCGCTGCGTGGTCGACGCGTTTATCGGCGTCTGATCCTCTTTTTCGGTTCCTTTCTACGGTTTCAGCGGGAGCACCTTATGTCGATTGTCGGTAAAATAGGCAGCAGCGCAGCACCATAGTCTGGACCCGGAGTTACCAACTGCAATCCTTATTGAGATGCCCCGTACGCGACCGAACATAAAAAATTACTTTATGTTGGATGGGCGCGTCCCTCTTCAAGACAATATGAAATTGCCTCTTCCTCAATCTCGGAAAAGATCTTTCGTACGCTTCCAGCATCCCAGAGTCCGAAGTTAACGCAGTGGATGTTCCTGCCGCCGATCACGCGAGGCATAGAAGAGGGCTGCTGGCGGCGGGGGCCACCGAACGGCCGATCGTCCCTGACATGGGTCCAAATCCGCCCAGTATCGGTTTTTTCCCTTCGCCAGGGTCGGAAGTGGCGTGTCATCGCCGTTTAGACGCTCGACAGCAAGCACATGCGCATCGATCAATCTGCAAAGGCTTCAAGACCGCTCCGAAAGCACTGACCTAGGACGGCAGTGTGGCGAGGCTGCTCGCCAATAAAGTGCCCGAAACACGACGATAGAACGTGACTGTTGCGGTCGCGCGCGACTGGACCGCAAATTGGATACCGGTGCTCCGGCCGGCCACATGCAAGGTCAAGGAAGAGTTCGGAGCGTGCGATCACTACTGCTTGGTTTTCATTGAAGCGGACTTTGCTTCAGCCCGGCTCCTTGCGCGTGGATGAACTGGATGCCCTGTTCCAGCAACATACCCGCAGCGCCCAAATGTTCGTCTGAGCGATCGGCCCGGCATCCGACGATTGAATAGGCGATCGATACCGCATTTGCAGCTAGTCTGGCATTTCCCTCATCCACTGCCTCTTCGGCCAACGCACGCAGAGCCTCTACGACAACAGTCAACATTCCTGTCCGCTCGTTCGAAGGCATCTCCATCAGGGTCTTCGGCATTATCGGCATTGCCTTCTCCTAGCTCCCGCAGCATCGCACGGCTGGAAACCGTCGGCACGGCAAGTGGTGTGACGTTGGAATTGGGAGTAATATGGAAACGATCGTTCCCCTTGGCAATCGGCGCGTCGTGCCATCTGCGCAGAGCTGCACTGTCAATCCTGCAATACTTCAGTTAGTGCGGCTCGTCAGGCAGCCTTTTCAACAATCTCAAGCGATTGTTTTTTTCGAGCGCTATTACATTCTTCGATTCAAGCCAAAGCAACGCGCTCGCGATTTCGTTCTCGCTGAAGCCCTCGGTCACCAATGGAACTGCGATAGAAAACAATCCAACTGGGTCCGCTGGCGTTGCACCTATCCTCCTTAGGCAATCAATAACGGCTTGGTTCGCTTTAGGCATCGGTTTACATTGCAAACGACGATGTTCTCATCGTGTTCACTTTGTGACGGCCAAAAGGATACGCGTCGACTTGTCCGTTAACGCAACCGCCAAACTGCCAATCGGCAAAAAAGACCAGTCATGAGATTGCGCTCGGCCTAACGAAACCTGAAGGCAGGTCATTTCTGGAAATCACATCCACAAAGAAGACTTTTTCAAGCAGATCTGTCCTGGACGGATATGCGCGCTCCATTAATTTCTCTTCGCAAAAATCTCTGTTGATTACAGTCCCTTAGCGCGTTAGATCTGCCTCGCAATTCCGCCGAAATCACATGGGACGAAATCGAGATGGCTACGGGTTTAGTAAAGTTTTTCAACGACGATAAAGGCTTCGGCTTCATCACCCCCGAAAATGGCGGACAGGACGTGTTCGTCCACGTTTCCGCCTTGCAAAGCGGCAGTTCCCTGCGCGAGGGGGACAAGGTAAGCTTTGAAGTCGGTCAGGATCGCAAGACCGGAAAGTCGAAGGCGGAGAACGTTTCGGTTCTCTGATTGCCAAGGAAAGCCCCCCTTCGGCTGTAGTTTTGACAGCCGAAGGGATGTAACGAGCTACGGCTGACTGCCCCACCTGCCGCACCATAAACCTGGCCAGTGGCATAGGCCGCCTTCGGATCAGAAGGTTGGACGTGATGGACGCAAGGCCCATGGATGACCGTGTCGCCACCAAAACGCTCGAGCTTTTCCGTCGGCGGGATTTGCTGCCGGGTGGGTCTCGGACGCTATCCCGCCTCATAGCAGAAATGCACGCGATCAACATTTGCGGTTAACGACATCCAAACATTGATGCGATAATGGAGGCTTGCAGCTGATCATCAGTCCGCTAGTTCAAAGGACATGGACGAGCAGAGAGCGACAGGATCTGGCACACCGACGGGTAGCCCTTCAAAGAAGAACTTCCCGAGGCTGAGTGCCGAGCTCGTCGAAGAAGTCGAACGTCTGCTCGCACGCCGCACGCGTAACATCCGTCTCAGTCCCGAATTGTCTCAACTCTTTCGCGAGCGCGTTTGGCCGCAGACTGCCAAGATCGTGCAATCGTGCAATCGTGGATGTTGTGGGTCGTTGTGCTCGATGTTTTGACGCTTGTCCTCAATGCGCTCTTGCTTCCCACCCGCACCGTCGTCTCGATGCTCCTCCCCGCTTCAATGATGATTCCGGCAGCTCTCCTCACCAGCTTCGCCTTCGTTCAGAGGCCTGGGGTTTGGGCACAGGGCGCAATCATTCTTTCTGGTGTGTTCGTCATCCTGCTTTGCGTGGCTTTGGTCGGTGTAAGCGCAGGCCAAGAGTTCTACGAGCGCCACCTTAAGATCATGCTGTTCGTTGCGGTCACCACGATAATCATCTTCCCGGTCCCCCTCAAATGGACCATGGCGATCGCCATATTCGCCCTCGGTCTCTATCTCGTGTTTCAGCTGCGAAACCCGAGCATCGGAGTTGGAAGCGCTCTTGCAGGAACCTTGTTTTTTGCATGCGGCGTATTTGCGACCGTCGTCGCGCGCCGGACTATCATCGTCCTGGCGCATAAAACTTTCTTACTGGAACTTCGCGACCGTAGCCGCCTTGCAGTGCTCACGGATGCCAACGTAAAGCTGGAACGCCTCGCAACAACCGATCCCCTAACCGGAGTTGCCAACCGCCGCTCCATGAACGAAACGCTCGAACGCCTGTGGAGCAACAATGATGGAACCGGGAGACGTCTTGCGATGCTGATGTGTGATGTCGATGAGTTCAAGAAACTCAACGACAGTCTCGGGCATGCGGAGGGTGACCGCTGCCTAGTCAAGGTCGCAGGCATCATTCAGAGCTGTTTACGGGATGAGGGGGATCTCGTCGCTCGTTACGGTGGAGAGGAATTTCTGATCGCTTTGCCTGACGCCGATGAAGAGGTCGCGAAAACGATCGCCCAAACAATTCGCGACCGCGTGGAAGCCGCATCACTTCCGAACCCCACCTCACAGGTCACTTCGTATGTTACGGTCAGTGTGGGAATAGCCGTATCCCCGCTCCCCTCAACGAACATCACGACAGAACTGCTACAACGCAATGCTGATATGGCCCTTTATAATGCAAAGAAGGCCGGACGAAATCGCGTAATGGTTTATTCGAGGGGCGCTGGTCCTTAGGAAAGGCAGCGATTGGAGGTTTCAGCAAGCTAACCAAACAGTCTACCTGCTCCTCTTGAGGGATCAGAACCAACGACCCCATTATTACAAAACCCCTTGGGAGCAAATTCCATGGGCGAGTCAGCAACTTGAGTTGGCTGGAGTGATTGTTTTGGGGCCGGGAGCGGACAGTCTGGTTCCCGAATAACATGCCGATACCCGCCTAGTCGCTGCTCGGCAAACGCGATGGTGGTTAACTGGCCCACGCCTCATCGAAGGTCAGGCCCGTGCAGCAGTCTGTTAGTAGGGGTTCACAACCGCAAACGACAAATTTTGCTGCCGCCAAAAACTTTAAGGAGAACTTCGTAATGACGATCCCTTTTGTCGGCCCACAGGGTTGCCGGACTGCCCAGGTTTGAACTTGAGTTCATCTCGAAGGTCAGCGGGTTGTTTTTCGGCTGTAGGATCAGCCATGGGGCACTCTTCGGTGTACGTACAAATATTACTCAATGTACGTACAACAAACTCTGTCGGCAGTAGGAGCTTTTCGTACATACAATATATGAAAATCATCTGGGGCGAACCCAAGCGGATTGCCAACATCGAGAAACACGGCCTCGACTTGGCAGCCCTATCATACGAGTTCTTCCTTGGCGCTCTGGTCAGTCCTGCCAAGGCTGGTCGGTTTCAGGCAGTCGGTCGTCTTGGAGACGGCACGATCTCGGTGATCTTCACTACACTTGGCACGGAAGGACTGTCGGTTATCTCGATGCATCTGACCCGCAAAAGACGAAAGGAACCTGATCTGATGGCTATCAAGCACACAAAGCAGGACGAATTCAAACCTGGACGCGACTATAGCAAAACCGATTGGGACGAGGTTTCAGACAATCCGGAACTGACTAAGGAGCAGCTCGCCGAGGCCAGGCCGTTCGCTGAGGTCTTTCCCGATCTTGCCGCAGGCATGGACAGGGAGATCGCCAAGCGCGGTCGCCCTACACTTGAGCAGACGAAGAAGCCAGTTACCATCCGGCTCGATCCCGATGTGGTTGATGCGTTCAAGTCCGCAGGCAAAGGTTGGCGGTCCCGCATGAACGATGCGCTGCGTAAGACTGTTAGCCTTTGATCTTGCCTTTGGCGCGCACCTGAGCGAATTTCATAGCCCGAGCATTTTTATGGACTGGCATGTACTCCACGGTCGATGACCTTGATGGAAGCTATGGCACAGATCGAGTCATTCGCCTCGCTGCGGAAGGGGTTCATTTTACACGCTTTGACGGCCGCGAGGTGCCGCTACCCTTAGAATTGGTGTCAATCGGCGAAATGCTTGAGGCGACCGACGACGAATACAAACGCTGCGGTTCTTCGACACGATCGAGGAAAGGGATAAATGGATAGAGTGGTTGGATGAGCCGTCAAAACCTCGGGTGTGGACGGCAGTTGGCATAGAGCACGATATCGGGCCAGCTTGGTTGCGCGATGATTAGGATGAGACATAACTCACTCTGACTGCCGCTACGCAAACTTCCTCGCCTTGAATGGTATCGAACCGCCGATCCGCATTCAATCACTTGGGGATACAGTGATTTACGCAACTCGATGTTCGGTGCGGTTGAGCATCTACCAGCGCACCTCATGGCGGCTCTTTGACTACGAAACAACACTGTGTGCGTGGAGCACGGTTTTGTTTTGTTCACATCAGCGGCAAAGGGACAATTTTCTTTCGGGCTGCTTCGACCATTTCCACTGCATCATTTTCGCCGCTCGTTACGCCACCGGTTTATTTCCTCGGCGCATGCCCTACCGCCCCGCGGGCCATGGATCGTTACCGCGCGAGAGGCGGCTGCAACTGCAAACTCCAGTGCGTCGTCGAAGCGTCGATCCCGTGTTAAGCACCAGGTCAGCGTGCCGCCGAACGTATCGCCGGCGCCAGTGACATCGACGACATCGACCGGAAATCCGGCCGCGCGCAGGACCGTCCCGCCGTTGCAGGCCTCGGCGCCATCCGCGGCGAGCGTGCGCACCACCCAGCCGATCTGGTGTTCTCTCGTCCAGTCGCCAATACGGTTAATGTCGTCATGGCCGAAGGCGGCGCGGAAGCCGACTTGATTGAAGATGACGACGGCGGCCCCGATGAGATAGGGCATGTCTTCGATCGTGCAGCCGCCAACATCGAGATCGAAGATGGCGCGGCGGCCACGTTGGCGCAGATCGGCCAAAAGCGCCGCCTGCTTAAGGACGCCATCCACGGCTTGCGCATAAAGCCGGCGGGCACGGTAAAGTGTGGTGTAAAGAAAGCCCGGCTGCCGCAACGCTTCGAGGCTCTCCGATGTTAGCCACATCGGCTGCTCGCCCATTTCGACAGTTAGCACGATATGCTCGCCCTGAACCAAGAAGATCAGATTGCGCGATTCCGCAATCGCCGGATCTGTTAGCATGTGATCGACGCCGACGCCGTTATCCCGCAAGTCGGCAATCAGCCGCTGCGACAGCGGGCTATCGTTCAAGAGCGAGATGAACTGCGTCTCGCCGCCCAACCCCGCATGGACGACGGCGGCATTGGCAATGGAGCCGCCGATCTCGGCAGGCAGTTCCGCGACCATGCCCTTGTCGGCTCGCCCCGGCCAGCGATCGGCGGTGTAATATTCGTCGATTGCCACGTCACCGATGAAGAAGGCGGTCATGTGTTCAGCTCCTCATTCGGTTTGGCCTGCACCAGCCTTGGCCCGCCTGCAACAGGAACCCAGGGGCTTTCGCCGAGACCACAAATCGCCATCCAGTAATAGGCCGCAGGGCCGGACACCCCCCGGCAGGCATCATGCCAGACGCCCCGGCGCATCACGACAACTTGACCCGGCGCAATCACGAATGCTTCGATGTCCGCCCGATTGGCCGCATCGGCATCCGATGCGGGGGCAACCGCGAGGATAACCGGCTGTGCCCCGCAGAAAATCGCCTCCTCTGTCCCGGGGTGCCGTTCCATTGTCACGCAGAGCCAGGGAGTGCCACCACCGCGCGTCACACCAAGATGGCCGGAACCTTCGATCAGCGGAGTTCTGGTAAAGCCGTCGTACCAACCGTCGCCTGCGGTCCACACCGCCTTGGGGTCGATATCACTAGTGAGGTCGTAGACCGTGCCGAAGGGGGCAAAATTCTCGGACGTCACCGGACGGGCGACAATGGCATCCAGGGTGCTCATGCGGCCCGCCTTATGGCCCGCACGGCCCGCATCAGGCGGGCGACATGAGTGGCGTCGACGCGACCGGTGTCCTTGTGGTCGTGCTTGAACCAGCTGCCGACGACGGCGCCGTCGGCTTGCGCCAGCTGCTCGGCCGCGTTGGTTTCGGTCAGGCCTGCGCCGATCAGGAGCGGGATGCTTCCGCCGCTAGCCGTGCGGAAACGGGCCACCTTGCCCATATCGGTCGGCTGGCCGGTTGCATCCGAGGTCACCACAAGACCGTCGCAGCGCGATGAGCCAATGCGAACGTCCTCTTCCTCGGGTTGTCCAGACAGAATCGGCTGGTATTTGAACCGTACGCCGCCGAGCAGCAGCGCCGGAACGCTTTCGCGGTGCATGGCGAGACCGGCAGCGAAAGGCGCATCGTCTTCCAGTGGCAGATGGCCGGCGACGGAATCGATCTGTATGAAGGAGACCGGAAACCGCTTGGCGAGCGCAAAGGCGCGCGCGTTGTCCCGCAGCACGTTGATGCCGATGCGCGTGCCGAGATCAAGGCTGCACAGCCGCTCCAGTACTCGTTCGACATCGTCGGCATCGCCGAAATAATTCTCGACCACAAGACCGTCGATCCCTTCGCCAGCCATGATGCGGGCTTCTTCCTCGGCCTGGGCGAGTTTGGCCGCAGAACCCTCGCCGGCCAGATGCAGCATGCCGAGGATGGGCTTTGGGTTGATAAAAGTCTCGTCGAAACGGCTCATGTCTTGTTCTCCTGCGTCGCGCAGCTCTCATGCCGGCGCGGTATCACGCCCCCAGCGGGTAGCGAATTTCATCTGGACCGCCGGCGAGTAGACAATGGATGTCCGCTCAACCAATCGGTCGTCGGCGTCGAGTACATCCCCGCTGGCGCAAAGATAGCCCGGCACATCCAGTGCCGGGGCAAAGACCTCCCGCAGGAGATCGGATGGCGGCACAACCGTCAGCAGCAGTTCCGAACGCAGGGGATGGCGATCATAATCGCGGCGCAACACCTCATAGAGCGATTGCGCCGCGAAATCGTTGCGGTCGACCCCTGGGTAGAGGGCCAAGTCGAGCCGCGACGTGTCGACGTTCAACCAGTTCACCGTTTCATCATTGGCAAGGCCGCGGGCACGCACCAGCAGCAGTTCGCCGTTTTCCACGCGGTGTTCGAGTACCCGTGTCACCGGACGTTGGCCCTGCCGGCGCGCCAGTTCCGTAAAGCTGCCGAAATTCCAGATGTTGTGGCTGATCGGCCGATGCGAAACGATCGTGCCCCGGCCACGAACCTGCTGGACCAATCCTTCCGACACCAGAAGCGCCATCGCGTTGCGCACGGTCGTTCGGGCGATGCCGAACTGGTCGCGCAACTGGTTCTCCGAGGGAATGGCTTCCCCTTCGGAGAAATCACCACCGAGGATGGCAGCGCGCAACGCCCGGTAAAGCTGTCGGTAGAGCTGCTCGCTCGAATGGAGATCGAGCCGCAACCGGGACAGTCTGTCGTCGGGACGTTCGCCCGTTGCGATGGAGGCGTTTGGCGTAGAAGGATGAGTCAAGGCGGGCTCCCCGATGGGTCGGTTACTTCGTAGTTCCGTTTACCTTGAACTCTTTCACACCGGCTTGATTCAAGCCGTAGCGGTCGAGGATCTGTGTATAAGTGCCGTCGGCCTTCAGAGCATCGAGTGCGCCCAGTACGGCGTCGCGCAATTGATCGTTCGATTTGGCGAAAGCGATACCGTAGTGGTTGACCTCTCCGACCTCGCCGATCTGGTAGAACTTGCCGGGCTCGTGCTTCATCAGGTCGAGCAGCCCTTCCAGTCCAATCACCGAAGCCTGCGCTCGGCCCTGGCGGATCTGCATGATATGTTCGGCCTGGGTCGGGATCTGGATGACGGTGATCAGCTTGTCTTCAGCGCACTTGGCCTTGCCGAGCTCCTCCGTCCAGGTGACCCAGCTCGTGCCGGTCGCCACAGCCACGGTTTTGCCGCAGAGGTCAGTTTCGGACTTGATCTCGTTCTGATGATCGACGGTCGAGTACAGGACGTTGCCGGTCTGGAAGTAGTCGATGAAATCGAGCTGCTTCTGACGTTCGACCTTGTCGGAAAAGGCAGTCATGATCAAATCGGAACGGCCGGTGATGACCTGTGGGATCAGCTGCGGGAATTCGACATTCTGGAATTCGGCTGCGAGCCCGAGGCGGTCGGCTATGGCCTTGGCGAGATCGATGTCGAAGCCTTTCAGCTCTGTCGAACCGGCATCGTTATATTCCATCGGCGGGTAGGCAAGACTGATCGTGACGTTCAGCTTGCCGCCGGTCCGCACGGCTTCAGGCAGCGCGGCAGCCAGCTTTTCGTCGGCGGCATGGGCCGCACTGCATACGGCAAGGCTGATGAAGGTTGCGGAGGCCAGTCCCGCTAGCATTGGCAACAGTCGTTTCATTCTCTTCGTTCTCCCATTTGAAGTTGTGAACCTCAGGCCAGTACGCGGCTGAGGAATGTGCGCACGCGCGGATCGCCGGGATTGCTGAGGACCTGCACCGGCACGCCAGTTTCGCGAATTTCTCCGTCGATCATCACCACAACGCGGTCGGCCACCTCGCGGGCAAAACCGATCTCATGGGTGACGACGATCATGGTCGTGCCACCGCGCGCCAAGTTGCGCATGACCTCCAGCACTTCGCCAACCAGTTCCGGATCCAGTGCGCTAGTCGGTTCATCAAACAGCATCACGCGCGGTTCCATTGCCAGCGAACGGGCGATCGCCACGCGCTGCTTCTGGCCGCCGGAAAGTTGCGAGGGATAACTCGACGCCTTGCCGGCCATGCCGACCTGTTCCAGCAATTCCATTGCGTGGGCTTCCGCTTCGGCGCGGCGCAGGCCGCGCACCACCATCGGCCCCTCGATGACATTGCCAAGTACGGTGCGGTGGGCGAAGAGATTGAAATGCTGGAACACCATGCCGAGCTGGCTCTGCTGCGCGCGCAGCCGCTTGACCGGCAGCTCCTGCAGGGCGCCGCGATTAAGCTCGTAGCCCATAATGGCGCCGTCGACCCAGACATAACCGCTGTTCGGCGTTTCCAAATGGTTGATACAGCGCAGAAACGTACTCTTGCCGCTGCCTGATGGGCCGAGGATGCACAGGACCTCGCCATAGGCAACCTCAAGGTCGAGACCTTTCAGCACTTCGTGGCTGCCAAAACTCTTGCGGATTCCGACCGCCTTGACTGCGAGACTCATGCTTCCCCCGAGGTGGCAGGGCGCCGCGCCCAACCCTTGAACCAGCTCCGGTCGCTGGTGGCGACCGCGGTGTTGCGGCCGAAATAACGTTCGAGATAATACTGGCCGATGGAAAGCACCGTCGTTCCGGCCAGATACCAGGCAGCGCAGACGAACAGCAGCTCGATGACCGCTCCGTTGATGAAGTAGATCCGCTGGGCCGCGTTCAGCATTTCGCCCATGGCGATGGTTGCGGCCAGCGAGGAGAATTTCAGCATGCCAATGGCGCTGTTGCCGAGAACCGGCAGGATCAGCCGCAGGGTCTGTGGCAGGACGATGCGGCGCATCGTCTGGCCAGGTGTCATGCCGAGCGTGTGAGCCGCTTCCTTCTGACCATGATCGACTGATCCGATGCCACCGCGCACCACCTCGGTGAGATAAGAACCCTCGTTGACGCCGAGGCCGAGAACGGCTGCGACGAAGGGCGTCACCACATCGACCATGCGCTCATCGACAAGGCCCGGAATGTAGAGCCGTGGAAAGACAAGTGCGATGTTGAACCAGATGAGAAGCTGCAGCAGCACCGGGGTGCCGCGGAATATCCAGACGTATAGCCAGGCGGCGAAACGCAGGACCGGGTTTTCCGAATGGCGTAAGATTCCGAAAACGAAGCCGAGCATGACGCCGAGCAACAGCGCGCAGGCCGAGATCAAAAGGGTCCAGCCAAAACCGGTGATGATGACGCCGGCCGTCAGGAACTCTCCGACCACCGGCCACTGAATTTGCCCAACGGCAAAGGCGCGACCGATTACAGCAAGCAGCGCAATGACGGCAATGCCGCTCAGCCAGCGCCCAGGATGGTGCAGGCGGCGAATAGGTGTGTCCGGCCCCGGCAGATCTGCCAATGGCAATGCGGACATTGTTTTGAGAGACGATTGGGTCATAATATCCAGTTGTAGGGTTAGGCCTACAACTGGATATGCGCAATTCGAAAACGAGTCAAGTCCTAGAAGCCCAACTGGTGGGCACCGGCCGGATCTGGCCAACGGGTCACCGCCTGCCTGCCATCGTGCACCAAGCTGGCGGTCGGCATGAAGCACGCTTTCAGCTTTGACGAGGATGCGCTTTATCTCTTCGATGCAAAGACAGAACTGGCGCTCGGCTGACCGGGGCTGCCGGTCAGCCCTAATCCTTACCAGGAAACGGCTTGTCCATCGAAGGTGCGGAAGCCGCCGCTCTCTGCCAGCGTGGCTCTATCGATGATCCGGCGCAATCCGGCAGCGCTATCTGCGACGGGCACGACGGCCCCATCGCCGCCCATGTCGGTTTTCACCCATCCCGGATGCAGCGACAGCACGGCAATGCCATTGGCGCGCAGGTCGTGGGCGAGCTTGACGGTCGCCATGTTCAATGCTGCCTTCGAGCAGCGATAGGCATAATCGCCATCGTCGTCGTCCAGCGTGCCCTCAGTGATCGAACCGGCGCGGCTGCTGATATTGGCAACGGTTTTTCTCGTGCCGGTCACAAGATTGGGCAGCAGCGCACGTGTGACAAGCAAGGGCCCGAGCGTATTGATACGCATGACCTCCAAGAAATCGTCCGGCCCCAGTGTCTGAAGTCCGCCGGTATCGCCGCGGATACCGGCATTGTTGATCAGCACGTCGATCGGTACGCCGGCCAGACGGCGAGCGAGATCGATGATCGACGCCGGGTCGGCAACGTCGAGCATTTCCGGCACGATGCTGTCTTCAACCAGTGCCGCGCTGGCGCGGCCGCAAGCGATCACGCGCCAGCCGGTCGCCGCATATTGCTGCGCCATCTCGCGGCCGAGGCCGCGAGATGCACCGGTGATCAAAACCGTCGGATGAGCGATCTGGTTAGGCTCAACCACCAAGGTTCACACTCCTTGCTGGCGCCGCGTGGCTCTGCGCTGCGATCCGGCGGTAGATTTCGCCGGAATATTTGACCGTCCGCACCTGCGTTTCGAAATCGACATGGGTGATGCCGAACGGCGTCGTATAGCCGTAGGCCCATTCGAAATTGTCGGTCAGCGTCCAGGCGAAGTAGCCCTTGACCGGAACGCCTTCGCTTGCCGCCTTGGCGACGTACTCGAGGTGATCGACGTAATAGGCGGCGCGAACATCGTCCCAGACATGGCCGTCTTCGCCGACGCTTTCCGGCGCGGTCGCGACGCCGTTTTCCGAGATAAATATTTCCTTCGGGGCGTAATTCTCGTGCACATAGTGCAGGATATCGTAGATGCAGCGTGGCCAAATCTCATAGTTGACCTCGGAATAGCTGCCTTCCGGCTGGACGCGCTGGAAATTCAGCGGTGCCAGTTCGGTCCCCTCTGTCATGACCGAGCGGCGGTAGATGTTGACGCCGAGATAATCAACCGGCGCCGCGATGATGGCACTGTCTTCTGCGTGGATCGGCGGCAGCAGGTCGCCGTAAAGGTCGAGCATATCCTGCGGATAGCTGCCCTTGAAAATAGCATCGAGGAACCAGCGGTTCTGGGCGCCATCGAAGCGTTTTGCCGCGGCGATGTCGCGGGGATCGCTGCTTGCAGGTTCGACGACGTTGAGATCGAAGACGATGCCGACAGATGCGTCCGGCACCTCCGTTCGGATGACGGGCACGGCCAGACCATGCGCCAGCAGGGCGTGATGGCTGGCGGTGACGCCGCCTTTCGTGCCGTCATGCAGGCCAGGCGCATCCTCACCACTCGCATGCCCTGACCAGCAGAATGTCCAGGGTTCGTTGAGTGTCGTCCATTTCTTGACGCGGTCGCCGAAGGCGCGGGTAGCAACGGCGGCGTAGTCGGCGAAATGCTCAGCCGTTTCGCGATTGTACCAGCCACCGCGCTCCTGCAGCGCCTGCGGCAGGTCCCAGTGATAGAGGGTCGCGTAAGGCTCGATGCCGGCGGCAAGCAGGTCGTCGATCAAACCGTCGTAGAAGGCGATGCCTTTCTGATTGATAGTGCCACTGCCTTCCGGGATCAGCCGCGCCCAGGCAAAGGAAAACCGGTAGGCGCCAAGCCCCATGGCCTTCAGGACGGCGATATCCTGTCCCCAGCGATGATAGTGGTCGCAGGCGACATCGCCGCTGCTGGCATCAACGATGACGCCGGGCACCTTGCAAAACCGGTCCCAGATGCTCTCGCCCTTGCCGTCGGCTGAGGGGGCGCCCTCGATCTGGTAGGCGGCTGTAGCGGCGCCGAAGACGAAGCCCTCTGGCAGGACGAGATTTGCTGCGCGTGCTTCAAGGATCTTGCGGTCGTTAGCGATGTTTGACGTCATATTTTCTCTCGATAGTGTTGACGAAGCTTGCCGCGGCAAGCGTCAGGAAGATGTAGAAGATGGCAGCGGAGTTGTAGGGAGCGAACGGCAGGAAGCTTGCCGACTGGAACTCGCGCATGCGCTGGGTGATGTCGCGGATAGAGAGGATCGACAGGAGCGAGGTATCCTTGAGAATTGCGATCAGCTCGTTGCCAAGCGGCGGAATGATGATCCGGAACGCCTGAGGCAGCACAACGAGACGGGCCGCCTGCCAGCGGGTGAGGCCGATACTATAAGCAGCCTCGACCTGGCCTGCGGGAATGGCATTGATGCCGGAGCGGAAGATTTCGGCGAGATAGGCCGAATAGGCGACCGCCATGGCAAAGATGCCGCGCACCAGGTTTGGTGGATCGACGACGCCCTGTGTTGCGTCCTTGAGAGCGCCGCTGAGCGGCAGGCCGACATAGAGCACAATCACCAGCATCGGGATGCCGCGAATGGTATCGACAATGAATTCCGAACCGATTGCCAGCGGATGACGCCGGTGCAGATAACCGCCGAAGGTGAGCAGTCCGAGGATGATCGCCAGTACTGCGAATGTAATGCCCGCCGAACGGTCGCGGTCGTTCAGTGTCTCAACCTGCCAGAGAATTGGCCAGCCGGTGGGAACCGCTGCGGCGGGCATCAGGGCTGCGCTGACGTCCTCCTTCTTTTCAAGGGCCGCGATCGCCTCCGTCGGGCCAAGGAAGGTTCTGACCGGCGTTTCTGCGGCCGGTCCGCCCGGATACTGGCCGTAGCGGACGGCGCCGATCAGCGATGACGGCGTGTTGCTGATGATCGCGACCTTGCCGCTGCGCGTGCCCGTCAGCACATAATTGTCACGCGGTTGCAGCAGGAACCAGCCGGATGCGATGGCTAGTACAAGCGTGGTTGTGGCGAAATACAGGCCGGTGCGCTTTGCATAGTGTAGTTGCAACAGGCCGACCCAGATCAGCCCCATGATGGCGGCCAGCACATAGGCAGCCAAGGCGGCACGGATGGTGGTGGCAACACCGGCGGCAAAGGCGATATGGGCGAAGAAGAAGACGAACAGCGCGCCTGCACCATTGGTCAGACCGATAATCCAGCGGCCGATGCGACGCAGGCGGTTGTCAGCGGCGGCTTGGCGCGTGGCGAGGAAGAGACCAAGGCCGGCAAGCGTCAGGCCGAGATAGGCGGCATAGAGCATGGCTTCGATGCCACGCACCACGAGGTCGGCCGTCTCCGTCAGTTGCCGGGGCGTGACGCCCTTGGCAACGAGGGTTGAGGTGAAGGAATCCACGCCATTGGCGACGACCGATGCGGCAAAGGGATGGACAGCGCCGCTGGCAAAGATCGTCGCGGCCGCCGCCAGATTGAGGATAGCGGCTGACAATGCCAGTCGCGGCCGGTTTGCCTTGGCACGCGAGAAGACCAGTATGGCGATCCCCGACGAAAAGGCGATGGCCAGCGCCATGAAACCAGGCACGAAGGCGGATGAGCCGTTTTCAACGCCGAGGATGGCGCGCAGCGAGCGTTGGTAGTCTGCCGAGGATGTGAACAGATAGATAATGAAGGGCAGTGCGGTCAGAATGATGAGATTGCTGGGCCGCACACTTTTCAGGAATGACATTCATTCCTCCGCAAGAGTGGTTCGAGGTGTTCGGAAAACGGTTCCGGAGCGAATGCGCGCTCCGGGCCGCCGCATCATCAGGCTTACTTGAGGCCCCAATACTTGCCGACCAGCTGGTCGAGCGTGCCGTCGTCCTTGATCATCTTCAGGCCTTCGTTGAAGGCGGCGATATTGGCGTCGTCCTTGCGAAAGACGAGGCCAAGCGGATCGGATTGCAGATCCTTGATGGCAACGACCAGCTCGCCGGCAAACTCGCGCTCATAGGCGGCGGCGTTGGCGCCGTTGATGACGACACCGTCGACATCCTTGTTCTTCAGGGCGATGACCGAAGCCGAAAAGCTGTCATAGGCGATGACATTTTCCTTGCCGACGATGCCTTCGGCAACCTGCGCGTCCGTCGTGTTGGCCTGGGCCGAGAGCTTCTTGCCCTTCGCCTTGAAATCGTCGAGCGAAATGCCCTGGTCGGCGACGCGCATCAGCACGGCTTGGCTGTTGACGATATAGGGATCGGAGAAGTCCATTGCCTTCTTGCGCTCGTCGGTGATCGAGACACCGGAGGCGACGAGATCGAAACTGCCCTGATCGAGCGCTGCGAAGATGCCGTCCCAGCCGGTGGTGACGAACTCTGCCTGGCAGTTGATCTTGGCGCAGATGGCGTTCACCACGTCGACATCGAAGCCGACGATCTGACCGCTGGCCGGATCGACACTTTCCATCGGCGGCGAGGTGGTGTCGGAACCGACCTTCAACAGCTTGCCGCCGAGATCGGCCGCATGGGAAACGCCGGATGCAAGAGCAGCCATGGCAAGGGCAATCATATATTTCTTCACGTTCGTTCTCCTCCGCTTGTGAATGGGATGTCAGGCCGGGCGCGCGCCGAGATTGTCGGGCTGCCTTTCGATCAGCGTTGGCCTGAAAACCTGCCTCAGCATCTGCGGATCTCCGCCCGCCATGCGCTGCAACAGGAATTGTCCGAGCGTCCTCCCGAGGACTTCGATAGGTTGGTAGAAAGTGGTGACTGGCGGGGTGAAATAGGCGCTGACATTGATATCGTCGTAAGCGATGACATCGATATCGGCGCCAACCTGCCGCCCGAGGCTGCCAAGCCCCGAGAGCACGCCGAGCGTTGTGGATTCGTTGATGCAGATGAAGGCTGTCGGCGGTTCCGGCCGCTGCAACAGCTCAAGCACGCTTTCGCGGCCGAAACGGGTCGACAGATCACCCTCTGTGATCAGGTCGGTGGGCGTTTCGAGCCCGGCCGCGCTGAACGCGCGGGTAAAACCGTCGATCCTGTCCATGGCGTAGGAGAGGGGACGTTGCGGATTGATCAACGCGATGCGGCGATGACCGCCAGCGATCAGGCGTTCCGTTGCGGCAAAGGCAGCCCATTCGTTATCGATATCGACGTGGGCATAGACCAGCGGCTTGCGGCAGCGGCCGAGCGAAACGAAGGGAAATCCGCTTTCGACCAGAAGATCGATACGCGGGTCGTCAGCCAGAATGCCTGAAAAGATGATGCCGTCGGCCAGCCCCTGATCCATGATCCGGCGCGCCATGTCGCAACCGTCCTGGGTATCGCGGATGACATGCACGGATATGCGGTAGTCGGAGCCTTCCAACGCCTGGCTGATGCCGCTGAGGATCTGGGTGTATTCAACACCGTCCCATTCGTAATCGCGCACCGCCGTGACCGGCATCAGAACGGCCGCCTGATAGGTCTTGCCGGTTCTGAGCGCCATGCCGCGGGCATTGGCCTGGTAGCCGATGTCCTGTGCAGCCTTGAAGATCGCATCCTTGGTCGCTTGAGCGACGACCGGAGAGCCCCTGAGAGCCTTGGAGATGGTGGCGATGGAATAGCCGGTGAGATCGGCCAACGTCTTGATGGTCGGGGGCGTCCGGCGCGCTGATGCTTCAGTCTCTGCCACGCATGCCTCCCAGCTCGCTGACCTGATGCCGGGACTTGTAGCAAATAATAAAAACGTTTTCAATGGAAATAAAATCGTTTTTATTTTGTGTTGTACCCTGAAGGAGGCCGCCGCATTGGTGGAACCAATGTGCTCATCTGAGGCACCCGCGACATGCCCTCTGGCCCACAAAATTGGCCGCGAAAAGCTGCAGCAGTCCGCCTCAGGCAAGCCCGTGGGGTCTGCGAATTGCTTTTCTCTGAAAAGGCTTATGAAAAATGAGTGCCTACGCAAGACCAGCAACAGATCACGTCAATCCGCTTGGCATCGCCCTCCCAGATGATGCCCCGCATTGCTCTACGCTGGTCCGCATCAGCAAGAGAAACGCTCTTACTTCGGAACTTTGGGCCTGACGCGCCTCGCTGACTGCTTACGGTTTTGCGTTGACCCGCAATACGGGGCATCTGGCACCGTAATTTGTGTGATCCGGCGCCAGCTTCTCAGATCCTTACCATTTGTATTTGAGCGAACCGATCACTGTGCGGCTCTGACCTATATAGCAGTAACCGTCGGTGCAGACCTGTTCGCGCCTGTCAGCGAGATTGGATGCGCTTATCGCAAGCGAAAGGCCCTTGAGTTCAGGAGACTTGGCTCCAAAATCGTAAGCAAGTGACGCATCAAAGTAAACGGCCCCTGGATTCTTCGCTGTGTTTGCGTCGCTCTTATAAGACTCGCTTACTGCGCGGATACCGCCACCGATGCTGAGGCCTGTCAACGCCGTGTCATCAGACATTAGGTAATTGACCCAAAGGGATGCGACGTGGTGTGGCACTGTCGAAGGTGCGTTGCCGATGAGGCTCTTATCGTTATTTCCAGTGATTTCGGCGTCGGCATATGTATACGCAGCGATCAAGCTGACACCGTTGCCAAACTCTGTCCGGCCCTCGACTTCGACGCCCGTATAGGTGTTTTCGCCCGAATTCTCGGAAAACAGGAAGCTGCGATCATACTGCGGCTTGCCAGTCTCAACTAGGCGGTAGACCGCTCCGCTCAGCGAGTAGTTCTTGCCTTCAGGTTGGTATTTGACACCCGCCTCGATCTGTCGGCCCTTGGTTGGATTCAGCACCGTCCCATCAGCCGAAAGCGCGGTAGACGGCACGAAAGACGTGCCGTAGCTCGCATACGGTGCAACACCACTGTCAAAGAGGTAGAGCAGGCCGGCCTGTCCGGAAAGCACGCCGTCATCTTTGGCATCGGCCGATCCCGAGCCCCTGACAGCCGATTCCTGGTGCGCCCAGTCGTAGCGCAGACCACCCACGGCGCGCCAGTTGCCAAACTCCATCTGATCCTGCGCATAAATTCCCGTCTGGTTCAGGTCGCTCCGGGTGAAGGAGGCGAGTGTCGGTATCCGCGCGTCTGTAACAGCACCGGGCAGTATAGACCCAGACCCCATCGCGAAATCAGACGTGACCCACGTGTAATCAAGCCCGGTAAGTAAGGTATGCGAGATGGCGCCGGTATCGAACTTGGCTTCGAGCTGGTTGTCAATCTGATAGGTGCGCATCGAGTCCGTGACCGCTGTTGTCGGCCAGGTGTTGTCAGGGTTGACGAAGACACGATTGAGATAGTGAGCCTTGAGATCGACGTCACCGGCTCGGGCATTCTGGCGGAAGGTCAGGCCGTTGTCGAATTCATGTTCGAGCTGGTATCCGAGCTGGTATTGCTCCGTTTTCTGGCTGTTGTAGTCAGGATCGGTGTAGAGTTCGACATTGCCATCACTCAAGAAGCTCCACGCGCTCGCCGCCGTCTCACCCCTTTGGGCGAGGCCGTAGATTGTGAAGGTGGTGCTGTCGTCTGGCTTCCAAGTGAGGGATGGCTGCAACAGATAGCGATCGTCCGTGATATCGTAGCTGCCTTCGCCATCGCGTACGAGGCCTACGACGCGGTAGAAGATGTCGTCGTTGATTGGTCCGCCGAAATCAAAAGCAGCCTGCTTGCGGCCTATCGTTCCATATTGGAGCTCGACCTCATGATGGTCCTGTTCGAGCGGCATTTTTGAAATCCGGTTGACTATGCCGGCAGCACTTGCGGCGCCGTACATAACTGAAACCGGGCCTTTGAGGATTTCGATGCGGTCGAGCGTGTAGACTTCCGTCGTGAACGAGCCGTAGGTCATGATCGGCTGGCGAAGTCCGTCGCGGAAGTCGCCACTGGTGGTGGTTTCTATACCGCGGATGTAAATCTGGTCGAAGCGTGGATCGAAACCGAAGGCTCCGGTGGTGACGCCCGACGTATAGCGTGTCGCCTGGATCATGTCCGTCGCACCGCGATCTTCAATCTCCTTGCTGGTGACGACAGAAACTGAGCGTGGTGTTTCGACAAGTGGCGTGTCGGTCTTAAGTGCGGAGACAGAGCGGGTGGGAACGACCGTATCATTGTCTTCGCTGATCGTCTGAGCCTGGCCATTTCCTCCGGCGGTGACGGTAATCGTCTCCAGCTGTGTAGCCTTTTTTTCAGCGTCCTGAGCTACGACAAGCGAAGGCAATGAAATGACGGCGGCGAGACCGATCAGCATCGTCGAGCTGGTCAATCTGTAGCGCGCGCGAGGGTGGGTGAATAAAAAAGTCACTGTCAGGCCCCTTGAAGACGAGCAGAACCGCCGGCGAAACCGGGGTTAAATCTGAAATCTCATGAAACAGAGCAAAATGCTGCTGGGCAAAGTCCCCAATGCCGAGCACTTGATAGACGGTCAATTTGCTAAAATCAATATAATATGACTTATTTCATCATGTTATATATCTGCATTTTTGAAATTGGCATTGCAGTGGCGAAACCATCCAAATGAACGCCGGTTTTACGCCGGGCAAGAGCGACGTTCTCCTCGGCAGCCGCAGCGCGTGAGGCGCCCTGATTGGCCAGTTGGCGCTGGGCAAATAATCGGCACCTGGAACTCAGTCCCTCTTTGGCGCGATCAGCGTACCCGGAGAAAACGCGGAGGAACGGCAGGCGGTGCAGACCGCGTTTGTCCTTCGATCAAGCTCGTATGGCGAACGCTATTCCTACGGCGCGGCTTACGGCAACAGCAAGAACGGACATGTGCGTCTCCCCCGCATAGAGCTCGAAACGCGCTCGTAATCCGTCCGGACCGGATTCCAGACGCTGCGCCATCTCTCTGGCAAGAAGCACAGTTCGTGTCTCCTTCTTATGCTCCATACGCGTGTCTGCGTCCTCATTTTTTTGCTGGAACGGTGCAAGCTCATCGCCCTCATACTCGCCAGCGGACAGATGCAGAAAGGCTGCACCATCCGGCACATTTCGACGCCGTCGCTCGTTTTGTAGGATCACAGCCTCCTCCCAATAAATGGCTGGGCTGGCAGCGATCCAATTATCAAATAAGCCTGGGCGCTCAAACAGGCTATAAAGGGTGAAAAGGCCACCGAAAGAATGGCCAAAGAGTGTTTTGCGCCCATTATTCACTGGTACCTTCTCCTGGATCCACGGAAGAAGCACATTCTGGATAAAAGTTAGGAAACCCTCGGCCCCGCCTGTGCGAACTGGACGACCATCGGTGGTAAACGGGGGATAAGACTTGCCAGGCGGCGGCGACAGGTCCCAGGAACGTCGCATGCCATCATATGCCTCGTCTATAGGATAGCCGATTGCGACAACGACGCCCCAGCCGGTATTGGTTGCGGCCGGATATGGCGCCTGCGTGGCGAGGCAGGCCGCTGCGAAGGGAAAAGTGGCGTTTCCATCTGTCAGAACCAGGAGTGGCCACCCTTCTGCAGGTGGGGTTCCTGCCGGGATGGAAAGGAATATTCGATACGGCTCTGCGCCTGCGGTAGCGGGAAGGTCAAAAAAAGACGCTCTCGGCACTGAGTAGATGTTGGCATGATTGGCCACGCGAACCTCGTTTGATGTTAATACGCCAAGGCGGGGATTAGGAAATTATCGTAGTCATATCAAGTGAACCATCAGGGTACGGATGGATCTGCGCCGATTGCGAAGGACTGGTGCTCCCAGTTCATCGCCAGAGGTAACGCTCATGCGGAGCAGCGCTTCACTTCCGATAAGGTGCCATCACTGCTGAGCAGGCGGTTTCGATCGCAATATTCACGCCGTCGTTCACCAGTTTAGCTGTGACAGCGCGTTAGCTGGCGCGGTCGTGGGGTGCTCCAGCAGTTCCAACAACTTTCGGATCAAATCCGTGGGACTTGTGACGCAGTCAGGCAAGCCCACACGGGGTTGACGCGCAACAAGTTCCATAACGATTGGTCACGGCCAGAAAGTCCCGGATAACGTTTCAAATCCGGCCGCGCTCCTGGGGCTTGATCATGACCTGCGTCGGGATCGCCACCGTTGCCTTCCTGGAATATTCTCGATAGTATATTCGCGTATCCCGTAAGGGATATTCTTATGGAAAAAATGAATGCCTCTCTACATTTGCGACGATAGTGTCGATGCGTTGGCGGTACAGGTGCAAAAACTGTCCAATGCGCCGAGCAAGACCGAAGCGGTACGGCGTGCCCTGCAAAACGAGCTTCGACGAATGCAAGAGACTGTACCTTTGCGTGACAGGATCAGAAAGATCCAGGAGAACGTGAAGGCGATTGGACCGGATAATCCGAATTTTGATTTGAAGGCATTCAGTGACGAAATGTGGGATGAGGCCTGACGTTTTTGGATGCCTCCGTGATCGCGGCCATTTGCAATGACGAAAAAGACGCTGGTTACTTCATCGCCAAAATCGAGATGGCGAGCAATCCTATTTTATATTCCTCGCTGTCAATGTTTGAGGCCGTTATCGCCTTAGCCAGGAAGAAAACTATATCCATTCACGGCGACAATGTTTCCACTCCGCCCGAGGTCATCGATCAGGTCCAAGCTCAGGTCGAGGCGTTCATCGAGGCAATCGGGGCCAAGGAACTGTCGATCACGGGTACCCTTCATAAGAAAGCCATTGAGGTTGCCCGGACCTACGGGCGTTTTGTTGGCCATCCTGCAAAGTTGAATTTCGGTGATTGTTTCGCGTATGCGTGCGCTCGTTCGTACCGACTTCCCCTCCTGTTCAAGGGCGATGATTTCTCGAAAACTGATATCGAATTGGCATGAGTAACGCATATGGAGACTCGGCGATCTCGCCGGCACAAAAATGTTTTGAAGTCGAGGCAGGCGCAATGCCGGGTAGCTCCTTTCGGAGATACAAACCGCGCACCAGCGACGAAGAAATCCGTCGTCCGCGGGATGAAGAGACCGGGCGCTCTATTGTCCGTCGCACACCCTGCCCGGGCCAGCTCCGATCTCCTGTGAAAGTGGATGACCCGATTCAGGGAACGGCGACGGACGCGTCAGGGCGACGGGTCCGGATGCTGCAACAAACGTTCCACCTGCGTTCATGAGAAAGCAGAAATTCTCAAACGAGACCGGACTTGGATATCCTGGTACGCCAAATGTCGTGATCTCGGGATAGATGTATTCGGATATCGGCGCCGTGTAGGTCCCTGACGTCAGGCCGGTCGGCAAAATAGCATGCGGGCTGCCGATCACAGAGACTTCAACGTCGCGCCTGACCGCACGGGCATTGTCCTTAGAAGGCCAAGTGTTGCGGAATCGTCCGAGTTGCGGGCCATTCGATGGCGAAAGTCCTGCAGGCCCGGAGAAGGAAAACCCGATATTCGCACGATCGGAATCGGCAATTCTCACATCGACGCTGCGGGTCGGATCGGTGCTGAACCCGACGATCCGAAACCGCGTTGTTTCTTCCTGCGGAATATCCGGGAACCGCTCGCCCTTCGTTCCCTGCAGAGCTTCCTCGATAAAGACGTAGACCGGCTCGGCTCCAGGGGATGTATAGACACCGAGTTCAGCATCCAGGCCATAGGCGGAGATCAGGAAGCCGCCTGCCGGGTCAGGCTGCAAGATCCCTGCATAGGTTACATAGTCGTCAATTCTGAGAAGGATCGGCACATCAGGGTTGCAAACATGCGCTGGAGCATCGCCGGAGGCCGCAGCCTCGCCGACCGAACGTACACAGGTGAATCGGTATGCATTTTGCCCCACCGGACGATTGCCAGATGGGCACTTCAGATCATCGGCAATTGCCGGATCGCTCCTCGGCACGCAGACAGGGAAACCAGTCTTTGCGTGTACGGGAGAGTTTTCCGGATCCAGTTCGAAACGCGCATCCATCGCCAAGGCGGCCTTGGCACCTTCGTCATTTCGCAATCCATAGACGCCTTCAACATCGTTCAGCCGAACACGGGCACCAACGGCACCGCCCTTTGCACCGATGCGCATCTCACCTGTGGCATAATCGATCTGCTGAATGAAACCCGCGCCGCTGTGGAGAGCGCCCTGCGAGACATGAACGACGCCGGCTATGTACTCTCCGGCAACGATATTGCCGATAATCTCCACTTCAAATGCGGTCTTCGGCGGCACCGGATCGCCGAGCGCGAGACCGCTCGCTGCCTGCATGGCACCGCCGGCGTCAAGAAAGAGATCGTGCGGGGTCATATACTTGCCCGGCATTGTCACCAAGAGATTGGTTGGAAGCGTAACCGGGATATTGCTCACCGTCATTTTCGCCGCCGACACAGAACTTGCAGGCGTTTCCAATGTGAAGGCCTCGATTTCACCGGTGAGGGAGAAAGAAGGTTCCATTGTTTGGCTCGACACGTGGTCCGGAATGGTGCCTATGCAAAGTGCTATGCCTCCGAGAATATATCTGCGTACCGCCTGGAGCAGGGTGCACATATCAGTCCTCCTTCTTCGCTGCAGCCAACGAGCTTATGTCTCTGTCTTCACCGATGTCTTCAGGGTCCAGAGCAAGGATACCGGCGTCCCATGCGTTCGCTCGCCGCACGGAGAACGCAACGGAGGCTCCCGGTATCGGTTCGAAGCCGGTAAGCCGGGGCAAAACGTCGATAAGCGATGTTTCGTGCAGGGACGCCCCGGCGGCGGAAAGCGCTTCCACGGCTATGCGCGCAGAGGTGCCGCCCAAGAGGGTCCAGATATCGCCGCCCGCTTCGTTCAATACCGCCGGTGGAAATGGCAGTACGATCCGTCTTTTCCAGCGCTCTGCCACCTCTCCCCTCACAACGCGCAAACGGCTGAGGTCGTAACCGAGGCAGCCTGCAGCCCCAGACTGTGGCAGGTGAATGACCATGTCGTCCGTCACCTCGACAACCCCTTCGGCATCACCGATATCGTCTTCGCCCAGTTGCAAGAGCCAGCGCGGGCCATTTGTCTGGCAGGACAAAAGCGCAGTCTTCAAAAGTCTCCGTTGAGTGGATCGCGACGCCATAAGATCGGATATCCACCGGTTGGCTGGCTGCAGATTCTCACGCACGACAAGGCTGGCAATGACTGGAATGCGAGCCTCTGCAAGACGCTGTTCGAGCGCGTCGTTCGTTGCATTCCACATGCCACCGACGATGGCATGGATGTCCTGCGGGATGAGGTCATTTAATGCGGCAAGCTCTCCCTGGGCCGTGTCGCGCGCGATAAGCTCTATACGACGCCCATGAATGCCGCCAGCGTGATTGGTTGCCTTGATGACGCGGTCTATTCCCTCAAAAACCGACTTGCCTTGGTTACCAAGCGGGCCGGAAAGAGGCAGCAATAATCCCAGACGTATGGTATCGGCGGAGACGCCAGGCGGCAAATCACCTGCTGTGCCGACGCGGCCCAGATATGCGTACAGCGCGTCACGCTCGGCGGCGGCAAGCGCGTAGCGGGGCATAACGCTTCCAAGCAACTGTCCGTCGCGTCCGATGCCGGATTCGATGGCTGCGATCACCGCATCTTTTGATCTAAAACGGGCTAAGTGGCCGCGAACCGCTTCCAGCGACACTTTATCGATGGCGGGCGCAACCATGCCGCCTTCCGTCTTTCCGGCGCCATCCATTCCATGGCAGTTACCACAGGCCGCGAATGCTATGGGTAGATGTCTGTTGGTCGCCGCGATGCCAGCACTGAACGGCCGGGTGCCCTGAAAGAGCGCGCGGCCATCGACAATTTCATCGGCACGGGCAAGAGCGACTGAAACGCCTGTCCAGATTAACACGACCATCCAGATTTTCGCCTGCGCCCGGCTTTTCACTCATTCGCCTCCGTCAAAAGCTTCAACAGGATCGAGGGCTCCGTTGTGACATCCGCACGCGTCCATCGTTTGGAGGCTGGATGACCGATCCAGAACAGCGATGCATGTTGGGACGGATCGCCGTTCTCCTGATCAAACACTCTCCAGACGGCACTGAGCTGTTCATGGGTGCCGCTCAGCATCAACCAGTTGCCCTTGTCGCCCAGGACCAGACCAAAACGCTCGGCATAGGCCCGGATCGATGCGGGAGTATCGCCATAAGGATCGAGGGAAACAGAGATCAGCAGCGGCTGCGACCCAGTGAGAGCCCGGCATTTAGATATTTCGGCCTGAAGCAATGCAAGCTGCGCCGTCTGCGTTGGGCAAACGGCCTGACATCCCGTGAAGAAAAAATTGACGAGCACCGGACGATCCCTCAGAAGGTCATCCATGGACCGGGCCTTATCGTCCTGATCGACAAGCTGCGCATGCGAGAGTGTCGGGCCTGGGCTTATCCATCTACCGTCTTGCGCCGCCGCTCCAGCGATAAGCCAGGTGCAGCAAAAGATAAAAGCCATCAGGCTCTTTGCAGACGGCCCAATCATTGTGTCGGCCCCAAGAGTTTCTCGCCAATCTGTCCTTCGACAAACGACAGATTGGCGGATCGGCTCGACACGAGAAGATCATAGTTGCTCTTGCGCGGCAGCTTCACCATCGTCTCGTATTGACCGCCCCCCATATCGCGTAGGAGCACGCGGCGCTGCCAGCCGGTATGCTTGTCGAAAACAAGCAGAGTGAGATCGGTGAGCCCCGCGAGCGTAACAGGCGCGCGCCCGGGCAGGATCTCGGTCACGCCAACACGAATAATCCCGGTTGCCGCAGGGTGCTCGCCGGTTCCCCTTTCCCCAGCACCCAGAAACTGCGCGTGCAACCGCGCGGCAGGGCTTGTTTGCTGGGCATGACCGCCATTTATGATCAAATCCGAACAACTGGACACCCTTGGGCCGATCGCGCCGATGAGGAGCTCGTACCGGCCTCCATTCCCGGCTTTTACGGTCGCCCTGTAGTGTCCTGCGCCGACCTCCTGGAACGCATAATCGACAATGTCCAGCCCGACCGCGGCCCGGCGATAGTTTGAATAGCTACCCACCGGGGCCATCATGCCCTCGCTGTACTGATAGATCATTCCATCGGTCTGGCTCGCAACAAGAATACCGTTGCCCTCAGGCGCAGCTGCCACTCTGGACATCGTACCGTCCTCATCTGAGGGGTCCGGAGAGCTGACCATGACATCGAGCGCTTGGTTCCTCCCGCGCCTGAGGTCTTCGAGTGCATACATGGTCGCATGGCCCGAAGGGCCGCCGACCGCATAGGCAAACTGATGGGTAAGGACAATGCGATCGGCGCCGGGTTGGGTGGTAAGCTGCAGAACGACGTGGCGGGTTGCAAGATCGACGACGCTGGCACGTCCCTCACCAATCGCAAGAACGAGCCGTCCATCATCGAGGAGCTGCATGGCTTTCAGCCTGTGCGGCAAGATCAGTTCGGACGCTTGGATACCTTCGCCATCCGGCATGAAATGCAGCGTTCCGTTCGCGACCCCGACAATGGTCTGTTTTGCATTGGAGCTGTGCACGAGAGCTTCGGCAGCTTCGGGGAGTAATAGATCCGGCTTGCCGGCCGCATGGCCGAGGAAACGGAGGGCATTGTTGTCGTCCAGCCAGGCCACAGCAATGCCGTCCGGTGTTGAAAGAATATCCGCAAGCCCCGGCGCTTTCGAAACCTCCAGCTGTGCTTCTGGGTCATCAAGGGCAAGCGAGGCAATCTGCCCGGCTCCGGGTAAGCCGATCCACAACCTTCGCGTCGACGGCTCGAAGTTCATGTGACGGGCCGCGCCTGTGTCGGGCAAGAGAATGGTTCGTGTCACTGTCGAGGAATGCAAATCCACCGCGACAAGCTTGGCGGGATCTGCAAGCAGGACCCACATCTCCATCCGGTCCTTCACCTGCAGCCAGTCGAGCGGCCGGGATTTCAGATCGACGATGCTCTCGAGTTTCGCATTGTTGAAACCGACGAAGGGGTTGATGAACGCCATGCTGCCGTCGGCATTCAGCGAGACGATCCGGTACTGGTTCAAATCAATATCGCTGCGCCGGCCGATGCCTTGCGTCGCCAATGTCTTGATCTTCTCCGCGCAGCTCTTTTCCGGCTCGACAAGCCCGCCGCGATCGCGTTGCATCCAGCCGAGCACGGCGCCCTTGTCATACCGGATGGGCGCGCCAGAGGCCTTGTCGGACACGAACACGTCGAGAATGCCGAGACCCGTTTCCCGCGCTGGAGAAAATGTCCATCGGACCGAGATACCGCCGTCGATCGTCTGCCCCTGCGCTCCAGTGCCGACATCCGTCATCGCGGAATTGGCCGGGATCGTGAAGGGCGCAATCGCTGCCAGGCAGATGGGGAGAATTTTGAGAGCGGACCGCATTTCAGGCGGTCCAGTAAATGCGCGATAACACCAGCCGGTCAAAATTTCCGGCCAGCGATGCGTCGAAACAGACACTCTGGATACGCGCGGCGCCCGTCGCCTCTGCACCGACGAAAGGAGCCGTTGGAACACTGCCTGCCACCAGTGCGGGACCTGTGATCCCGTCGCCATAGGCGAGCTTCCATTCGGGATCTCCGGTCAAGAGCACCCACATGACCCCGTGCAGACCACGCCCGTCGTAGAGTTGCTGATCGCCGAGGATGGAAAGATATCCGCCGATCCCCAGAACCGGCGCATCGAACGTCAAAGTGAGCGGTGTATTGTTCGGCTGGCTTGCGCCCGGAGGATATTTTGCCATGAGGGCGCATTCGCCGGTGGCAAAGTTCACGTCGATCATCACGCCGTTGATGCGCAGCCGGGTGACCGGGCCGACACGATTGATCGTCACCGGCGCGCCATTCGCCGCGTAGAGATGGGGCCGGTTGCGGACCGGATCGTCTTCGGCAATCTGCGCTCCTGCAGCCGTGCCGCCGACGCGATCCCACATCAGTTGTTGCGACGGGGATGAGAACTGGTCTGCCTTTTTGACCATGTTGATACCAGCCATCAGCGTGTCTCCCTATACTGAGTTGCTACCGGGGCGTTTTCCCGGGCTGCTCGACCCGAAGAATTCCCCAGAGACCGCCATCGAAGAGAAAGCTGGCCTGGCTGCGGATCAAATAATCGAGCGCTGCCTTGCTTTGTCCGCCGGCCACCAATTCAAGCGTAATGCCCATCATCGGTCCAAAGCCGTTGTAGACGCCTTGCCGGATGCTGGAGCCCGCGCCGGAATCAAGGACACGCGACCCGCCTTTCCAGGGATAAGGGTTCCAGGGATGTCCGCTGACGGCCAACCCCTGCTGCCGTGTATGACCGCCGGGGTGAACGAAATGCAGGCGAACGGCTTCGCCCGCCCGCGCGCTTAGCACAGGCGTTTCGGGGTCGCAGGGATGCGAAAGCGCGTAGTTTGGGGGAATACCTGCCGCGCATGTGACGGCGGGAGGCGCTCCAGTCTGCGCCGAACTCATCATATCGACCTGGTCGTGCTCGTTGCGCTCGGGAAATCCCACGCTCGGGTCATTGCCGGTGCGTGCCCACAGCGGCTCTGTCCTGTAGTTCATGCCCTTTACGCCGTAATCGTCCGGCTCTTCGGCACCTGATAGATTTTCGACCGGAAGGCCGCCATGCGTCGCAAAAACCGCGTCCTGCATGACGATTGTATGATCGACATAGCGCTTGCCCGCCTTCGTGCAGACTTCCGTGCTCGGCCCCTCTTTAATCCGCACGGGCTTGCCGTCTGGATCGGTCAGCGGTGAACCGTCCTGATGTTTGAGATCGTAGGCAAACCGATCGTCGTCGCAGATCTGAGAGCCTTCCGGACCAATGATCAGCGCGCCTGCCATCCCGTGCCCCGCATGCTTCAAGGGGTCCCCGAAACTGCGAAGGGGAATGGCGTTGAACTCCACAGGCCTGTTGAATTCCGGGCCGGTGCCCATGAAGTCGGTCGCGCTCCACGTGAACAAGCTTCGGCAACGCTGCTCCTCATCGCCATCGACCTGTGCATTGCCAACGCATGGCGGCACGAGCGTGCCCTGCCGCTTCAGGCGATCCGGTCCACGGGTGAAAGGATCCTCGCCGGGCTGCGTGTCGCGCGCCCGCAGGACGACCGCACTGTTCAAACCGACATTCGAGCCATCTCCGAATGTGGGACTTTGAAACACAAGCGTCGGAGAAATGCCGACACTTGAGGACATCCGGAACTGGTTGACGTTAAAGCCGTCGGTAATCATCGGAAGGAAATTAAACGACGCCTTAGCTTCGGTAACCTCTTGGGGTTTCCCATTCGTCACGACAGTCGGGCCGTCATCCAGCGTTGGCGGCAACAGGTTGCGCAAATGGACGTCGATGCACTGGCCGGCCGCCGCATGCATGACCAAGGGCTCCAGCTTGCGGCCCGCGCTGAATTCGACTCGAAGTTTCTGGAGCACGGCAGCGTTGCTCATCGCACCGCCTTGTGGATCCTGCAGTTCTTCGCAGGCTGGCATGCTCGATCCCTGCGGCGTATTGGTGCCGCCGATGGTGCACGTGCGCACCTGATCTTCGAGAACGTAAACGATAGCGCTCTGATCCTCGATGCCCAGTCTTGTGCTGTATTGAATGCCGCGCGGGTGCTGCGAACCGCAGGAGCCATAGAGATCGCAGGCACGAACGGCGCTGACTGGGAAATATCTGTGCAGTTTGGTTTCAAAGTCTGCCGGGTCATGCGTCGCGCAAGCATCCTTGGTATCGCCGCCAATTTCGGTCGCGGCGGGATCGGGAAGCGGCGCCAGAAAATCCCGCGGGCTTATGACGAGGTCAGCGGTGCTGCTCGTCTTCATCGGCAATGACACTTCGGTCTTTGGCGTATCGCGATAGGTCCGCATCACGCCCCATAGACCATCCCACAACTGATCGACCGACGAACCAAAATAGAGATAGTCGGTGACCGGGGATTTAACCGGGTTGGTCGTGACATCGAATTCGAAATGTTCCGAGATGCCCACCGGCTGTGAATTGACAAAACCCGAATTGTTGCCGTCCGTTGCTCCGCCCAGACCGGGCAGGCGGTGCCATTTCGTGCCATTCATGGTGAAGACATGCTGGGCTTCCTGCGCACCCTGGATGAGACGGATTTGTACGCGGTCACCTTCGAACGTCGGCAGGATCGGCGTCGCGGGATCCCCAAACTCCCGCCAAGGCTCCATCCGCAAGATGCGCGGATCACAGCCCGAGGAATCCGGCAAGAGGTCCTTTGAGTACAATGCGCAATTGAAGTTCCGGCGCCATCTCTCGACGCTGGCCACGACGCCGTCAAGCCTGTCCTCCATGCCCTTCTGGCGCATCAGCTCTCGTGTCGCCGGCGCAACGACGGTTGTCAGGGGCTGCTTTGCCAGAAGTTCATCGCGTTTCGCGTGCACCGCCGTGCTGAAGCCGTTGGCGGTGTCTCCAATGCAATCCTGGTCCCCGGTGGTACACGGCTGGTTGAGAATGGCGCGCCGCGTATGCTGGCTGTAGTTCCATCCACCCTTGGCTGGATCGGCTGTCGCCTCGCTGATGCGCAGTGCCAGCGGTTCGTGGCGATAGTTGAAATACTGGCTTCCGGGATCTTCCGACGATATGGCGAGTGGACGTGCGAGTGTCGTGTTTACATGCCGCCGGCCAAAACGGACCGCGGATTTGTCGCGGAACCCGTTATCGGCGAAGGGCTCCGGATTGATCGGTTCAAGCGCCATGTTGTAGGCGATACCAAAATCGGCAATGGCAAGATCGAACTCACGCCGTGTATCGTGGCTCTGCGCTTGCGGCAAACAGGCGGGCACATTGCGGCCCTCGTCGGGCTGGAGAGCCTGGTAGGAATCGCTATCCCCGATGCACTTTGGCGCAAGGATATTGGCCATCGCCGCTGTCGGTCCACCATCGTCTCGCAGCTTGAGCGGTTTGCGCGGCTCGATGACCTGCAGAAGCGAACCGGAATTTTTCAGAAGCGTCGGCAATGTTTTGGTGGTGATATCCGAGCCGCCAATCAATTTTCCACACAGTGGATTTATGTTCGGATCGCCGGGCAATCCGTTGCACTTCAAAGTGCTCGCCGTCTTGATATCGGCGCTATCGATCGTTGCGCCTATTCGCGTCCAAAGAGAATTGGCCGGTTCGATGACCAGGCCAGCATAGAGCCCATGCTGCTGATGCGAGCTTGGGCCCATATGATCGTGCGTAAAGACGGTGCGAAGCGTGTTGTCCTTACCATTCACGGTGTTGAGGATCGGATCGGCCCACCAGCGCTGGGTCGTGCGCTGGGCTCCGCATAAAGGATGCTCTTTTCGCAGCAACTGTTCATAGTCGTGGCCGCTGAGGCCGCCCTGCGGCGGGCATTGGCCCCGCTTCAACAGAGCAGCGTAGCGGGCTGGATCGAGCTGCGCCGCAGCAAAGATATCGCCCCCAGGAAGGAACAGAGGATGGGCCTTCGGTGTCAGGCGCTTTGCCGGCGAGCCTGTCGCGTCGAGATGCCGGTTATAGGCGAAGATCCGGTCACGGACTTCCTGGGGCGAGAAGGTGGCATCCTCATAATTGAAGCCGTTGGCGGAACCATCGGAGGACGTGACATCGAATTTTACCAGATGGATATGCTGCCCGATTGTGTCCGTGGGGGTGTAAATCTGGAAATCATCGACATTGAGTGCGGCAGGCACAAAATTCGACGACTTGAAGTTGATGCATTCTCCAGAGTTGGCCCTGAAGAACAATGGCGCCGGAAGGGTGGTGCGCGTATCGGGATCGATCATATCCTTGATATCGTTTTCGAGGACGATGATGCGTCCTTGCGGATCGAACCAGCCATGTTTGTTGTAAGTCAGTTCGGTTTGAATGAAGGCCGCCCGATAATCGCGCTGCGGGGCATCCTGGGGGCAAGGTTCAGCATAAGGCGCACCTTGTGCTCGTTTGCGGCCATTGACGTAGAAATAAGCCTGCCCTGGGACTACCTTTTGTCCCTGTAATCCAACGGACCGGTCGGTGAGATAGGCTTTGGGCTGCCACCAGGTCGGATTGGGGAAGCTGGTAATCGCGCCTGGGACGATACCTGGCGACGCCAAGGTGCCCTCATGAAACGCCATAGCAACTTGTTCAGATGGTTCACCCTCCAGTTTCAAAGGTGCAATATCGAGCGTTTCCCATTCCCCCGCCAATGCGCTGAGCGCGGTGGGATCCTGCGTCGCGACGCGCTCGGCAATAAGTTGCGCGGCCTTGCCGCCAGTTTCCAGCGCACTGCGGATTGCGTCCGATCCCTTGCTGACGTCACCTTCGATCACGACGTGACGCGGTAGCCCTCCATCGACAATCTTTTCTTCGGGCGGCGCAACGCTCAAATCCGCCCAAGGCGCATCGACGTCGAAATCGAGGACGGGTTGCGGTGGGCGATGACCAGGACTTCCCGGAATATAAAATGGATAGCCCCTGAATTTTTCGGTCGGCATCAGTGCAAGTGCGGCACCGGGTATCGGAACAAGCCCAGGCGTTTCCGTGCCAGTTGGGATTTCCTTGTCCGGGAGATTCATCGCGGCCGGATCATTGCTTGGGCCTACGGGCTTTGCGTGATCGAAAAAGCCGATATGGCCGTCCGTAAACGCATCATGACTGCGCCAGAGCTCCCACATGCCTTGCGCAAAATGCGGATAGAGATGGCAGTGGAAGATGGAGTCACCGGGTGTGTAATTGCGATTACCAGAACCGCCAAACTCGATGTCGTAGCTGAATGTCGCACCCGGTGAGATGGTTTGCGAATCGAGGTAGGATGCATTTGGATCTGTGGCGTCAGGAACCCATTGATGTGCATGGAGATGAAAGACATGCGTTTCTTTCGGCCCAGCGTGAAGATTGCGGAACCGGACATTATCGCCGAGATAGGAATGGTGAACGTTGGACGGATCGTCGCTGTAAAGGGCACCGGCCGGTTTTCCGTCGGCGTCATACCTCAGTATCAGCGCCGGGTCCCCGTTCGCCCAAGAACTGAGAAAGAACTCTTCTGCCCTGCACTCGGCGCAATCCTTCACGGGACCAACCTGCTTGCCGAATTGCTTGGTGGACATGACCAGCGAGCCCATGCTGCTGACGCCATAATTGATGCCCATGCCGTCCTTGATCAAACTGAGCGGATTGTTTTCGTCTTCGAGCTCGGGAAATGCCTGTTGCGCGTGCACTTCGTCGTGGAAGATGACCGTAAACTCGCGGAAGGCCTTTCCGCATCGCGCCCCATAGGCACGGCCGTCGCAATTCTGCGCCGTTGCGCTGGTTGGGGGCACGATAATAGCGTTGAGGTCGCTGTGGACAATGTTGTTGTCCTTGTCGAGAAGGTTGAGGATCGGCACACCATCGGCTGGACGTTTCTTCTCGTAGGCGATGTTTGAGTAGGGATGCTTCTTGCTTACGACAGAGCCGCGGATTGCCAGCATGTCGGCATTGCTCACCTGCGAGCGGTACCAACGCGATCCAGCGGGCTCGACGTTAACAGCGCCGAACAGACCCAGACCGATCTGGCCGCCGTCCCCTTCTCCGCCAACCGGCGCGCCCATCGAATAGGCAAAAAAAGCGCCGTCCTTGCCCGCTCTCCAGCGTGTGACAACCGTTTGTCCAGGCATGGCAAGTGAACCGTGGGAGAAACTGGCGCGCGTCTTCTGCGGAGTTGCGGGATTGAAGACCATGCCTTGTTGCGATGGCAACCCGACATTCGAACCATCACCACCGCAGGCCGCGTCGCGCGGGCACTCCATGTCCCTTATCGGGTCGATCTCCAAGCCGGCAATGTGGAAGGAAGCGGCCCGCGTTCGCGGCATATCCACGCTGATGGGCTCCGCGGGACCAACACCGATCTTCGGCGCAGAACCGGGGAGCGACTGAACATGATCGGGCAGGCGTCCGCCGTTCTCAGACGGAATTCCACCCTCTTCCCGCGTTGTTTCGGACAAGAGGTTTGTGAAGGTTACCTCAAGGCAATCGCCTTCATTGACACGCAGCACAATCGGTCTCGGCCGCTTGTCCGGCCGGAGCATTGCGTTTCCGGGCTTAGGCGCGGAACCGAGCGCAGGATCGAGTGGGACGACATCGCGTCGAAGGGCTAAAAGCATGCCGGCAGGAACAAAAGCCGAAAACCGATTGAGAAGATAGGCCTGCTCAAGCGCAACGATATCAGCTTTCACAATCCGCGCGCATGCGGATGGCTTCGCTACAGGGATCGCAATCGCTCCAGCGTCCCGAATTGTCGATCCTGCGATCAGACATGCCGCGATCCCGATGGTCCAGAACGTCGATTGAAACCAACGTTTTCCACGCGTGCGAAAAAGCATATCGTCCTCCGAAAAATTCTCACTCCAGGCCCAAGGAACGTGATGCTCCAAGACCTTCCTTTGAAATTTTTCGCCAACAGATTGGATCTATAGCACTGACTTAAAACTGACGTGGCTTCCTGAAAAGGGTGTCATTGCCACATCGCATTGATGCGAATATCGGCTTCTCGATGCCTGCTCCGTCGAGTGAAGTTCTAACGAAGGAATGCTGTGCCTTCAATTTCGGAGAGCGGTAGCAGTCCCCAAAACACGGAGCGTACCAGCGCCGACTGCGCCAATGAAGCCTCTAAAATAGCAATGTGTCAATTAGATATGACTAAATATACTAGGATGACAAAGAGTATCTGCCTGTTTAACACAAGAACGTTCCAAAACCGTGCACCACTTCAGTCTGCTGTGACGTTCCGGACACAAACTTGCCCTTTTCCACGCAAGGAGCCTGTGCTGGTGGAGGCCGTACCGTTCACCCAACGCCCAATTTTTTTTCGATAAGGGCGGGAGAGATTCGATAGTTGCTGAATGTCCCACGGTGAGGCTGTCACAACGCCGCAGAGGCCGTGACCAAACCCCGACGCATACAGGCTCACAAACACGCAGGGACTGCGTGTTGCTCATGCCAAAGGCAGCGGAAGCAGCGATTACTCGCATCGTCTGGCAATATGCCGTTATCAAATCCGAGGATTCGACAGTGGACACATCGACACAGCCAAGCCATTCGACACGGCGCAGGAAGCCATCAAAATCTGGATTCTCACGACGAGATTTCTGGCAGGCCATGACACCGGCCATAAAATCCAGCGCATGTTGGCACGCGGTTTGCCGCAATTGGGTCATAGCAACGACCTCACCAATCCCTGGCCAGACTACGGCCGCCTTTCGACGCAAGGTGCCCCGCCCATATCGCTCCAAACGCTGGCAAGAGCATCCCAAAACACCGACTAGCTGGCTGATTGTTCATGACGATTTCCCCAAAGAAAGGGCTCCCCTCGGTATCCAGAAACTGGCGCAGAAAATAATCGCTGTCCGACATCCCAGCCGCTTCCCCGATCCGGGCCCACGGCAAATCATCCTGCGTCAGCGGCAAGACGAAGCTTTCTGGTGTGGCGGTTTCATCTGCATCATCGACAGTCGCAAGACATTGGCCTTATCGGCAGTGACAGTGGCCGTCTCGAATGGGAGAGGCACCTATGTCAAACGATCTGCTGGGCAGGCTAAAGTGAGGCATCGTGCATCGCGCGGGTAAGGTCCTGCACTCACGACATTCCCTCTCAAAATCACCGTTGACCGAGAGCAGGCTGCGCACGGGGGGGGGATTAAGGGACCGCGCATGAGCCCTGCCCACTTGCGGAATTCCTGATATCGGCACTGGCTTTACATGCTGAGGTATCCTTTCTTGTCCCTTCTCCGGGGCTGCACGCTCACCCCGCTCTTTGTCTTGACACATAACCAACGTCGGCTTTGCCAGGGGAGTATAATCGCGACATTGAATTGTTGGAGAATGTTCGCAGGCAGTTACCTACGGGTGCTCGATCTGCCAGGCGTTGATCCAGCAGATTGGGTGACGTTCGATATGGAAGCGTCAGTCGACGGCTCGTACTCTCATGGCAAAGGCAGCAGGGATGAGTGGTCGCTGACGTGGACGAAGGTGGACAGCGAGACCTAAGTCGCTAACTGAGCCCGGCTTGGTCGGCTAAGCTGCCTTCTTCGGCTCATCCCCCGCTCTCTTAGCTGCTCCAGCTTCTTGCTGCGCCATCTCTATCAAATACATCAGCATACGGTCGTCGCTGGCTCTAGCCAAAATCTTCGCACTCTCAAGCAGATCCATGATTGCATTCGGCATGATCAACTCCTCTATCGGACGTTGAAAGCCTGAGCCCTGATCGTTAACGAGATGCTAACATGAATATCCTAATTTCATGCCCTCGCTGCGCCATTTTTGGTGAGAACATCGCACAGGTGCTGAACGCATTGAGAACGTGACAAAGGCCGACGGCGGGAGCGCAGTAATCGATTGAGGGCGCAGCAGCGGAAAGACCTTCTGCACGAGTCTACACGCAAGGCCGTCCCGCCTGCGCCGGGCGCGCTGTGCAAGGTCGGACATACGCCATTTTTGGTGATCTCGACACACCTTCCCTGTTTTTCCTTTCCCTAAATAAGCAAGCAATATAGTAGGTGTTACCCAATTCCGGGCGGGACACCTTTCATGAAAAACAAGCTTTTTATCGTGACCACTGCAGTTGCCCTTTTGCTGACACATGTCGCCGCCCCCATTGCCGGTTTCAACCCGGCCTACGCCGCCGCTTCTGCTGCTGCAGACGGTCTGCCAAAGCCTGCGATTTCACGTGCACTCGGCGCTCTCCTGGTGCCGATCAACAAGCAAGTGATCAAAAAATTCAAACTCGACAAGTCGGATCGGGGGCTGCTTGTTCTTTCCGTCAAGCCAGATGGCCCAGCCGACAAGCAAGGCATAAAGCCAGGTGACGTTCTGGTAGAAATCCTTGGTCGGAAGGTTCACAAACCGATCGATGTGGATGTCGCCGTCCGCCGCCAATTGAAGGCCGGAAACTCGAATTTCAAATTCGACGTTGAGCGCGCCGGTGTCATGGTAGTCGTTGCGGCTGTCATCACGCTTGAGATTTACAACGAAACCTACAGTGTCAGTGAGTTGTCGAGCTGGGAAACCACTACGAGCTTCGAAGGTTCGTTCTCCTATTCCGAGTACATTTCAGACGAAATGGTGTCGATCGAAGAATCCTACACCAGCGAGGAAACCGTGGTCGAGGAATCGATTTCCCACGAGGAAACAACCTCGGAAGAAACCACAAGTGAAGAAGTGACATCGACCGAAGACACAACGGACGACACATCTACCGCCGATGACACGACAGCGGACAGCAATGATGCCGCAGACGACAATGCTTCAGATGGCAACGCCGAAGCGAATGACGACAGCGCGGCGGACAGTGATGACTCTTCCGCCGACGACTCGGGCGGCGATGATGCGTCGTCAGATGACAGTGGCGGAGACGACAGCGAGTAAAGTTTACTCCAATCGACCCTGCCGTTGAATGTGGCAGGGTCATTCCTGAGAAGGTGAACGTCGTTCACGAAGGTCGTTGGCGATGCTGAGGGGCCCGACTGACAATGCCGTTAAGTATTCATTAACCGACGGATGGCAATATTAGCAAGAGCTTGGAAGGCCACTCCAAGCGGCTGTAGCCTTATACCCAGACCCTCCTGCGGAAATGCGGGAGGGTTTTTCATTCTACGGTATTTTCAGCCAGCGCCGTATCCCCGAAACCGCAGTCTCGCTCATATAGGCGACAATGCCGCCGATCGTCAGCCCCGCCATGGCTATGAGACCGGCAATACCGAGGCCAAGCGTTTTCATCCGCTGCCACTCCGCGATTGTTGGGGAGACGGACTCTTGGTTCTTTTCCACCGTGTCTTTCAGCCCTTGGATTTCGCCCCTCACCTGAGCATCTATCTGCCCGCTGACAGCAATGGTCGTTTCCATGTGGGAGATCTGCTGCACTTGGCTGTCGAGCCGCTGGTGAATGACTGCGAGGCGAAATGGTGGCGCTTGTCGCTGACGGCAGAACTCTTCATCCCGCCGTCTCTATGCCAAATTCACTGGTGCCAAGTTTATGTGACAACACCGTTGAAACTGTGACGCAGATGATGAATCAGGACGCTCATCGGCGTGAGTTAACCGGGCCATTGCCCCGGTGACACCGCAACATATTGATAATAGGCCCATACGAGGAAAATGCCCGCGATCGCACCGAGCCAGATCAGCGCCTTTTTCTGTCTGGAAGAGACTGTTCTTGGCTGTTTTTTCGGCTTCGGTCGCTCGAATTTTATGATGTTGTCGTCGTCCATGATGGTTCCTAACCAAGCAGTTTTCCCCGATAGCATGGGAATCGTTGGCAAAGATACTCACTTTAACAGCGGTCCGCTTGTTCCGTCGTTTCGGGTTTGCTGGTCAATGCGCTTCATACACCAAGGCGACAAGAACTAAATCGATCGGACCTTCGCCCACCCATGCCGAAGCGGAGCTTCTCACAACACTCCGCTCCATTTTCAGCTCCGGCAACGATCTTGTCAAAACTCTTGAACGCACAAATGCAATGGCCCAGGCCCGCGAACTCAAGGACCTTCAAACGGAGTCTGGCATCCTGTTCCGCTGTCTCTATTCTGAGCTCTCCCACAGTGCCCCATTCTGCTTGGGCAAGGCTGATTTTCTCGATATCGGCGCCTCGGGCATAGCGTTTTTGCCCGGCAATTCCTCCTTGCTAAGTGCAATACACACTTCGCTCTCCGGCACCTCGCCGAGCCGAACCATCCCGGAACAATGTCTCATCCCGGGAAGACTACCCACCATCGAGACAGCGTCTGAGGAGGGTGGTTCCCAGCTCGATCTCAGCCTCGTTGGATGCAGCAAAGCCGATAAGAAGCGCCTTTCTTGGCGATGTTCGGTTCGCATAGTAGTAGGATAGCTGCTCGACGCCCAGGTTGAGTTCTCGACAGCGCCTCAGAACGGCATCTTCATCAATTGATTGATCCCTATAGTAGCAAAGGATGTAAAATCCGGACGCTAAATCGGGGGCTTCGAAGACATCAGCGAAATCGGAGCGGATGATTTGCAAAAGCCTGGTCTGGCGTTTGGCGTAGATACGGCGAACCCGATGAAGATGGCGGCCGTAGTGGCCATCTTCGATGAGGCGCGCAACGATCTGTTCGGTAAACTGCGGTAGTGCCCGGTAGCGAACCTGGATAAGCCGGCGACATTTCTCCGCCAAGGCCCTCGGCATGATCATGTACCCAACCCGCAGCGACTGCAGCAATGTCATGCTGAACGCGCCGATATAGATAACCTGACCGCCCTGATCCAAAGCCTTCAATGGTGGAATGGGGCCACCTTGGTAGCGAAATTCACTGCCTAGATCATCTTCTACGATCAAGCTGCCACGGTCGGCTGCCCAGTGCAGCATTTCCAGCTTGCGTTTCATAGGCATCGCGATCGTCATCGGCTGCTGCTTGGCGGCGGTGACGAAGGCCAGTTTGACGTCGCGATTACTGATCGTGTGCGGGTTCGGACCGGATGCGTCAACGTGCATCGGCTCTATACTACAGTCGTAAGACTGGAAAATCGATCGGATCGCGGCCATTCCCGGCTCTTCGAAGGCGACCGTATCTCCGGGATCGAGGAGCAGTTCAGCGAGAAGATTGACGGCATGATGTGCGCCAAGTGTAGTAACCACCTCCTCAGGATCGCATCTGATACCGCGACTGATTGCAATATGCTGTGCAATCTGTTGTTCGAGCAGAGACGGAGTGAGAATCTCGCGATAATTGACGATGCGAAAATCACACTCGGCAAACACCTCTTTTGTCAGCCGCGACCAGGTCTGCACCGGGAACAACCGATGGTCGGGCGTGGCCATGTGGAGATATTGCGCGCCGTCGTTGAGGGTCAGTGAACTGCGCCATGTCAATGCGTTCGCGCGCCGCGACGTCAATTTCTCGAACCGGTCAGAATCCGGAACCCCGCCCTTTATGCGCGCACTGGATTTACCAGCGTTGCGTCTCGGGACGGTTTCGACATATGTCCCGCTGCCGCGCGCGGAGCTTAGGTATCCTTCCGCGATAAGCTGATCGAGCGCCGTCACGACCGTGAAGCGAGAAACCCCCACGCTTTCCGAAAGAACCCGAGAGGAAGGTACGCGCGCGCCCCCCGGAATCGCACCTGACAGGATCATTTGCCGCAGGCCGTCATAAATTTGCGCGTACAAAGGCCGTGTGCTGCCGGCGTCGAGTACCAATCCGTCCAGGCTAGAACTGTCAACCGTACGTGCGATGATGCGCCTCTATCCGTTGTGTCGCGACAATGACAAGTGGACTGGTCATTTTTCTGATTTCTGGATATGTATCCAGCACTTTTCCCGGTCAATATCCATCCAATATTTATAAGGGCACTGCTGATGCGAGCCGTCAGACCTTGCCCATATTGGGGGACTACCGATGGATGAACTTACCTACCTCTCCGGTCTCGTTGCACAGGGCCGGATGTCGCGTCGAAATTTTCTCGGGCGCAGCACGGCCTTAGGTGTCAGCGTTGCCTTAGGCGGATCCTTGCTGTCCACCGTCGCGCGAGCGCAGGGGCCTGTGCGGGGAGGAACGCTCAAGGTCGGCATGCAGGGCGGGGCATCGACCGATAGTCTGGACCCTGGCCTTGCCACCAATCAGGTCGCCGCGATGGTCAACCACCTCTGGGGCGAAACTCTCGTGTGGCTGGCGCCAGACGGTTCGCCCCTTCCGGTTCTGGCCGAAGAGTGGAGCGCTTCATCAGACGCCAAAACGTGGACCTTCAAAATTCGCAAGGGTGTCCAATTCCATGATGGCAGGACGCTAAAGCCCGATGACGTGGTCGCAACAATCCAGCGACATACGGACGCAAATTCAAAGTCCGGCGCTCTCGGCATCCTCAAGGATATAGAGGCCGTCAGGGCGGACGGCGATACCGTCATCTTTACGCTCAAGGACGGTAATGCCGACATGCCGTTCCTGATGACCGACTATCACCTGGTCATTCAGCCAAATGGTGGGAAAGATGCCACCGAGGCCGCGATCGGGACAGGCCCGTACACGCTTGTCAGCAGTGAAGCAGGGGTACGCTATAATGCCGTCCGTTTCGAAAATTACTGGGCAAACGACACGGTTGGCTTTGCCGAGCAGGTCGAAATCGTCGTCATCAATGACGCCACTGCCCGGATTGCGGCCATTCAAAGCGGCCAAGTGCACATGATCAACCGCATTGAGCCCAAGACCGTTCCCCTGCTCAAGAACACGCGAAAGGTCATCATCAAGAATGTTGCCGGTCGAGGCTTTTATCCCTTGAACATGTTTTGCGATACGGCACCTTTCGACAATAAGGACCTGCGTCTGGCACTGAAATTCGCGATGGACCGCGAGACTATGCTGAAGCGTATTCTTTTCGGCTATGGCTCCATCGGAAACGATACGCCTATCAACAAGGCCTATCCGCTCTTTGAAGAAATCGAACAACGGAACTACGACCCGGAAAAAGCCGCCTTCCATTTCAAAACATCGGGCCATAACGGCATTATCCTGCTGCGAACGTCGGAAGTTGCCTTCCCCGGAGCTGTCGATGCAGCCGTCCTCTACCAGGAAAGTGCCAAAAAAGCCGGCATCGTGATTGAAGTCAAACGTGAGCCAGGTGACGGATATTGGTCGAACGTCTGGAACGTCCAGCCCTTCGCAACCTCCTACTGGGGCGGGCGGCCGACTCAGGACCAGATGTATTCCACGGGCTATATCTCGACGGCGGACTGGAACGATACCCGCTTCAAGAGCGGTATCTTCGATAAAATGGTGATCGAAGCTCGAAGGGAACTGGATGAGGCCAAGCGGCGCGGGATCTACCAAGATATGGCGGTTATGATGCGTGACGAAGGCGGTTTGATCGTGCCGATGTTCAACGACTTTATCGACGGTGTTAGCGACAGCGTCGAGGGCTGGGTGGACAATCCAGCGGGCGAACTGATGAATGGAGACGCGCCGCTTCGTTGCTGGCTCAACGCCTGAGCAAGACAGAGGCAATACGATCCATCGCGTTGTCAGCCCTTACCGATGGCATCGCATCCCGTCAGCACAAGATCCTTGAATGGTACCATGTCTCTTCACAACAAACTTCTGCTGATCATTCTTGACGGCCAGCCCTGGCGCAATGCGCGACGCCTCATGGGTAATCTTGAAGGCTGGGTACAGGCAGGCGAGGCGCGCGTGTGGAAGATGCGCTCCGTGCTCCCGTCGACCTCGGCATCCTGCTACGCCTCGATCCACACCGGCGTGCCACCGCAGGTTCACGGAGTTCTTTCGAATGAGACGCTCTTTCGTGTCGAGCAGCCCGACATCTTTTCCGAGGTGGCCAAGGCGGGCGGCAAGACAGGCGCCGTAACTCATTCCTTCTGGTCGACGTTCTTTCAGCGCGCGCCGTTCGATATGGTGCGTGACATCGAATATGATGAGTTGGCAGGGCCAATTCATCATGGCCGTTTCCATACTATGGCTGGCTATAATCATCAAAACCAGATGACGCCCAGCGATCTCGATCTATTCGCAACACTCACCATGCTGACCGAGCGCTATTCCATCGATTACGGTGTCCTGCATACATGCACGCTCGACAGCATGGGCCATCGACATGGCCATGATTGCACGCAGATGGACGCCGCCTGCTTTACAATCGATGCTCAGCTCGCCGCTTTCCTGCCGCGCTGGCGCAAGAACGGTTATGAGGTGATCGTCACGGCCGATCATGGCCAAACCGATCGCGGTCATCACGGCGGCCATGACAACGATATGCAAGACTTTGCGTTCTATTGGTTTGGGGGCGGCGAAGGGCCGCCCGCCGACACTCTTCTGGATCAACTGCATCTCGCACCGACTGTGTTGTCACGGCTTGCTGTCCCTGTACCGGCGACCATGACGGGGAAGCAATTTTTGTTTTGAATGACGATCCGCTGGTTGCCGGGTTGATTCTTGTCCGAGCGCAGAACTGAAGCGCAATTTCACGTTGAAGTGATATCGCTATTCCATCTCCTGCGCCCGCTCTGACAATAGCCGGTCGATACTGATGGGATCAACAATCGCACCCGATAGGATAGGCGCACCGACTTCAGCCCCTTTTCCAGAACAAAGACGGACAGATTCAGATTAAGCTGTTTCAAACGGATTGTCACAGAGGAACCGGTTAGCCCCGGATCGACGATCATGATGTCGAAATCCATGTTTCCTGTTCGGGCAGGTCATGCGTCGTAGATGCCATATATGTCATAGCGCCTTTTCAAGCTCAGGCAGGATCGTAAACAGGTCACCGACGAGGCCGTAGTCTGCGACCTGGAAAATCGGGGCTTCCTCGTCCTTGTTGATGGCGACGATGACTTTGCTGTCCTTCATCCCGGCCAGATGCTGGATCGCACCGGAAATGCCGACCGCGATGTAGAGCTGCGGTGCGACCACCTTGCCGGTCTGGCCGACCTGCCAGTCGTTCGGGGCGTAGCCTGCATCGACCGCAGCGCGCGATGCGCCGACGGCGGCACCGAGCTTGTCGGCCACCGGCAGGATGACTTCCTGGAACTTTTCCGCCGAACCGAGCGCCCGGCCGCCGGAGATGATGATCTTGGCCGAGGTCAGTTCCGGACGATCCGACGAGGACAGCGCGTCCTTGACGAAGGTCGAGAGACCCGGATTGGCTGCAGCCGAAATGGCCTCGACCGATGCCGAACCGCCTTCGGATGCCGAGGCGAACGAGGCTGTGCGCACGGTGATCACCTTTTTGGCTTCACCCGATTGAACCGTCTGGATGGCATTGCCGGCATAGATCGGCCGCTTGAAGGTATCGGCCGAGACGACTTCGGTGATTTCCGAAATCTGGGCAATGTCCAGCAGCGCTGCAACGCGCGGCAAAACGTTCTTGCCGGTCGAGGTGGCGGCCGACAGGATGGTGTCGTAGCTGCCTGCGAGCGAAACGATCAGTGCCGCCAAGGGCTCAGCCAGATTGTTGGCAAGGTCGTCGCTTTCGGCAAGCAGCACCTTGGAGACGCCGGACAGCTTTGCAGCCGCGTCGGCAGCGGCTTTTGCGCCCTTGCCTGCGATCAGCACATGCACGTCGCCGCCGATTTTCTGGGCAGCCGTCAGTGCCTTGGCGGTCTGGTCGGACAGCGTTGCGTTGTCGTGGTCAGCCAGAAGAAGAATGGCCATATGTTAGTCTCCCTTTTCCTGGACCTTTAAAGCACGCCAGCTTCGTTTTTCAGCTTGTCGACGAGTTCGGCGACGCTCTTGACCTTGATACCGGCCTTTCGGCCCGATGGCTCTTCGGTCTTCAGAACTTTCAGGCGCGGTGCCGTGTCGACGCCGAAGTCAGCCGGGGTCTTCTTGTCCAGCGGCTTCTTCTTTGCCTTCATGATGTTGGGCAGCGACGCGTAGCGCGGCTCGTTGAGGCGCAGGTCAGTGGTCACAACGGCTGGCAGCTTGATCTCGATGGTCTGCAGACCGCCATCGACTTCACGGGTCACCGACGCCTTGTCCGAACCGAGGTCGATCTTCGAGGCGAACGTGCCTTGAGCCCAGCCGAGCAGCGCGGACAGCATTTGTCCGGTCTGGTTTGAATCGTCATCGATCGCTTGCTTGCCGACGATGATCAGGCCGGGCTGTTCGGCCTCCGCCACACCCTTGATGATCTTGGCAACCGCCAGCGGCTCGACAGCATCGTCGGTCTCGACCAGGATCGCCCGGTCGGCGCCCATGGCCAGCGCCGTGCGCAACGTCTCTTCGGCCTTGGCCGGGCCGACGGAAACGACGATCACTTCCTCGACCTTGCCGGCCTCCTTCAGCCGCAACGCCTCTTCGACCGAAATCTCGTCGAACGGGTTCATCGACATCTTCACATTGGCAAGCTCGACACCCGTGCCATCCGGCTTCACCCGGATCTTCACGTTGTAATCGACGACACGCTTGACGGTGACCAGAACTTTCATGGCATTCCCTTCAATGATTTCATCAGCAGACGCGCACTCCACGCGCCCTTATCCCTGCGGTGCCGCGGGGCCATCAGCAGCCTCGCCAACGCGGCTGCGGACGTAGTTGCGAATATCCAGGCTCCAGTCCTCCATCGGCGCATAATATCCAAATTGATGGACCCGGTTGGCCATGCCGCGCTGGACGCGTTCACAGGCCGACCAGTCCTGACGGTTGACCAGATCCCAGAAATCGACGGTATCGGATGGATCGAAGGCCGACTTTTCAATCTCCTGCTGCTCGAATAGAAAGATGCAGTCGATATCCGTCCGGTTCGGCCCCTTTGGCGTCAACAGGAAACAGGCGGCATGGTCGCAGGCGAGGCTGACGAACAGGTTGGGATAGACCAGCTCGCCCTTGTGCCGGGTCAGCTCATGCTCATCGAGCCCCGGGAAAGGCAAGCGACTCGTCGTGCCCGTCGCCGTGAACGTATAGGCCCCTTCCCGGTGCGGGATGCCGTTTTCCCAGTCCAGCATGGCGCCGCCATTTTCGCGGAAAGCCGGAACCACCGCGCACAATTCCGGATGCACTCCGGCGCAGTGGTAACATTCGTTGTAATTCTCGGCGATCACCTTCCAGTTCGCATCGACTTCGTAGTGGAGCACGGCACCGGCACGCAGGTCAGCCAATGGATAGCGGGCGATGCGCGCGGGCATCGCCCCCAACTGATCGTGAAGCGAGGGCGCTCCGGCAGGCGTCAGATGCAGGAACAGGAAGCCACCCCAGCTGTCGACCCCGACCGGATAGAGCGAAAAATCCTCCTTCCTGACGGTCACGCCTTCGGCCAGATGCGGGGCTGCGACCAGCGCACCGTCGAGATTATAGGCCCAGGAGTGATAGGCGCAGCGGATGAGGTTCTTGCCGACCACACCGCCCTTCAGCGGCGATCGGCCAGGACGCTGTTCCTTTTCGGTGGCAACACAGAGTTCGGCGCCGCGATGACGACAGACATTGTAGAAGGACTTGAGTACGCCCTCGCGATTGCGGACGACCAGCACGCCTTGTCCGAAAACCTGGAAGACCTTGTGGCCACCGGCACGGTCAATATCCTCGACACGGCCGACACAGATCCATTCGTTCAGAAAAATCCGCTGTTTTTCGAGTTCGAAAATGCGGTCTTCGAGATACCAGGACGATGGCAGGCTGGCTTGCAGCTCTGCCGGTTCAGCGGTTTGGGCAATATTCATGTCTGAACTCCCTCACTTGCAGCATGTGGCCGGATGAGCCGGGAAACCCTTGCGGTTTTTCAAATCGAGCCCTTGGCGAAACGTGGAACATCGAGATAGCCGTCGGCCAGAATGCATGGCTTCAGGCCACCGCGCGTGACTGCCGCAAACGTCTCGTGGGTGAGGAAGATGAAGCCTCCAGACTGTTCCATCAGATCCTGCATCTTCTTGTAGATCGCCCCGCGTTTCCCCGCGTCCGGCTCGTTGGTCCCCTGCTGGTAGAGCGCTTCGAATTCCGGGCTGTCGAACTGCGACCAGTTGTAGATGCCGATTTGCGACGGGCGGAACCACGTGAGGTTCTCCGATGGATCGACGCCACCGGCAAAGCCCATCAGCACCATATCGAGTGTCTTCCAGGTCTCGCCGTTCTTGTCGCCAAGCGTCCAGTACACGCCTTCATCGACCGCCTTGATATCAACCGTAATGCCGATGGCGCCCAGCAAGGCCTGGACGATCTGGCAGGTCAGCTGGCTGGTCTTGTCGTTCATGGCGGCAAGCTCGATCGTCAGGTCGGAAACCCCAGCCTCCTCCAGCAGAGCTTGGGCCTTTTCGGCGTCCGCCGCATAAAGGATCGCGTCGCGGTGGCCGATCATGCCGGGCGGCACCACGCCGGTGGCGGGGGCCGCAAGACCGGAATAGGAGCCGTCCATGATTTGGCTGACATCCAGCGCATATTGGATGGCGCGGCGCACCCGCTCGTCCTTGAATTTGGGGTTGATGAGGTTGAGCGACAGCCAGAGAAAGCGGTTGCCGTTCATCTCGATCAGCGTTGTGTCGGCGGGAAGCGTCGTGCGATAGGTGGAAAGCGTGTTGAGGCTGATCTTGGTATAGGAAACGGCCTTGGATTCATACGCCAGCGCCGCCGCCTCGTCGTCGGTGACGATCTCGAACTTGACCCTAGAGAATGCGGGTGTCGGGCCTTTCCAGCCGGGATTGAGGCTGAGCTGCAGGTTTTGTTTCGGCACCCATTTTTCTATGACATAGGGACCAGCGCTCGCTGGTACCTCGGTGGTGAACTTGCCGCCGGCTTTTTCCACCGCCTTGCGGCTGACGATATGGCCCATGTAATAGGGTAGCGTCGTTACCCAGAATGGGATCGACGGGGTCTTCAGATGGATGATGCCGGTGCGCTCGCCAGTCACCTCCACCTTGTCCATCGCCTCGAACGCATAGGCCCAGGCCGAGGTATTGGCCGGATCGGCGACGCGCTCGAAGGAAAACTTGACGTCGTCAGCGTTGACCGGGCCGAAACCGCCAGTCCATTCCAGCCAGTCGTGCAGCTCGAACTCGATCTCGGTCGGCGACTTCTGCGTCAGGGTCTTGGCGGCATAGGGCTGCCAACCGGCGGTTTCGCGCACATCGTTCAGCCGGTTGAGAGATAGGAAGAGGCAGCGGCCGATCTCCTCCTCGAGCAGGCCGTTCTGGAAGGCGGGGTCGAGAACCTCGATATCGGACGCGCCGCGGATCACCAGCGTATCGCCTTCGACGGCGTAACTGAGACCGGGTCGCAGGGTAATGGCGGCGGCCAAGGCGGCACTGGCGGTCAGAAACTGTCGTCTGTTCAGCGGCATTGTGGTCGTCATGATGGTCTTCCCCTTTTTGGTTTTTATGGATGCACTTCCAATCTTGCTGTCCCTATTCGGCAGCCATGAGCGGGGCTCCGGCCGGGGCATCGAGCGGAAAATGGCACCGGACGCTGTGGCCATCGGCAAACGGCGTTTCCGCCGGTGCCTCAACCCGACAGCGCTCACGCGCGAAACGGCAGCGTTGGTGGAATTCGCAGCCCGATGGCCGATGCATCAGGCTCGGCACTTCACCGATAACGGGCGGCTCGGCCCGCCGGCGCTTGGGATCGGGGACGGGCTCGCTGTCGAGTAGCGCCCTTGTATAGGGATGGCGGGAGTTGCGGAAAATCTCGGCCGTCGGGCCGCTTTCCACGACGCGGCCAAGATACATGATGACAATGCGATCAGAGACGTGGCGAGCGACCGCGAGATTGTGGGTGATCAGCAGGAACGCGGTATCATGCTGCTCGCGGATATCCAAAAACAGATTGAGTACGCCGCCCTGCACCGAAACATCGAGCCCGGCGGTCGGCTCATCCGCGATGATCAGACGCGGAACCACAGATAGCGCCCGCGCGACTGCGGCGCGGCGCGCCTGTCCACCGGACAGTGCATGTGGAAAGCGCGCCAGCAGACCAGCCGCAAGGCCTGCTTTTGCAGCAAGATCTTCGAGATCAGCGCGGCTCATGCTGCCCTGACCGGCGATGCGCCGAGGCTCGGCGATCATCGCGCCGATGCGCTGGCGCGGGTTGAACGACGAAGCCGGATCCTGAAACAGCAAGGCAGCCTCGCGCCGTACCTTTCGGAAACTCGCCTTGGAAAAGTCCGGAAGAGCGGCGCCGTTCAGCCGGATTTCGCCACCAGCTGGCCGCATGAGGCCGATCAGGGCGCGTCCAAAGGTGGTCTTGCCTGATCCGCTTTCGCCGACGATGCTGACGATCTCGCCGGGTCGAACGGCGATAGAGACGTCGATGAGGATATCGAGCTTGTAGGTGGGCTGGAAGAAATAGTGCGGCCCTTCGGGAACGCTGACAGTCAGCAGGTCTGCCTCGATTACCGGTGTTTTCGCGGTCATAACGCGCTCCTCTTGACTGGAGCAGCCTGGCGCAACACCTCATGGTCGATGACAGGCATGCGCCGGACACCGGTTTCAAGCAGCGACGGCTCGCAGGCAAACAGCGCCTTGGTATAGGGATGGCGCGGATCGGCAAAGATCGCTTCGACCGTCCCCTCCTCGACAATGCACCCGGCATACATGACCGCCACGCGATCGCAAATTTCGGCGATGACGCCAAGATGATGCGAGATCATCAGGATGGCGAGCCCGGATTCAGCCCGCAGTTCACGCATCAGATGAAGTATTTGCGCTTCCATGGTGACGTCGAGCGCTGTCGTCGGCTCGTCGGCAATCAGCAGCGACGGCCGCATCAGAAGGGCGGCGGCGATGGCGACACGCTGAAGCATGCCCCCCGACAGCTGGAACGGATAGGTTTCCAACCGCGCCGCCGGATCTGGCAAGCCTACCTGCTTCAGCACCGCAATGATGCGTTCGCGCTTCTCGTCCTTGGTTGCCGTTCGATCACGCCAGAGCAGGTCCGTCAGCTGCCGACCAAGCGTGTGCAGGGGACTGAACGCCGTCATCGGGTTCTGGAAGATCATGGCAGCACCCGGACCGCGCAGCGATGCAACTGTTTTATCTGAGGCGCCGAGCAGGTCCGTACCGCAGAGGGAGAGGTGTTTGCCGGTGATGGCGGCTGAGTGTGGCAAAAGGCGCAGGACCGCATGGGCGAGCGAGGTCTTGCCCGAGCCACTTTCGCCGATCACGCCGACGACTTCGCCTGGACGGACGGTGAGATCGACACCCCGGACTGCCGGTGGCCCGCCGCCATAGGAAATCGACAGTTCGCTGATATCAAGCACCGGCTCGGCAAGTGCTACTCCCGTCACGCGATTGAAGCCGAATTCGAGATTCATGGCCGGCTCTCCCGCGCAAGCTTCGGATCGAGCGCATCACGCAGCGCTTCGCCGAAGAACGTGAACCCGATGGTGGCAAGGATCAGCGGCAAGCCGCCGGCGATAACGGGCAGTGGCGTTGTACGGATCACTGCAAAACCATCGGACAGGATGTTGCCCCAGCTCGGGATCTGCGGCTTGACGCCAAGACCAAGAAACGACAATCCGGCCTCAAGCGTGATGATGGTCGACATGTCGAGACAGGCAAGGATGAGCAGCGGGCCGATGACATTCGGCAAAAGATGCACGAAGAGGATGCGGCCAAGGCCAGCATTCATCGCCTGCTCCGCCTTGATGAAATCACGCGCCTTGATGCTGAGCGTCTGGGTGCGGATCAGCCGGGCGTAGCTTGGAACCGAATAGATAACGATGACGAAAATGACCGTCGAGACACCGGCGCCCAGCAGCACGACCATGGCAAGGCCGAACATGATCATCGGCAGCGAGCTCAGGCTGTCGAACACGAGGATCAGGCAGGCGTCCAGCCAGCGCGGGCCGTACCCGGCGATCAGGCCGAGCGGCAGCGCTGCGGCCAGCGCGACCGCGAGCGATACCAACGCCACCGTCATCGCCGTGCGGGTTCCGAGGATGACACGGGAGAACAGGTCGCGGCCAAGCTGGTCGGTGCCGAGAAGGTGACTCCAGGACGGATCGGCCAGCCGTTCCTTGACGTTGATCGCCGTGGGCGAATAGGGCGCGATCCATGGGGCAAACAGAGCCGTCAGCACGATCAGCGCCACCAACGCGCAACCGATGGCACCAAGCGGGGTCGCGACGACCTGCCGAATTGTAGCGGCGACGCGAGACAGCCTGCCGGGCTCGGAGGCGACAGCGCGGTTGATTACGTCCGGTGTCGCAAGTGCCATGTTAAAGAGCGCTCCTGACGCGCGGATCGAGGAAGGCCGTGATCACATCGGCGATGATCATGCAGGTGACGTAGAGAGCGGAGGTCATCAGCACCGTGCCCATCACGACGGGATAATTGCGGGAGATCACTGCATCATAGGTCATCTTTCCGAGGCCCGGCCGGGAGAAGACGATCTCCGCGAAGACGGAACCGGTGAGCAGGCCACCGAAACCGATGGCAATGACCGAGAGCATAGCGAGGAACGCCTGTTTCAGCGCATAACGATAGATGATGCGGCGTTCAGGCACACCGAAGGAGCGCAAGGTACGAACGTAGGCCTCCCCCATCGCCTCGATCATGGCGGCGCGCACGATGCGCGAGACATATCCCACCCAGCCGAGACCGATGGCGAAGGACGGCAGGATCAGCGCTCTCGCCTGCCCCGTCAGGTCGCCGGGTTCCCCAGCGCCGATAGCCGGCAGCCAGTTGAGCGCGACGGCAAAGATCAGCAGCGAATAGAGCGACACGACGAAGGACGGCACCGCCACCAGCCCCACCGACAGGACGCCGATCAGCCAATCCGGCCAGCGGCCATGATGCACCACTGCGGCGCAGCCGAGTACGATGCCGAGCGCCACGGCCCAGATGAAACTCGCCACCGCCAGCGTCACCGTATAGGGAAGCACCTCGAGGATCATTGTCAGAACTGGGCGCCGGCTCCAGACGTCTTCGCCGAGGTTGCCCTGGAACAGGCGTCCGAGAAACAAACCGAGCTGTTCGAAAACCGGCCGGTCCAGCCCCATCAGCTGGCGAAAAGCCTCCCGCATCTCCGGCGTCGATCGCGGTCCGAGCGCCACCACCGTTGGATCGCCGGGGATCATGTGCATCATGCCGAACAGCAGGAGCGCGACGATCAGCAGAATAACCACACCAAGACCGATGCGCCGGAGGATGAAGAAGGTCATGGCCTGGCCCTCATCTCGATTGAAAGCTGCATCAAAGGTGATCGCGGTCGAAACATGTCGCGCCCTCCCTTTCGAAAACGAGAGCGCCGCGCTCGTAGGCTTCCAGCCGCCAGCCCAGATGGAACTGCGTTGCATCCGAGGTCAGCGTCACTCTGGATCGGGTTTCAACGTCAGCGCCACCGCTGGCGAAACTCATGTTCCAGCCGGTATCGAGGCGTGCCGACAGCGGATCACCTTCGGTGATCTCCATGCGATCGACCACGCGGGCGGCCGTGACGATGCAGCGATCCGTGAGCTGCTGGCGGCCGAAATCGCTGGTGAGCACGATCGATTGCCTGCCGCTGCCAACAGCGATTGAGATATCGCGGCGGTGCTCCTCTGCGGCGAGTTCGATAAAAGGCACGGGCGGTGAGCATTCGGCCGGCAGAAAGGCCGGAGCAATCTCGTTTCCAGCGGAATGACGAACCGGCAGTGACAGGGTGCAGGTGCCGGACGCGATCGAGATCGTTGGGGCGACCGGCGAGGGCCAGAGGATCGGCCAGAGTTGGGTGGTCAGCACCAAACGAAGACGATGGCCTGCCGGAAAACGCCGGCCGGTATGGTTGAGCGCGATGCTGGCTGTGAACGTTTCTCCAGGCACAAGCTTCTGCGGTTCCGTGCTGCCGTTGCGATGGCTGAGATTAAGCGCCCCCCATGTCACCAGCGTTGACGTGCCATCCGGCGCGACATCGCAGATCTTTGCGACGATAAATGCATCCGGCACATCGCAACTGGCCGTCAGGTGGATGGAGGGATCACCGAGCATGTCGAAACCGCCGCTCAACGGCTCGGTGTCAAAACACAGGCCAAGGCCGTCCTCGCGGCGCTGGTCGAGCGCCATGTCCGGCACCGTGCCGCCGTAACCGCCGTAACGCCCAAAATCGCGGCCGGTGGTGACGGGTGATGTCACCATCATGAGTTCGCCCCGCTCCGCCTTCTCGTCCAGCGAGCCCGCGTTCAGATGCAATATGCGCTGAGAAACATGCGGCGACGGCCACGAGGGATCAGCAACCCAGCGCCCCGGATGATCGGGATAGAACGGCGCCGGTGCATGCGGCTCGGCCATCCATGTCCTGTATGCCGGCTCGTCCATGATGCCGGTATCGACGCGTTCCAGCCAGTGACGCCACCAGCGGATAGCCTCCTGCAGATAGCCGACGGCCGGACCAGGATCGCCAAGGAAGGGGTAGGCATGGCTCCACGGGCCAATCAGCCCCTTGCGGGGGCCGGACAGGCCCTGCATCAGCCGCGGCACGGAATTGTAATAGGTGTCGTCCCAACCGCTGATCGCATAGACCGGAATCGTGATCTTCGAAAAATCCTCGCAAACTGAGCCTCGCTGCCAATAGGCATCCCGGCGCTGATGCTGCATCCATGTGTCGGACCAGCATGTTGTCGCTTCCAGCCGCTGCATCCACATCGACCGCCAGGTGTCGCCAACGATCTGCGGATCCGGCGGCAATGCACCAAGGCCAAGAATGAAGGACGACCACATGGCGTCCTCGGTAAGCAGGCACCCGCCGTAATAATGCACGTCGTCGGCATAACGATCATCCGAGCAGCAGAGCGCGATGACGGCTTTCAGTGCAGGCGGCTGGCGCGCCGCGACCTGAAGTGCGTTGAACCCGCCCCAGGATATGCCGGTCATGCCAACAGCACCGGTCGACCAGGGCTGAGCGGCAAGCCAGGCAATGACCTCCTCGGCATCATCGAATTCCTGCTCGGTATATTCGTCGGAGAGGATGCCTTCGCTGTCGCCGGAGCCACGAATATCCACGCGGCAGCAGGCAAAGCCGTGGCCGGCGATATAGGGATGCATCTTTGCGTCGCGAAACACCGTGCCATCGCGGCGGCGGTAGGGAATGAGCTCGAGGATCGCCGGAACCGGCGACGTCTTGGCATCTTCAGGCAGCCAGATGGTCGCCGCTAGACGCGTGCCGTCCTTCATCGGGATGAACACCGGATCGAGGCAGCGCACCGTCCGTGGGAAAGCATCGACCAGAGCGGTCATGGCGCTTCCCCCTTCGTTTCCGCGGGCGGAATACCGTCATCCTTGCGCGGCAGCCATTCGTAGACCGCGGGGGATGTCTGGGGATAGGCGACGAAATCCTCGCGGCTGCCGACCTTCGGCTGCTGCAAGGTGCGCCAGAGCGCAAAACCGGCAAAGGCCAGCGACAGGCCGATAGCATACCAGAAAAACGAGGCCGCACCGAAGTGCTCGACGCCGGTCGCTGCGATCGCCGGACCGATCGTGCCGCCCATGGCCCAGACGAGCAACAGATTGGACGACAGGGCAACGAACTCGGACGATGTGGCCCGGTCGTTGGCATGGGCGACACCGAGCGGATAGAAGATTTCCGAAATGCCGCCGAAAACCGAGAACAGGATCAGGAGCATCCAGAACGGCGTCGTCGCATCAATGGCGAGAAAGAGTGCGCAGACGGCGGCGAGAACCAGCGACAACCACAGCATCATGCTGCGGCGGTCGAGCTTATCGGAGAGAGCTCCGAGCGGAAACTGCAGGAACAGCGCCCCCAACGCCACGGCCGCCATCAGGACAACGATACGGTCCTGCGTAAAGCCGAGCTCCAGCCCATAGAGAGAGCCGATGCTGGCAAAGGTGGATGAAATCAGCCCGGTCATAAGGCAGGCCAGCGTGCCGAGTGGCGAGGTCCGGAAGGCTCTGAGAAAATGCACGCCAACCGGTGCATGCAACTGCGGCTCGCCGACCCAGATGGCGGTCACGGGAACCAGCGCCAGCGCATAGAAGGCGGCTGCGATCATCAGCATGGCGTCGCCAGCGGGGTTGATGTCCCGGGCCAGCAATTGCCCAAGCCCGTAAAAGAGACCGATCACCAGGATATAGAGGGTCAGCGCCCGGCCACGGCCTTCGTTCGGGACCATCGCGTTCAACCAACTTTCGATGATTACGGCTTGGCCGGCATTGACGAAGCCCATCACGGCCATGATTGCCATCAGCACCAGAACGCGAGGCTCGGTGGCGAGCGACAGAAGAAGCACGGCCGAAAGTGCTGAAAACGCAGCATAGGCGCGCACTTCGCCGACCGACCGGATCAGCCGCACCGAGCCGACGCAGCCGACGAGAAAACCGGCGCCTTCCGCCATGACGACGAGACCAACGATATTGGCGCCCTCGCCATTGGCGACGATGCGCAACGGCAGAAGCGTGTGAAACAATCCCGAACCGGCGGCATGAAGCGCGCCACCGGCAAGCGGCGAAGCGATCGACCATGGCGACAGGCTCGGGAGCTGGTTCATCGACGACCCCTATTCCGCCGCAACGCGCGGCGCAAAGTCAGGCTCGGCATCGACAAAGGGTGTATCGCGACGATAGGGTTTGCCGATCTCGGCGGTACCAAGCTCGCGGGCCAGTTTGTGGCCGCTATGAACCGCGTGGGCGATGGCGCCAGGCGCCAGCGTATCGCCGATGCGCTCGACGCTGCGGATTCCGGCCGCGGTCAGCTCATCCGATCGCGCCATCAGAGCGTCATAAAGCTCGCCGCGCGGGCTGCGCATGCCGACGATCAGAACCGATCTGCAGGCAACCGCGATCTGCTCTCCGTTGAACAGATGGGTGAGCGTCGCTGTCTCGCCGTCAAAGTCAGTGACCATATGCAGCGTCGTCACCGGCACTTTGCGATTGGCAAGCGCCCTGTGGACCAGCGGCAGCTCGTTGGTCATGATCGTCCAGGCGGACGCCTGGCCTGCCGGCGTGACATAGGATACGTCGATGCCGATCGATGCCAGATGCTCGGTCAGCACGCCGCCCATGTAATAATTGTCGAAATCGAAGACGAGGGTCGGACCTTCCGGCATCCGGCCGGCGGCGATATCGTCGGGCGTGAAGACGTTCGGATGCTCCAGCGTACCGACAGGGATTTCAAGCGTTGAATAGAGCATGTTCGTCCAGCGGGCGCCGGTTGCGACAACGACACGATCGGGGGCGAGGTCGACGATCTCATCAACCCCCAGCGTGCTTTCCAGATACATCGAGACATTTCTCATGTCGTTCAGGCGGCCGAGCCGGTATTCGGCAACACGGTTCCAGGCGGACAGGCCGGGCAGCGTCCGTTCAAACGTCAGGCGGCCACCGAAGGCGCGGCCTGAATCGGCAAGCGTCACCTCATGACCAGCGCGGCCAAGCGTCAGCGCGCATTCGAGCCCGGCCGGACCACCGCCGACAATCAGCACCTTTTCCTTGGTCGCACTCGGCGCCACGCGCTCGGGATGCCAGCCACGCCGCCATTCCTCGCCCGCCGTCGGGTTTTGCGTGCAACGAACGGGAACGCCGTCATGCCAGCTGGAAATGCAGATATTGCAGCCGATACATTCGCGGATTTCCTCGACCCGTCCTTCGCGGATCTTGGCGGGTAGGAACGGATCGGCAATCGATGGGCGGGCGCCGCCGATGAAATCCAGGACGCCGCGACGGATCTGCGACACCATCGTATCGGGCGATGTGAAGCGGCCGACGCCGACCACGGGTTTGTTGGTCATCGTCTTGACGAAATCGATCACCGGCTCATGGCTGCCCTCGCCAGTAAATCGCGAGGCGGAACAGTCCGTCGGGCTTGAGTCCATCTTGACATCGAACAAGTCGGGACAGTCTGCCAGAAGCTCGATCAATTCATGCGCTTCGGACGGCTGGTTTTGGCCGGGGCGGCCACGCAATTCCTCCAGGCTAACACGCAGCGCGACGCCACAATGCTCGCCGACAGCATCCTTTGTAACCTCGATCAACTCCCGCACGAAACGGACCCGGTTGGCAATCGATCCGCCATATTCGTCGGTGCGGTGATTGTATTCCGGCAACAGAAATTCGTAACCGAGATAGCCCATTCCGGCATAGACATAGACGACATCGAAACCGGCGCTGCGGGCCTTGCGCGCGGCTTCAGCCTGCCATTTCAGTACATTGCGGATATCGGACTTGTCCATGATCTTTGGGCGCAGGTTGCCCATGAAGCCGATATGGGTCGCCATCCACGGAATGCCCGATGGCGACAGCGGTGGCAGCCGGCTGGCACGGTTCATAACCGCGGCGCCGCCATGCCAGAGCTCGACTCCGGCCAGAGAACCGTGCCGGTGGACGGCATCCGTCATCAGGGCATGGGCGCGGACATCGTTTTCATCCCACATCGTTGCCATCGGCAGCGGTGCATCGTCGGAACTCGGATCGGTGGAACAGGCACCCGTACAGACGACGCCCCAGCCGCCCTCGGCCTTGGCTTCGCGGAAGGCCGCGCGCACCCTGGGAAGGGCGTTGGTCATGCCGCTGGCATGCGGAACCTGGTAGAAACGGTTCGGCGCCGTGACCGGGCCGATTTTCACAGGTTCAAACAGCACGTCGTAACGGGAATCCCGCGTCATGGCTCTACCTCTGTTCCCCTGCCCTTTTGGGCGTCCGCTTCTTGGCGGCTGATTGAGGAAAAGGATAAGCACGAAAAAAAATTCGCGCAACAGAAATTATACGATCTTATAATTTCTGTTTTAAGCAATTGTATTTATGCATTTTTGTGGATACAGATAATCATCTTCTTCATGCCGGGAGAGTTTTTGAGTTCGATTTTCCAGGCTCGATCAAAACTCTTTCAAACCGGCACGATGGAGATGATAAGCTTTATGCCGAACGAGAGCCCCTGTGATCAAGACAAAGCCGGCCAAGAAACCTTCCACCCGCTTTCGGCGCGAGACGCCGGAAGACCGCCGCCGCCAGTTGGGCGAAGCGGCTTTGCGCTGCATCGTCAAACATGGCAATGCTGGCGTCTCGGTGCGGCAGATCTCTGCCGAGGCCGGCGTCACGCAAGGGCTGATCACCCATCATTTCGGCGAGATCAATGAACTGGTCGCCTACGCCTTCGACATCATGTCGGAGGGCTTGCTGCAGGCGATCACCGCAGCCGTCAATGCCGCCCCGCCCTCACCGCGCGAGCGGCTCGACGCCTTCATCGAGGCCTCATTCTCACCCATGCTGTTCGACCGTGACGTGCTCGGCGTCTGGGTAGTCTTCTGGGGGCTTATCCTGCATTCGCCGCGCATGAGCGCATCCCAACAGGGCGAATATTCGTCCTATGTCGTCACCGTTGAGGGATTGCTGCGAGATCTCGCCGAGGCGGAAGGCTTTGCCGTCGGCAACTTGCGGCTGACATCCATTGCCTTCACCGCGCTCCTCGACGGGCTCTGGCTCGCGTGGTGCTTGAACCCCGCTGCATTCCGACCGGAAGACGGCATCCTGCTCTGTCGTAACTGGATTGAAGGACTGCGCCGCGGCGCCTATGCCGAACAAGTGACGTGATGCTGTTTCTTTGAGAGAAAGGGTTTCGAATGCATGTCGCCAGCCTGCTGAAAATGGGAATGTTTAACGTTCAAGTCGACGGACTGCCGGCGGCGTCCGCTGATATCTTTCCCGACTGGAATGTGCACGACCGGTTCGGGTTGGTCATCGACGAGGCGTTTGGCGGCATCGGGGCGACGCACCTCCTGCAGCTGGCGATGACCCTGTTCTACGATATCAAGCCCAGCCGCCGCACGACGCTGGCGGTCTATCCGGAAATCTATGCCTTCCATATCGGTAAAGGCCACGGCGCCCATGCGCCCTATGATTTCTGGCCGGCGCGGCGAGAGATCATTCTCTCCAACGATCATCGCGAAATCCTCGACGCCATCAATGACCGCGGCATCACGCGGATTGCCGTTCCCGACCGCCGGCCCCGTCAGGTCGTGCATCGTCCAAAGGAAGAGGATGCGGCTTTCGACCGGATCGTTTCGGCCTTCGTCTACAGCCCGTCCGGTCGAGCCGAAAATGCGGATATCGTCATTGCAGGCAATGACAAGCGAACGGAGTACAATCCGCGTCAGGCCTTGCGGCCGTTTTCTCCCGAACGCAGCCCATCAGCCGTCTCGACCGCAGCGCGGCCGGTCAAGGAATCCGACACATCCTACACGGATTGGCTGCGGGAACGGAAAGATGACGTCAGCGACGGCCAGCGCCTTGCGATCGAACAGCGGCGTGAGCGGTTGCGTGAAAGGGGCGTCGTTTCGGAATCCTATCGCCGTGTTGGGGTATCCGATGCCCTGTCGATACTGGCAGGCGCCGGGGTTTTGTCGTAAATGTTTGAAAGTGGTTAGGACGGTTGTTGCTGGACCCAGTTATACAGCAAGTGCAGAAAATTGCTGACATGCCGATTGGCTTTTCTCCGGAAATTAGTGCTTTCGGACCAGGTGTACCACTTTGATGCCATCCAGGCTCGCTGATGCAAACTGTAAGGATTTGAAGCCCTTCATCGGACGGGTCAACTTTCTGATAAACCGGCGGTCTTGCTCAATCATGTTGTTGAGGACTGTGACCTGCAAAGTCTCGATCGGCCAGAAACCATCCTTGCAACAGCGGCAACCAGTTATTGTTTTGCTGGCCTGCCAAGTTGGAGACTTGGCGTCGATGCTACAATCGTGTTTCATAACGCCCATCTTTCTATGTTGTTGACGTAAATAGGTTTCCTTGATTTTTTGGCGATCGTGCGGGGTATCTGGGGTTCTGTCGCGCGCGATCGACGAGCTGTTTTGCTTGCGGGAGTTCAAGCTTTGAGCGACTGAAGATCCATGAACCGGCCGGCAAGGGGATGCAGGCCCTCGATCTCACCTGCTTCCGATACGATTCTCGCTGTTTTTGGCGTAACGCCGAGTAGCTTCGCCGCCTTTCCCAGATTGAGCCAAGGCTCTATCCCGTCTGACTGCGGCCGGTAGACCGGGATCTTGCGGTACGACCGGAGTGCTGTGACGCGTTCCCTTGTCCAGCGATTTCCATTGCCAGTGGTCAATCCATTGCGATTGAGTATGCCAGCAATCAGGTCATCGTTGGCAATGAGTACGAGCTGCCGCACGGCCTCAATGAGGTCGTCGGACGTAGCGTTTCTTTGGCCGCGACGTCGCTTCGGTAGTCGCAATTCGGTGTGAACTCCCCCAGCCCAACGGATGTGGGATAAACCCACTCACCTGGCTGCGCCATGTGCTAACAGAGCAGCCCCCCTCTTTAATGAGGTCGCTACCTCCACATGGATGCCTTCTATAGCGCGGCCAAGCTCTCGACCCGCCGAGACACCAAGGCTGCCAAGCGATTGCTTGTCAGACTGCTCAAAAAGCAAGGGCTGACGCCGAAGCGCATCATTACCGACAAACTGCGCTCATACGGTGCGGCGAAACGGGATGTCATGCCCACTGTCGAACATCGCTCTCACAAAGGCCTGAACAATCGAGCAGAGAATTCTCACCTGCCACTACGAAAACGGGAACGAATGATGAAAGGATTTCGGCCCGCCCGGTGGCCTGCAACGTTTCATATCGATCTTTTCAGCTATCCGAAATCTCTTCGTTGCACCGCCCCGGAAATGCTCAGCTCTCGCCACCCACATTCACCGTATCCGCGAGATGGCGCATCTGGAAACCTGTCACCGGCGCTTGTGCTTGATTTTTTCCCAGACACACCTAACTTCATCACCTCGGAAACAACGTGACAACGCCCTTGTAGGCCCTGTTTGCGCGCACCGCCTTCCAGGCGGTGAAAGTCTACGTTGATGCTCGACTTGCAATGTCACCCTCGGCGCCATTTTTTCTTTGTGTGGAATGCATTTGGGAATGCCGCCCCTTCGGTACGATGAGAGGCTTTCCCGAAACCGGATCGCTGATGATCTGCGATTGCAGACCAAAGACATCTTCGACCAGTTGCTCGGTGACGATCTCGGTTGGAACACCTTCACCGACAATGAGCCCGGCCTTCATGGCGATGAGATGAGAGGCGTAGCGGCAGGCGTGGTTGAGGTCATGTAGCACGGCGACAACGGTGCGGCCCTGCAGATTGAGGTCGTAGAGTAGGTCCAGCATCTCAATCTGGTGGGCTATGTCGAGGAAGGTCGTTGGCTCATCGAGCAGCAGTATTGGCGTCTCCTGCGCCAAGACCATGGCGATCCAGACGCGCTGGCGCTGGCCGCCGGACAGTTCGTCGACAAGACGGCCGGAGAGGTCCTCAGTATGAGTTGCCGCCATGGCGCCGACGACGGCGTCTTCGTCAGCACGCGACCATTGCCGAAGAAAGGACTGGTGTGGATAAGCGTGGAGAGCCGCGTGTTTGTGCAATGGTCAAAACACCTAGCCCCGAGGAAGAAGATCGCCGCCGGGTTTGCCGGGAGCGCAAGGTTCTAACCGCGGAGCGCGTCCAGCATGTCAATC
>NZ_JAWQUM010000009.1:0-336989 GCF_033447125.1 Rhizobium sp. PL01 | reverse complement strand
CCAGGTCTATTAATGGCAAGAAAATACCAAATCATCTTCTCGACACTCAGTCGGCTCTGCCGAAAAGCAAGGCCGCCCTCAAGCGGCCTTTTTGCTTCGGTATCATAAGCCGGATAATGAAATGCAAAGTTCAAAAGGCTGTCTTCGCGCGCGAAAACAGCCCAATCCGTTAAAGGCCATGCCCGATACGGAAAATAAAGGCGACAAATCCCAATAGGGATTGGCGCTGAAGAGCGCACAAGTCCTTCGGACTTGCACCGTTCCGACATTTTGCTCAAGCAAAATGCAGAGATAAAGACGCGATTTTGCTCACGCAAAACGCCGAAGGAAGAGCGACAAATCCTTCGGATTTGCGCAGGCATACTCAGAAGCGATTTTGCTCACGCAAAACGCTGAGATAAAGACGCGATTTTGCTCACGCAAAACGCTGGTGACGCGGGGTGGAGCAGCCCGGTAGCTCGTCAGGCTCATAACCTGAAGGCCGCAGGTTCAAATCCTGCCCCCGCAACCAAATCAAAAGCCCCGAAGACAGAAATGTCCCGGGGCTTTTCTGCGTTCAAAAGGGCACGAAGAAACGATCCGTGTTGGACTGAACCGATGCAAGCCGACAATAAAGCCATGACGGCGCCAAGAAGGAGTGGCGCAGTCGGAAACTGCATCTTTAAGGTTTTCCACGACGATATTAGCGTCTCAAAACGGCTAAACTGATGAGACGATAATACGTGCTGGCTCACCGAGCCTACGTTAGTGCTAAATCTCGTCCAGGGCCGACCTTGTATCTTAAGGGAAGTTGTAGGTTTCCCCGTTACGCAACGTCCTCCCACCCTGTACCGGTTTCTTAGACTGTTTACCGGATATACGGACTGTCGCCTCTCCGCCTGAGTCGTCAGGTTCTAACGATCGGTCTTGTCCATTGGTGAAGTCGTCCGGTTCAGTCTTATAGCCCGACAATACATCTTCAATTACCACATCTGACAAATCCGCCGTGAAATGAATCTTGACTTTTATGGACATCACTTTTCCTCGCGCATCGTTTATTCCCGGTTAAGGCGACCATCTCTATGAGCCAAAGCCGCCGTGATCGCATAGGACGACGGCGATCTCTTGCCGGGCATATTCGCATCAAGAACCAGTTTCTTAACGTCGCCGTAGTTCAAGCTGATTTCAAGCAGCTCCTCGGAAGAACGAATGCGCCACATATTGTATTCACCCTTGAATCCTTGAATTTTTTCGTTTTCGAAGCCACAACCGACCGCGGCCTCGGGCCTCGCCCCCTTGATGATGAAAATCCTCTTGGTGTCCAAGCGATAGCAATGCCCTTCAAAGGCGTAAGCGTAACCGAGTGCGATGGAGTATTGTTTTTCGCTCTGCAACGCTCCGGACCGGTATAGTTGCATCTGCAAGGCTGCGTTTCCATTCTCGCCCGCGTCAAAATCGCCGTAGGGCGTTCCTGTGTTGAGCTTGACACCGTAGAGGATGACTGTATCCGGGAAATACATTCCCGGTCTATCGGGTGCGGGTACGCTTACATCGACCATTTTCCTGCCTCCTTCACCATATTTGCCTCCATCTGATGCAGTCTTCGATCTGATTGACGTATGGACGGGCGCGTCCCGCGTGGCTCGAGACCAGAAGCGCCTCCGCTGCCTCCGGGAATGTCAGATAGGCTGGATCAAGGAGCTCCCATGACCCGATAAGCGCCTCGCCGATGAGGTCTCTCGCCTCCTGTAGTGCGGCTTTGCTCGCAAAATGCCTTTTCTCGTAGTCATCCCGAGACCTGCGAAGGTTTTCTTCGATGAGTGCGGGAGCCATTTGTTGGCGCAAGTTGCTGAACCTGCGCGGGTCGAGATCGGTCACGCCCCTCTCGAAAAGCAGCGTCTGGTATATTTCGACAAGGCTGTCGAACATCGCGGCCGCGAAAGGCTTCGACCTGTCGTGTACATCATCGCCAACGTCTGCGGTCCTGAGCGAGTTGTTGAGCGACCTGAGTTGCTTTTCCTCGCTGAGTTCCGCGAAACGATCGAGTTCGTTGTGGATCAGAAGATTGCCACCTGTCCGCCGGAGGAGCCGATCGATGGCCGTGTCGAAGTGCAGGAGGCCTAGAAGCGACATGAAATCCGCGACGGCCTCGTGATAGGCGAAGAAATCGGCATCCTGGCCGTCTCCATGTGGAATTCCGAGCTCGCCCAACAGAACGAGATGACCCATTTCATGGGCGATCGCATCGAAGTTCAACGCAAAACTGGAGGTCGGTGTCGGAGGTTCGCTCCCGCCCAATTCCAGAAAGCCGAATCCCGACTGGGCGTTTTCCCATTGGGATATGTGCGGCACGATCTCCAGCCGGTCGTAGGTCGGCTCGAAGAACCAATCGATACGCCGTCCGGCATACCCCTCGCAGATATCCAGCACGCGACGGGAACAAGCGTAGCTGTGAACTGAAAGAAAGGCAGGCGATCCGGGGAGTATATGGTCGAAGTGCCCGTCCGGCCCGGGTTCTGCGGGGGGGCGAAGAGCCCCTGGGTAAGGCGGGAGGTCCGGGAGTGCATATGGCCGCTTTGGCTCGACGGGATCGGCCACGTACATGCGGTCGTCGGAGGGCCCAGCCAAGATCGGCCCGCCGGAGCTGCCAATCCAAACAACCTCCGGTTTTTCATATCCACTGATGAACGGCGGCTGCGGGAAAACCAGGAAACGCGTTCCTATCAGGGGGGCGGAAGCCACCCTCTGTCCTGCGTCGCCCAAATTTGCGATGGCATCCAAGGCCGCCCCCACCGCCCGTTTCCCTTGCCGGGCGAAGAGGATACTATACTGTATATTAGGGAGTTATCAATAAAGGTCGGAATTCGATATTATCTCTGTGAAATTATAGTATTCCATATCGCAGGCAAAAGCCTCCGTCAGTTCAAAAAAACTCGGTTCAGCGCGTGTTTTCATCTCAAAGCTCTTCGATGACAGGAGCGTTAGAAGACCGATCGCATCGGCTTCCTTCTGCTTCCGTTTTCCGCCCTGGAGCCAATGATCGAGGGCGAGGAGTTCCGGGCCGGACAGACCGTGCTCGACCGCGATGGAAATGAGTTTCTTGAAGCTCCTCTCCGTATAGTGGATGGAACGGGCCAGCTGTTCCAATGTCACTTGAAGCTTCCGCTCTATAATACGGTCGAGTACGGCCCTTTTCAGGGTCAGCCTAATGTCGATGAGGGCGTCACCGAGGGGGAAGGACCCCAATTGCGCAGGCGCCATTGCGACCGCCACGTCCGCATCGTCGGCGAGCGGGGTCCGGCGGTACCATCTGAAGACCATGCCGTATCCGCACATCCCGTACGCTGCCAGTTCCGCAGCTCTCACGGCACCCATGCTTGAGGCTCCGTAAACCCGCACGCCGCGCGACATCGCCCAGAGAATCTCCTTGTGGCGCACCGCCGGGGACTGGGCGAATACGCCGTCGATGAGCACGATTACGCTGGGAGCATGGTCGATTACCGCCTTCACGATATCCCCATTGCCCGCAGGCGTAAGATACATTGCATCGAGGTGCTGCCTGGCGACTGCGACGCTCAGTGTAGGGCCAAGGAATACAACGATCTTATATCCCATACTGGAACTCCGGGTCGGTTTCGAGGGGAGGGGTTACAAACCTCACCACATGAAGCGGTATGGTTTCGTCGGAGAACAGTACGACGACAATTGCAGCCTTTGCTCCCGCCAGTCGCAATGCCTCCACGGGTAACGGCAATCGATCGGTACTCAGTGCGCCGCCGTCCGGTAGGGGGTAAGTTGATCCGGGAATGGTCAGCTGCCGTCGCCATGCCGACAGCGTGTTGGTGTCCTGATAGCGGTAAAGGTTTCCTCCAATGTCCTCGCGCGCGGCGGAGATGATCCCGAGACGGGACTGACACGCTTCCAGCAGTGCCTTGGCGAGCGCTCGGTCGTGGGTACGGTCGCAACCGAAGCCTTCCGCTGGCCAGGGGGCCAAGGGAGCCTGTAGGTCACTCTCCATGACGTTACACCAGTATACGGGGAGGTCATGTTCCGTCGGGATAGCCCAGATACCAACGGAACAGCCCAACGAAAGCAGGCGGCCGACAATCTCCCCTGCGGTTCCGGCCCGAACGGAACGGCTGTCCAGCTGATACCGGTCGAAAAAATGGGGTGTTTTCATTGCCGCACAACGCGCATGCCTTTCGAGCGCTTCAAAACTCGCATGCTCGATTGCCCCCCGCAAACTTGTTCCCGCCGCCAGACCCGTAGTATTCCTCGGGAGCCAGGCAGGATGTGGGGAGGGTATCGTATAGGCGGTGTCAACAAGAGCGAGCGGTACAGGCACCGATCTGGATGAGAAGAGGTCCCAGCCTCTGATCCACCCAATTGTTTCATCACTATGCGCGTCGTCAGCGAGGTGTGACCAGTGTCCTTGCCCGTTCATGGCTTGGAAACACGCCAGCTCGGCCCGCCCAGTGGGTATTCGTTCTGAAGCCCACCCTTCGAGCGATTCCATGAGAGCGGAGATAGCGGCCTGTCCGTGAGTGACGCCTTTGCCCTGGTTTACGCTGACCGAACGTGACAATGGCCTCACGACCTGGGCAACAGGAATGCCGATGCGGTCAAGTTCGGTAATAGAACCCAGTCTCGTGATACCGAAGTCCTGCTTCCGCTGCAGAATTCGGCGAATGGTTTTCCATGTATCGGGCGGCGGCTGAGCCGGGGCCGCTAATATTCTTTCGAGTTTTTCTCCGCTTAGCACGGTCACCCTCTGATCATATCGTCAACCAAAGGCTCCCAAATTCTGTTTCGCCCGTCCCAGAAGCCATGTCGCCCCCTGCGCGTCCGCGATCCGGATCGCACGTGTGAGATCCCTTCTGACACTGGAATGCCTTTCTCCCAATTCGTGCCTCACCTTGGCCCTTTGGCGGTACAACTCGGCCAGCCAGAACCATTGGCCGCTTTTGTTCCCGACGCTGATCGCGTTGTCGATCACCGACAGTGCTTCGCGGGGTTTGCCGATCCTTTGCAGGACCTGGGAATGCATGTCGCTGTGGATCGTGAGGTTATCGTCGGTCCCGGAGCGCTGGTGAAGAAGCAGCCCCTCATTGAAGCGCCTTGCGCCGCTTTCCGCCGCCGAGGTCATCAACTCCGCCCAACCGCAATACATGTTGGCCCGGGCCTGGCTCGCGACCATGCCATGTCGCTCAGCCAGTGAGAGCATTTGCTCGCCGAGGGAATGGACATCCTCGTACCTGCCTTGGCAATGTCGAAGGACGAGGGCGTAGTAAAGCGCATGTATAAGGCTGCCGATGTGATCGATCGAGGCCGCATACTCCAGGGACTGGTTGATCGCGAATTCGCTTGCGACGATCTGGTTAACGATGAGCAGTGAAAGCGCGCTCTCGCCCAGCCCGCACACCTTCGCGTCATGGCCGCCGAAGAAGGCCCTGTTCCTCACAGCCCTATCCGAATTATAGAGTTCGAGGCCTCGCTCGACACAATCGAGACAAAACTGATGCTCGCCGGCGTGAAAGCTTGTTGCCCATGCGCAGTGGTAGGATTGCAATCTTGCTTCCGGATCGTTGACCGTCATCATGTCCTCGACGAGGACGCGGGCACGGGATTGCTGGGTCCGAATATTGGGCGCCGTAAACCACCATCCCCAATATGCAGGGAAATGGTCCTCCCTCGTCGTTGAGGGCCGCCGCCTGACGGACTGCATCGCGCGTGAATATAGACTACGTGCCTGTTCCGATCCTTCGCCTTCCAGTGCCGTTGCCACCACACCCTGAAGCTGGAGCATGGCAAGCAGAAGATCGCGACGATCAGGGTGCCGCCTTGGCAAAGAGGCAATTTCCGTGGTGCACAGGTCCAGCGAAAGCGACGCTTCCTTCATGGCCGATCGAAGCACACAGGCCTCTGCGGCCGTTAACGCAAACTTCGCGGCATCTCCGTGCCTGCCAGCCTCCGCGCACTGCCAGGCCGCGATCGCGGCGGGTAGAGGCGGCACGCTGTTTTCGACCAAGAGGCTCGCAATGCGCTGGTGTATTCTTCGCCGATCGCTTTTTAGCAAGCTGCCGTAAGCGGCCTCTTGCAAGAGTACATGATGGAACTGGTACGTGTCAGCCTGAATCGAGGAGGGTTCAATGATGCCAAGCGCTGCGAGGGTTTCTAGATGGGTGCCCAATGCATCACGATTCGGTCCTTCCAGTAGATTTTCGATGAGACCAATCGTGAATTCCCTGCCGATCACGCTTGCAAACTGTGCCAGGTGACGCGCGGCCCCAGCTCCCGCGAGTCTTGAAGATAGCAGATCGTTCAACGACGACACTCCACCTTCCAAGAGGAGGCTCCTCCATTCCGATACCGGCTGACCCGATGCATGCCTAGCCCGGAAGAAATGTGCCAGTTCCTCTGCATAAAGAGGCATGCCGTCGCATTGCTGCAAAATGAACTCAGACAGGCCAGGAGGAGGCAACCCGTTCCATATTGATGTTACGAGTTCGCGCACCGCAGAAGAGGAAAGCGCCTCAAGTGACAGTTTTCTCACTCCGTCTTCGACGCGGGCATTACGTGAGGTTTGAATGACGAGGAGCGGTTGTTTGAGGGCAAGCGCGCATAGGCTGTCCAGCAATTCCAATGTCATTTCGTCGGCCCAGTGAACATCCTCGAAGATGATCAACGTCGGCCCAGCCGTCGCGTTGGAACGCAGCAGTCGAACGGCGGCATCGATCACTTGACTGCGAAAAGCGCGGCCTGTCAGATCGGTCACCCGAATATTTCTCGCGGTTGCGCCGGAACGTTCGACGGTGAATGCAGCTATGGTCTCTGCTGTATCCGCGTCGATGTTCATTCCGGCAGCTCGGAATGCGTCGAGAAGCCGGCCGCCGCCGCCATCTTTCAAAATACGGGAATCGACCACCGTTTCCAGAAAGCCGATAAGCGGATGAAACGGCTGGCCTTCGAACCGTTTGTTGCATTGGAGAGCCAAGCCACTCCAATCGATGCTCCGGCGAAATTCCGATACGAGCCTGGATTTTCCTATACCAGCCTCGCCGACGATGGCGAAAGCCCCTCCATTGCCAGTCCGTGCTCCGTTCCATGCATCGGCAAGGACAGCCAGTTCTCCGTCACGCCCGATCATAGGATGGCCTGCGCTGCGAGAGCCTGAACTCGATTTTTGATGTTTGGCTTCCGGCCGCCAGAGGATATTCGGCGTTGCGAACCCCTTGAGCTTGACCTCGCCGATCCTTCGGTAAACGAACTTTCCACGGGTTAATTCAAAGGTGGTATCCGCAACCAGTACGGAGTTGGGTTCAGCCTCCGCCTGCAGACGCGAGGCAAGTATGGGGGCTGTACCCACGATTTCGTCGCTCTCAGATGATAACACGACCAGGCCGGTTGCGATCCCGATACGCAAACTAAAGATGTCCTCGATCTTGCGTGTGCGCGGAGCCACAGTCCGGATCAGTTCCAGCGCGGCATCGACCGCACTTTCGGCTGCATCTTCGGATTGTTCGGGGTAGCCGAAGAAACAGCACCCTCCATCTCCCAGCCTTTTATGAAGGAACCCTCCACGATTGCCGACGATTGCCTCAGCAGTCGCGTGCAGGGCGATTACGGATCGGAGGAACTGTTCCGGATCGCTGCGAACCAGAATTTCGGTGGAGCCGACAATATCGTAGAATAGGGCGGTCACCTGTCGACGCTCGCCTTCAAGTTGTAGTCTCGCGTCGAGGCTCTTCATTGCGCAGACCGCCCATGTCAAGAAGTTAACCCGACCACAGCTATAGCACTCTATGCAAGTATTTCGTTAGGTGTTTCTAAAGTAGGGAGCCGGGTTTTCTGCTGTAGAATATGAAGCCGGCGGTTGCCGCGTGTCTCTCGGCGGACGAGAAGGGTCCTATTGTTCTGCAAGCCCCGAATCTTCGACAAAAGCTGCCGGCCGGGAGAGTTTGAAGACGTTCTCGGCTAATAGTTTGGCTAGCCACGGCTGCGCTGGTGCGAAGCGGTGCTGTTGAATGTATAAGTCTCTGTGGCCTCACGCACTCACCGGCGATGCAGAAGCCGGCAAATAGAGGCGTCCAGTTGGCATAAACCCAGCTGTTCAAATTTCCAGAGCTTCCTCTGATCGGGCTGTCCTTTTCAGTCTGGTCGGCTTCGTCCCATGTTTTTGATGATGTCACTCGCTCGCAAACGGCGTTCGCAATGAAGGTTCTTTTTACAGCCTTCTGCATCGACCAAGCTCGGAAAATGAGAGCTGGATCTGGTCCAGATTATCGTGTTCTCCATCGGATCTTCGTAAATCCGGAGGATTTACCATTGGCTTGAAACACTTGATGCTCTTCGAGGTCGCCTATGTGGTGAAAGTCACATCGTGTCTATTGGATCTTGGCCCAGCTATCCCCGTTTTTGGGAAGGGGGCAGAATGCCGTAAGGGGTACTTGAGGGTTCGCAAATCGCGATGCATCTGAATCCATGTTGCAAACCGGAGGTTTGGCGTGGGATCGGCACTTGGGCTTCGAGTGGATTTCATTGGCGATGACCTGCACAGGCTGGCCCAGCTTTCGAGAGGTGCCGCCCTGACACGCCCGCTTCTGTCCGCGCAGATTTACAATGGGGCAACGCGCTGTGACGCGGCCACGGTTGGCGGCGTGAGCATGCAGGTTGGCGACGATACTGGGTCGAGCGCTTTAACGCACGAGACCCCGCAGGGCATTTAAACGTGAAGGCTCAGGGCACGCATCCGAAACTCGACGTCGATCAGCGCCGGGAGTTTGGTCACCGTCGGCGTAGAGTTGGCGAGTATCCGTAACTCTGTTTGGCAGGGTTGAATTGGTCTGTCCGGTAATCTCGCAAAACTTTTGCGGGCATAGGCAATTCTATTGGCGGCAGATCACGTCTTGGAGATAGGATGCAATATCCGGCGAACTGTCGTCTCGATGACGCAGTTCCGTGGTGATTTGCTCCAATGCCAGATCCAGGCAATAGACTGTCTGATGTGCGTCAAGAAGTGCTGCATTTTCTTTGGCGAAAACGATGAGACGGGTTAGGGCGTGAAACTCTTCGATCTCACTCTCAGTCGATACGTCGAGATTGTTCACCGCAATGGTGGCATATGCTGCTGGCATGATGGGCTCCGCAATGATTTGCGGTGACCTTAATCCTAACCGAGGCAAACTGCGCGTGACACAGGCGTGACACACTTCAAGATAGATGGCCGGGGTTTTTCGCCACGGAATGGTGTTTCAGCATGTCGTTCCAAAGGGTTGTTCGCCGGAACTCCCAATCCGGTTTGGTTGCCGAGCGCTGAGCGTCAAGCCGTGACATAACGGCCAGAAGTTCGATCGCATCCGCGCGCTTGCGATTGACGTGGCAGGTTCGCACGGCGGTTGCGATTGACGTCTTTCTCTCATTTTCAAGCGATGGCGCGCAGGTGATGATCGATCGCCATGTCCGGTCCTTGAAAAAGAGGGCGCGGGCAACGGCCTCCAGGTGAACAGCTTCGGCAGACGAGATCAACTGTCTTTCCAGCAGGAGTTCGAGCGTAGCGGTGATGTTGACCAGGGGTTCGCTGAGCGGCAACCAGCCAAGCTCAGCCGGACCATGAATTTGCGCCACGTCGGAATCATCAATACGGATGCCCTCGCGGTATTCCTTAAAAATACGTCCGACCCCCGTCATCCCGAACGCGTGACACTCCGCAGCGCGAAGCGCACCCATGCTGGCGGCTCCGAGAACCCTTGTTCCAGCGCTAAGGGCATAGAGGATCTCCTTGTGCCAGACAGGCGCCGTATATTCGAAGCCCCCATCAACAATTCCAATCACATTGGCCCCCTCCTCAACCGCGCGAAAGATGTCGCCTTGAATGGCGGGCCGGCGAACGATGATGTCCGGTTCGCAAAGGGATGCAGCGTCTGGGATCGTTGGCCCGGCGAAAACAACTTTCATGCAGCGCTGACGGCGAGTGATAGCGCTCGTGCGCCCAGCCGGCGCTTGCGGGCTCCGTCCGGACTTTCGAGGTCTGGCACTATGATCTTGATGACGGAGACGGGAAGTCCAGGCGATTGCAGAGGGACTGCGATAACGGTCATTATTCCGGCTTCCTCCAATCTGCTCAGCAGCGTCTTTAGGAGAGACTCTGGGTTGCCAGCCTTACCGGACAAGGCTTGGCTTGCGGGCGGGACAGGGCGAGCTTCGAAGAGTTTCTGCGTATCCGTTGATAACGGTCGCTCATAGGTTTCGGCAAAGATATCGTCCCGGGCGCCACTGATATAGGTCAGCCGCGATTGGGCCACTTCGGTGAGGGCGCGGAGGACGGCTCTTCGCGGAACAGGGTGTGCGCCATAACCGATCGTGACGTCATGGAACCTTGGCAGCCGGCGATTAAGGATATCTGCTTCTGCGGCAACTGCGGAATAACAGGGCACAGCAATTTCGCTGGTCAGATCAAAGACGCGTAGGATCAATCCTGCCCGTGCATATTTCTCGGTCAAACCATCAATGACAGGATCGCCGAAACACGCCGGATCAATACATGTGGCCAATCGTGCGGACATTGACCGCAAGCGCCACAGCGCGTCTGCATCCCGCTCAACACGTTCAAGCAGGCCATGGAGGATTGCCTCGGTTTCGTCATTTCCGGACGCCAGACCGTCAGACGATTGCCAGAAGCGGCAGTTCTCAAGCGTCCGGTCCAATGTGACGGCATGAAGGGGAATCCACACCGTTTGCTTTGCGATCAGATCTTTGCCTTTGATCCAGACGATAACGTCGTCGATACCGATATCGTATTGGCCTGAAGCGATCAGTTCGGGAAGGGTCATAACCCTTTCCCCTGCGGTTAAGAGTTCGCGGGGCGAGGTCTCAATCGTCAAGACCGCTGGGCTGCCTGCGACAGCACGCTCCAGTGCCTCCATCGCCGCAGAAACCCGCGCGTCCAAGTCGCTGACACCCTTGCCCTGATTGATGACGATTGATTTCGCATTGGGGGAGACGGCATTCCAGACGGGAATGCCGACCTTGTCTAATCCGGTTAAGCGTGAGAGCCGGGTAATACCAAATTGCGGCAGTAGCGCTTCGACGCGTTGCCATGTTTCCGCCGGGTGGCAGATTCTGTCGCAGTCGCAGAGCAGGCTTTTATCCACGGCCACGCTTGGCATCAGCCGTCCATATAACCACCGGAAACAGATGCCGCAGAGGTTGCACGCACCGCCAGGTTGACGCCCTTCGTCACGGTTATGCCGGTGTTGCGCAGGTCGTTTGCCACTTGGAGAGCACCCGCCGACGGTGCGGGCGACTTGGTGACCGTCCCTGCGTCCAGATCAGCGATCCAGAGGTCCTTTTCTCCTGCAATACCAATGATAACCACATTCGCCATTTTCTATATCTCTCCTTTTATCTGGTGTTGGTTTAGAAGCCCGCCTTGACAAGACCCTCTTTGTAATGCTGCCTTTGCCACTCCTCTTTGAACGGAACCAGTGCCATCCACGTGTCCAGATCGAACGCGGGATGAACATCGAACGTCTTGCGGACGAACTGGCCTGCCTTGCGCCCGTCACCGAGCATTCCCCAACTCGCAGCAGACAATCTGTCTGCCGGTGCCCGGTCGTTCATGCGGCCGATGTAGGTTAGGGCATCCTCGTAGCGTCCGAGAGAATAGCAGGCGCCCGCCGCCGTCCAGAAATACTCATCCGGCGCAATCGGATTGAGGTGGATCGCGTGCTCCACTTTTTCCAAGCCTTCTTGCGGCCGCGATGCCTGGATCAATGCGTCGCCGTAGCTCGCAATCAGGTTGGCGTAGTGGGGGCTGAGAGCCTCTGCTGTCGCGAAGAACTCGGCACTTTCATCAAACTGACGCATATAAAGTTTGGCGACGCCAAGTTCTTTATAGCCAGTGGGCAAGTGCGGATCGGAAACGATCGCATCCTCCGCAAAACCTTGCGCCATCGACAGCAAACTTTTGTCGTTTCTGGCGGTCACAAGCCATTCCAGAAAATAACTGCGCGACAGGCCACTTTGCGCAGGCGCGAATACCGGATTGAACTGAAGTGCCTCGCGGAAGTGTTTTCGAGCCCGCCGGATTTCCGGAAGATCCAGGTTCATCAGATGGCTCTGACCGTGCAGGAAGCTGCGATAGACACCGGGGTCCTGCTCATAATCGCTGCGGATCGTCTCGTTCGAGTGAATTTTCCGTGAAATGGCCTCGGCAAGGCGGAGCGCGATATCGCGGCGGGACTTGATCAAACCGCTGCCATTCAGCTCGAAACGCTCCGCCCAGACCACCTCGTCGCTGCCAAAGAAAATGAGTTGGGCGAAGAGGGAATAGCCGTTACCTTCATAGGTGAGGCGGGTATCAAGAATGTAGCTGATTGAATACCGTTCGTAGGTCGCGGCCTTATCGCCATGATCGCGGATCTTGGTGGCGCTATAAGGGGCGATGATCGATAACGAGCGCAGGCTACACAAGCCGATCGTAACGTCCTCGATGAGTGCTGAGGCAAACAGGGAAACATCAGGGCCGGCGCCGTCTGACAGAGGTGGTAACAATACCAGACGGGGCAGCCCCGTACGGATCTCCGGGCGAGCGGCCTCCGGTATAACCAAGGCATGCCTCAAGGGCTCTTGTATGGCTTTTTCCGTCGTGGCTGCTTTCTGGTACATCGAGCCGCGCAAGAGATTGCGCACAGCATCGTCGGTGTGATCATGCTCCAGAAGTTTGACGGCGGCGTCTTTTATCGGACGATTTTCCGCGTCATCTCCGGTTAACCCGGTCGCCAGCACGCAGCGGCGCAGCACACTCAGGTGGGCTTCACGCTCCCGATCGATCCAGGCGGCAAGCGTTTTGCTAACCGGTTTGACGTCCTTTAGAAAATCTTCCCGCAGCCGTGATGCAAGTGTTGCTGTGAAGGCGCGGTCGATCATGGAACTGTCGATGGAAAGGCAATCGATGTCCGTCTCTATGGCATCCGTCCCCAGAATCACCGTCGACGGCGAGAACGACAAAAATTGGAGACCGATGTCGTTTTGCCGGCTGAGGATTCGCGAGGCCGATTTGCGCAAGTTTGCATAAGCCTGCGCCGGATCCGCGTCGCCCCATAACAAGGTCGAGATATCAGCGCGTGGATAACTGGAGAGGCCTCTCACCTTCAAATAGGCAAGGATAATCAACCCCATCTGCGGAAACGCAATGTCGTTTCCGTCCTTGTCCAACAAGCGTAACCGCCCAAGCGTTTGCAGTCGGGATACCATGGGCATCTAGGCTCGAAGCTCCGGCTTCACGATATTTGTGTTTTCCGTGATGTAAAGGAGATCGAAGTCATGATCGGCCGCTTGCCCGGAGAGCACTTTTGCAAGCGCGACAACCTTCTTCCGCGCCGTAACATTGATGGGATGCGGTATCTTCATTTCCATACCGCGCTCCATCGCTCGACGATTCGACCCAACCAATCTGCTTGAGTGTTGGTGATGATGCAATCATGGCGACGGACAAATGACCAATTTTCCGCACCATTGGACCGCCTGGACGGGCTTCGTTGCAATTTTCGTGCGATTAAATAACTGGATACCCGTTTATTCTCCCGTTTTCGGAGATCAGAGTGTCAGCCAGATAATCGATGAGAAACATCCCTTTTTGAGATATTGGCAATCCTGCACCGCAGCATCAAGCAGTCGCAACCTGCCGAATATGTGCAGCAACTTCATTGGGGAGTGGCGGAGACAACACGCTCTGTGTCTGCGGTCTGAGCGCCAGTATCATCAGCATTCGCGAGTGCTTTGGTCAGTGTGATGATGGATTGGCGAACCTGCTTGCTCTTGATGGAGGTGAAGGCGCGGTTGAGCGATACGCCGTCCCGCGAGATGAGGAACGTCCCGATCTCGTCGACCTCCCTGACCAATCCATCCGGGACCACAGGCTCATGGTCCTCGAAGAAGTAGCCAATGGGGACATTGAGGACCAAGGCTGCAGCTTGCAGCTTGCTTGCGCTGACGCGGTTGGTGCCCTTCTCATATTTTTGAATCTGCTGGAAGGTGATGCCCAGACGCTCGCCAAGTTTTTCCTGACTCAATCCTAAAACCAGCCGTCGCGACCTCAGACGATTGCCGACATGAATATCGATTTGATGAGGTTCGCTCTTTGCCAAGTTTCATTCTCCTGTACCTGCCACGATTCCGTCATGCGTTGGCAGGTCGCAGCATGCCAATTTTCGCTCGAAATGCAACATTTGCCCGGCGCCTGCGCGATATGAGTTCCAATTATGCGGTAGTCTTCGCCTTAAAGGCGCTGCACGCCCAGCGAACACCGAAAATTTCGCGCAATGATTGGCCGCAAAATTTTATCAAAGGCAGGCCGATCCTTTTCGTGAATCAAAGGCTAGTGTGATTCGGCACACCAAGCCGGCTGATCCCGGCCGCATCAAGCCCCCCCTTTACGGTCTCATTGCCCGCTTCAGACTGCCGCGGAATGTCGAGTTGTGGCGGCTGTAAAGTAGGTGTCGAAGCGAGCGGCGATGAGGCGAACAAAGGGGCGGCCTTTGGTTGTCACTTCAAACACGTCATTGCGCCATTCGCAGAGCGCTTCGCTTTCCGTCGCCGCCAGGCGTTTCGCTTGCATCATGACATCACCGGCAAGAGCGCCGAAGCGGCCTATGGCCTCGCCGTTCGAAAAGCGGAAATCGCACATCAGCTTTTCGATCACCCACCGGCGCACGCGGTCTTCGTCCGTCAAGGCGACGCCACGCGCTGTGGCGAAATCACCGTCCTTGATGCGACGCAGATAGTCGCCGGTCGCAGACGTATTCTGCAAGTATCCCTGCTCAAACTGGCTAATGGCCGAAGGGCCGAGCCCGATGATCACATCGCACCGATCTGAGGAGTAGCCCTGGAAGTTGCGCCTGAGCCTGCCGTGTTGTGATGCCAGCGTCAGGGCATCGCCGGGCAGGGCGAAATGGTCGATGCCTATTGCCTCATATCCGGCTTCAAGGGCCAGCGTCCGCACCGCTTCCGCCTGGGCGTAACGCTCCGTCCCGTCCGGTAGCCATTCATCCCTGATCTGGGTCTGGTGTTTCTTCATCCATGGCACATGCGCATAACCGAACAGCGCCATGCGGTCGGGTGCCAGTTGCAGCGCCTGGCGCAATGTCGAGCTGGCGCTTTTGACGGTCTGATGGGGCAGGCCGTAGAGCAGGTCAAGATTGACAGAAGCGATCCCTCGAGCCCGTGTGCCGTCAACGACATAGGCGGTCTGCTCGACGCTCTGTAGCCGGTTGATGGCCTGTTGCACGCGCGGATCGAAATCCTGGATGCCGAGGCTTGCTCGGGTCATGCCGAATTCAGCGAGCGCATCAAGCCTTGCTTCATCCATGTCGTTCGGATCGATCTCAATACTGATCTCCGCATCCGGCAGGATAGGAAAAGCGTTGCGGAGACCGTTGCCCAGCGTGATCAGGTCGTCTGGGCGCAGCATTGTCGGAGACCCTCCGCCCAGATGGATGGAACCAACCGGTACCCGCCCGTCGAGAATCTGGCTAATGATAGCGATTTCCGCGTGCAGAACCTGAAGACAGGCGCTGACCGGCTCGTAGCGCAGTGTCTGCTTGGTATGGCAGGCGCAGAACCAGCACAGCCGGTCGCAAAACGGGATGTGCATATAAAGGGACACGGCCCTGCCCGCCGGGAGCGAGGATATCCACTGCCTGGCGACTTCAGGCCCTATGCCGGAATGAAAATGCGGTGCGGTCGGATAGCTGGTGTAGCGCGGTACCTTCGCATCGAACAGGGCGGCGTTAGAAGCCATTGGTGTTGTCCCGATCTGAAAACCGTTCAGCGGCCGCGCCCCGAAAACCGCAACGGGCCGACTTTTCGCCGGTAACGTCTCCGCATCCTCCCGCCTTCGCCTTGATCTGGATCAAGGCGCGTCCCTTCGCTTCCTCCGAGAAGGAGGCAGGGGACCGCCGCGCGCGGTCAGACATCTGATTGATGCGGGGACGACGAGATGAAATACGGATCGGCGATCATCGGCACCGGCATAGCGGCGTTTTTCGCGCTGCTTGCTGCCGGCCTTGCCAAGGACGAGCTGTTCGCAAGCCACATGGGAATTCTGGTGATCGTGCTGATCGGCGCGGTCATCGTTTTGATGCGCCAGACGTCATTTGCGCCACAGCCGGCGGCCGATATGTCAGCCTATATGGACGGGCCGATCCGCTACGGCGTGATCGCGACCGTGTTCTGGTGCGTTGTCGGCCTGCTGGTCGGCGTCGTTATTGCGCTGCAGCTCGCCTATCCCGACCTTAACATCGAGCCATTCCTGTCCTTCGGGCGCGTGCGGCCGCTGCATACGTCTGCCGTCGTCTTTGCCTTTGGCGGCAATGCGCTGATCGCCACCTCGTTCTATGTCGTGCAGCGCACCAGCCGGGCCCGCCTGTTCGGCGGCGATCTCGCCTGGTTCGTCTTCTGGGGCTACCAGCTCTTCATCGTCATGGCCGCAACCGGTTATCTGCTCGGTATCACCCAGGGCCGCGAATATGCGGAGCCCGAATGGTATGTCGACCTCTGGCTGACGATCGTCTGGGTCTGCTATCTCATCGTCTTCCTCGGCACGATCCTGCGCCGCAAGGAACCGCATATCTACGTCGCCAACTGGTTCTATCTGTCCTTCATCGTCACGGTGGCGATGCTGCACATCGTCAACAACCTGGCGGTTCCGGTGTCGATCACCGGCTCGAAGAGCTATTCCGCCTTCGCCGGCGTTCAGGACGCGCTGACCCAGTGGTGGTACGGCCATAATGCGGTCGGCTTCTTCCTGACAGCAGGCTTCCTCGGCATGATGTACTACTTCGTGCCGAAGCAGGCGAACCGGCCGGTCTATTCCTACCGGCTGTCGATCATTCACTTCTGGGCGCTGATCTTCCTCTACATCTGGGCCGGTCCCCACCATCTGCACTATACCGCGCTGCCGGATTGGGCCCAGACGCTCGGCATGGTCTTCTCCATCATGCTGTGGATGCCGTCCTGGGGTGGTATGATCAACGGCTTGATGACGCTGTCGGGTGCCTGGGACAAGATCCGCACTGATCCGATCATTCGCATGATGGTCGCAGCCATCGCCTTCTATGGCATGTCGACTTTCGAAGGTCCTGTCATGTCGATCAAGGCGGTCAATTCGCTTAGCCACTATACCGACTGGACCATCGGTCACGTCCATTCAGGCGCGCTTGGCTGGGTCGGCATGATCACCTTCGGTGCCGTCTACTTCCTGGTGCCCAAGCTGTGGAACCGCGAGCGGCTCTATTCGATCCGCATGGTCACCTGGCACTTCTGGTGTGCCACGCTTGGCATCGTCATCTATGCCGCCGTCATGTGGGTGTCCGGCATCCAGCAGGGGCTGATGTGGCGCGAATACGACCAGCAGGGCTTCCTCGTCTATTCCTTCGCCGAAACGGTCGAGGCGATGCACCCCTACTACGTCGTGCGTGCACTTAGCGGTGCCGTCTATCTGCTCGGCGGACTGATCATGGCCTTGAATGTCACCATGACCATCCTCGGATATCAGCGTGACGAACAGGAAATCGGTGGCGCCATGCTCGCTCCGCAAGCGGCCGAATAAGGAAAGAAGACCATGGGTATCCTGGACAAACACGCGATCCTCGAGCGCAACGCGACGCTTCTGCTGATCGGCTCGTTTCTGGTCGTCTCCATCGGTGGCATCGTCGAGATCGCACCGCTGTTCTACCTCGAAAATACCATCGAGAAGGTGGAAGGCATGCGGCCCTACTCGCCGCTGGAACTCGCCGGCCGCAATATCTACATCCGCGAGGGCTGTTACGCCTGCCACAGCCAGATGATCCGGCCTTTTCGTGACGAGGTCGAACGCTACGGCCATTACAGCCTCGCAGCGGAATCGATGTACGATCATCCGTTCCAGTGGGGGTCGAAGCGCACCGGCCCGGACCTTGCCCGCGTCGGCAACCGCTACTCCAACGAATGGCACGTCCAGCACCTGACAGAGCCGCGTGATGTCGTGCCGGAATCGATGATGCCGAGCTACGCCTTCCTCAAGAGCAAGCCATTGCCGGTCAAGGACTTCGCCAGCCATCTCAAGGCCAATGCCGCCGTCGGCGTGCCTTACAGCCAGGAGATGATCGACAACGCCGACGCCGATCTGCGCGCCCAGGCCGACCCGACGGTAGACACGTCTGGCATCGAGAGCCGTTACCCGAAAGCCCGCATCGGCGATTTCGATGGCAATCCACAGGCGATCACCGAGATGGATGCGCTCGTCGCCTACCTTCAGATGCTTGGCACGCTGGTGGACTTCAAGACCTACGACGAAGCCGGCAGCGACCGCTGAGAAGGAGAAGCCGATGGAATACCAACAATTGCGGACCTTCGCAGACAGCTGGGGCCTTTTGGCGATGGCACTGTTCTTCGTCGGCACGCTGATCTTCGCGTTCCGCCCCGGCAGCCGGAAATCCGCCGACGAAGCCGCACAAATCCCGCTCAAGGATGACTGATATGCACGATCCTCATAAAGATCCTCATAAAGATCCTCATCTGGACGAGTTGTCGGGCGTTTCGACCACGGGCCATGAATGGGACGGCATCAAGGAACTCAACAATCCGCTGCCACGCTGGTGGGTATTGACCTTCTACGCCTGCATCGCTTGGGCGCTTGCCTACACCGTCTTCTATCCGGCCTGGCCCTTGCTGACGACCGCGACGACGGGCGTGCTCGGCTATTCGAGCCGTGCGGATGTGCGTGCTGAACTCGCCGAAGCCGAAGCAGGCCGCTCTGGTTATATCGCCGCGATCAAGGCCGCCGACATTGAGCAGATCCTCGCGGACGAGGCGCTGCGCACGGTCGCCACGGCCGCTGGCAGCGCTGCCTTCAAGGTCAATTGCATCCAGTGCCACGGATCGGGCGCGCAGGGGTCTAAGGGGTTCCCGAACCTCAACGATGACGACTGGTTGTGGGGCGGCACGCCGCAGCAGATCCTGGCGACGATCACCCATGGTGTTCGTGCGCCGGAGGATGCCGATACGCATGTCAGCGAAATGCCTGCCTTTACCGACATTCTTAAATCCGGCGAGATCGCGTCCGTCGCCGCCTTCGTCGCCGATCTGTCGAAAGGCACCGGCTTTCCGGCGGAAAAGACGGCCGCTGCGCAGATCTTCGCGCAGAACTGTGCCAGCTGCCATGGCGAGCGCGGGGAGGGTAACCAGGAGATGGGTGCGCCGAATCTCGCCGATGCCCTGTCGCTGATGGCTGATGGCGAAGAGGCGATCGCCGCGCAGATCCGTGCGCCAAAACATGGGGTCATGCCCGCATGGGGTGGGCGTTTGGGCGACGTCACTGTCAAGGAGCTCGCAGCCTATGTCTATTCGCTCGGCGGCGGAAAATAGGGCCAGAAACGCGGTCTTTTGACCTCGATCAAGGTGTCTGGCGCCCATCGGCGCCATTCTCCAGTTCAAAGACGAGTGGCCGGCGTTGCCGGCGTCATGCCCGGGCGGCTGGAATGCTGGAAAAAATGGACATCGAGAGACTGGACGCCGAGGCGGTCAATTCGCAGAAACAGCGGCAGGTGCTCTATGCGCCGCGCAAGAAGATCTTCCCGAAGCGTGCCTCGGGAGCATTTCGCCGTTTCAAATGGCTGGTGATGGCCATCACGCTCGGCATCTACTATCTGGTGCCATGGCTGCGCTGGGATCGTGGCGGTTATGCGCCCGATCAGGCCGTGCTGATCGATATCGCCAACCGGCGCTTCTATTTCTTCTTCATCGAGATATGGCCGCAGGAGTTCTTCTACGTCGCCGGCCTTCTGGTCATGGCCGGGCTCGGGCTATTTCTGTTGACGTCCACTGTCGGACGGGCCTGGTGCGGTTATACCTGCCCGCAAACCGTTTGGGTCGATCTCTTCCTCGTTGTCGAACGGGCGATCGAAGGTGATCGCAACGCCCGGATCAAACTCGACAAGGAGCGCTATTCGCCACGCAAGTTGGCCTTGCGAACGGCAAAACACGCTATCTGGCTGCTGATCGCGGTGGCAACGGGCGGAGCATGGATCTTTTATTTCGCCGATGCACCGACCTTGCTCAAAGACGTTTTCACCGGCCAGGCCGCCGTCGTTGCCTATAGTACCATCGCCTTTCTGACGGCCACGACCTACATTTTCGGCGGGCTGATGCGTGAGCAGGTCTGCACCTATATGTGCCCCTGGCCGCGTATCCAGGCAGCGATGCTCGACGAAGCGTCGCTGACGGTGACCTATAATGACTGGCGCGGAGAGCCGCGTTCGCGTCATGCCAAGAAGTCGGCAGCGCAGGGTGCTGTTGTCGGCGATTGCGTCGATTGCAATGCCTGCGTCGCGGTCTGTCCGATGGGCATCGATATCCGCGACGGCCAGCAACTCGAGTGCATCACCTGCGCTTTGTGCATCGACGCCTGCGACGGGGTAATGGACAAGCTTGGCCGGGAACGCGGCCTGATCTCCTATACCACGCTCAACGACTACAATGCCAACATGGCACTGGCGACCGCGGGAGGAACGCAACCGATCGATCCCACGCGCGTTCGCACAGCCGACGGTAAGCTTGCAACGGTGCTCCGGCACGTCAGCCTCGCATCGTTCCTGCGGCCGAGAACGCTTCTCTATGCGGCACTCTGGTCGCTGGTCGGTGTCGGCCTCGTCTATGCCCTGCTCACGCGCGAACGGCTCGACGTCAATGTCCTGCATGACCGCAACCCGCAATTCGTCTTGCTGTCGGATGGCTCGGTGCGCAACGGCTACACGCTGAAGATCCTCAACATGATCGCAAAGCCGAGGGTGACGGCTGTGCGGATCGACGGCCTGCCGGAGAGTTCGGCTTCTATCGCCGGTATCGATGTCCAGGCTGATGGCTCTTTCCTTGTGCCGGTCGGGCCGGATCGCCTGCGCAGCTTGAAAGTCTTCGTCACCCAGCCGCGCCGCGCCACTGATGAGCAAGTGCAGAAATTCCGGTTTGTCATCGAGGATACGCAAGGCCCCGAGACGAAAACCTACACGGCAACATTTCAGACACCGGGGAGCTCGAAATGAAACTGCAGGCCCGCGAATTCACTGGCCGCCACATGCTGATCATCATGCTCGCCTTTTTCGGGGTGATCATCGCCGTCAATGTCGTCATGGCGCGGTTTGCCGTGACCAGCTGGACGGGATTGGTGGTCGAAAACTCCTATGTGGCCAGCCAGCAGTTCAACGAGAAAATGGTGGCGGTGCGAACGCAGAACGATCTCGGCTGGGTTCCGAAGCTTGAGGTCGCTGATGGAAAAATCACCTTCACGTTGATCGACCGCATCGGTAATCCGGTCACGATGTCGGGCGGCAAGGCGACTTTCCAGCATCCGACATTCGAAGCGGCGGATTGGTCCGTTTCGCTGGTGCCATCGGGCAACGGACAGCTTAGCGCGTCCTCGGCCGTGTCCCCCGGCGTCTGGGTCGTCAATATCGAGATCGACTGCGGCCTTGCCACGCCCTATCGCCACAGCGAGCGTATTCTCGTCAAGGACGGAGCGCGCCTATGAGCTGCTGCGCTGTCGGCAATGCATCCATGCTCGAGCTGGAAGCGGAGCGGCAGGCGATGCCGCCGGCGGAGGAGATCCGCCTGCTCAGCCATGGACTTGGCGATGGTCTAAGGCAGACCAATCTGTCCGTGCCGGACGTGCACTGCGCTGCCTGCATCGGCAAGATCGAGCGGGCGCTGGGCAAGATCGACGGCGTCGAGAATGCCCGCGTCAACCTTTCCACCCGCAGAGTTACGATCCGTTGGCGTGACGGCTCTGTTCCGGATTTCTGCGGCGTGTTGTACCGGCTTGGTTATCCCGCTCATCTATTTTCCGAGGAGGACGGGGAGGGCGACCGTACGCGATCCGAGCTGATCCGGGCGGTTGCCGTCTGCGGTTTTGCCGCGGCCAATATCATGCTTCTGTCCGTCTCCGTCTGGTCGGGGGCAGAGGGCGCAACGCGCGATATGTTCCATTGGATTTCAGCCTTGATTGCGCTGCCGGCATTGTTGTTTGGCGGCGGCATCTTTTTCCGCTCGGCGGCATCGGCGCTCCGGCACGGCCGCACCAACATGGACGTGCCGATTGCTGTCGGTATCTCGCTCGCCTTTGGCATGAGCCTCTATGAGACCATCAACCACGGCCAGCACGCCTATTTTGATGCTGTTGCCTCTCTGCTGTTCTTTCTTTTGATCGGCCGCGTGCTCGATCACGTCATGCGCGAAAAAGCGCGCTCGGCCGTTAGCAGTCTCGTACGCATGACACCAGCCGGAGCCGTGGTGCTGGGACCGGATGGATCCCGCGAATATATGCCGCTGTCGCGGATCGAGGCCGGGATGAGCGTGTTCATCGCTGCCGGTGATCGCATTCCGGTGGATGCCGTCATCCGGCAAGGTATCTCCGAACTCGACTGCTCGCTGGTGACGGGTGAAATTAATCCGCGCGCCGTGAAGGTCGGCGACACGATCAGCGCCGGCACGCTTAATCTGACGGGGCCGCTGACGATCGAGGTCACCGCTGCGGCGGAAGCGTCTTTCCTTGCCGAGGTCATCCGTTTGATGGAAGCGGCCGAAGCCGGTCGCGGGCTTTACCGGCGCATCGCCGACCGGGCAGCCACGTATTACGCGCCAGCAGTACACCTGACCGCGTTCGTAACCGGGATCGGCTGGCTGCTGGTCTCAGGCGACTGGCATAAGGCCATCACCATCGCGATTGCCGTTCTGATCATCACCTGCCCCTGCGCCTTGGGGCTGGCAGTTCCAATCGTTCAGGTCGTTGCGGCACGCCGGCTGTTCGAGCGCGGCATCATGGTCAAGGACGGTTCGGCGATGGAGCGGCTTGCGGATGCCGATATTGCGGTATTCGACAAGACCGGAACCCTGACTCTGGGCCAGTTGAGCTTGACCGGCAGCAGCATACGGGACGATGCAGCTCTTGCCATCGCCGTCGCCATTGCCGGATATTCAAGTCATCCCGCCTCCCGCGCCATCTGGAAGGCGCATCCAGGCCACCATTACCCGGATATCACGGTTGACGGGGTTACCGAACATCCCGGGCTTGGGATCGAGGCGACGATTGCGGCCAAGACTTACCGCCTGGGTCGCAGTCCGTGGGCGGGGCCGGTTGAATTGGGTGCGGGGAGCCCTGCCACGGTCCTGTCGGAAGACGGAAAGATCATCGCCCGCTTCACATTTAGCGACAGGCTTCGGCCGGATGCGGCTGCGACCATAGAGCGTTTGCAACAGGATGGCATGCCGGTCGAACTTCTTTCCGGGGACACGCAGGCGGCAGTGCAGTCCATTGCCGAAACCTTGAAGATTGAACACTATGGCGCCGAACTTCTGCCTGGCGACAAGCTCGAACGTCTGCAGGGGCTTGCGCGGAAGGGACTGCGGTCTTTGATGGTCGGTGATGGTCTCAACGACGCCCCGGCTCTTACAGCAGCATATGTCTCCATGGCTCCGGCAACGGCTGCGGATGTTGGCCGCAACGCCGCCGATTTCGTCTTTCTGCGCGAATCCCTCGGCGCTGTTGTGGTGGCACTGGACGTATCGCGCCGGGCGGGCCGGCTGATCCGGCAGAATTTGGCTCTGGCGATCGGTTACAACGCTTTTGCCATCCCGATTGCCATTTTCGGCTATGTGACGCCCTTGGTCGCGGCCATCGCCATGTCGGCTTCCTCTCTGCTGGTGATCGGCAACGCGTTGCGGCTGAATACCGGGGTTGATCGCGACGGTCAGTCTGCACTGACGCCCAACGCTACTGAGGGGCAGCTCCGATGAAATCGCTGATCTATCTGATGCCGGTGGCCATCCTGCTCGGATCGGCCGGGCTCGGCGCCTTCATCTGGTCGCTGAGAAGCGGCCAGTACGAAGACATGGACGGCGCGGCACAGCGGATATTGCTTGATGACGACCGTGCGGTGGATAGGAAAGACAACAGCCCGGCCTGATCGAGGAGGATCATTCATGGACATGAAGGTACCGGATTGGGAAGGACGTACCGCTGAGGCGGATACCGCGTTTGATCGGCTGGCGTGCGCGCTCAGCGACCAGGCGGTCTTGTGTCACGCGCTGGAAAGTGTTGCTGACCGGCTTCCGGGCGGGGTCATGTCAGCCGAATGCCTGCATTTGCGCCGGGCAATCCCGCCTATCCTGACAGCCGTGCATCGGTTGGAGGAGGAAATTATCCTTCCGTTCATGACGGAACGTTGGCGCATGCCTTCGGGCTTGGCGGAAATCCTCGACCAGATCCGCTATGAGCAGATCGAGGAGGAGTGCTACGCCGAAGAGCTATGCGATGCACTGCGCGCCTACGGCACGGGTCTCGGTAAACCGTCGCCGGAAACGCTCGGCTATATGCTGCGCGCCTATTTCGACTGCGCCCGGCGGCGCATCCGCTTTGATTGCAACGTTCTTCTCCCGATGCTGTCGGCCGCATCACTTGCGGGTAAGTCGCTGGGGTTGCCTAACCACAGCGTCCCTTCAGGCGGCTCAGGCTCGGAACCGTGATATGGCGGTTGGCGATTACGGATATCACCCCGTCGGTTCGTAGCTTGGTGATCTGTCGGGACACGGTTTCGATCGTCAGGCCGAGGAATTCAGCGATATCGATGCGTGACAGCGGCAGGTCGAACTCGGCCGTGTCGCGGGCTTCGGTGCCGGTGGACGGGTCGATATGTCCGGCGATGAGATAAAGTAGACTCGCGACCTTCTCCGCCGCCGTCTTCTGTCCGAGCGTGACCATCCAATCACGGGCTTCATCAAGTTCGCGCAGGATCTGGCCGAAAAGGCGATGTTCCAGCTGTGGGTATTCGGCAACCAGCCGCTCGAAGGCGGCGCGCGGCACTTCGCATAGCTCGACGTCGGATGCGGCCTCCGCCGTCACGGCGTTGTCGCGGCCGAACAGGCGGCCCAGAAAGTCCGGCGCGAACTGCAGGCCGACGACCTGCTGGCGGCCGTTTTCCAGGACTTTGGTCAGTTTGATGACGCCGCGCATGACGTTGGCATAGGACTGGATCGGCGTTTCCTCGCCTGCCAGTAACTTTCCTGCCTCATGACGGGTCATGCGGGTGTGTTTTGCCATGGCAAGCAACTGCCGGGCATCAAGCGCACCGCACAGTCCCTTGTGACGCACTTCGCAGCTTCGACAGAGAACGGGTGTTTCGGAGTTGTGTATATCTATCCGGGCGGCTTCTGACAGTTGGGTTCCCCAATGCGTGGTCAAATCTGCAACTGGAACATGCACTAGCAGATTTCATCTGCCTCTGCCGCTGCGAAGTGGGCTGGTATCACGGACCTTTCGTCGCGGGCGTCCGGCGATGCGGCCACCGGCTAGGATCATCAACGCGATTCTAAACAGAATTTAATTCTGGCCGGGCCATTGCTGACACCGTGTTGCCCGGTTCGAGGTCATTGATAAGCGTCAATATTCGGATAATCCTAGTATTCGCGAAAAGCGTTGTTGCCACTGAAGGAAAACAACATGCGGTACCGGAATTCAATTCTCGTCGTCGCTGTTGCCGCTGCGGGCGCTTTCCTGGGGCGTGCCGAACTTGGTCCATATCTGCCAGACCCGGTCGCGCGCTTTTTGTCGATCGAAACAGCTGAAAGCAAACCGAGCGGCGAGATCGACAAGGGCAAGGGCGCAGCCGGGCATCGCAAAGCCGTGACCGTTAACACGACAACGGCAAAGGCCGGCTCATTGCCGGTGACGCGCAGTTCGCTCGGCACCATCGTTCCCTTCGCGTCCACCGCACTGTCCAGCCCGGCATCGGGCACTGTCGCGCAGATACTGGTCAAGGACGGTGCCGAGGTCACGGCTGGCACCTTGCTGGTGCAGCTCGATGACCGCACGATCAATGCCAATATAGCCCGTGACACCGCCATGATTGCCAAGGACCAGGCGGCGCTCGACGAGGCCAATACGAACCTGAAGCGGGTGGAGGCGCTGAGCAATGACGGCGCAGAAACCCGTCAGCAGTACGACGATGCCGTTGCCGCTGCAAAACAGGCGGAAGCCGCGATCGGCGTCGATAGTGCGACTTTGGCCGCCGACAAGGTTGCGCTGACGCAGACGCAGATCCGCGCGCCGTTCGACGGCAAGCTCGGAGTAATCCTGTTGTCACCCGGTGCCTATGTCGCGCCGGGCGAGGATATTGTCACGCTGACCCAGATGAAGCCGGTTTATGCGGAATTCACCCTGCCAGAAACGGATCTCGATCTCGCCCGGCAGGCGCTTGCGGGCGGACAGCTCAATGTCAGTATCTCTCCCACTTTGTCGCAGGATAAAACGGCCGGAGAGACCGGGCCGATCGTGTTCATCGATAACGCGGTCGATGCGCCCTCCGGCACGTTCAAGATGCGGGCGCGCCTTGAAAATTCGGGTGGAACATTCTGGCCGGGACAGTCGCTGCGCGTCACGGTCACCGCCGGCGAACAGAAGGATCTGGTGCTCGTGCCGTCCGTTTCCGTGCAGCCACAAGGCGACGGTGCCGTCTGCTACGTCATCAAACAGGACAACACTGTCGAAGTGCGCAAGGTGAAGGTCGCTTTCAGCGTCGGGGATACGACTGGCATTGCCGACGGCCTCAAGGAGGGCGAGATCGTCGTGACCGAAGGGCAGGCGGGGCTGGTGGATGGAACGCATGTCGAGGTCGTGTCGGCTCCGGCGGCCGCGCCTCAGACGGTGGCCGAACGCGAGGCCAAAGCCGGAGCGATCGAATGAATATCTCCGAAATCTTCATTCGGCGCCCGGTCGCCACAATCCTCTTGATCGCCGGTGTTCTGCTCGCCGGTGCTTCAGCCTACACCAACCTGCCTGTCGCCGCCCTGCCGCAAGCCGATTTTCCGACCATCAACGTCTCAGCGCAGCTCGCCGGCGCTTCTCCGGACACGATGGCCAGCTCCGTCGCCACGCCCCTGATCAAACAGTTCGAGACGATCGCCGGGATCGACACGATCAGCGCCAGCTCGTCGCTCGGCAACAGCCAGATCACCATCCAGTTCAATCTTTCGCGCGACATCGATGCCGCTGCCGCAGATGTTCAGGCCGCGATTGCCAGAGCCCAGCGGCAACTGCCAGACAACGTCACGGCACCACCGAGCTATCGCAAGGCAAATCCGGCAGATGCTCCAATACTGATCCTGGCTTTGACCGGTGATGGTGCCTCGTTGACGCAAATGGACGACGTGGCGGAAAATATCATTTCGCCGGCACTGTCGACAATCTCCGGCGTGGCGCAGGCGCAGGTCTACGGAGCCAAGGCCTATGCTGTGCGGATCGAGGTCGATCCAAACAAACTGGAGAGCCGCGGCCTTTCACTTGATGGGCTGGCGGCAACGGTGGCGGCGGCCAACGACCAGTCTCCGGTTGGTACTTTGCAAAACAAGTCACAGGCACTGACGGTCGATGTTGCGACCCAGCGCAGCGATGCCGCCGCTTTCCGAACCCTGATCATCGCCCAACCCGGCGGCCGTATCGTGCGGCTGGACGATGTTGCGGATGTCGTGGACAGCGTGCAAATTCTCAACCAGGGAAGCTGGCTTGACGGCAAGCCGGCCATTGCGCTTGCCGTGCAACGCCAGCCCGGTGCCAATACCGTGGCAGTGGTCGATGCCATCCTGGCCAAGGTCCCGGACCTTCAGGCCAATCTTCCAGCGAACATGCATATCAACATCGTCAACGATGCTTCCGTCTCGATCCGCGCGGCTGTGGCGGATGTCGAGACGACGCTGATGATTACCATCGGCCTCGTGGTTCTGGTTATCTTTCTGTTTCTCCGGCGGGTTTCGGCAACGCTTATTCCAGCACTTGCCGTACCGCTGTCGCTGGTGGCGACATTGGGCGCCATGTACGCGCTGGGATTCTCGATCGATAATATCTCGCTTCTGGGCCTCACTCTTTCGGTCGGGCTCGTCGTCGATGATGCCATCGTCATGCTGGAGAATATCGTCCGCAAGGTGGAGGAGGGCATGGCGCCGCTCGAGGCGGCCATCGAAGGAAGCCGGGAAGTCACCGGCACGATCATTTCGATGTCGATTTCGCTGGTCGCCGTCTTCCTGCCGATCCTGCTGATGGGCGGCATTGTCGGGCGGGTGCTCAACGAATTTGGCGTCGTCGTCACATTGGCAATCCTGTCCTCTGCCACGGTATCGCTGACCGTGACCCCGATGCTCGCGGCCCGGCTTCCACATCGGGATACACAGGAGCCGCAGCGCCTGGGCCTGTTCGATAGGGTGACTGCTGCCTATGGCCGGGCTGTCGGCTGGTGCCTGAACCACCGCGCAATTGTCATGCTGGTGTTCGCCGCCACGTTCGTTGCGTCAGGATGGATGTTTGCAAACTTGCCACGCAGCTTTTTCCCGTCCGAGGATATCGGTATTCTGACAATTTCGACGCAGGCCCGGCAGGACATATCCTATCAGGCGATGAGCGCGTTGCAGGCCCGCGCCGCTGCTGTCGTCTCCAGTGATCCCAACGTCGCGCATGTGACCTCGACGCTCGGTGCCGGGCCGGGCGGGTCGGCGCTCAATTCCGGGTCGCTTCTCGTTCAGCTGAAGCCGCGCGCCACCCGCCCCCCGCTTGATACGACCCTGCAAACCCTGCGGCATTCATTATCGCAGATCGCCGGATTGAAGGCCTTCATCACGCCCCAGCAGAGCCTGCGCTTTGGTGGGCGCAGCACCCAGAGCCTTTACCAGATCGTATTGCAATCGATCGATGCGGCGGCAGCACGGCAATGGTCGCAGACACTCGGTGATGCCATGCGGGCAGATACCGTCCACTTTGTCGATGTTGCCACCGATCTGCAAAACAATGCGCTTCAGGCGCATGTCATCGTCGATAACGATCGGGCAAACAGCCTTGGGATTTCGTCCCAAGCCTTGCGCACGACACTGGAGGCGGCATTCGGCAGTTATGTCGTCACGCAGATCCAGACCACCGGCAACAGCTATGACGTCATCATCGAGTATGATCAGTCGCTGGATTGGAACGAGCAGTCCCTGTCCGCCATCCGGATTGCATCGGCGTCCGGGACGCTGGTGCCGCTGTCGAGCTTTGCGCGGGTCACACGCGAAGCGGGGCCGGTCACCGTCAACCAGACGGGGCAGCTGACCGCAGTGACCCTGTCGTTCAACCTGCCGAAAGGCGTATCACTTGGGACCGCAACCGCCCGCGTCGATGCGCTCAAGCAGCAGATCAATCTCCCCGCGACCGTGACGACGAATTATGCCGGGGCTGCCCAGATTTTCGAGCAGGCAAGCGGCAATACCGGGCTGCTGATCGGTGCCGCCGTGCTGATCATCTACGTTGTGCTCGGTGTTTTCTACGAAAGCTTCCTGCACCCGCTGACCATCCTCTCCGGCTTGCCATCCGCAGCGTTCGGAGCGCTGCTGACATTGAAGATTTTCGGTTTTGATCTGTCGATCATTGCGCTGGTCGGCTTGCTGATGCTGATCGGTATCGTCAAGAAGAATGCGATCATGATGATCGATGTGGCGCTGACGCTCCAGCGCGACGACAATCACGAAACGCACGAGGCTATCCATCAGGCAGCCGTGCGGCGCTTCCGGCCGATCATGATGACGACGTTTTGCGCCCTGCTCGGCGCGCTGCCGGTCGCCATCGGAACCGGTGCCAGCTCGGAACTACGCCAACCGCTCGGGGTTGCGGTTGTCGGCGGGCTTCTGGTCAGCCAGGTGCTGACCCTGTTCATCACGCCGGTCATCTTCGTCGAGATCGAGCGGTTGTCTGCCTTTGTCCGCTCACTCTGGTCGCGCAAAGCCGTTGTTGCGTCTGCGCAGTAGAGAGGTTCGGGAGAAGCAGGTATCGGAGGGCAGTTCGTTTACTCGTTAGCTGATCAATCGCTGGGGCCACACCATCCAGGCAGATATTTTGCCGACTTGGCTCGTGCAAGTTTGAGGGCCGCGATCTCGGCATCCTTGAAATCTCTGTGTAGCAATTTCAGATCGATGCGATTTCTCAAAAAATCCGCCCACATGAACTCGCTGAACGGCGTGTTGTCCTTGGCGTAGCCACCCGCACGGCGAAGCGCGCCGGCCAGCGACCGGTAGGGATCATCGGTAAGCCCGCCCACGGATTTGGGCAGGCTGTTGTGCGGTTGCCGCTCGCCTGCGGCATCGAACGGATAGGTCCAGCGATAGTGATCCATCACCGACCAGAATTCCGGTTTGGAAAGGTCGCTGAGGTCGGCGACGACACTGGTCAGGACATGTTCGACACCTTCCTCCTGCAAAGCCCTGACGAGATGATGGTGATCGACCAGATAGGGACGCTTCTTCCAGCCGATCACGACCGGCACCATATGGCGGCCGAGAAAATCGGCACCGTCGTGTCCGGCAATCTCGCGCCACTCCAGCCGTTTGCAAGCGACCTCGCGAAAGCCGACCGTCATTTGTGTGGGCCGGAGGCTCGCTATCGCCACGGGTAGCAGGTGGGGTTCATAGGTTTGCGTCATGAGGCACCTCCGGTGCTTGATGCTTGGGATAGAACGGCTGAGACGGCATCATCGACGCTGACGCTGCAACGCCCGGCAATCTCCGGTGCCGCAGTCTCGATCAGATCGCGGGCGCGATCATGCACGCGGGCGTATTGCACCCGCTTACCTGAGGCCCTGACAGTCGTATCGAATTCCAGCAGCGCATCGAGTGCAGTGCTGTCCAGATCGAAGCTCTCCTCCAGGCTGACCACGACGCAACTGTTGTTGCTGTCCGCACGAATACGGCTGGCGATCGTGTTTAAGACGGCATCCGCATTGGCGAAGAACAATGGCTGCGCCGGCCGCCAGACGGCGATCCCGGAAACCGGGACTGCGTCGGCGTGGCGCGCGATATCGACAAAATCATGTCCTCCGGCGAGCCGTCCGAGACGGGCCACATAGGGTGATGCCATCCGCTTGAGCAGGGCTGCCAGCGACAATACGATCGCCACCAGCATGCCATCGAGAACGCCGAACACCAGCACGCCGAGGGCAGCACCCAGCGCGATATAGCCGTCGCGCTTCAGCCGCCACAGGCGCAACAGCGGCATCGGGTCGAGCGCATGGGTCAATGCAGCAATAACTACAGCTGCCAGGACCGGCTGGGGAAGAAGGGCGACAGGCCCGGAGGCAAAAGCGATCAGGAGGGCCAGGCCGAGTGCCGCGACGACCGCGGTCGCCCGGCTTTGCGCGCCTGCGGCCTCGCTTGCTGCCCCGGCAGAAAACCCGGCACCGACCGGCATGCCCTGAACGACGGCGCTGGCGAGATTGGCCAGGCCGAGGGCGCCGAGCTCGCGGTTAGCCTCGACGGTTTCATTGTGGCGTAACGAGAATGAGCGGATGGTGCCCCAGGACTCCGCAAAGAGAATGAGCACCAGCGGCAGCACGAAGGGCAGAAGCGCTATGATTTCCCGCCATTGGCGCGACGAGAAATCCGGCCATGCAGGCAGGAGCGGGATAGCTCCAACCAAGGCGACTCCATGATCGGAAAGATCAAAGATGGTCGAGACCGCAATACCGGCACAAAGTACCAGAAACGCGCCGGGGAGGAGCGGAACACGGCGTAGCCCGATCAAGGCCGCAAGAGCTGCTGCGCCGACCAGAATGCTCGGCAGATGCCATTGTGGTATGGAGGACACCAGGCCGGTAACCAGATGCAGAATATTGGATGAATTGACCGCTACGCCAGCCAGAACCGGTATTTGCCGCAACACGATGGTGATCGCCAGCCCGAAAGCGAAACCACGCAGCACGGGCCTTGATATGAAACCTGCTAGATTTCCAAGCCGGGCCATCGACGCCGCCAGGAAGAGAACACCGACCAAGGCGACGAGGATTGTGGCAAGCATCGCTTTGTCGTCGGCCGAGCCCGGTAGGGTGAGCAGTGTGGCTGCCAGGATGGCGGCGGAGGAGGAGGTTGGACTGACAATCGCAAAGCGGCTTCTTCCAAGCAGTCCATAGGCAAGACAGCCGGCGATGGCGGCACAGATCGCCCGCTGCGGCGGCAAGCCGGCAATCCCGGCATAGGCGACAGCTTCCGGTAGCATCAGTCCCGCTACCGACAGACCTGCGATCCAGTCTCCCTTGCGCATGACGGACCGATTCTCCTCTGCTTTCAGGATAGGATCAGTACCACAGATTGCCTTGCATCATGCTTTGCGCTGCAACAGCAGTTGAGGCGTTTTCCTCGCCCCGAACGATTTATGGTGCGAGGTAGATTGACGAAATGGGTTGGAGTTTCGAGCTTTTGGCAATTGAATGGCCTATGGAGATGGCCCGGCGTTCAATACCAAATAGATGCGAGCCCCGAGCATACAGCCTGCGCCATATGTTCGGGGCTGGCCGGCCGTTTATGCCATTCGGCGGATATTGTTTTGAAGCTGCTGAGCCTGATTTTGCAGGACAGCGTATCGAGCTGCCGGTATCGCACCGTTGTTGTGATCAGCGACTGCCATCGCTTCACGGCGGATCCACGCATCGTCGGCCTTCAGGCGTTGATATTCAGCGCTTGTAATAAGACCACGTTCTCGGTCCGCATTCATGCTCCGGGTGTCGGTCCGAAGCTCGGCGAGGATTGTATCAAGCCGCGACCGGTAGACGTGAGCGGGTGTATAGGCCGGAACGACGAAGGTTGGACCTTGAGTGACATCGGTCGTGATGTCTTCGTCATTCAGCATAAAGGCGCGGTCGCGTTGGCCGTCGAAGTGACCATGGTCATGATCGTGGCCAGAATCGCCGTGGGAGCCGGCGAAAGCCACGCCCATAGAGGCTGAGATGAAGATTGCGGAGATTGCCGCAGTTTTTGCAAAAGAGAACATTTGCGTTACCTCTGATATAAAGACGTCTCTGAAACGTCTCTTGATAGGAAGCCATCCTATAGTGTCGCGTCACGGCGCAAATGCCGCCGGCAATACATAGCTTCGATCGGGAATATACTGCTCTAAGAGAGTAAGATCATGTTAAATTAAAGTAATATTCGACTGTCTCTACCTGCCACAATTTCGATCAATTGTGGGAGGGCGTCGTGACTTGATGCAGAGCCGTGGCTGTGTCAACGCGGCGGCAATTGAGACACCAGACCATGCCGTATTCAGTGGGGCAATTTTGACCTGCCGGGATGTTGTCCTCAGCGCGCTTCGCGGTCTCCCCCAAAATCCCTATGAGATTTTTATATCTCTCCACGGCGCCTCGTCTCGAACGCTAATGCGGTTCGGCGCCATAGTGAGCGTGGAATTCAGGCCCCGGATCTTGCGTTGAGCGTGATCAACGGGGCTGCTTTCGCGTCGCCGCCTTCCTTTGAAGAGGAGGGAAAGATGAAGTTCAACAAAAGGAGCCTGGATCGATGATGGATATTGTCTTGATCGGGATCGGCGTTTTGTTTTTCGCGCTGTCGTTTGCCTATACGCGGGCCTGCGACCGTCTCTAATTCGAAGGATTAAGAGAAATGCTTGTCGATTATGTGCTGGGAGCCGGCGTGACCGTGTTTCTGCTTGCCTATCTGACCTACGCCCTCATTCGCCCTGAGCGCTTCTAACAACGCCAGGTTCGGAAAGTTATTGCCATGACACTCAACGGATGGATCCAGATCCTCATCTTCTGCGGGATCGTCATTTTACTCATCAAGCCGCTCGGCGCCTATATGACGCGCGTCTTCGGCGGTCAGCGCACATTGCTGTCGCCCGTCTTTGCTCCGATCGAACGCGGCCTCTATCGGCTGTCCGGCACCAGCGAGAAGGAAGAGCAGCACTGGACGAGCTACGTGTTCTCCCTGCTCCTCTTCAATCTCGCTGGCTTTGCCATTCTCTATGCGCTGCAGCGGTTCCAGGGCTTCCTGCCGTTCAATCCTGCGGGCATGACGGCTGTTGGTCCCGAACTTTCGTTCAATACTGCCACCAGCTTCGTCACCAACACCAACTGGCAGAACTACGGCGGTGAAAGCACGATGTCTTACCTCGTGCAGATGGCCGGCCTGACGGTGCAGAATTTTGCCTCTGCCGCAACCGGCATGGCCATCGCCATCGCGTTGATCCGCGGTTTTGCGCGCGCCTCCGGCAAGTCGCTCGGCAATTTCTGGGTCGATATGACCCGCGCCACGCTCTACATTCTTCTGCCGATCTGCATCCTGCTGACGATTGCCTATGTCTATCTGGGTGTACCGCAGACGCTGGGCGCCTACGTGACGGCAACGACGATCGAGGGCGCGCAGCAGACCATCGCGCTCGGCCCGGTCGCATCCCAGCTGGCCATCAAGATGCTCGGCACCAATGGCGGTGGTTTCTTCAACGTCAATTCTGCCCATCCGTTTGAAAATCCGAATGCAATCTCCAACCTGATCCAGATGGTTACGATCTTCGCCATCGGCGCAGGCTTTACCAATGTCTTCGGCCGCATGGTCGGCAACCAGCGTCAAGGCTGGGCGATCTTCGCAGCGATGGGCGTCCTGTTCCTTGCCGGCGTCACTGTAACCTACTGGGCCGAGGCTGCCGGTAATCCGCTGGTCCACGCCATGGGCCTTGAAGGTGGTAACATGGAGGGCAAGGAAGTCCGCTTCGGCATCGTCCTGTCGTCACTGTTCGCGGTTGTCACCACGGCCGCCTCCTGCGGTGCGGTCAATGCCATGCACGGATCGTTCACGGCACTTGGCGGCCTGATCCCGCTGATCAACATGGAACTCGGTGAAGTCATCGTCGGCGGCGTCGGTGCCGGTTTCTACGGCATCCTGATGTTCGTCATCCTGACGGTCTTCGTTGCCGGCCTGATGGTTGGCCGCACGCCGGAATATCTTGGCAAGAAGATCGAGGCGAAAGAGGTCAAGATGGCTGTTCTCGCCATCCTCATCCTGCCGGTGGCGATGCTTGGCTTCACCGCTATTGCCGTGCTTTTGCCGACAGGCGTGGCTTCGATCGGAAATCCAGGGCCGCACGGCTTCTCGGAAATCCTCTATGCCTACACCTCGGCTGCGGCCAACAATGGTTCGGCCTTCGGCGGACTCTCCGGCAACACGCCCTGGTACAATATCACGCTTGGCATCGCCATGCTGATGGGCCGTTTCCTGGTGATCATCCCGGCGCTCGCCATTGCCGGTTCGCTGGTGATGAAGAAGACGGTGCCGGCTTCGGCCGGTACCTTCCCGACCCACGGCCCGCTGTTCGTTGGCCTGCTCTGCGGCGTCATCCTGATTGTCGGCGGGCTCACCTTCTTCCCGGCGCTGGCGCTCGGGCCGATCGTCGAGCACCTCGCGATGATATCAGGTCAAACCTTCTAGGTGCCGGCATGAACCGCTTGTTCCAGCAGAAGTTCAAAAGGCTGCTTAACCCTCGCGACGGCGATCCGCCGCGAGCGGCGCCCCCGCAGGCAACCAGCATCATCATCGCCTTCATGCTGGTCCTGCTGGTGATCGGCGGCCTTGCCCACGCTTTTACCGAATTGTTCCACGGCTGACGCGGTCACCGTGATGTCACACACGAAAGAAACTGGAGTTCTCTCATGAGCCAGTCCAAATCTGCGAGCCTGATGGACTCTCGCATCCTCATCCCAGCGATCGGTTCGGCTTTCGTCAAGCTTGATCCCCGCACGCTTGCCAAGAACCCGGTGATGTTCGTCGTTGCCGTCGTCTCGACGCTGACCACTGTTCTGTTCCTGCGCGATCTCGTCACCGGTGGCGGTGATCTCGGTTTTTCGCTGCAGCTCAATATCTGGCTGTGGTTCACGGTGTTGTTTGCCAATTTCGCCGAAGCCGTTGCCGAAGGCCGGGGCAAGGCGCAGGCTGAATCGCTGCGCAAGACCCGCACTGAAACCCAGGCCAAGCTTCTGACCGGAACCGATCTGAAAAGCTTCAAGATCGTCTCCGGAACCAGTCTCAAGGTTGGCGATATCGTTCTCGTCGAAGCCGGCGAAATCATCCCCTCCGATGGTGAAGTGATCGAAGGGGTCGCCTCCGTCAACGAGGCGGCGATCACCGGCGAATCGGCGCCTGTCATCCGTGAATCCGGCGGCGACCGCTCGGCCGTTACCGGCGGCACGCAGGTCCTGTCGGACTGGATCCGGGTGCGCATCAGCGCCGCCGCGGGTTCCACCTTTATCGACCGGATGATTTCGCTGGTCGAGGGTGCCGAACGCCAGAAGACGCCGAACGAGATTGCCCTCAACATCCTTCTCGCCGGCATGACCCTGATCTTCGTTCTGGCCGTTGTGACCATTCCGAGCTTTGCCTCCTATGCCGGTGGCTCCATTCCGGTAATCGTGCTGGTGGCGCTGTTCGTAACGTTGATCCCGACCACGATCGGTGCGCTTCTTTCGGCCATCGGCATTGCCGGCATGGACCGCCTGGTGCGTTTCAACGTGCTGGCCATGTCCGGTCGCGCCGTCGAGGCAGCTGGCGATATCGATACGCTGCTGCTCGACAAGACCGGCACGATCACGCTCGGCAACCGCCAGGCAACCGAGCTTCGCCCGGTTTCGGGCGTGTCGCAGCAGGACCTGGCCGATGCCGCACAGCTGGCGTCGCTTGCCGATGAAACGCCGGAAGGCCGTTCCATCGTTGTGCTGGCCAAGGAAAAATACGGCATCCGTGCTCGCGACATGGCGCAACTGCACGCGACCTTCGTGCCGTTTACGGCCCAGAGCCGCATGAGTGGCGTCGATATCGAGGGTTCGTCAATACGCAAGGGTGCTGTCGATGCCGTGCTGAGCTACGTCGCCAGCCAGAACACGGCGGCACGCCCGGATACCATCCGCGAAATCCAGGCGATTGCCGACGAAATCGCAAAGTCCGGGGGTACACCTCTCGCTGTTGTTCGCGATGGACGCCTGATGGGCGTGGTGCACCTGAAGGACATCGTCAAGGGCGGCATCCGCGAGCGTTTCGCCGAACTGCGCCGCATGGGTATCCGTACGGTGATGATCACCGGTGACAATCCGATGACGGCAGCGGCTATCGCTGCCGAAGCCGGCGTCGATGATTTTCTTGCCCAGGCGACTCCGGAAAACAAGCTGTCTCTGATCCGCGAGGAGCAGGCCAAGGGCAAGCTCGTTGCCATGTGCGGCGACGGCACCAACGACGCTCCGGCGCTTGCCCAGGCCGATGTCGGCGTGGCCATGAACACCGGTACGGTCGCAGCCCGCGAAGCTGGCAACATGGTCGATCTCGATTCCGACCCGACCAAGCTGATCGAGATCGTCGAGATCGGCAAGCAGCTGCTGATGACCCGCGGTGCGCTCACGACATTCTCGATCGCCAACGATATCGCCAAGTATTTTGCCATCATCCCGGCGATGTTCCTGGCTTTCTATCCGCAGCTCTCGGCGCTGAACATCATGGGCCTTGCCTCGCCGCAAAGCGCCATCCTGTCGGCGATCATCTTCAACGCGCTTGTCATCGTCGCGCTGATCCCGTTGTCGCTCAGGGGCGTCACCTATCGCGCCGTCGGCGCTGGAGCTCTCCTGTCGCGCAATCTGCTCATCTATGGCCTCGGCGGCGTCATCGTACCGTTCATCGGCATCAAGGCCATCGATATGGCCATCACCGCCCTTGGTCTCGTTTAAAGGAACATCCCAATGCTGAAACAATTGCGACCCGCGCTGGTCATGATCGTTGCAATCACCATCATTACCGGCCTTGCCTACCCACTCGGCATGACCGGCATTACCCAGGCCTTGTTCCCGCATCAGGCCAATGGCAGCCTCATTGAAAAGGACGGAGCTGTTGTCGGTTCCGCCCTGATCGGCCAGGCCTTTACCGGCGATACCTATTTCCATGGCCGTCCGTCGGCTGCCGGAGATGGCTACAATGCCGCCGCATCGAGTGGCTCCAACCTCGGCCCGACCAATCCGAAACTGTTGGAGCGGATCAAGGCAGAAGCCGAAGTCTTGAAGGCTACCAACCCCGGCGCTGCTGTGCCAATGGATCTGGTTACCGCTTCGGGGAGTGGCCTTGATCCGCATATCACGCCGGAAGCCGCCTATTTCCAGGTGCCGCGCGTTGCCAAGGCCCGTGGTTTGGATGAAAGCAAGGTCCGCGCCCTGGTCGATCAGGCGGTGGAAACGCCGGAACTCGGCATTCTCGGTGAGCCGGTGGTCAACGTCTTGGCGCTGAACATGGCGCTTGATAAGGCTGTCTGAACCGGTTCGACCCCGGCATCGCGCCTTGCTTAGAAGGTGCGTTGCCGGGATGGATTGATTGACGGCATCGGTCTCAAATCCTCTGGGCTTTTGAGACTTGTCCGGTATGGTCTGAAGCGGCATCTTGCCGCTTTTCGGCATTGATGAGAAAGACTTAAGCGCAGATGCGGGACGATGTTCGCGATATGGATGGAAGGCCATCTCCTGACGCCCTGTTGCAGCGGGCGGAGCAGGAAACGCGCGGCCGCCTGAAAATCTTTCTGGGTGCAGCACCTGGGGTCGGCAAGACCTACGAAATGTTGACCTCCGGCCATGCCAAGCAGGCCGATGGGATCGATGTCGTGATCGGCGTGGTCGAAACGCATGGCCGCAAGGAAACCCAGGCGCTGGCCGATGGGTTCGAGGTCATTGCCCGTACGCCGATTGACTACAAGGGCCGTCATCTCGAGGAAATGGATATCGACGCCATTCTCGAGAGGCGTCCCGGCCTCGTTCTTGTCGATGAACTGGCCCACACCAATGCACCCGGTAGCCGGCACCCGAAACGCTACATGGATGTGCAGGAACTGCTGTCGCGCGGCATCGATGTCTATACGACGCTCAATATCCAGCATGTCGAAAGCCTCAACGACGTCGTTGCCCAGATCACCCGTATCCGGGTGCGCGAAACCGTTCCCGATTCAATCATCGACCGGGCCGACGATATCGAGATCATCGACCTGACGCCGGAAGACCTGATCAAGCGGCTGCATGACGGCAAGGTCTATATTCCGAAGACGGCGCAACGGGCGCTCGAAAACTATTTCTCGCCGGGAAATCTGACGGCGCTGCGCGAACTTGCGCTTCGCCAGACCGCGCAGCGGGTGGACGACCAGTTGCTGACGCATATGCAGGCGAATGCGATTTCCGGCCCCTGGGCGGCGGGGGACCGGGTGCTGGTCTGTGTCGATGATCATCCGCGCAGCGCCTCCCTGGTGCGTTATGCCGCTCGCCTGGCGGACCGCCTGCGCGCGCCTCTGGTGGCACTGCATGTGGAAACGGCGCGATCAATACACCTGTCGGAGGCGGCGCGGGATCGTATCGCAGCGACGCTGCGGCTGGCCGAGCGGCTGGGCGCTGAAGCGCTGACCCGGCCGGGCTCCGATGAGGTTGAAGAGATCGTCCGTGTCGCCGCATCCAGCAATGTCACGCACATCATCGCGGGAACGCCGAGAACATCGGGATGGCGCGAATGGCTGCACGGGTCAGTGACCAGCCGCCTCATCCGGCGTGCTGGCAATATCAGTGTCCATGTCATTGCTGGTGATGACCGGGAAGGCGAGGCCGTCGCAACGGGCGTGAAGACTGCCCCGGCCCCGGTCCAGTTCAAGTTCCGCCCTTACGCGCTCGCAACATTCTATGTCGGTTGCGCGCTCGGCGTTGGCTTTCTGCTCGACCAGTCACTCGACGTGCGCAACATCGCGCTGGTGTTCCTGATGGCTGTTTTGACCACAGCAGTTAAGGAAGGTCTGAAGCCGGCTCTCTACGCCAGCGTTATCAGCGCCTTTTTCCTGAATTTCTTCTTCCTGCAGCCGCTCTACACACTGGATATCAGCGACCCTGACAGCGTTGTCGCGTTCATCCTTTTCTTCATCGTCGCGATCATTGCCAGCAATCTGACCGCCAGTGTCCAGCGGCAGGCGGCCGCTGCGCGGCTGCGGGCGCGCACCACGGAAGATCTCTATCTGTTCAGCAAGAAGCTGGCTGGCACTGGAACGCTGGATGACGTGCTCTGGGCAACGGCATTCCAGCTTGCATCGATGCTGAAAGTGCGGGTCGTATTGCTGTTGCCGGAAGATGGAACGATCGCGGTCAAAGCCGGCTATCCACCGGATGACACACTTGATGATGCCGATATCGCCGCAGCGCGCTGGGCCTGGGAGCACAATCGGGCCGCTGGCCGCGGCGCCGATACGCTACCCGGCGCCAAGCGCCTTTATGTGCCGTTGCGCACCGGCCGCGCCGCCGTCGGCGTCATTGGTCTCGACAATGACCGGCAGGGGCCATTGCTCAGCCCCGAACAGCAGCGGCTGCTGGATGCGCTTGCCGATCAGGCAGCGCTCGCCATCGAACGCGTGCAGCTTGTCGCCGATGTCGACAATGCGCGGCTGGTGGAAGAAGCCGGCCGTCTGCGCTCGGCGCTGCTGACCTCGATTTCGCACGACCTGAAAACGCCGCTTGCCGCCATCATGGGCGCTGCCGGAACGCTGCGTGACTATCAATCCGCCCTGCCGGAGGAAGACCGCGTCGAGCTTCTGACCACGGTGACCGACGAATCCGAGCGGCTAAACCGGTTCATCGCCAATCTGCTCGACATGACCCGGATCGAATCCGGCGCCATGGAGCCGAATGCGGCTTTTCACTATACCGGCGATATCGTCGGTAGCGCGCTGCGCCGGGCGCGCAAGATTCTGGCCGATCATAACGTGGATGTTGATGTTCCCGCCGATCTGCCGATGATCAAGGTCGATCCGGTGCTGTTCGAACAGGTGTTGTTCAACCTGCTCGACAATGCCGCCAAATATGCGCCGGAAGGATCGAAGGTTCGCGTTCGCGCCGAAAGCAATGGCGAGCGGGTTCTTATCCGGATTTCGGACGAAGGGCCGGGTATTCCGCAGGGCGATCTGGAACGGGTCTTCGATACGTTCTACAGGGTGCGCAAGGGTGATCACGTTCGGGCGGGTACCGGGCTTGGGCTCTCCATCTGCCGGGGTTTCGTCGAGGCGATGGGCGGTACCATCGCTGCCGAAAACCGGATCGACCACTCCGGTGCCGTCTTTACCATCAGCCTGCCGCTTTTGCCGGACGCCCCCAATCTCAAGGACATGAAATGACGCTTTCAGCGGTGAAGATCCTGGTGGTCGATGACGAGCCACCCATCCGCCGCCTGTTGCGTGTCGGCTTGGCAACGCAGGATTATGCAGTCAGCGAAGCCGGTAACGGCAAGGCGGCGCGCGAAAGCGTCAAGAGCGAGCAGCCTGATCTGATTCTGCTTGATCTCGGCCTGCCGGATATGCCCGGCCACGATCTGCTGCGCGGCTGGCGCGAGGAGGGCCTGACGCTGCCGATCGTCATCTTGTCGAGCCGCACCGATGAGGCCGGGATCGTGAAGGCGCTGGAGCTGGGCGCCGACGACTATGTGACCAAACCCTTCGGTATGAATGAGCTGGTGGCGCGTATCCGGGTGGCGCTCCGCCACCGGCTGCAGCAGCAGGGAGAGAAGCCGCTGTTCCAGACCGGCGGCCTGTCGGTCGACTTGGTCAAGCGTATCGTCAAGGTCGACGGGCGTGAGGTCAAACTGTCGCCGAAGGAATACGATATCCTGCGCATCTTGGTGCAGCATGCTGGCAAGGTGCTGACGCACAAGTTTCTGCTGAAGGAAGTCTGGGGCAATGCCGATGACGTACAGTATCTGCGCGTCTATGTGCGACAGCTGCGCCAGAAGATCGAACTGACGCCGGACCAGCCGCAATATATCACCACCGAAACCGGGGTCGGCTACCGCTTGCGCGAAGCCGACCTTTAGCCAGCTTGCATCTACAGGCTATTGCGGTTCAGCCAGTTGCGCAGAACGGTAATGCCTTCCGGCACATGCAGGCGGCCAAAGCCGACGCGCAGGCAATTCTGTGGAACCGGCGTCAGCTCCGAGTGATAGACACTCGAGGGCAGGAAGAATACCCCGGCCTCCTCGACCGCACGCCGCGCAAATTCCTCGACGCCTTCGGGTCCCTTGTAGCGGATGAAAGCGACGCAGCCGCCGTCCGGTTCGCGCCAGTCGAACAGATGGGAAAACTCGGCGAAAAAGGTATTCCACTCGACGATGTTGTTGCGGACGATGGTCCGTGTCCGGGCCAGGATCTTATCGCGGTTCTTAAGCCCGATGCGGGCCAGAACTTCCGAAGGGGCGGAATTGCAGATCGACAGGAAGTGCTTGTAGCGCTCGCAACGGGTCAAAAAATCCTGGTCCTTGCAGGCAAGCCAGCCGATCCGAAGCCCCGGAAGGCCATACGCCTTCGACATGACGTTGAGCGAAATCCCGCGCTCGTAGGCATCGACCGCCTGCGGCAAGCGCAGCGCTTCATCCTTCTCGATCAGACGGTAGACCTCGTCGCTGAACAGCCAGATACCATGCTTGCGGCAAAGTTCGACGAGCGCATCGAAAGTAGCACGCGGCAGGATCTTGCCGGTCGGGTTGTTGGGAAAATTGATGGAGATCAGCTTGGTATTGGGGCGAATTTCCGTCTCGACGAGGCCGATGTCGAGGTTCCAGTCGTTGTCGATGTCGAGCGCCACGCCTGTGACGGCGCAGATGCTTAACGGGATGGTTTCAGCCGCCTGATAGTTGGGCGTGATGACGATGGCGTGGTCATCAGACGTCAAAAGCACTTTCATCGCCACATAAATCGCTTCCTCGGCGCCGGCAAAGCAGATCAGGTTTTTCGGCTGAACGGTGTCGTAGGTCCGCGCGATTTCCTGCCGCAGAACGGGTGCGCCAAATGTCTCGGTATAACCGAGGCTGAGGTTTTCGAAGTCGGCGCGGTCTTCGTTGCTGGCCATCGCCAGCAGGTCCGGCAGCCGCATGCTTTCGGCATCCGAGGCCGTCATGTTGTATTTGGCGGTGAATTCCCATTTCGACATGAAGGTTTCGAGCACAAAATCGCGCATCGGCCTGGTCATTGTGGCTCTCCTTGAACGGCAGCGTCTTGTTTCTGGCGGATCGCGCCAAGGCGGTTGTAGATCGTCGCTCTCGACAGTTTCAGGATCTCGGCGACATAGGGAACGGCCTTGCGGATGGCAAAGACGCCGCGTGCGTCGAGCAGTGCGATCAGGCCATCCGTGTCGGTGCCGGTGAGGCCGGACAGTGTGGTTCTCTGTTCAGCGAGGAAATCGCCGATCACAGAATTGACGGCCTCGCGCCAGTCGTCCGCCATCAGCGCCGATGTCTTCGGCATGGGAGCGGCGAACTCCATCATCGATTTCAGCTGGTCGAAGATCCCGGCAAAGGCCTCGATATCATGATTGATACACAGCAATCCGACCGGTTTCCCTTCTGCGTCGCGCAGAACCGAGGTGATCGCCTTCAGCCGGCGGCCATCCCAATTGGACTTGCCGTAGGGGCCGATCACATCTTCATCCAGGGATGAAGCCAGTCCGGCCTCGTTGAGCGAACTATCCCCCGGCCGGCGCCTCGAAAAGGCATTGGCGATATGGAAGATCTGGCCTGTCTCAAGATCATGCAAAACCGCTTCCACATGCGGTGAAAACAGCGTGGCGATGGCGTCGCAGACCGGGATGAAAGGCGTGAGCGGATGAGACATGACGCCTTATTCGCTTAAATTGACATTTTGTCAATGTTGACAAATTGGATAATTACCGTCCGAACGATGGTTTGCTGGCGTTGAGCTGCCGCTGAAACTCCGGATCGCGCCGCGACAATTTCTTGTGCAGGTGAACCATCATGCCGGCGGCAAACAGTGGTGTCAGCAGGTTCAGGAGCGGTACCGCCAGAAACGCGGCCAGCACGAGGCCGCTCAAGAAAACCGTGCCGGCATGTTTGGCGCGGAACAGCCGGGCTTCGGCCGGCGAGCGATAGCGCATCGCGGCGAATTCGAAGAACTCGCGGCCGAGCAAATAGCCGTTCACCAGAAAGAAGGCGATCAGATTGATGCCGGGGATCAGCAGCAGGAAAAGGGCAATGATGTTGCCGGCAATGATGACACCGAGAAATTTCAGCGTACCGAAAATCGCTTCGCCCAGCGGCAAGGGCCGTCCGGCAGGTTCCTGCGGGTAGTCCCGTTTCTCCACGACGTCGGCGACGTCATCAAGAAAGAAGCCTGCGATCAGTGCGGTCACCGGGGCCAAAAGTAGCGCCAGGCCGAGTGCCAGCCCCAAACTGGCAAAGATACCGACCACGAATGTCAGCCATCCTGCCCAGCCGGGCGTTCCCGGCAGCAGGGCATCGAGCCACGGCAAGGCGAGATAGATGAACAGTTCACGCAAGGCAAACCACAGGCCGACCAGCGCCAGAAGTGTCAGGCCCAGAACCTTCCAAAAGACCGAGCGCGTTTCCGGCGCGAAAAGATTGGCAAAGGAAAGCCGCGCCGCGTCGAGTATCATCCGGTGTCTCCTTGAAATGCGTGTCAGCCACTGTCTGCGCATGTAGGCGGGCTATGGGCCGTGAGCAAGACTATGGTGGCGGGCAGCGTTGAAAAGTCGCCGAAAATCATGTGCGAAGGGTGCTGTTTTCACTGCCAAAACGGGCGCCGCGCCGTTATGATGCTGCCACAAACAGCTTTGGAGTGTTGAGACGATGGATGGAGTGGACGGAAACATGTCGGTGGCGGGCCTTTCGGTGCTGCTGCAGTCCGGCGCGCTTGATCCTGTCGAACTGGCAAAGGTAACGCTGGAAAAGATAGCTGGCTACCAGGATCGATCTGTTTTTACCGAAGTGCTTGGTGAGCGCGCAACGGTGGAAGCAGAATTGTCGTCGGCGCGTATCCGTTCCGGTCGGTCGCTCGGTTTGCTCGACGGTATTCCCGTTGCCTGGAAGGATTTGTTCGATACGAAGGGTGCGGTGACGACAGCAGGCTCAGCCGTGCTGACCGGCCACCTCCCCGCAGAGACTGATGCTGCCGTGGTCAAGGGGCTCGGAGCCGCTGGAATGGTCAGCGTCGGCCGCACCAATCTCAGCGAATTCGCGTTTTCCGGCCTCGGTATCAATCCGCACTACGGGACGGCGCATAATCCCGTTTCGCGCGATGTTCCGCGTATTCCGGGTGGCTCGTCGGCTGGGTCCGGCGTCGCCGTGGCAGCCGGGCTGGTGCCGGTGGCGATTGGTACGGATACCGGCGGCTCCATCCGCATCCCTGCCGCGTTCAACGGCATCGTCGGCTATAAGGCGACACGTGGCCGCTATTCGATGCAGGGCGTCTTCCCGCTGGCAAAGAGCCTCGATTCCCTCGGACCGCTCTGCCGCACTGTTCAGGATGCCATCTGGATCGATGCCGCCATGCAGGGCCGAACCGCGCCGGATACCCGCCGGGCAGATCTGAACGGCCTGAAGCTCGTCGTCCCGGAAACCGTCGTTTTCGACGACGCCGAACCGGGCGTCGTGGCTGCATTCGAGGCTGCGGTTGCACGGTTGAAAAAGGCCGGTGCCCAGATCAGGCGCCAGGCTTTCCCGATCTTTGCCGAGATCTTCGAGATCACTGCACGCCATGGGGCACTGGTGACCGCCGAGGCGTTCGCACTTCACAAAGCGCGATTGGAAGGGCCGGAGGCCGCGCGCATGGATCAGCGGGTCGTCGCCCGTACACGGTTGGGCGAAAAGATCACGTTGGCCGACTATATCGCCATTGGCGATGCGCGTCGGCGATTGATCGCCGCTTACGCTGAAACCCTGGAGCCCGGTGAGCTGGTCATTCATCCGACGGTGCCGCATGTGGCGCCGCCGATTGCGCCGCTGCTTGCCGATGACGATCTGTTCTTCAAGATCAACGGCCGAACCTTGCGCAACACCCTGATCGGCAACTTCCTTGATGGTTGCGGCGTCTCGATCCCGTGCGGTACGGGCGATGCCAGCATGCCGGTTGGTTTCCTGCTGTCAGGCCAGAAAAATCAGGACGAGGCTCTGCTCTCTGCAGCGCTCTCGGCCGAGGCCATTATCCGTGGTGATGCATGATCGTCTGCTTCGATATTGGCGGATCCGCCATCAAGGGTGCCGTCGCCTATGCAGCGGACCGGATCGAACCGCTGGGACGCCGTGTCACGCCACTCGATGATTTCAACGCGTTTGTCGAAACGCTCCGCGCTGTTATCGCGGAGGCTGGCGTAAAGCCAAACCGCGTTGCCATATCGATCACCGGCGTCGTCGATCCGGAAACGCAGGCGATCAAATGCGCCAACATCCCCTGCATCGACGGACGCCAGCTTGCCGCGGAATTGTCCGGCCTGCTCGATCTGCCCGTATTGATCGCCAATGACGCCGATTGCTTCGCCTTGGCGGAGGCTGGTGCGGGTGCCGGGCGCGGTTACCGGATCGTGCTGGGGGCCATCCTCGGCACCGGCGTCGGTGGCGGCCTGGTGGTCGATGGCCGGCTTATCAATGCGGAGGGCGGTTTTGCCGGCGAATGGGGGCATGGCCCGGCAGTCGCCGCAATGGCTGGCACACCGCCGGTCGCGATCCCGGTCTTCGACTGCGGCTGCGGCCAGCGCGGTTGCGTCGACACGATCGGCGGCGCGCGTGGCATGGAACGGCTGCACCTCACTTTGCACGGCAAGAGCCTGGCTAGCCATGAGATCACCACGCTCTGGCAGAATGGCGATGCTGAGGCCGCCCGGACCATCGATGTGCTGGTGGATCTGATCAGCTCGCCGCTGGCGTTGACGGTCAATATTACCGGGGCGACGATCGTTCCGATCGGCGGTGGTCTTTCCAATGTGACGCCGCTGATTGCCGAGATCGACAAGGCTGTGCGGGCGCGGATCCTGCGGAAATTCGACCGCCCGCTCGTGGTTCCTGGTGAATGCCGGATCGAGCCGGGCCTGATTGGCGCGGCTGTTCTCGGTCTCGCAGGAGAGGCGCAATGACGAATATTCTTCTGGAAGTCTGTGTTGATGATGCGGCCGGTCTGCGCGCTGCAGTCTATGGCGGTGCCGATCGCATCGAATTGTGCTCGGCACTGTCCGTCGGCGGTCTGACGCCATCGCCGGGCCTGATGGCATTGGCGGGCAAACTCGATATTCCGGTCTACGCGATGATCCGGCCAAGGCCGGGGGATTTCGTTTTTGATGCCGACGATATGGATGTGATGCGCGTCGAAATCAATGCCGTCCGGTCGGCTGGCCTTGCCGGTGTTGTGCTTGGTGCGAGCAGCCCCGATGGAAGTCTTGATACGGAGGCCCTGCGGGTGCTGGTAGATCATGCCTGGGGATTGGGGCTGACGCTGCATCGTGCATTCGATCTGGTGCCGGATTTCGCGGATGCGGTCGAGATCGCGGTGGACCTCGGTTTCGAGCGTATCCTGACATCAGGCGGGGCGAAAAGCGCGCCTGACGGTGTCGATGCGCTGGCCGCGATTGTCGCGGATGCCAGGGGGCGGATCTCGATCCTGCCCGGCTCCGGTGTGACGCTGAAAACGGTTGATGCACTTCTCTCCCGTCTTTCCGTGACGGAAGTGCACTCATCCTGTTCGAAAGAAAAGCCGGCTCACGATGCCCGGCTGGTATCGCTCGGCTTCGTTTCGCCAGGTGCCAGGCAAACGGATGAGCAGGTGGTGCGGGCACTCAAGGCGCGGCTGACCGCCGCGCCTTGATACATTACGAGATTAGGCCTGGAAAACGCGGTTCCCGCCGATCCAGGTCGAGTTCATTTCGAGGTTTTCCGTCAGAATGACGAAATCAGCGTCTAGGCCCGGCAGCAATCTGCCTTTGCGGGCGGCCACGCCAGCGGCATCGGCGGGATAGGCCGATGCCATCCGCAGCGCCTCATCCAGCGGCAGATCCAGCTTTTCGTGAGCAAACCGCACAGAGGCGAGCATGTCGATATCGGCGCCAGCCAGTGTGCCATCGGCCAGCGTCAGGCGGCCGTCCCTGCGGAAAATCTCGCGGCCATTCAGGAAGAAGCTGGTCTGGTCCGAGCCGATTGTCGACATCGCGTCGGTGACGATGAAGATCCGGCCTGGGCCATTCTTGGATCGCAATGCGATGCCCATCGACGCCGGATCGACATGGACGCCATCGGCAATGATCCCCGCGTGCAGGCTGCCAGTATCGAGCGCGGCACCAACGACACCCGGTTCGCGATGGCCAAGCGGGCTCATGGCATTAAACAGGTGGGTGACGGTACGTGCGCCCGCCTTGGCGTATTCGACAATCGTATTGTAACCGGTATCCGTGTGGCCGAGGCTGACGATGATACCCGTGTCGGCCATAGCCTTGACCTGTTCCACTGTCGTGTTTTCAGGCGCGACCGTCACCATCATGGCATCGAATAGGCCGGCACAGGCAAGCATGGCCTCGAGATCGGCCGGGTCCATCGGCCGGATCAGCGCCGGGTCGTGCGCGCCCTTGCGAGCGATCGAAAGATGCGGGCCCTCCAGATGCAGCCCGAGGAATCCCGGAACGTTTTCCGCCTTGGCCTGGATACCACCCGCGATCGTACGCGCGCGAATCTCGAACGTATCGGTGATCAAGGTTGGCAGCAGGGCCGTGGTGCCAAATTGCGCATGCGCCGCGCAGATGGTGCGGATAGCATCGACGTCCTGCCGATCATTCAGCATCACCCCACCGCCGCCATTCACCTGCAGGTCGATAAAGCCGGGCACAAGCAACTGGCCCCCGGCTGATATCATCTCTGTCCCGGCCGGTAGATCATCCTGCGGCAGGATGCCGATGATGGTTCCACCATCGAGCAATAGCACCTGATCATCATGCCAGAACAGGCCGTCGAAAATCCGGGCTCCGGTGATAGCTTTCTGTGCGGTCATCTCGTTTCCGTAACCTTTTTGAGGGCGACAGGCGCATCCGGATTGAGGCCGCGCGAGCGGGACCAGGATTCGACGAAGCCGTAGAACGGGATGATCAGGGCCAGCGCATCCGTGATCGGATGTCCGGTGGCGACGAACGGCAATTTCTTGGTCGTTTTGGCTTCGTTGGAGGTAACGAACGCCAGCGCACCCTTGGCGCTCAGCCCATCGAGAATACCGGTAACGGAGCCTTCTGCAGCGTCGCGTGCGGCAAGGCCGATTACCGGGAAGCGCTTTTCAACGAGAGCCACCGGACCATGCAGCACTTCGGCCGCGGAATAAGCCTCTGCGTGCATGCCCGAGGTTTCCTTGAATTTCAGCGCCGCCTCGCTGGCGATGGCCAGCGCTGGACCGCGTCCAAGCACAAACAGAGATTCCGCATCGCCAAGTTCGTCGGCCAGCTGCTGCCAGTCGAGCTTCACGGCCTTTGCAAACTGGGCGGGCAAATCGGCGACTGCGCGCTGAAGGGCAGCATCACCAGTCCATTCGCCTAGAATGGCGAGGCCTGCGACAATCGAATTGACATAGGATTTGGTCGCGGCGACAGCGATTTCCGGTCCGGCGAGAATGTCGAGCGGATGGGTGCTGGCTTCCGAGATCGGCGAAGGCAGAGTGTTGGTCAGGGCGATCGTCACCGCACCTGCCTTCGTGGCAGCCTCAGCCATCGCAACGATATCCGGGCTCTTGCCGGACTGCGAGATGGCGATCGATGCTGCGCCCTGAAGCTGCATTTTCGCGCCGTAGATTGAGGCGAGCGACGGGCCGAGCGAGGCAACGGGCCGTCCGGTCGAAAGCTCGATCGCGTATTTCAAGAACAATGCGGCATGGTCGGATGAGCCGCGGGCAATGGTCACGAAAAAGGCCGGGTCTTTTGCACGCAAAGCAGCACCGGTTTCTTTGACCGCCGCCTTGGATTGATCGAGAAGACGGGCTGCGGCTTCGGGAATTTCGTTGATTTCGCGGCGCATATTGGTTTGCATGGTCATGTCTTTCTTCTTTGGGCCGCTCTCAGGAATCCGACAGAGTCAGTTCGGCGACGAAATCATAGGCGTCGCCCCGATAGAGCGAGCGGGTGAATTCCACCACACGGCCAGAGGCGAGGTAGGAGATACGTTCGATGGAAAGGCTGGCGGATCCGGCCGGTACACCGAGCATCGCCGCATCCGGGTCCCTCAGGGCGCAGGCGGAAATGCGCTGCACGGCGCGCACCGGCCGCGATTTGGTCTTGTCGAGCTCTGCATAGAGCGAGGTGCCGACCCGTATGGGGTCCGGCAGGAATTCTGCAGATACACAGGCCCGCTCAATGGCAAGCGGCATATCGCCGGCGATACGCAACCGGCCAAGCCGCGCCACAAGCGCGTCTGGGGGCAGGCCAAGCGCCATCATTTCATCTGGGGATGGATGATGCAGTCCACGTTCGATCCACTGCGCCGTGGTGACCAGCCCTCGGCGCGACATGTCTTCGGTAAAGGATGTCAGCCGCGACAGCGACTGTTGAACGCGGCCCATCGGTTTGACGACAAAGGTGCCGGAGCCGTGACGGCGTACGAGCAGACCGTCCTTGACCAGATCATCGACAGCCTTGCGCACCGTTACGCGGCTGATACTGGCATAATCAGCCAGATCCCGTTCGGGCGGCAGGGCATCGCCGTGATTGAGCTTGCCCGACAGGATAGCCTCTTCCAGCGATTGCCGCAGCTTGAGATAAAGCGGGCCGGAGCCCCCGGCCTGCAGGCCGTCCAGCGGCAATATGGCCTCGAGATGCTGGGTCATGCCGCAAGCCCCGCCGCAAAGCGTTTGGCTGCCAGTGCGACTGAGCCTGTCAGGGCGTCCGCTTCCGGCTCCACGAACAAGGGCTGGTGCCGCTCGGCAAGCCACGGGCGATAGAGCGGTGCAAGCCCGCCCAAGAGACAAAGCTTGCGGCTGCCCTGCGCGACGACGGCATCGAGTGCTTCGTTGATCGTCTGCGCTGAAGCCTGCAACAATGTGATCGCTACCGGATCGTTCTCACCTGCAAACTGGAAGACTTTGGGCGCAAAACGGCCGAACGCACCGGGCACGGACGCGCGGGCAAATTCCACCACCTCGCGCGGATCATTGTTGAACTCGGCCATGACGGCTTCGGTGAGTGGCGACGATGGATGGATGTTGTCGAAGGCGAGAACGCTCTCCTGCAAAAGGGCGTGGCCAAGGCGCGCGCCGCTGCCAAGGTCGCCGATCTGGAAACCCCAGCCGCCGATATAGCGGATGTCGTCAGCCTGCCGGGTGATGTAGATGGATCCGGTGCCGAGGATAGCGACAGCGCCGTCGCTATCGCCCAACGCGCCCTGTAGCGCGATCAGTCCATCGGACTCGATATCGGCTTTCGCAAACGGCAGGCGTTCCATCACATAATGCACGGCATCACCGACATTGCTGCCGGCAACCCCGACCAGGGCGCAAGCTGAGCCAATTTCGGAGGGGGCGATATTCGCTTCCTCGAATGCAGCCGTGGCTGCGCCGACAATGTGGATCAGGGCGTTGTCCGGATCGGTCAGGATGTTGGCAGCGCCGCTTTTGCCGCGCCCGAGGATACGCCCATCGGCGCCCGCTACAGCCGCGCGGCAGCTCGTGCCTCCGCCGTCAATTCCCAGAATGTAATGTGGCATGGATACCTCCGAGAAAAATGATACCAAAAAAATACCATTTACCAAGGGGATTTTGGTCTTTAATTGGAATTATCGATTAACAATCTGAAATATATAATTTATTTTAGAAATCGGAAACTTTCTTCGGTCGCAAGTTAATTTTTCCTAGACAATTGGTATTTTTTTGGCATTAATTTGCGCAGAGGGAGATTGAGCGTATGCCGTCAGTGAAAACCGAGGAGCGTCACGACAAGGCGATGGGACTGGATGTGATGCATCCGGCACTTGCGCTTCGTTTGCTTGCGTCTGGCCAGCAGGCTGCGGCGAAGGTCGTTGATTCCGCTATCGAGTCCATTACGGCTGCCGCACAGATTGCCGCCGCGTCGCTCGCCGGCGGTGGCCGCCTGGCGTATGCCGGTGCCGGTAGTTCTGGCCTGATGGCCATGACCGATGCGCTGGAATTGCCCGGTACCTATGGAATTGCGCTCGACAAGGTCGTGGTGCTTCTGGCTGGTGGTGCCGCAAGCCTGACGGATCTGGCTGGCGGCTACGAAGACGATATGGAGTTGGCGCGCAAGGATGTGCGCGAAGCCGGTATCGGTGCAGGCGATTGTCTGATCTCGGTTTCCGCCAGCGGCTCGACGCCGTATGCGCTGGCTGCCGCCGATGAGGCCCGCGAGCGCGGTGCGAGGGTCATCGCCATGGCCAACAATCCGGGTGCCGTTCTTTTCCAGAATGCCGAAGTTGCCATTCTGCTGCAGACGCCGCCGGAAGTCATCTCCGGATCGACCCGCATGGGTGCTGCGACGGCGCAGAAGATTGCTTTCAACATGTTTTCGACGCTTGTCGGCATCCATCTTGGCCATGTCTACGACGGGCACATGGTCAACCTGAAGGCCGACAATGCCAAACTGCGCGGCCGCGCCATTCGCATCGTTTCCGACATTGCCGGGATCGGCGCCACAGAAGCTGGCCGCCATCTCACTACATCTTCTGGTTCGGTAAAGATCGCCATTCTTCTTGCTGCTGGGGCAAAAGACGTGGCGGCTGCAGAAGCAGCGCTTGCTGAAACCGGTCAAAACTTGCGCCGCGCCTTGTCTGCTGTCGCGGCACATTGATCCTAGGGTATTAAAACCGCGCCAAAAATGGCGCACAATGAGGGAGAACGTAATGACCCGCACTACCTTGAAGGGCTTGCTGCTTGCATCCAGCATCCTCGGCTCTGCCGGGCTGGCGCATGCTGAAGACGTCACGCTGACGATCGAAAGCTGGCGCAATGACGACCTGACCATCTGGCAGGAAAAGCTCATTCCAGCTTTCGAAGCCAAGCACCCGGGCATCAAGGTCGTCTTTGCGCCGACCGCCCCGACCGAGTATAACGCAGCGCTCAATGCCAAGCTCGACGCCGGTTCGGCTGGTGACCTCGTCACATGCCGTCCGTTCGATGCTTCGCTCGAACTGTACAACAAGAAGCACCTGGCTGACCTGACCGGTCTTGCCGGCATGGAGAACTTCTCGCCAGTCGCCAAGTCCGCCTGGACGACGGACGATGGTTCCGCCGCTTTCTGCGTACCGATGGCTTCGGTTATCCATGGCTTCATCTACAACAAGGATGCCTTCGACAAGCTCGGCATCGCGATCCCGGCAACGGAAGCAGACTTCTTTGCTGCTCTCGACAAGATCAAGGCTGACGGCACCTACATCCCGCTCGCAATGGGCACGAAGGATCTCTGGGAAGCCGCCACCATGGGCTACCAGAACATCGGCCCGACCTACTGGAAGGGTGAAGAAGGCCGCGCTGCTCTGATCAAGGGCGAGCAGAAGCTGACGGACGCCGATTGGGTCGAGCCCTACAAGGTTCTTGCCAAGTGGAAGGATTACCTCGGCGACGGTTTCGAAGCCCAGACCTATCCGGACAGCCAGAACCTCTTCACGCTCGGCCGCGCTGCCATCTACCCGGCCGGCTCGTGGGAAATCGGCCTGTTCAACACGCAGGCCCAGTTCAAGATGGGTGCTTTCCCGCCGCCGGTTAAGGCTGCAGGCGATGCTTGCTACATCTCCGACCACAACGACATCGGCGTTGGCCTGAATGCCAAGAGCGCGCATCCGGAAGAAGCCAAGAAGCTTCTCACCTGGATCGCTTCTCCGGAATTCGCCGACATCTATGCCAACTCGCTGCCGGGCTTCTTCAGCCTGAACTCGACACCGGTGAAGATGGCCGATCCGCTCGCACAGGAATTCGTTTCCTGGCGCGAAAAGTGCAAGCCGACCATCCGCTCGACCTACCAGATCCTTTCGCGTGGTACTCCGAACCTCGAGAACGAGACCTGGGTTGAATCGGCCAACGTCATCAACGGTACCGATACGCCGGAAGTTGCCGCCGAAAAGCTGCAGAAGGGCCTCGACAGCTGGTACAAGCCTGCAAAGTAAAATTGGGTTTCAGGGGTTCGCCCCTCACCCTAGCCCTCTCCCCGTGAACGGGGAGAGGGGATTACCGGAATTTGCCACTTGTCCCTTCTCCCTGTTTACGGGGAGAAGGTGCCCACCCTCTTTGGTTAGGAAGGATGGGCGGATGAGGGGCTTGATGCGAGTGAAGTGTTCCTGCGCGAAAAAGCAGAACGTCCCGCAAAAACATGTAATCTGAAATCACATCCTGCCAGCACCTTCGGGCGCTGGTAATGGCATGCGCCGCGGGGACCGGCAGCGCAGGCCTTGCCGCATATCGCGGCGATCGACGAAAAACGGGTCGGAGCGGTAGAAGCCATGAGCAGCGCCATATCGTCTGAGGACAGCATTCAAACTTTGGCACGGCCAAGACGCTGGCATATCCTTGTTTTCCTGTTGCCGGCCCTCATCGTCTATTCCGCGGTGATGATCCTGCCGCTGATCGAAACGCTGCGCCTGTCGCTGTTCAATACCGTCGACGGACAATCCACCTTCGTTGGGCTGGCCAACTTCCAGGTCCTGTTCGGAGACGAGCGTTGGGCCGCTGATTTTTGGCGGGCGCTGAAGAACAACTTCATCTTCTTCGCGATCCACATGCTGGTGCAGAATCCGCTCGGCATTGCGCTCGCCGCCATGCTGTCGATCCCCAAGCTCAGGCTTGCGACCTTCTACCGTACCGCGATTTTCATGCCCACGATCCTGTCCTTCGTCATTGTCGGTTTCATCTGGAAGCTGATCCTGTCGCCGATCTGGGGCATTACGCCATTCTTCATGGACCTCGTCGGCCTGAAAGCTCTCTTCGGACCATGGCTGGGCAAGCCGGGCTCGGCGTTAATTACGGTGTCGCTGATCTCCGTCTGGCAGAATGTCGGCATTCCGATGATGCTGATCTATGCCGCCCTTCTCAGTATCCCGGACGAAGTCATCGAAGCCGCCGAATGTGATGGCATTACCGGTTGGAGCCAGTTCTGGAAAATCAAGCTGCCGTTGATCCTCCCCGCAATCGGCATGGTCTCCATCCTGACCTTCGTCGGCAATTTCAATGCCTTTGACCTGATCTACACGGTGCAGGGTGCGCTTGCCGGGCCGGATGGGGCGACCGACATTCTCGGAACCTTGCTCTATCGCACCTTCTTCGGCTTCCAGTTGCAACTCGGAGACCGTTCGATGGGTGCGACCATCGCCACCGTGATGTTCCTGATCATCCTTGCCGGCGTTTCGCTCTATCTCTTCGGCATTCAGCGGCGTGTTCGCCGCTACCAGTTCTAAGGGGAACGGATCATGTCAAAAGCACGCATCTCGCCGCTGCGCTCCGGCTTCGTTCACCTGGCACTGGCTGGCTACACGGTCATCGCGCTGTTTCCGGTCGTCCTGACGATCCTCAATTCGCTGAAGGACAAGAACGCGATCTTCCGCACGCCGCTGGCTTTGCCCACGGCGGAGACATTCAGCCTGATCGGTTATACGACGGTGTTGAAACAGGGCGATTTCATCGGCTATTTCCAGAACAGCCTGATCGTCACGGTCGTCTCGATCTTTTTTGCACTGTTGTTCGGCTCCATGGCGGCCTTCGCGCTGTCGGAATACCGGTTCCGGGGCAATACGCTGCTGGGGCTCTATCTTGCTATCGGCATCATGATCCCGATCCGTCTCGGCACGGTCGCCATCCTGCAGGGCATGGTCGCGGCTGGACTGGTCAACACCCTGACGGCCCTGATCCTGGTCTACACCGCGCAAGGCCTGCCGCTCGCCATCTTCATCCTGTCGGAGTTCATGCGCTCGGTTTCGGATGATCTGAAGAATGCCGGTCGCATTGACGGCCTGTCGGAATATGCGATCTTCTTCCGGCTGGTGCTGCCGCTGGTTCGGCCGGCGATGGCAACCGTTGCCGTCTTCACCATGATCCCGATCTGGAACGATCTCTGGTTCCCGCTGATCCTCGCGCCCGGTGAAGCCACCAAGACCGTCACGCTCGGCTCTCAGGTGTTCATCGGCCAGTTCGTCACCAATTGGAACGCGGTTCTCGCAGCCCTGTCGCTGGCGATCTTCCCGGTCCTTATTCTCTACGTCATCTTCTCGCGGCAGCTGATCCGCGGCATTACCGCAGGAGCAGTCAAGTAATGAGCAAACCCATCCGCGTCCTCGTCGCAGGCCTTGGAAACATGGGCCGCAGCCATGCGCTCGCCTACCACAACAATCCGGGTTTCGAGATCGTCGGCCTCGTCAATCGCTCGAAGCCGGTGCTGGCGCCGGAACTTGGCGGCTATACGATCCATCCGGATTTCGCCACGGCTCTGCAGGAGCTGAAGCCTGATCTCTGCTCGATCTGTACCTATTCCGACAGCCATGCCGACTATGCCGTCATGGCATTCGAGGCAGGCTGCGATGTCTTCATCGAAAAGCCACTGGCAACGACGGTGGCCGATGCCGAGCGTGTCGTCGCAGCAGCGAGGAAGGCCGGCAAGAAACTGGTGGTTGGCTACATCCTGCGCCATCATCCGTCCTGGATCCGGTTGATCGCCGAAGCCCGCAAGCTCGGCGGCCCTTATGTCTTCCGCATGAACCTCAACCAGCAGTCCAGCGGCCCGACATGGATGACGCATAAGTCGCTGATGGAAACCACGCCGCCGATCGTCGATTGCGGTGTCCACTATGTCGACGTCATGTGCCAGATCACCGATGCCAAGGCCATCGAAGTGCGTGGCATGGGCCTGCGTCTGTCGAATGAAATTGCGCCGTCGATGTACAATTACGGCCATCTGCAGGTGCTCTACGAAGACGGGTCACTCGGCTGGTACGAAGCCGCCTGGGGTCCGATGATCTCGGAGACCGCTTTCTTCGTGAAGGACGTGATGTCGCCCAACGGTTCGGTCTCGATCGTCATGGATCCGAACGCCAAGTCCGACGACATCGACACCCATACCAAGACCGCCGTCATTCGCGTTCACAAAGCGGAAACCGGTGCGGACGGCAAGTTCGTTCACAAGGACGAAGACCTGAAGATGGACGGTGAGCCGGGACACCAGGAACTCTGCGATCTCGAGCAGGCCTATGTCCTGAAAGCCATCACCGAAAATATCAATCTCGAACGACACATGGACGATGCCGTCCAGTCGCTGCGCATCTGCCTTGCGGCCGATGAGAGCGTTCGTACCGGCCAGCCGGTCAAACTCTAAAAGGGGCCTCACGTGGGATCACTGAATCTGAAATCCATTCGCAAGGCCTTCGGCAACCACGAAGTTCTGAAGGGCATCGATCTCGAAGTGAAGGATGGCGAATTCGTCATTTTCGTCGGACCGTCCGGTTGCGGCAAGTCGACCCTTCTGCGCGTCATCGCTGGTCTTGAAGACGCGACATCCGGAAGCGTCCAGATCGACGGGCAGGAAGTGGTCACCACACCGCCGGCCAAGCGCGGTATCGCCATGGTGTTCCAGTCCTACGCGCTTTATCCGCACCTGACGGTGAAGGACAATATGGGCCTCGGCCTCAAGCAGATGGGCGCTCCGAAGGCCGAGGTTGACGCCAAGGTCGGCAAGGCATCCGCGATGCTGTCGCTGGAACCCTATCTCGCCCGCCGCCCGGCCGAACTGTCCGGCGGCCAGCGCCAGCGCGTCGCCATCGGCCGCGCCATCGTGCGTGAACCAAAACTGTTCCTGTTCGATGAGCCGCTGTCCAATCTTGACGCAGCACTACGCGTCAACACCCGTCTCGAAATCGCCCGGCTGCATCGCAGCCTGAAAGCGACGATGATTTATGTAACGCACGATCAGGTCGAGGCGATGACGCTTGCCGACAAGATCGTCGTCCTCAATGCCGGCCAGATCGAGCAGATCGGTTCGCCGATGGAGCTCTATAACAAGCCCGGAAACACCTTCGTCGCCGGTTTCATCGGCTCACCGCAGATGAATCTCGTCGAGGCGGGCAAGCTTGGAGATACCGAGGCAAAGACCGTCGGTATTCGGCCGGAGCACATCACGCTCTCGCGCGAAAACGGCGACTGGAAGGGCAAGGTCATCCATGTCGAGCATCTCGGTGCCGACACGATCCTCTATCTGGAAACCGAGGTCACCGGCCTGCTCACGGTTCGCCTGTTCGGCGAACACAAATACGATGTCGATGACATCGTCTACGCGACCCCGGACAAGGCTTCGATGCACCGTTTCGGTGCCGACGACCGGGTTCTTCGCTGACCCGATAAGGCCTTTTGTTTCCGAACGATGACGAAAGTTGTCGTTCGGTAACGTTTTATTGTGCGCTGCATCATCGCCTTGCGCTGCTTCCGGTTTTAACATACGTATCTGTTTGTATAATTGATACGTTGGCGGTTCTGTCCCGGAAATCCTTCGTATCACATTGATTTTCATGAACTTCCAGCAGCAGCTGATCTCTTTGAAAAAAAGATGATCGGTCGTGCGGCTGGACTTTGCGTATGGAACCAAAGATGCGGATGAACCGACCGATATTGGCTGCAACAGCGGCTGCTCTGATGATTATTTCGGGGTGCCAGAAGGAAGACAGCGAGAAGCAGGCGGCTCCGTCCTACCCGCCGCCGCAGGTCTCGGTAATCACAACGAAGACCGAATCTCTGCCGATCACCAACGATCTGCCGGGGCGTATCGCTGCGACCCGTATCTCGGAAGTGCGTCCGCGCGCCACCGGCATCGTCATCGAGCGCGTGTTCGAGCAGGGCTCGCATGTGAACGCCGGCGACGTGCTCTACCGGATCGATCCGTCGTCGTTCAAGGTTCAGGTCGAAAGCGCCGAAGGCACGCTGCGCCGCGCAAAGGCGGTTCAGCTGCAGGCCAAGCAGGCGGCTGATCGCCAGGAGCAGTTGAAGAAGTCCGGCGTCGCCACCGGCCAGACCTATGATGATGCGATTGCACAGCTGGCGCAGGCCGATGCCGATGTGGCGATTGCAGAGGCGGGCCTCGCTGCCGCCCAGCTCAATCTGCAATATACCAACGTGACGGCGCCAATCAGCGGCCGGATCGGCCGGGCGCTGATCACCGAGGGTGCGCTTGTCAGTGCCAACGGGTCTGAAAACCTGGCAACGATCCAGCAGCTCGATCCCGTCTATGCCGACTTTACTCAGTCCGCGACCGACCTCATCCGTCTGCGCAAGGCGCTGCAGGATGGTGCGCTGGCGGGCAACAAAGATGAAGCCAAGGTCAATCTGATTATGGACGACGGTAGCGCCTATCCGCATGCCGGAAAACTGCTGTTTTCGGAGGCCGCTGTCGACGAGACCACCGGCCAGGTCACGTTGCGTGGCGAATTCCCCAATCCGGACGGCGATCTGCTGCCTGGTATGTATGTACGCGTGCTGGTGCAGCAGGGTGTCGAGAAGAACGCCATCGCGGTGCCGACCCAGGCCGTGCAACGTGACACATCGGGCAATGCGCAGGTCTATGTCGTCAAGGACGACAAGACGGCTGAACTGCGCACCGTGTCTGCCGGTCATGTTCTTGGCGATCAGTGGATCATCCGCAACGGCCTGAAAGCTGGCGAGAAGGTCATCGTCGAAGGCTTCCAGAAGGTTCGCCCGGGTGCGCCCGTTGAACCAACAGACTGGAAGGCCGCTGATGCCAAGCCTGCAGCCGACGTAAAACCGGCGGATGCGAAGCCTGCCGCTGAAAAGACGAGCACAGACGGTGCCGCTGCAAAGCCGGCGGAAGACGCCAAGCCTGCCGAACAGGCTAAGTGAGGATCTGATCGATGCCTAGTTTCTTTATCGACCGGCCGATCTTTGCGTGGGTCGTCGCGCTTTTCATCATGATCTCCGGTATCATCGCGTTGCCGCTGCTGCCGATTTCGCAGTATCCGAACGTCGCACCACCGCAGATCTCCATCAACACCAGCTATCCCGGCGCGTCCTCGGAAGAAACGTACCAGAGCGTGACGCGGCTCATCGAAAATGAGCTGAACGGCATCGAAGGCATGCAGTATTTTTCGTCCACGTCCAGCGCCGCTGGCAGTGTATCGATCAACGTGACCTTCGCTCCGGGCACGGATTCCGGCGATGCCTCGATCGACGTGCAGAACCGCGTTCGCCGCGTTGAAGCCCGTCTTCCCGATTCCGTGCGCCAGCAGGGCATCGAGGTTGAGGAAGCCGGCTCCGGCTTCCTGATGATCATCGCGCTCACATCCACGGACGGGTCCATGGATGCGGTTTCGCTCGGCGACTATCTCAGCCGCAACGTGCTCAACGAAGTCCAGCGTGTCGAAGGCGTTGGCCGGGCACAGATGTTTGCCACCGAGCGCGCCATGCGTATCTGGCTCGATCCGGACAAGATGCGTGGCCTCAACCTGACGGCCGCCGACATCAATGCGGCGATCACTGCACAGAATGCCCAGGTTGCCTCCGGAAGCATCGGCGCCCAGCCGAACCCGATCACCCAGCAGATCAGTGCCCCGGTCCTCATCAAGGGCCAGCTCACCTCGGCTGAAGAGTTCGGGGCGATTATCCTGCGTGCCAATCTCAACGGCTCCGCCGTCCGCCTGCGCGATGTCGCCCGCATCGAGATCGGCGGTCAGGATTACAGCTTCTCGACACGCCTGAACGGCAAGCCGTCCGCCGCTATTGGTGTGCAGTTGACGCCGACCGGCAACGCGCTTGCCACCTCCACGGCCATCAAGGCACGCATGGATGAACTGGCAACGTTCTTCCCGCCGGGCGTCGAATATTCCATTCCGTACGATACGTCACCGTTCGTGGCGATCTCCATCGAAAAGGTTCTGCATACGCTGCTTGAAGCAGTGGCGCTGGTGTTCCTGGTGATGTTCCTGTTCCTGCAGAACATTCGCTACACTATTATTCCGACGCTTGTCGTTCCCGTCGCGCTGCTGGGCACGTGTGCGGCCATGCTTGCCATGGGCTTCTCGATCAACGTTCTGACCATGTTCGGGATGGTGCTCGCCATCGGTATTCTCGTCGACGACGCGATCATCGTCGTTGAAAACGTCGAGCGCATCATGTCCGAAGAAGGGCTGACGCCGAAGGAAGCGACACGCAAGGCGATGAAGCAGATTACCGGTGCCGTTATCGGCATCACGCTGGTTCTGTCTGCCGTGTTCATTCCGATGGCCTTCTTCCCCGGCGCCGTCGGCGTCATCTACCAGCAGTTCTCGCTGACCATGGTGGTCTCCATCCTGTTCTCGGCGCTGCTTGCCTTGACGCTAACGCCGGCATTGTGCGCTAGCTTCCTCAAGCAGGTTCCGAAGGGCCATCATCACACCAAACGCGGCTTCTTCGGCCTGTTCAACCGTGGTTTCGACAAGACTTCGCACGGCTATAGCGGCTGGGTCGCCAGCATGGTCACGCGCACAGGCCGCTTCATGCTGATCTATGTCGTGCTGCTCGGTGGGCTCGTTTATCTGTTCATGCAGTTGCCGTCCTCCTTCCTTCCGGATGAAGACCAGGGTTTCGTCATCGTCAGCATGCAGTTGCCGTCGGAAGCCACCGGAAACCGCACGACCGAGGTTATCGAGCAGACGGAAGCGATCTTCAGCAAGGAACCGGCTGTCGAACGTATCATCGCCATCAGCGGCTTCTCGTTCTCCGGTACTGGTCAGAATGCCGGCCTCGCGTTCGTGACGCTGAAGGACTGGTCGGAACGCGGACCAAATGATGTTGCCTCCGTCATCGCCGGCCGGGCATCGGGCGCCATGTCCCAGATCAAGGATGCGATCAGCTTTGCGCTGTCGCCGCCGCCGATCCAGGGCCTCGGCACGTCCAACGGCTTCGAGTTCCGCCTGCAGGATCGTGGCGGGCAGGGGGCTGCGGCACTTGCGGCAGCGCGTGATCAGCTTCTGGGCCTTGCGGCGCAGAGCAAGCTCATCTCCGGTGTGCGTGTTGACGGCCTGCCGGATGCGGCACAGGTCAACCTGCTCATCGACCGTGAAAAGGCCAATACGTTCGGTGTTGCCTTCGCAGACATCAACTCGACGATCTCGACCAATCTCGGCTCGTCCTATGTCAACGACTTCCCGAATGCCGGGCGCCTGCAGCGTGTGACGGTGCAGGCTGACGAGAACCGGCGCATGCAGACGGCCGACCTTCTGAAGCTCAATGTGCGCAACAGCAATGGCGGCATGGTGCCGTTGTCGGCCTTCGCCAGCATCGAGTGGACAAGCGGTCCGACGCAGACGGTCGGTTATAACGGCTATCCGTCCGTCCCGATCAGCGGCCAGGCCAATGCGGGCTATTCTTCCGGTGAAGCGATTTCCGAAATGGAACGTCTCTTTGGAGAGCTACCACCTGGCTTCGGCTATGAGTGGACAGGCCAGTCCCGTGAGGAAATCGCGTCGGGCACACAGGCGCCGCTTCTCGTCGCGCTGTCATGCCTGCTGATCTTCCTGTGCCTTGCAGCTCTCTATGAAAGCTGGAGCATTCCGGTGGCGGTGATGATGGTGGTGCCACTTGGCGTCATCGGCGCTGTTCTGGCCGTGATCCTGCGGGACATGCCGAACGACGTGTACTTCAAGGTCGGCCTGATCGCGATCATCGGGCTATCGGCGAAGAACGCCATCCTGATCATCGAGTTCGCCAAGGAGCAGATGGAAGCAGGCAAACCGTTGCTGGATGCCACTATCGAGGCGGCGCATCTGCGCTTTCGCCCGATCCTGATGACCTCGCTGGCCTTCACCCTTGGCGTGCTGCCGCTGGCGATTGCCACCGGCGCAAGCTCGGGCAGCCAGCGCGCCATTGGTACCGGCGTCATGGGTGGCATGATCTCTGCGACGGTGCTCGCCATCTTCTTCGTCCCTGTCTTCTTCGTGTTCGTCATGAAGCTGTTCGGGAGAACGACGTTGAAGCCGATCGGCGCGGAAACGACCGCCACGCCAGCGGAATAGTGGAAGCGGCCCGCCGGAAGGCGGGCCTTTTCTTGGGGGAATAGGCGATGCGTAGAACCAAGGCGGAAGCGGAAGAGACCCGCAACAGCATTCTCAGCGCGGCAGAGCGAGTGTTCTTCGAAAAGGGCGTGGCCAACGCATCCCTGGATGATGTCGCCAAGGCAGCCGGTGTGACGCGCGGTGCCATCTACTGGCATTTTTCCAACAAGACCGATCTGTTCCTCGAACTCTACAACACCGTGACCTTGCCGCTGGAAGACATGATTGTTCGCGATACCGAACAACCGGCCGGCGAGGTGCTCAGTGTTATCGAGAAATCGGCCGGCGATTGGCTGGAGGGACTGGCTGCCGACGAGCATCGTCAACGTATCTTCACCATTCTTCTGCGTTGCCCCTATGGCGACGACCTGCTTCCGGTTCTGGAAAAGCAGCAGGAAGTGGATGACCGCCACACCGTCATGCTTGACAATGCTTTTGCCAAGGCAAAGAGCGAGGGTTTCCTCAACGGAAACTGGACCGCACAATCCGCAACCAAGGCCCTGCGCTGGATGATGGAAGGTCTCTGCAGCGAGTGGCTTCTTTTCGGCCGCCGCTTTGATCTGGCGGCCGAAGGCAAGGACGGACTGAGGCGGCTGTTCGGCAGCTTCCAGCCTGTACCCGAAAGTGTCAGCGCAGCCGCCGTTAGTTGAGAAACATCACGCCGCAGTCGCCTTGAATTTGCTCATCAGGTAAGGTCCCGAAAGTACAGGTCCGTATTTCGCGGTCTCGCCCTCATTCAAGCAGGCGTCGAGCACGTTGATTTCCGCGTCCCAATTGGGTTGGTGGAAAAAGGCCAGCGATTGCCGCCGCGCCATGCCGCCTTCCTCGGGCGAAGGATTGACGACGCGGTGCAGCGTTGAAACCCAGCGGTCATTCGTCCAGCGGGCCATCAGGTCACCAATATTGATCACGAAAGCGCCGGGGATCGGCGGCACGGGCGTCCATTCGCCATCCGGCGTGATCAGCTCCAGCCCCTTTGATCCGGGCTGCGGCAAAAGGATCGTCAGGCTGCCATAATCGGTATGGGCACCCGCGCGCAATTGGCCCGGTTTTGGCGGCACATGCTGTTCTGGATAATTGAGTGCGCGCAGCGCGCTGACCGGCGTGTCGATGAAGCCTTCGAAATAGGTTTCCGGTAGATTCAACGCGACGGCGAAAAGCCGCATGATGCGCGCGGCGAGATCTTCAAGCGATGCGTAGTAAGCCTTCCAGGCATCGACAAAACCGTCGGGCCGCTCCGGCCAGATGGTTGCCGCATAGCAGAAGGCCAGCGCTTCAGGATCGGTGATCGAGGCAGGCTGCTTGAGCGGGCCGCCATTGAAGCTTTCTTTCAGGTCCGGAGGGCTATCGACATCGCGTGATTTTGCCAGCGCTTCCAGCTCAGGCCCCAGATAACCATACGGATAGCCCTTGTAAGGCGCCCGGGCATTTTGCTTTTCTTCGGGCAGCAGGTCGAAAAACGCATGCGCCTTGGCCCAGACCGCATCAATAACCGCTTGCGGCACACCATGATTGCTGATCGCCAGAAAGCCGGTCGTTCTGCAGATTTCGTCGACCTGCTTACCCAATTCCCGTTTCCCGGCGCCATCCGTTTTTTCGAAGGCGCCGAGGTCGAAAACAGGAAATTGTGACGGGGACATATCAATGACTCCAATGCGTTATGAGGATCAAAAAACCCATCATGCAGCCGGAGAGCCGCAGTGCCAAGTCGCGGCTTCTTGCCGTCAGTGCGCTTCGTCCCAATTGTGGGCAGCACGAGCATCGACCTTCAGCGGAACTTTCATATCGAGCGCCGGCATCGCGGCGTTCTCCATGATAGAGACGACCAGCGGGATCGTCCGCTCGACATCGGCATCCTCGACCTCGAAGATCAATTCGTCGTGCACCTGCAGGAGCATACGTGCACGCTGTGACAGCCCAGCCTGCTCGAGTGCCGGTTCCATCTTCACCATCGCCCGCCGGATGATATCGGCGGCCGAGCCTTGGATTGGCGCGTTGATCGCGGCGCGCTCGTTGAAGGCGCGGTGCGAGGGGTTGGACGAACGGATATCCGGATAATGCGCCCGGCGGCCGAAGATGGTTTCCACATAGCCGTTTTCGCGGGCGAAAGCCTTGGTGCTTTCCATATAGTCGCGGATGCCCGGAAAACGTTCAAAATACTTCTTGATGTAATCGCCGGCTTCCGAGCGCTCGATCGATAGCTGGTTGGCAAGGCCGAAAGCCGAGATGCCGTAGATGATGCCGAAGTTGATCGCCTTGGCGCGGCGGCGGATTTCGCTGGGCATGCCTTCGACCGGGACGCCGAACATTTCCGATGCGGTCATCGCGTGGATGTCGATGCCATCGGCAAAGGCTTGCTTCAGCTGCGGGATCTCAGCCACATGGGCAAGCACGCGCAGTTCGATCTGGCTGTAGTCGGCCGAAACCAGCTTGTGGCCCGGCGTCGAGATGAAGGCCGTCCGGATTTTGCGGCCTTCGGCGGTGCGCACCGGAATGTTCTGCAGGTTAGGCTCGGACGAGGAGAGGCGTCCGGTGGTCGTGGCGGCCAGCGCATAGGACGTGTGGACGCGCTTCGTCTCCGGGTGCACGAAACCCGGCAGGGCGTCGGTATAGGTGGACTTGAGCTTGGTCAGCTGGCGCCAGTCGACGATCTTGCGCGGTAGCTCATGGCCTTCCAAAGCGAGCTCTTCGAGGACCTGCGCCGAGGTTGACCATTGCCCGGTCTTGGTCTTGGCGCCACCCGGAAGGCCGAGGCGTCCGAACAGGATATCGCCAAGCTGCTTCGGCGAGCCGATATTGAAGCTTTCACCGACGAGGCCGTAGATTTCGTGTTCGAGACCGGCGGCACCCTGCGCCAGTTCGCCGGACAGCCGCGACAGGATCTGCCTGTCGATGGTGATGCCCCGTTCTTCCATCCGCGCCAGAACCGGCACCAGCGGCCGCTCCAGACGCTCATAGACGGCATTCAGGTTCTTGGCGGCGAGGCGAGGTTTCAACACCTGCCAGAGCCTGAGCGTCACATCGGCGTCCTCGGCCGCATAGGCAGTTGCCTTGTCGATATCGACATAATCGAAGGTGACCGACGATTTGCCGCTACCAGCGACATCTTTGTAGGGGATCGGCTGATGGCCAAGCCATTTTTCCGACAGCGAATCCATACCGTGCGTTCCGGCGCCGGCATCAACCACATAGGACATCAGCATCGTGTCATCGAAGCTGACAATGCTGACGCCGTGGCGTTTCATCACCAGGTAATCGTATTTGAGATTCTGGGCGATCTTGAGAACCGATGGATCCTCGAGCAGATCCTTCAACCGCTCCAGTGCGGCGGCGGCCGGGATCTGGTCTGGTGCGAGTTTCACTCCGTCGCTGAAGAGATCGTTGCCGCCGGTCTTGTGGAGCAGCGGCACATAGGCGGCGCGGATATCGGTGCCGGACGGGTTTTTGCTGTTGTCGGCGATTGCAAGCGAAAAGCCGACGAGTTCCGCCTGCATCGCATCAAGCGAGGTGGTTTCCGTGTCGAAGGCGACAAGGCCAGTCTCGCGGGCGGCGGCAATCCAGGCATCGAGCGTAGCGATATCGCGGATGGCGATATAGGAACTGCGGTCGATTTTTGCTGCAGCGAAAAGCTCGGCGCGCGATTGTGCCAGGGTTTGCGGCGTCGCGAGCGCGGGGCCGCCATCCTGAACGGTGGAAAGCGAGGCGGCCGCTTCGGCAGCGCTGCCAAGCGCCGGTGATTTTGCCGATGACAAGGCCGATGGAGCAGAAGAAGCCTCGCCTTTGTCGAGATCAGGCCCACGTGCTTGTGCGCCCCATTCAACAGGAACCGTGGCCGGGTCCACAGCGTCCGCATCCGTCTCGGTGGCGGCGGCAACGCGACGGGTCAGCGTGGTGAATTCCATCGTCTTCAGGAAGGCGACGAGTTTCGGTCCGTCCTGCGCATGCAGCTCGAAATCGTCAAGCGGCACGTCGATCGGCGTGTCGGTCTTCAGCGTCACCAATTGGCGCGAAAGACGGGCAAGCTCGGTATTGGCAATGATGTTTTCGCGGCGCTTCTGCTGCTTGATTTCGCCAGCGCGGGCAAGCAGCGTATCGAGATCGCCGAATTCTTCCAGCAGCTGTGCTGCGGTCTTCGGGCCGATGCCGGGGATGCCGGGCACGTTGTCGGTTGAGTCGCCGGTCAGTGCCTGAAGGTCGATCATCTTCTCCGGTGGCACGCCCCATTTCTCGATCACTTCCGGGATCGAAATCTGTTTGTCCTTCATGCTGTCATACATCGACACATTGGCCGTCACGAGCTGCATCAGGTCCTTGTCGGAGGAGATAATCGTGACATCGGCACCCGTCGCCTCCGCCATCCGCGCATAGGTGGCGATCAGGTCGTCGGCCTCGAAACCTTCCTTCTCGATGCAGGGCAGGTTGAAGGCGCGGGTGGCGTGGCGGATCAGCCCGAATTGCGGGATCAGGTCTTCTGGCGGCGCGCTGCGGTTCGCCTTGTACTGATCGTAGAGTTCGTTGCGGAAAGTCTTCGACGAATAATCGAAAATCACGGCAAAATGGGTTGGTGTTACCCCGACGGAGGTGTCGCGCGCATCGGTCAAAAGCTTCCACAGCATGTTGCAGAAACCAGAGACAGCATTGACCGGCAGACCATCCGATTTGCGGTTGAGCGGCGGGATGGCGTGGAACGCCCGGAAAATGAACCCGGAGCCGTCGACGAGGAAGAGATGATCACCTTTTTTCATGGCGACAAGGGATAGCGCGGGCCGCGGTGGCCGTCCATATTTCATTCCGGAGCGACGAGAAATTTTACACCGGCCGCCAATGCGGCCTCCTGATTGGGGATATCGTCCCATCCAATCGCGATCAAACGCGGTCTGCCGCGAGGGTGGGAATGAGTAATCTGCAAGGTTGCGATCGAAGGCGTTGTTTCATGCGACGGGCAGGAGCTTGACGTGGAACGCGCAGAGCTTAGTGTACCCGTAAGCCGTGTATTATACGCCACTTCAGGAGTTTTTGAGGCGCAAATATAATGTCCATCCTGACCGCAATGCCGTCGCTGCTTTTGCCTGACAAGAGCTGGTACGGCACCTTCCGATTGGTTTTGTAGCCTCGTTTCTCAATTTTGACCGCATGTCTCCAAGTCCCCTCGCTCACAGGCACTGGATCTGTTCATGTCGTTGCTCTCCGATCCCATCATCGCCTTGTTCGTATCGCTCTCGCTTGGCTTTCTAATTGGCAAATTGCGTGTCGGTCCTATCCAGCTTGGAGGGACGTGCGGAACGCTGTTTGTGGCCCTGGCGATCGGTCAATTGGGGGTGCAGATCGGCCCTGATCTCAAAAACGCGGCATTCGCTCTTTTCATCTATGCACTTGGCTTCTCAGCTGGACCACAGTTCTTCACCAACATCCGCGGCGGATGGCGTTATGGTATTTTTTCGATCATCGAAGTTGTCTGCGTCCTCGCGCTGATCGCCATCGCTGTGCTTATTTTTCATTTCGACGTCGGCACGGCCGCAGGGCTTTTCGCGGGAGCCGCGACAGAATCGGCCGTTGTTGGCACGGCATCAGAGGCGATTGCCCGCCTCGCGCTTTCCGGGCCAGAGATCCAGCAGCTGCAGGCCAATATCGCAACGGCCTATAGCCTCACCTATCTCTTCGGACTCATTGCGATCGTGGTTTTCACAACGCAGATTGCCCCGTTGCTGCTGAAAATCGACCTGCGGAAGGAAGCGCAAGACCTCGCGCGTAAACTGGGGGCGACCGATGACGATGAAGAGCAGGCGGAAGGCCTTCCGGCATTTGTCGGGCGCGCTTTCCGTGTCGGGGGTGCCGCAGGCCAAACAGTGGGCGAGTTCGAAAAAAGCCGGGGTTGGGCGGTTGCGATCGAGCGCCTGCAGCGCGGCGGCGACATTCTTGAAACGACGCTCGACCTGCTACTGCAGCCCGACGACATCGTGTTTGTCCGCGGACGCCGCAACGCGGTGATCGCCGTCCGGGATCGCCTCGGTGACGAAGTGCCGGTCCCGCAAGGAACAAATTTCGCGCTCGCAACCCGGGATGTCGTTCTGGTGCGAAAGGACGTTTTTGGGCGACAAATCCGGCAACTGAGACAGCTGGCCTCGCCTGAACTGCAGCGCGGCATATTCATATCCCATGTTCGGCGGATGGGACAAAATATCCCTGCTTTGTCGGGTACGATTTTGCAGCACGGGGATATCGTCACGCTTTATGGCCCGGAGCAAGCCATAGAGCGTGCCGCACACGAACTCGGCAAGCCCGTGCCTCCGGGCGAACGTACCGATTTCATATTCCTCGGCCTTGGCCTCGCACTCGGGCTCGTGATTGGGCATTTCCATCTGAAGATTGGCGCCCTTGAACTGGGGCTTGGCGCCGGTGGTGGCGCGTTGATCTCCGGACTCGTCTTCGGTTGGTTGAATATGCGCAACCCGACGCGTGGTGGGCTGCCACCGGCCGCTGCCGATTTTGCCAAGGACTTTGGCCTTGCAACGTTCATCGCATCGATAGGCCTCAGTGCCGGCCCCGACGCCATCAAACTCATCAAGGAATACGGGCTGATCCTGCCCATTCTCGGATTGCTGGTTTCTTTTCTGCCAGCCGCCGTTTCGCTGTTTGTCGGCACGAAGCTGATGAAGATCGAAGCGCCGATTCTTCTCGGCGTGATCGCCGGGCAGCACTGCAGTACTCCCACCATCAGCGCGCTCGTCTCCCAAGCCGGAAACTCGACGCCCGTGATCGGCTATACGGTCACATACGCGATCTCCAACGTTTTACTGCCGCTAATGGGGCCTGTTGTGGTTGGTTTGGTCATGGCCCTGACAGGATAGTTTGTGGTCGATCAGTCGTATATTCCAAGCTGTCGACCGGGAAAAAAGTAGACAACGAGAAGGCATCTCCCTCCTCGAAACCGCCGGTTTAAGCTGGCAAGGATTCCCTGAGGCTTAATATTGAGGGCCCTCACAGGAACGTTACCAATTTGTAATGCGACCGTCAGGCAGAGTCCCTTGAAAAGCCACATTTGGAACCACAAATACCAATCAACGGCACCTGAACAAGCCGTCATCTGGTCAAGGCCTGTCCCCCGCCGACGCCAGATGTAAGGACAAAGGCCTATCCCCCCTCTCCGGGCCTTTGTCCAATTTATAACAAGAACCGCCGTGGCCCCGCCTCCGCCATGGCGGTTTTTGTTTGTGCATCCGGCGAGCATCACATCCGTGTGAAAACCCATTGTCTGCCGGTCCATCGCTCGCAATGTAACTTGTGTTCCAGCTTGGGGAGAGGTACCCATAGACATGGCCTTCGACCGTATGGATTCAGCAACATACCTGTCCAGCCTTCTGGCGAAAAGCTTCTCCCGCGCCCTGCAGGAGAGAGGCCAGAAACTCGGCTTTGCCCCCGGCCAGTTTCCAGTTCTTCTTGAGCTGTGGAGCGAGGAGGGGCTGACCCAGAAACAGTTGCTCGACCGCCTCGACATCGAGCAGGCAACGATGGCCAATACTTTGGCCAGGATGGAGCGGGACGGACTGGTCCTGCGGAAGAAGCACCCGACCGATAAACGCGCGCAGCAGATTTTCCTGACCACCAAGGCGAAGGAGATGGAGGGCGAGGCGAAGGAGGCAGCGCTTGCCGCCGATCAATCCCTGTTGTCCGGCTTCCGTCATTTCGAACGGGAACTCATGCTCCAGTATATGCGCATGGCGATCGCCAATGGCGCCCAGAGCTGACGGCTTTTGCCATTCCGGCGTGGTCATGATCCATCAATCAAAATATTTTGCTTAAAGCGGCGCCAATCTTTGTCTAGGTTCCGGCCTGACAACGAAGGATTCGGACATGACAGACACGGCCAGCATTCTCACCCGCGCGGACGACAATCTCCCCAAGAGCCTCGATCGGCTATTCGATCTGGTCCGTATCCAGTCGATTTCCACCGATCCCGCCTACAAGGCGGAATGCCGCAAGGCGGCGGAATGGCTGGTCGCCGAGTTGACGTCCCTGGGGTTCGAAGCGTCGGTGCGCGACACGCCCGGTCATCCGATGGTGGTTGCCCACCATGCAGCCGCCAAGGCTGGTGCACCGCACGTGCTGTTCTACGGTCATTACGATGTTCAGCCGGTCGACCCGCTCAATTTGTGGGACACGGCTCCGTTCGAACCGTCGATCAAGGAACTTGATGGCGGCCGCAAGGTGATCACCGGGCGCGGAACCGCCGACGACAAGGGGCAGTTGATGACCTTCGTCGAGGCCTGCCGTGCGTTCAAGGACGTGAATGGTGCGCTGCCTTGCGAAGTGACCATCCTGTTCGAGGGCGAGGAGGAGTCCGGCTCGCCGTCCCTGAAGCCGTTCCTGGAAGCGAACGCGCAAGAACTCACGGCCGACTATGCGCTGGTCTGCGACACCAACATGTGGGACCGCGATACCCCGGCAATCTCGGCGGGCCTGCGAGGCCTCGTCGGCGAGGAAATCGTCATCACCGCTGCCGACCGCGATCTGCATTCCGGTTATTTTGGTGGTGCCGCCGCCAACCCGATCCATATCCTGTCGCAGATTCTCGCCGGGCTGCACGACGAGACGGGCCGGGTCACCCTGGACGGGTTCTACGAAGGTGTTGAGGAAACCCCGACGCAGATCAAGGCTGCCTGGGACACGCTGGGTATGACGACGGAAAAATTCCTCGGCGAAATCGGCCTTTCGATTCCATCGGGCGAAAAGGGACGGTCGGTCATGGAGCTCACCTGGGCGCGGCCGACGGCAGAAGTCAACGGCATCTGGGGCGGCTACACCGGCGAAGGCTTCAAGACCGTCATTGCGGCGCAGGCGTCTGCCAAGGTTTCGTTCCGTCTGGTTGGCGCACAAAGCCCGGAAAAGATCCGGGATGCCTTCCGCGCCTATGTTACCTCGAAAATCCCGGCCGATTGCTCGGTCGAATTCCACAAGCATGGCGGCTCGCCGGCAATCCAGCTCCCTTACGACTCTGCGCTGCTGAACACTGCAAAGTCGGCTTTGTCAGACGAATGGCCGAAGCCTGCGGTTCTGATCGGCATGGGCGGTTCGATCCCGATTGTCGGTGATTTCCAGAAGATGCTCGGCATGGAATCGCTTCTGGTGGGCTTCGGCCTGTCAGACGACCGGATTCATTCGCCGAACGAGAAATACGAGCTGCAGTCCTTCCACAAGGGCATCCGTTCCTGGATACGGATTCTCGACGCGCTCGCGGTTTAAGGAACGCCGTTAACGGTTAGCACCCTTGACCGGGCCGGTCGGGGGTGTTCTTTTCGGCCAGATGACATTTTGCCAGTTACAGATTTCAAGAATACTTGCCTCATGAAAACAGTACGCAAACTTGCCTGGCCGGTAATCGGGCTCGCCGCGATCGTGTTTTCGCTTTATGGCCTCTATCATGAGCTTCACGGCCTTTCGGCCGCCGATTTCATGGAGAGCCTGAAAGCCGTATCGCTGAAGAGTTGGTTATTGGCCGCCGCCGCAACGCTTGCCGCCTATGCGGCGCTGGCAGCTTATGATCACTTGGCGCTCGAGCATCTCGGCCACAGGATTTCGCTGTGGTTCATCACCGTCTGCTCTTTCACAGCCTATGCGTTGTCGCATACGGTCGGGGCCTCGGTCTTTTCAGGTGCCGTCGTACGTTACCGTGCCTATGGATCGAAGGGGCTCACTGCCGGGGAAACCGGCATTCTCGTCGCGTTCTGCTCTTTCACATTCGCGCTGGGCACGTTGATGCTGGCAGCCATCGTGCTTTTGGTCGAGCCGGAAATCACCGCCCGCTTCGCTGCTTTCCTGCCAATCGGGGCTTCCATCTCGACTGGACTGATCATTTTGGCGCTGATCGCGCTTTATGTCGTCGGCAGCCTCGTCGGGTGTCGGCCTTTGAAAACCCGCTGGTTCCGGCTGGAATATCCGAAACCGTCATTGGCGCTGCGCCAGCTGGTGATCGCTCCCGTTGAATTGATTGCAGCTGCCACCATCATCTATTTCGCTCTGCCGGAGGCCGGTAATCCTGGTTATATGGTTATCCTAGGGGTGTTTCTCGCATCGTTCTCGGCAGCCCTTCTCTCGCATGCACCGGGCGGCCTTGGCGTTCTGGAACTGGTGTTTATCGCGGCACTGCCTGAAATGGATCCGGCCGGTGTTCTCGCGGGTCTCGCCATCTTCCGCCTGTTCTACCTGATCATCCCGTTCCTGATCGCGCTCACTGTTGTGGTCATTTTCGAACGCGGCCAGTTTCTCGCCGGACGCAAAGCCGAGACGGGCGAAAACAACAGCGGCTGATCCTGCCCTTGCACTATGACGGTGAATGGCAGACTTTCGGTAGCGCTTTTTCCAGAGGGCCTGCGACCTTTTCAAGCTCCGCGCTCTCGATCTGCAGCGGCGCGAATGGCGGCTCCTGAATGGCGGCATTGACGATGCGGGTGATGTAGCAGCCGGCGAAGATCTTTTCCTTGCCGCCCTTTTCCGTCGATTTGATTGCGACCGGAACCGGGGCGTAGATACTGCCGGCAGCCCCTTCCTGCGTCACGGTACCGATCAGCACCTGAACATCCACAGTCTTCTCATAGCCCTTTACGAACGTGTCGTAGCTATCGGCCGGTTCGCTGAAATAGCTGTAGGCGCGGGCATATTCGTGGCGATTGATGGCATTGTAGAGCGAGCGGATGAGAGCCGGTCCGTCAGAACGCTCATCGATATAGGCCGCTTGATCCTGAGCACCGGCGTGAAGGGCCGAGCTCGTTATAACCGCAACCGTGGAAAGAAGAATGAGAATGGCTTTCATGCACACAACTCCTGCTATTTACAGTGAGTTTCATTGTGGATGAGGCGATTTGAAGGTGCGGGACCGTTTCAGCCAAACAAAACTGCTTGGCCATTAGTCCGCTGCTGGAAAAGTAGAATCCGGAAAAACAAAAAGGCCGGGAAAACCCGACCTTTCACAACACGCTTCGACACTTTCGCCAGTACATCCGTGGTCAACCGCGGAAGCGCGTTTCTCCGGCGCGGATTATCGCGCCAGATTTATATCAAGCAGCCTGCAGGTTGTCTGCAGACATCTTGCCGGACTTGCGGTCCTTGACGAGCTCGAAGCTGATCTTCTGGCCGTCATTGAGGCCACGCATACCAGCGCGCTCAACAGCAGAAACGTGTACGAAAACGTCCTGGCTGCCGTCGTCTGGCTGGATGAAGCCGAAGCCCTTTGTGGAATTAAACCATTTTACTGTGCCAGTGGCCATAACGATCCCTTTCTCTAGCAAATTATGTTGAACCATCCCGTAAAACGTTACGGAAAAGCTTTTGTTCGAATCTGAAGGAAAGTTCGTCCGATTGCGCACAAGTCGCAAAAACCAAAGTCATCTAACAAATATCGACCAAAGCTCAAATAGGTTACCGAGGCCCGTCAGTCAAGTTTTATTATTCTCATTTCGCTATATTCACTGTTTTCATTAGGTTTTATAAGGCGAAATTGCGTGTTGGGACGCGCTCTTTTTTGATTCAGCAGCGGAAATTATTTGTCGCGATGATGATCTGCGGAATAGATATAACGTATTTTCCGGGCTCCCGGTTGATTTATCTGACCGCAGCGTCATGTCCTGTTTATCACTGTTTTGAGTGGAGGACCGAGAATGCCGAAGTTCGTTATCGCTGCCGTGTGTCTGGGCCTATTTGCCCTTTCCGGATGCGCCAACACCGTCCAGGGTATGAAGCGCGATGGTGTGCAGACCAGCCATGCGCTGGACGATGCAACCCACCGCATTGCGCGTCGTGCCAACGCAAACTGACGGAAGACACTCTACGGCAAGCTCATCATGCGGCCGCGACCAATTGCGGAAAAATAGTCGTGTTCTGCTACCGTTGTTCAGTTTTGTGCGCCTTGGGAAATGGGAACAAGCAGTCCGGCAAGCGCTTTCAGAACAGGTCTGCGGCGGGGCGCTTCCGGCACGTCGCGAATATTTCTCAGTATCGCCTGACGGCGTGCAGAGATATCGAACGCTTTTTCCGCCTCGGACAAAAGCTCGTCATTTTCCGAATTGAGATGATAAATCTGGCCCATGGTAATCCACTATTTGATGTCCGGATAACCGGAATCGAGGGAAAAGGTTCCGGTTGTTTCAAGAAAAAGGCCCCGAAAACGGAGCCTTTTGACTGTGCTGTTGATTGCCGGTCCGTGCGCTACCAATAGCGGCGGCGTGGCGGCTCCGGGGCCTGCCGGGATACGCTGCCAAGCAAAAAGCCGATCGCTCCCCCGACAAGTAGCGCGAGGGTCAACGCGCTTCCCGCTGCAGCCGGATGCTCTCTTGCGGTCTGTGCGATGGCGCTGCCTTCCGCGCGGGCGACGTTCGCCGCTTTTCTGGCTGCGGGTGCTGCAGCGTCGATGACACTGGATGCCCGGTCGCGAACATCGCTATAGGCCTGCGCGCTTTGGGCGCTGACGATTTTGGAAAGGCGCGCCACTTCGGCCCGCAATGATTCAATATCGCTATTGGTTGTTTCTGCCATCACTGGTTCTCCTGTTGCCGCCTGCCAAACGACTTGGCCGGCGGAATGGTTCCCGACAATGGAAAGTCTGTTGTGCGGCACGTCAAATCAGCAGTGCCGCGCAATGTGTGAAGACTTAAACGCTGACGCGTCTCGCATGCTTGTCCGCAGCCTTTTTATCGCCGCTCGCCTGGTCGAGGATGTCGCGGGCATCTTCAACGGATATCCGGTGCTTCTTTGCGAAAGAGATCGGTTCGTAGGGCTTGTCTGCTATCGTCGACATTGATGATCTCCTTGGATCGTTGTTTGAAACCGCTGAAACGCTGCCAGTCACAACCGTGGCTTTCCCACTGTTGGGACGGTTTCGCTGAAGAGTTGGCGGGCTGGATCAGAAAATTAAGGACATGCCTGTCGCATGTTCCAAGAAACTGGCGAGCGGATTCGAGTTGGCCGCGCTGAAGCGATGTAAATGCTTCAGGCATCGCAGTCGGTGCCGGATCATTACATGGCCATTCTTGCCACATTAAGCAAGTGCAGCCGCGCGCCCGCGCTCTGGCGCGCCCAAAAGCTTGAATTTAACGCCCCCTTAAATCGCCGCATTTACACTTCATCGCACGGTGCGAAATCGTGCGTTGCGGTAAAGGTGCCGTCTGCGATCCTCAAAACGCCCAGCTGGAGCAGACCCACCGCGACATGGCAGGAAATCGGACATCAGGGCAGAGGATAGAACCTTCCTTCGAAGGTGGACGCAGTCGCGATGACGGCGATCTGAGCATGAATGCGGGCGAACGTGTCAGCGGCGGCGGCGGCAAGAAATCCGGCGGTTCGAAGCCATCAGCGAAGAAGACCAGCGAGCGGAAAACCCGCAGGCGGGGCGGTTCGCGGGGCGGGGGAGGCCTGACGGGCCTGATCCGGTCACTGGTTTACTGGTGCGTCGTTCTCGGAATCTGGGGTGCCATCGGTGTCGGCGGACTGGTGCTCTACTACGGATCGCGCATGCCGAGCGCGACCACCTGGGCCATTCCGGACCGGCCGCCGAACGTCAAGATCCTTGCCGTCAGTGGCGACATCATCGCCAATCGCGGCACCACCGGTGGCGAGGCGCTGTCGCTCGAAAACATGTCGCCCTATATTCCGCAGGCCGTCATCGCCATTGAGGACCGGCGCTTCTATTCGCATTTCGGCGTCGACCCGCTTGGTCTGGCGCGGGCAATGCTGACCAACGTCACCACCGGGCGCATGGTGCAGGGCGGCTCGACAATCACCCAGCAGTTGGCCAAGAACCTGTTCCTCTCGCCGGAGCGTACGCTCGAGCGCAAAGTGCAGGAAGTGCTACTTTCCGTTTGGCTGGAGCAGAAATACACCAAGGACCAGATCCTGGCGATGTATCTGAACCGGGTGTTCTTCGGGTCCAATGCCTATGGCGTCGAAGCAGCCTCGCGGCGTTATTTCAACAAATCCGCCCGGGATGTGAACCTGGGCGAGGCGGCGTTGCTCGCAGGACTGTTGAAGGCGCCGTCGCGCCTGTCGCCGGCGCGTGATCCGAAGGCTGCGGAAGAGCGGGCCCAGGTCGTGCTCGGTGCCATGCGCGAGGAAGGCTTCGTTACTGACAGCGAAATCAAGACCGCGATGTCACAGACGCCGACCAAGGCAAAGAGCTTCTGGTCCGGAGCGCAATATTATGTTGCCGATATGGTCATGGATCAGCTGCCGGGCATGGTCGGCGAGATCAGCCAGGATCTGATCGTCGACACGACGCTCGACCTTAATCTGGAAAAGAAGGCCGAGGAAACACTGGCTGAAAGCCTCGACGCATCCGGGCAGAAGCTGGATGTCTCGCAGGCAGCGCTGGTCTCGATCGACGGCACCGGCGCGATCCGCGCCTTGGTCGGCGGCCGTGACTATGCCGAAAGCCAGTTCGACCGCGCCGTCAAGGCCAGACGCCAGCCGGGTTCGGCCTTCAAACCCTTCGTCTACGCTGCGGCGATGGAAATCGGCCGGACGCCGATGTCGATCCGCAATGACGCGCCGGTTAGGATCGGCAACTGGACGCCGGAGAACTACGATCAGAAATATCGCGGCGAAGTGACGCTTGCCAATGCGCTGGCCAATTCGCTCAACACTATCGCCGCCCAGCTGGTGATGGAGGTGGGACCGCAGAATGTCATCAAGCTGGCGCGCCGGCTCGGCATCGAATCCGAAATGCAGTCCAATGCCTCGATCGCGCTTGGAACCTCTGAGGTCAGCCTTGTTGAGCTGACGTCAGCCTATGCGCCGTTCATGAACGGCGGCTTCAAGGCGACGCCGCATGTGATCCGGCGAATTTCGACGGCTGACGGCACTGTTCTCTATGAAAACACCTATGACAATCCGCCCAGGGTGCTCGATCCTGCTGTTGTCAGCGAGATGAACCAGATGATGGTCGGGGTGATCGATCATGGTACCGGCAAGGCCGCCCGGCTCAAGGGTTGGCAGGCAGCCGGCAAATCGGGCACCACCCAGTCATTCCGCGATGCTCTGTTTGTCGGATTTACCAACAACCTGACGACCGGGGTCTGGTTCGGCAATGATGATGGCAAGTCGATGAAGAAGGTTACCGGCGGCGGTCTTCCGGCCAAGGCGTGGCACGATTTCATGACGGCAGCCCACGAAGGCCTGTCGCCATCCCCCATTTTCGGGACGACTGGGATCCAGCCGACATTCGACGACAATCAGGCCGCACCCGAAAGCGTTGGCGATGTTATCTCCGGCACGTTCGGCAATGGGGCGGCGGATGAATTTCCGCGGGCACCCGTCGCCAACGGACAGACGGCTGGCACGCAGGATTTCGATCAGCCGGCGCAGGCGGCAAATTCCGGGCTTACACCACCGGCCGATGTCGGCGAGACCACTGGTGCGACCCGCCGCACGACCCTGTTCGACATCCTGACCGGCGGTTGAGCCGCAACTGCAGTTTGGTGCTCCTGACGATGGGGGTCATGCATGACAGAGTCAATTTGAACAGTCGCTATCCCCAAGCGATGACAACATTTTCTGGCTCGGTAGGGTGATCGATCCAGACCCGAATCCGGGTTTTCGCGGATGGTACGCGTGAAATAGCGAATTGAGGGTTATTTGCATCAAATAAAATAATCTCGTTGTTGGGTGTGTTCAGAATCCCGTCGAAATCAGGCTTCCGTTTCTCCTCAATCTCGGAGGCTGGTCCAAACGTCACGTGCGTGTCCCCGTCGTTCCAATAGAGCGCGGGAATGAGAATGCAGTCTTTTGACGAAAGGACACCTCGCCTATCCATGTGCGTCGGAATATCGACATTTCGACGGCCTGCAACGTAAAAGCTCACATATTCCGGGGCTATCGACAGGTGTTGCACGGTCATGGCGTTAAGCCTTTTTCTTCTTAAAAGGTCCGCCTTGCGGCTGACTGAGGACACAACGGGAATGTCCAGAAGGCCGGATCTCGCTGTCCCTAACCCCATGCGATGGTGACATTTTCGGGCTCGCTGGGATGGTCGATCCAGATTCGGATACGTGTTTTTTGGGAAGGCACGTGAGCACTGGCGAATTCAGGCTCGATGGCATCAAATAAAATCAATTCGTTATTGGGGGTGTTCAGAATGCCATCGAAATCTGGCTTTCTCGTTTCTGTAATTTCTAAAATCGGTCCGAATAGCACAGAGGTGTCTCCGTCGTTCCAGTAGAGCGCAGGAACGTTGATGCAGTCAGGCGACGAAAATATTCCCTTCCTGTCCATATGAACAGGAATCTTGATGTTGCGACGACCTGCAACGTAGATGCTAAGATATTCAGGGGCAATTGTGAGTTTTTTTACGGACATCGATTAGTAACTTTCCCGAGATATCAAACCACCTTGTGATTTACTGCACGACCAGCAATGCGGATAAATTCTACTTGGTTTGCCAAGCGATTTTGGCACCTGATGATCACCAATAAAATGACCGCGCTTAGTCCCCGATGTCTTTGTACCACACCAGTGGCATCCGTAGGTACGGCCGATGCGATCAATTTCCGCCTGTTCCCTCCTAGTCGGCCGCCTGTTGGTTGCTGGCGCCGCAATCCATTCCTTTGCATAGGGGCCGATGCCGGTCCGCGGCAGCCGCAACTGGAGCGCGCGGAGCATCGCCTCCTGTGCTACGGATTCATTGGCGCGTATCAGCCCCTCGACCGTCTCATAGGCTTGCGGAGTTGGCCGCCAGTTCGGGTCACGTCTTTGAACGGCGCGTAGCGCTTCCTGCATCCGGCCGATACTGACCGCCAGCCGCGCTTCCTGCCCGGGCGTAACGGGCTGCCATCTGTCGAGAATACGGACTTGTCCCGCGCCACGAGGCCCGCGGCGGTTGACGTGGATCGGCCGGCTTTCGGAACCGCCTCCGGCCCATTGTCCGCCGTCGGGATTGCCGGCCGGCACCCGCGGCTGCTCGGGGCGAAAACCGGCCTTCCATTCCAGGCATAAAGTCAGCGCTCGAATTTCAACGGCCATCGCCGCCTGCCGGTAGCTCAGTTGTGGCAGGCTCAGGTCTGCCGGTTCTGTCGAAATCATTGGCCACGCCATCCGTTTTCTAATTCAGCCGGATAATTGTGCGTGGCGCAGAGGCGGCGGGGATAAATTCAGGTGGAAAAAAACCGGCGAAACACTTATCTTCCGGTCAACCCAATGAACATGTGATGATTTTCCTGCAGCAGACGATCACGTCGATACCGCCATGCCTGCTGGACGTCCCCGCTGTTCTGGAGCGGGAACAGCAATCGCCTTGTAGAAAGGATCGCTGATTTCTGTAACGGCGCGCGATGCTTCGTCATAATAGACGTTGATTTCCTCGGCTTCGTGGCGTTCTCATGCCTTGCAGTCCGAAACACTGGTCCTTATATACGCCCCATCACCGTAGCTATTCGCTGCGAATATTCCACAGACCATCCCGTTAGGGGCTGTCGCATGAATGCCTGACCGGGTTCTGACAGTCCGCTGCAAGGAGAGAATTACATGGCTAAAGTAATCGGTATTGACTTGGGAACGACCAACTCCTGCGTCTCCGTCATGGACGGCAAGGACGCGAAGGTCATTGAGAATGCGGAAGGTGCACGCACCACGCCGTCGATCGTTGCATTCAACGATGATGGCGAGCGTCTGACCGGCCAGCCGGCCAAGCGTCAGGCCGTCACCAACCCTGAAAACACACTGTTTGCGGTCAAGCGCCTGATCGGCCGCCGTTACGACGACAAGTTCGTCGAAAAGGACAAGGCCCTCGTTCCTTACAACATCGTCAAGGGCGACAATGGCGACGCATGGGTCGAAGCGCAGGGCAAGGGTTATTCCCCGTCGCAGATCTCCGCCATGATCCTTCAGAAGATGAAGGAAACTGCCGAATCCTATCTCGGTGAAAAGGTCACGCAGGCCGTTATCACCGTTCCGGCTTACTTCAACGACGCACAGCGCCAGGCAACCAAGGATGCCGGCCGTATTGCTGGTCTTGAAGTTCTGCGCATCATCAACGAGCCGACCGCTGCGGCCCTCGCTTACGGCCTCGACAAGAAGGACGGCAAGACCATCGCCGTTTACGACTTGGGCGGCGGTACGTTCGATATCTCGGTTCTCGAAATCGGCGATGGTGTCTTCGAAGTGAAGTCGACCAACGGCGACACCTTCCTCGGCGGTGAAGACTTCGACATGCGTCTGGTCGAATATCTCGCAGCTGAGTTCAAGAAGGACCAGGGCATCGACCTGAAGAACGACAAGCTTGCTCTGCAGCGCCTCAAGGAAGCTGCCGAAAAGGCCAAGATCGAACTGTCCTCGTCGCAGCAGACCGAAATCAACCTGCCGTTCATCACGGCAGACGCCACCGGTCCGAAGCACCTGACGATGAAGCTGTCGCGCGCCAAGTTCGAAAGCCTGGTTGACGAGCTGGTTCAGCGCACTGTTGCACCGTGCAAGGCAGCCCTCAAGGATGCCGGCGTCACTGCAGCCGAGATCGACGAAGTCGTTCTGGTCGGCGGCATGAGCCGCATGCCGAAGGTACAGGAAATCGTCAAGCAGCTGTTCGGCAAGGAGCCGCACAAGGGCGTCAACCCGGATGAAGTGGTCGCCATGGGCGCCGCCATTCAGGCCGGCGTTCTGCAGGGCGACGTCAAGGACGTTCTGTTGCTCGACGTGACCCCGCTATCGCTCGGCATCGAAACGCTGGGTGGCGTCTTCACCCGTCTGATCGAGCGCAACACGACGATCCCGACGAAGAAGTCGCAGACCTTCTCGACGGCCGAAGACAGCCAGAACGCCGTCACCATCCGCGTCTCGCAGGGCGAGCGCGAAATGGCGCAGGACAACAAGCTGCTTGGCCAGTTCGACCTGGTCGGCATTCCGCCGGCACCACGTGGCGTTCCGCAGATCGAAGTGACCTTCGATATCGACGCCAACGGCATCGTTCAGGTTTCGGCCAAGGACAAGGGCACCGGCAAGGAACATCAGATCCGGATCCAGGCATCGGGCGGTCTGTCCGACGCGGATATCGAAAAGATGGTCAAGGATGCCGAGGCCAACGCCGAGAACGACAAGAAGCGCCGTGAAGGTGTTGAAGCGAAGAACCAGGCCGAAAGCCTGATTCATTCGTCGGAAAAGTCGCTGAAGGAATTCGGTGACAAGGTCACGGAAGTCGAGCGCACCGCGATCTCCGACGCGATCGCTTCGCTGAAGACTGCTGTCGAAGCCTCCGAGCCGGATGCTGAAGACATCAAGACCAAGACCCAGACGCTTCTCGAAGCCTCGATGAAGCTTGGTCAGGCGATGTATGAATCGCAGCAGACCGAAGCTGCCAATGCCGATGCAGAGGCTGATGCAGCTCGCGACAGCGACATCGTCGATGCCGACTATGAAGAAGTCAAAGACGACGACGACCGCAAGAAGTCCGCATAAGTCTTCTTCGAATACCAAACCAGAAAACCCGGAGCCGAAAGCTCCGGGTTTTTTATTTTCAGCGATTGAGTAGCTGGCCCTACGGCGACTGTTGAAAGGCAGGGCGTTCCAAGGCAGATTGTGGCGGTAGCCAATCCAATCGAGGGCGGAATGGAAGTCTCGATTGTTGACAGCGAATCTGCAGCGCGGCACCTTAACCAACTTGCGGCGCTTCTTCTCCGAAGCGTTGAGGACGGCGCGGTTGTGGGATTTGTCTTGCCGTTCACCCGGAAGCAGTCGGAGGCCTATTGGGAAAGCATCTTTAGCGCTGTTGCGCAGCACGAGCGATTGCTTTTCTGCGCCACCATCGATGGGCAGATTGTCGGAACCGTTCAACTGTACCTGTCGCCGGAGCCGAACGCCCCGCATAGGGCAGAGATTTTCAAATTGCTCGTCCATCGCGATTTCCAGGGCAGAGGCATCGGCACTGCTCTGATGCTGGCCGTAGAAGTGGAAGCGATACGGCTGGCGCGTAATCTACTCATGCTCGATACAGTTATGGGTGGGGCTGGTGAACGGCTTTATCGCCGGTTGGGCTGGCAGGAAATTGGCATCGTTCCGCTTCATTTTGTTGATCCCTCCGGTGTTCCCAAGGCATCGGTCTATTTCATGAAGTTTCTTGATCTTCGCCACGATGATGTGTGAGCAAAGTCTGAGAGGCCGTTCAGCAACTGGGGTCAATCAATTTCCATCCGGAATCGGCGCTGCCGCAAGGCGCAGGACGAAGGTAAAACGGCTTGATTCGGTGCTTTTCCGATAAAAAGCGGGCCAGACGGTGTATTGCCTATGGTATCGCGCTTGAAGGTTTACTAAATCCTGTTGCAAGGAAATTTGGCGACCGCCGGGCGGCCGGTTTTGACGCGCCTATTCAACAGGACAATCTGCAAGTATGAAACGTGATCTTTACGAAACGCTCGGCGTTGCGAAAACAGTAGACGAGAAGGAGCTCAAGAGCGCTTTCCGCAAACTCGCAATGAAGTATCACCCGGACAAGAACCCTGGTGATGCGGAAGCTGAAAAGACGTTCAAAGAGATCAGCCTGGCCTACGAGGTGCTGAAGGACCCGCAGAAGCGGGCCGCCTACGACCGTTATGGCCATGCAGCGTTCGAACAGGGCGGCATGGGAGGTGGCGGCGGAATGGGCGGCGGTGCCGGTGGTTTCTCCGATATTTTCGAAGACATCTTCGGCGAGATGATGGGCGGCGGCCGGCAGCGGCGGTCATCCGGTGGCCGCGAGCGTGGAGCCGACCTGCGCTACAATATGGAAATTTCGCTCGAGGAAGCCTATGCTGGCAAGACGGCGCAAATTCGTGTCCCGACCTCGATCACCTGCGACCTTTGCACGGGTTCGGGCGCCAAGCCCGGCACCAAGCCAACCACCTGCGCCACCTGCCAAGGGTCCGGCCGTGTCCGTGCTGCCCAGGGCTTCTTTTCGATCGAGCGCACCTGCCCGACCTGTCAGGGGCGCGGCCAGACCATTGCCGACCCCTGCGGTAAGTGCCACGGCCAAGGCCGTATCATCGAAGAGCGCTCGCTGTCGGTCAACATCCCGGCCGGGATCGAAGACGGCACGCGCATCCGGCTGTCCAATGAAGGTGAGGCGGGCCTGCGTGGCGGACCTTCGGGCGATCTCTATATTTTCCTCTCGGTCAAGCCGCACGAGTTCTACCAGCGCGATGGTGCCGATCTCTATTGCAGCGTGCCGATCTCGATGACGACAGCGGCCCTTGGCGGCAAGTTCGACGTTGCGACGCTTGACGGTACCAAGTCCCGTGTCTCGGTGCCTGAGGGCACACAGGCCGGCAAGCAGTTCCGTCTGAAGGCCAAGGGCATGCCGGTGCTGCGCTCCAGCCAGGTCGGCGATCTCTATATCCAGATCCAGATCGAAACGCCGCAGAATCTCACCAAGCGTCAGCGCGAGCTTCTGCGCGAGTTCGAGGAACTGTCGTCGAAGGAAAACAATCCGGAATCGGCGGGCTTCTTTTCCCGCATGAAGGATTTCTTCGACATCGAATGATCCTCGCGATCAGCGACTGGTCGAACAGATTATCAGCAATATATCTAAGCCGGAGGCAGCGCTGCCTCCGGCTTTTTTGTTTGTGCGGTTGATGCTCGATTCAACCCAACACCAAGGTGCACCATGACCTACGAACTCTATTATTGGGACGGCATCCCTGGCCGGGGCGAATTCGTCCGTCTGGCGTTGGAGCAGGCTGGCGCCGATTATGTCGACGTCGCCCGAAACGATGGCGGCATGGCGCGGATGATGGCGATGATGAAGAACAGGACGGCGGGCGTTGTGCCGCTTGCGCCGCCCTTCCTGAAGGACGGAGATCTCGTCATCTCCCACGCGGCCAACATTCTGCTCTACCTTGGAAACCGGCTTCGGCTCGCACCCGAGGATGAGGCCGGGAGGATAACAACGCACGGTCTGCAGCTTGCCATCACCGATTTCGTCGCTGAAATTCATGACACCCATCATCCGATCGGCGTGTCGCTTTACTACGAGGATCAGAAGGACGAAGCGTTGCGGCGCACCGAGAACTTTCTTGACGAACGGCTGCCGAAATTTCTTGGCTATTTCGAAAAGCAGCTGGCGAAGAACGGGCAAGGGCAGATCCATGCCATCGGCGATATGCTCACCTATGTCGACCTGTCACTGTTCCATCTTGTCGAGGGTCTGCGATACGCTTTTCCAGCCGCGATGACGGCGGCCGAGCCTGACTACCCGCTTCTTGTTGCGCTGAACGCGCAAGTCCGAAAATTGCCGCGGATCAGCGCCTATATTGCCTCGGACCGCCGGCTTGCCTTTAACGAACAAGGCATTTTCCGGTATTACCCGGAACTTGACCGGGGTTAGAGCCGCTATTCCATCACCGCACTATGGTCGATTGCCGGTGGGGCTTTCGGCTTGCGCAGCAGGAAGACCAGCGGCATGACGGCCAGCGACATGATCATCAAGAGCTTGAAGTCGTCCATATAGGCAATGATCGTCGCCTGCAGCGTAATGATGCTGTCGAGCGAGGCGCGCCCCACGGCGGTCATCGGATCAAGCGCTGCAGCGGCCGGTGCCTGGAAGGCGTGGTTGAACGGCGTCACATAGGCAGCGATCGATGCGTGGTTGACCTGCGTATTCTCGATCAGCAGCGCTGAGACGACGGCAATGCCGACGCTGGAGCCGATATTGCGCGAGAGATTGTAGAGCCCGGTGCCGTCGCCGCGCATTTCGGCCGGCAGCGTGGCAAAGGCAATCGTCGTCAGCGGCACGAACAGGAAGCCGAGCCCGGCGCCCTGTATGAAGCCGACGGATATGATCGTCCATTGCGAGACATTCGGCGTCCAGCCGATCATGTCGTACATCGCCCAGGCGGTGATCGCCAGGCCGGTGAACAACAGGATGCGCGTATCGACCTTGCCGATCAGGCGGCCGACGACGAACATGCAGACCATCGTGCCAAGCCCGCGCGGGCCCATGACGATGCCTGCAGTGACGACGGGATAGCCCATCAGCGACTGCAGATAGGGCGTCATCAGCGCCAGCGAGGCCAGATAGGTGACACCAACGACGAAGATGAACAGCATGCTGACGGCAAAGTTCTGGTCGAGGAACAGGCGTGGATTGATGAAGGATTTCTCAGCCGTCAGTGTATGGACCACCAGCAGATAGAAGGCGCTGGCGCAAACGACAGCCTCGATCAGGATCTCGCCGGAGGAAAACCAATCCAGCTGGCCCCCGCGATCGAGAAAAAGCTGCAGCGAGGCGATGCCGAGACTGAGCATGCCGAAGCCGAACCAGTCCAGCTTCGCCTGTGTGTCGAGCTTGGTTTCCTTGACGAAGATACTGATGCCCGCAAAGGCCAGCGCGCCGATGGGCACATTGATATAGAACACCCAGCGCCAGCTGATGTTTTCGGTCAGCCAGCCGCCGATCACAGGGCCGAGCACCGGCCCGACCATGACCGAGACGCCAAACAGCGCCATCGCCGATCCGCGCTCCTCGGTCGAATAGATGTCCAGCAGAATGCCTTGCGACAAGGGAACGAGCGCCGCACCGAACAGCCCCTGCAGCAGCCGGAAGCCGACGATTTGCGGTAGCGATTGGGCGAGGCCACAAAGAACGGATGCAACGACGAAACCGACGATCGCCACCAGCAACACGCGCTTGCGGCCGAACTTTGCCGCCAGAAATCCGGACGGCGGCGTCATGATCGCGGCTGCGACGATATAGGAGGTGAGCACCCAGTTGATCTGGTCTGCGCTTGCCGCCACGCTGCCCTGAATATAGGGCAGCGCCACATTGGCGATGGTCGTATCCAGAGCCTGCATGATCACTGCAAGGATGATGCAGGCCGTGATGGCGCCGCGATTGGCGACAGGCGTCGTTGCCGCAGAGGCGATGCTGCTCATGGCGGTTACTCGTGGGCGTGGGCGGTCGAATGGCCGAGAAGTTTCTGGATCATATCCGGCAGGCCACGTGCCCGGCCGGTATCGACGGCAACCAGCGTGCTCATGCCGACGCGTAGCGGCGGCTTGCCGGCCGTGTCATCGATGGTGACACGCATCGGAATGCGCTGGACGACCTTCACCCAGTTGCCGGATGTATTCTGTGCCGGAAGCAGGGCAAAGCTCGCGCCGGATGCCGGGCTGACGCTGGCGACCTTGCCCTTCCATTCGACGCCCGGATAGGTGTCGACCGTGATCGTCACCGGTTGGCCCGGCTTCACATAGGTGAGCTCGGTTTCCTTCGGATTGGCTGCGATCCACATGTTCTTGGTGGAGACCAGCGAAAAGGCCTGCTGTGCGGCATCCAGATAGCTGCCTGGCTGCAGCGCATTGACGTTGGTGACCACGCCGTCGAACGGTGCGCGCACCGTCGTGTCGTCCAGCTGCCTCTGCGCGTCATCGACGGCGGATTTTGCTTCGAGATAGAGCGGGTTCTGTTCGATAGGCTGGTTGGCATCGCCGCCCAGCTGGGCCAGTGTCGTTTGAGCCTGGGCCTGGGCAACGGCAACCTTCTGCTTTGCAGCTTCAAGGTTGTGCTTGGCGTCGTCATAGGTCGCGTGGGAGGCGGCGGCATTGGAGATCAATGTCTGCTGCCGGTCGAAAGCCGTCTGATAATAGGGAATATCGGCTTCGACCTGGGCGATCTGCGCCAGCGTCTGGGTATAGCTTGCCTTGAGGTTCAAAAGCGCGTTGCGGGCGGCGGCAAGCTTGGCCTCGGCGCCTTCCAGCGTAATGCGGAACGAATCCGGCTTCAGCTGGAACAGCACCTGACCGGCTTTGACCTCCTCGTTCTCGTGAACATTGACAGAGGCAACGGTGCCGGCGACGTCGGTCGAAACACCGACCATGTCTGCCTGCAGGTAGGCATTGTCCGTTTCCATGATCTGGCCGCCGGTCACATAGAAGTAGCCGCCGGCAATGAGGGCGATCGGCAGCAATGCAAACAGGATCGGCCGCTTCATGCTGCGGCGCTGGCGAACGGTGCCGACGGAGGGGGCAGGGTCTGTCGATGCCGGTGGTGCCGTGTTGATCTTTGCCTCAGTCGTTACGTCCTCGGATGTTTCGAGGCCATTGGCATTGGCGGGTACGCGGAGGGAGGATGTGTCAGCCATGATGGGTTTCTTTGTCGGCCGGCGCGCGGCAGGCCTGCAGGAGGTTGGATTTCATCAGGTCGAGAATCGCGACGAGTTTTTCGCGGTCCTCGTCAGGAATGTCTTGCAAGGCTTCGGAGCGCGTTGCGTCACCGATGGCGCGCATGTCGGACAAAAGCCCGCGCGCCAGTTCGGTCGTGTAGAGAAGCGAGATGCGGCGGTCTGTTTCGTGCCGCCGCCGTTCAACGAAGCCGCGGTCTACCAGCTTGTCGAGCACGCGCATCAGAGTGATGGGCTCGATTTCCAGGAGCTCGGCAAGGCCGCTCTGGTGGATACCTTCATTGCGCGCCAGATAGGCGATCGTCTGCCATTGTGAACGCGTCAGGCCCATATGCTTCGCGCGCTGCTCGAAGCGCTTGCGCAGCAGCCGGGCAACGTCGTGAAGCAGAAAACCCAAAGTCGGGGTAAGATTCATGAAGGGAGTGCCATATCATTAGCATACATAAGATAAGCTATCTTATTTGAGTATTCGCACCTGCGCAATTAGGCATGTGTGCATTGCGGCAATTTTTCTGTCACAGTTCGGTGATCTGCGCCGCCGCCGCCTGTCGTTTGAGATGCGCCGATGTTCCGCCTTGCCATCGGCCTCCTCTCGGCTTAGCTCTCACCGGGACACGCAACCGGATTCCCCATGCCGCACAAGGTTTCTCTTTCCCGTCTGAAGCTCAGCGATTTCCGCAACTATGCTGGACTGTCGCTTGATCTCGACGCTCGCCATGTGGTGCTGACCGGCGATAACGGTGCGGGCAAGACCAACTTGATGGAAGCAGTCTCTTTCCTGTCGCCGGGGCGCGGGTTACGCCGTGCCGCCTATGCCGATGTGGCGCGGGTCGGTGCCGAAACCGGCTTCTCGGTGTTCGCCGAACTGGAGGGCATGGATGGCTCGGTCGAGATTGGTACGGGCACGGCGGGCACTGATGAGGGCCAGACACGCCGCCTGCGGCTGAACGGCACGACTGTAAAGACGGTCGATGAACTGCTCGATCATTTGCGCGTCCTCTGGCTGACGCCGGCGATGGATGGGTTATTCACTGGCGGTTCGGGCGACCGCCGCCGATTTCTAGACCGGCTGGTTCTGTCGCTCGATCCCGAGCACGGCCGACGCGCGACCGATTACGAGCGCGCCATGCGCAGCCGCAACAAGCTGCTGTCGGAGGGCCGACCCGACCCGGTCTGGCTGACGGGACTTGAGCGGCAGATGGCTGAGCTTGGTATCTCGATGGCTCTGGCCAGACAGGAAATGCTTGGTCTTTTGGCGGGGCTTGTCGACAAAAACCACGAAGGCGGCGTCTTTCCGGCTGCCGATCTGGCTCTTTCCGGCTTTCTCGACGGCGAGTGGCACCGTCCGGCGTTCGATCTGGAAGAACAATATCTGGAGATGATGAGAAGCGGCCGCTACCGCGATGCTGCGGCCGGCCGCACGCTGGACGGTCCGCATCGAAGTGATCTGCTGATCCGCCACCGTACCAAGAACATGGAAGCCGCACGCTGCTCGACCGGCGAACAGAAGGCGCTTCTGGTCGGCCTGATTCTCGCCCATGCCCGTCTGGTCGGCAATATGACCGGTCATGCGCCGGTCCTGCTGCTGGATGAAATCGCGGCGCATCTTGATGAGGGCAGGCGGGCGGCCCTGTTCGATCTGGTCGATGATCTCGGCGGCCAGGCTTTCATGACCGGCACAGACCAGTCAATGTTTTCAGCCCTTGGTGACCGTGCGCGTTACCTCACCGTTGCCAACGGCACCGTTTCCGGGTGAAGTTCGATATCATGAGCAAACAACCTCTGAATTCTGAAGAAATCCAGCGTTATGCCCGCCACATCATCTTGCCGGAGATCGGTGGGGCCGGACAGCAGGCACTGAAAGCGGCGCGCGTGCTGGTCATCGGTGCCGGCGGTCTTGGTGCTCCGGTCCTGCAATATCTCGCCGCCGCCGGTGTCGGTACGCTGGGCATCGTCGATGACGATACCGTCTCCCTGTCCAACCTGCAGCGCCAGATCATCCACGGCACACCGGATATCGGCCGCGCCAAGGCTGACAGCGCCACGGATGCACTCCAGCGGATCAATCCGCATGTGGATGTGATCCGGCATGCGGAGCGTCTGGAGGTTGCTAATGCCGAGGCGCTGTTCTCCGGCTATGACATCGTCGTCGATGGCTCCGACAATTTTTCTACTCGATATCTCGCAGCCGACACGGCAGAGCGTCTGGAAATCACCCTCGTGACCGCCGCCGTCGGCCGCTTCGATGGCTCCCTTACGGTTCTCCAGCCTTGGAAAACAGCAGCTGGCGGTCGCCTCAACCCGGGCTATCGCGATCTGTTTCCACAAGCGCCGCCGCCAGGCGTCGTGCCTTCCTGTGCCGAGGCCGGTATTGTCGGCGCGTTAACTGGCGTTCTCGGTACATTGCAAGCTATGGAAGTCATCAAAGTCATTACCGGCGCAGGCGAACCGTTGGTCGGCCGTCTGCTGATGTATGACGGACTGGCCGCGCGGTTTGAGACCATCAAATACAGCCGGAAAGCGCGATGAGGCCTCTGCCAATCGACGATGCCTTCGGCGATTGGGATGCGCTTCTGGAGCTTATCCTTGCCTCCTTCGCCTACATGCAGCCCCGCATCGATCCACCATCCTCCGCATTGCTGCTGACGCTTCCTTTGCTGATGGAAAAGGCGAGAGCGGAGACGGCCTATGCAGCCGTCGAGAACGGTAAACTGCTGGGCTGCATCTTCTGCAAGCCGGAACCGCCCGATTGTCTCTACATCAGCAAACTCGCTGTCGTGCCGGATGCGCAAGGCAAAGGTATCGGTCGATTGTTGCTACAGGCAGCCGAGGCCCATGCCGCCGCGAGCGGGTTGTCTTGCCTGCGCCTCGAAACGCGGATTGAGCTGACCGAAAACCATCGCATTTTTGCAAAATGGGGTTTCGTGCAGACCGCGCAAGGATGCCATCCCGGTTTCACCCGTCTGACCTTCATCGAGATGCGCAAAACGCTTTGAGCGTTTAGGCTCGGCCGGGTAAAACCCGGTCTGGCGGCCGGTGTCCATCGAAGAAGGTGCGGATGTTGATCACCACCTTGTCGCCCATGTCGATCCGGCCCTCGAGAGTCGCCGAACTCATATGTGGCAACAGCACGACCTTGCCTTCGCTGGCAAGCTTGACCAGCTTCGGGTTGACGGCCGGTTCGTTCTCGAACACGTCGAGCCCGGCCCCGGCGATCTTGCCTTCCCGCAGGCATTTGATCAGTGCTGCCTCATCGACAATGCCGCCGCGGGCCGTGTTGACGATGTAGCTGGTCGGCTGCATCAGGGCCAGGCGGCGCGCTGACAGCAGGTGATAGGTCGCGGGTGTAGACGGACAATTGACCGAGACGATATCGACGCGGGCGAGCATCTGGTCGAGGCTGTCCCAATAGGTCGCCTCCAGCCTTTCCTCGGTCTCCGTGCTGACGCGATGGCGGTTGTGATAGTGGATCGAAAGTCCAAAAGCCTTGGCGCGGCGGGCAACGGCGGTGCCAATACGGCCCATGCCAACAATCCCAATGCGCTTGCCGGAAATACGGCGCCCGAGCATCCAGGTCGGCGACCATCCGGCCCATTCCTCTTTCCTGTCGGTAAGGATCCGCGACCCTTCGGCCAAGCGGCGGGGCACGGCGAGAATGAGCGCCAGTGTCATGTCGGCCGTATCTTCGGTCAAGACGTTCGGCGTGTTGGTGACGGTGATCCCCTGACGCGCGGCGGCATCGACGTCGATATGGTCGACACCATTGGAAAAGCTGGCAATCAGTTTCAGCTGCGGTCCGGCCTGCTCGATCAGTGCGGCGTCAATCCGGTCGGTGAGGGTTGGAACCAGAACGTCGGCGCGCTTCACCGCCGCCACAAGTTCGGGCTGCGTGCGCGGCGTGTCGTCGATGTTGAGTTCCGCGTCGAACAGTTCGCGCATGCGCGTCTCAACCACATCCGGCAGTTTGCGCGTGATATAGACCTTGGGTTTTTTCTTCGCGGTCATTGCTGCCTGCTTCGCCTTGTTGACGGGTTTTTAACCAAGATGAGTGATCGTTCTCCCTGCAGTTCCATTTTCTACCAGACCCGGTGGGGAAGACAAACAAAACTCTAGAAGTTCCCGGACGATTTGCTTGTCTTCGACAGGGTCGGTCAGAGATTTAACTGCAAGCTTCTGAATCTTTTTGGAAAATGGATTTTGTCATGCGTCAGTTCCTTTCCAGGCTCGCTTTCGCCATCGCAGTTGCCCTGTCCCTCGTCACGATCGAGGCCGCGCCGGTCTTTGCCCAGGCGGCAAAGGGCGCCAGCGGGTTGCCGTTGCCGCGCTTCGTCAGCCTGAAATCCAAGAGCGTCAATCTGCGCGTCGGCCCGAGTGTCGATTATGCGGTGGCCTGGCGTTACCTTCGGGCGGGTGTTCCGGTCGAAGTGACGCAGGAGTATGACAACTGGCGCAAGATCCGCGATGCCGACGGCACCGAAGGGTGGGTCAATCAGGCGCTGCTTTCGGGTGATCGAACTGCGGTTACTGCTCCCTGGATGCGCGGCAAGGGCGAGGGCGTCTTCGTCAACATGCGGCGCGATCCGCAGTCGGGCGGTGCTATCATCGCGCGCATCGAGCCGGGCGTCGTCGTTCATGTCGGCGAGTGCAATGGTGACTGGTGCCGTGCAGAGACGCAGGGTGCCGAAGGCTGGATTTCGCAGGGCGAAATCTGGGGCGCCTATCCGGGCGAAGCCTTCAAGTAGAAATTCGCCCGAACAGATTTTCGCTCGAAAAGAGCTATGAAAAAAGGCCGGTCAGAGCAGACCGGCTTCCTTTGCTGCTGCAGACAGCGAGATCATCGGGCGCGGGCCGATCTGCTCGATGACAATGCCGGCGGCCAGGCTGCCGAGCTTGCCGCAATCGGCCAATGTCCGGCCGGTCGTGTAGCCATGCAGGAAGCCGGCGGCATAGAGATCACCCGCACCTGTCGTGTCGACAACGCGGCTGACCGTCGTTGCCTCGATCTTGACGCGTTCATCGCCCCTGACGACGATCGAGCCTTCTTCGCTCAACGTCACTGCAGCCAGTTTGCAATCCTTGGAGATCATGGCGAGCGCCTGCTCGAAATCTTCCGTCTCATACAGCGCCAGGGCTTCTGCACGGTTGGCAAAGACGATATCGACGGTGCCGGATCGCATCAGGTCGAGAAATTCGGCCCGGTAGCGGTGGACGCAGAAGCTGTCGGACAGCGTCATCGCCACTTCCCGGCCATTCTCGTGGGCGATGCGGGCGCATTCGCGGATCGCGTCCTTTGCCAGCGGCGGGTCCCACAGATAGCCCTCGAAATAGGTAACGGCCGCGTCCGCCACCACCGACGGCTCGACGTCATTGGGGCCGAGCTCGACACAAGCGCCGAGATAGGTGTTCATCGAGCGTTCGCCGTCTTCGGTAACGAAGATCATCGAGCGGGCCGTCGGCGGAAGATCGTCGAGCGGCTTGGTCTCGAAATGCACGCCTTGGGCGCGAATATCGTGGGTGAAGATCTCACCCAGCTGGTCGTTGGCGACTTTACCGAAATAGGCAGCCCGGCCGCCGAGGTTGGCAATGCCCGCTGCCGTATTGCCAGCACTGCCGCCGGACGCTTCCAGTGCCGGGCCCATGCGCGAATAGAGCAACTCGGCCCTGTCGGCATCGATGAGGTTCATCGCGCTCTTGATGATGCCGTTGTGGACAAGGAATGCGTCGTCGCAGCGCGCAATGATATCCACAATCGCATTGCCGATCGTGAGCACGTCGAATTTTGTCATCCGGAAACCGCCTGGATTGTTTGTGTCAGTCGGTGTCCGGTAATAGCGGATTTCCGGGACTTTGGAAGCGGAAAGCGAAAAAGAACTGCTACACGCAAATTTTACTTGATATAGGAAATGATCATTTCCTATATGGCAAGCATGAAAACGATGACTGAAACAACGCAAGACCAACGCCCGCGTGGCCGCCCCCGGGAGTTCGATGCCGATGCCGCGCTCGAGCGCGCCATCGATGTTTTTTCGGTGCGCGGTTACCATGGCACGTCCATTGGCGATCTTTCGGATGCGATGCAGTTGACGCCGGGCAGCATCTACAAGGCCTTCAAGGACAAGCGCGGCATTCTACTCGCCGCATTTGACCGCTATCGCGTCTTGCGCAGCACGAAGCTCAAGGCGGCGATAGCGCCCTTTCTGCTGGGCCGCGACAAGATCAGTGCCGCCCTGCAATTTTATGCCGAGGCTGCCCATGGCGAACTCGGTCAGCGCGGCTGCCTTGTCATAGCCACGGCAGCCGAACTTGCCGCGTCCGATCCGGTGGCGGCGGAGCGCGTCGATGTCGCACACGCGACCAATGAAGCTGTCATAAAGGACTGCATCCTGCTGGGCCAAGCGGATGGATCGGTATCCGCCGACATCGACGCCGCCGGCACAGCACGCGCGCTGCTCTGCTTGCTGCAGGGCATGCGCATCGTTGGGAAAACCGGCCGCAGCCGCGCGGAGATGATGGCGGTCGCGGATGTGGCAATGAACCTGCTGGGCTAACTGCTTTAAACTTTTCAAGACATGGATTTGGAGACGACCGTGACCAGTATCGAAGCCTCAGCTGAAATAAGCCCCCAATCCAAAGCCATCGAACCCGAAGCCATGTCATCGGCGATGATGTTCCTTCTGGCCACCGCGTGCGGGCTGATCGCCGCCAACCTTTATTACGCGCAGCCCTTGATCGGCCCAATCAGCGCGTCGCTCGGCCTGTCTCCCGGCGCTGCCGGATTGATCGTCACGCTGACGCAGATCGGCTATGGTCTTGGCCTTCTGTTGATCGTGCCGCTGGGCGACCTCTTTGAAAATCGCAAGCTGATCCTCTCGGTCATGGCGCTCGGAACCGTGGCCGTGGTCGGGGCAGGCCTTGCCTCCACGCCGCTGCCGTTTCTGGCCTCGGCCTTTTTCATCGGGCTCGGCTCCGTCGCCATCCAGATCATCGTGCCCTATGCGGCGCATATGACACCGGAAGCTCATCGCGGCCAGGCTGTCGGCAATGTCATGAGCGGCCTGATGGTCGGCATCATGCTGGCGCGTCCGGCCTCGAGCTTCATTGCCGAGTTCCTGCCCTGGCACATGGTCTTCTTCATCTCGGCTGCCGTGCTGGTCGTTCTCGCTGCGGTGCTCTCTCGCGCCTTGCCGCCGCGCATTCCGCAGACGGGATTGAGCTATGGTGCGCTGCTGAAATCGATGGGCCGGCTGGTCGCAACGACGCCGATCCTGCGCCGCCGTTCGCTGTATCACGCCTTCATGTTCGCCGCCTTCAGCCTGTTCTGGACGACAACGCCGCTGCTGTTGTCAGGACCGGAGTTCGGCCTGTCTCAAGGTCAGATCGCGCTGTTTGCGCTGGCCGGTGCGGCAGGCGCCATCGCCGCGCCCATCAGCGGGCGGCTTGCCGACAAGGGCTGGAGCTACACCGCCACGCGCCTGTCGATGATCTCAGTCGCGGTCGCCTTCCTTATCACCCATGTTGCCCCTGATGGGTCGATGTGGGCGCTCGGCCTTCTGACTTTCGCTGCGATCCTGCTGGATTTCGGCGTCACGACCAATCTGGTGCTTGGCCAGCGGGCCATCTTCGTGCTCGGCGCCGAGTACCGTAGCCGCCTGAACGGGCTCTATATGGCGACGTTCTTTGCCGGTGGCGCCATCGGCTCGGCGCTTGGCGGCTGGCTGTATGCTCAAGGCGGCTGGTGGGCCGCCTCGATGCTCGGTCTTACGCTGCCAGTTTCGGCACTCGTCTATTCTCTGACGGAGCGTAGGCCGGCTTCGGCCTGAATGCGGATCAAGCGGGAAGCGCGGTTGCGTCATACTGCGCAGCAAACTCCGCCGTCGGCGGAATCGGCTTGATCACGTCGATCAATACGCCGTTTGGGTCGGCGGTGATGAAATGCCGCTGGCCGAAATCCTCGTTGCAAATCGCCTTCAGGATCGGCAGTCCGGCGGCGAGGAACTGCGCGTAGAGTGCATCCGGATCCTCCACTTCGAAGTTCAGCAGGAGACCGGAAACGGTTCCGCGGCCGATTTCCGGAATTGTTTCGTGGTTACCGTCCAGGATGGCCAGCGTCACATTTTCATGGTCGGGCGACTGGAGGTGCACATACCAGTCGGCTGTAAATAGCGGTTCGAAGCCAAAATTCTGGATGTAGAAATCAGCGGTTGCGCTGACATCCAGGCTCATGATGACGGGATAGTAGCTGGTGATTTTCACGTCTTTTCCTCCGTGTAAAATTGACATACAGTCTGCATGTTTTTTGAGGTAACATACATACAGATTGTATGTAAAGGTGGAAAATGCGGCGCAGCAATCAGGAACGAAGTGGAAGCATGCGCCTCGCATTGATGGCGGCGGCACGCGGGCTTTTCGTCGAGAAGGGCTATGCGGACACCGCAACGCCTGACATCGTCAGCGCCGCTGGAGTGACCCGCGGCGCGCTCTATCACCATTTTGAAGACAAAAAGGCGTTGTTTTCAGCCATTGTCGCGGAAGAAGCGCGGCAGGTGAGTGCGGAGATCGAAGCCAGATCCGCCCCGTCGACCAATGAACGCGATGCCATTCTTGACGGCGCGCGAGGATATTTCGATGCGATGGCGGTGCCGGGCCGTACGCGCCTTCTGCTGTTGGAAGGCCCGGCCATTCTCGGCCTTCACAGCCTGCAGGATATCGATGCCGAGAATGCGGAAGGAAGTTTGAAGGCGGGACTGGCAGTCCTGTTTGCAGCGAACGGCAAGGATGCAATTCTCCTGGACGCGTACGCCCAGCTTCTTTCCGCTGCCTTCGACCGTGCGGCACTGGCGATCGAAGCAGGTGGCAGGCGCGATGACTACGAGACGGCCATTGCCGCCCTGATCGACGGCATCTCGGTCAAATGATCTGCTGCGGCAGTTCCACCAGTGGCGCCGGCATCTCGCTGGTCTTTTCGGCTGCCTTGCAGATGTCGGCAATCACGCAGCGCTGACATTCCGGCTTGCGTGCCTTACAGCAATAGCGCCCGTGCAGGATCAGCCAGTGATGTGCATGGTAGAGATAATGATCGGGAATGATCTGCATCAACTGGGCTTCGATCTCGTCCGGGGTCTTCCCCGGTGCCAGACAGAGCCGGTTGGCAATGCGGAAGATGTGCGTATCGACAGCCATGGTCGCCTGTCCGAACGCCATCGACAGCACCACATTGGCGGTCTTCCGGCCGACGCCGGGCAGCGCGATCAACTCCTCTCGGGTGCGCGGCACCTCGCTGCCGAATTCTGCGATCAGTTTCTCGCTGAGTGCGATGACGTTCTTCGCCTTGTTGCGATAGAGCCCGATGGTCTTGATATACTCGCGAACCTGGTCTTCGCCGAGCGCCACCATCTTTTCCGGCGTGTCGGCAGCGGCGAAAAGCGCCCGTGTCGCCTTGTTGACGCCCGCATCCGTCGCCTGCGCCGAAAGCGCCACGGCAACGAGCAGCGTGAAGGGATTGACGTGCTCCAACTCGCCCTTCGGCTCAGGCCGCTGGATCGAGAAGCGGCGGAAAATCTCCTCGATTTCCGCTTTGCTGTAGATGGTCTTGGGCTTCGTCTTGGCGCGTCCGGTTGTCGCGGATTTCGCTTTCACCGGCTGGATTGCTGATTTTGGCTTCACGTTTCTCATCATGCATCTATAGTCATTCGTCATGAACGATGGCAACGCCAAGAGGGTGACTGAGGAGCAGCCGGTTTTCGCAGCCGAGCTGACACCCTACCGTTCACTCGGGATCAAGGGCTTCAAGGTCTTCCTGCTCATCGCCGCTCTGATGAGCCTCGTCCATATTTTCGTTTTCGTCGTCATCGGTGCCTGGCCGATCGTCTTCTTCTTCGGGCTGGATTTCTTGTTGCTGTTCGGCGCGTTCTGGCTGAACTATCGCTCAGCCCGTGCCCGCGAAGAAATCAGCGTTTCCCGCACCGACGTCGCCGTGCGCAAGTTCAACCCGGCCGGCCGGATGACCGAATACAGGTTTAACCCCTTCTGGACGCGGTTCAATATATCCCGCCACCAGGAAATCGGCATTGTCTCCATGCAGCTCAGCGACCGGCAGCGGACGACCGATATCGGCTCCTTCCTAAACCGCGACGACCGCGAAACCTTCGCCGCCGCCTTTTCCGGCGCGCTGGCAACGGTGAAACGCCGCTAGATCAAGAATCGGGTGGCGATACCCCGGTTGGAATGATTATCTCTGACATCAAGGAGATAGGATTATGGACATCAAGACATCGAAGCCCACCGATATCACGCCGCATGGCAGCGACTATGAGACCGTCAGCCGCGTGGTCGAGTTGCTGACCGAAAACTATCGCGATCAGCCGTCTCTCGACACCATCGCCGGCGATCTCGGCCAGTCGCCGACCCAGCTGCAGAAAACCTTCACCCGTTGGGCCGGGCTGTCGCCAAAGGCGTTTCTGCAGGCGGTGACGCTGGATCACGCCAAGCGCCTGCTGCGACAAGAGGAACTGCCGCTTCTGGAAACCAGCTTCGAGTTGGGCCTGTCCGGTCCCTCGCGCCTGCATGATCTGTTCGTCACCCATGAGGCGATGTCTCCCGGCGAATGGAAGCTACGTGGCGGCGGTCTGACCATTCGCTACGGGTTCCATCCATGCCCGTTCGGCGTGGCTTTGGTGATGGTCACCGATCGCGGCCTTGCGGGTCTTGCCTTCAACGATGCGGGCGATGAGAAGGCCAGTTTCGAAGACATGGCCAGCCGCTGGCCGAATGCCCAGTTCATCGAAGACAGCGCGGCGACGGCAGGTTATGCGGCTCGTATTTTCGATGCCAGGGAATGGAGCGCGGAAGAACCGCTACGCGTCGTTCTGATCGGCTCCGATTTCCAGATTCGCGTGTGGGAATCGCTTTTGAAGATCCCGATGGGCAAGGCAGTTACCTATTCCGACATCGCCTGCGATATTGGCCAGCCCACCGCCTCGCGCGCCGTCGGTGCAGCCGTCGGCCGCAACCCGATCTCGTTTGTCGTGCCCTGCCACCGGGCGCTCGGCAAAAGCGGTGCCCTGACCGGCTATCACTGGGGCCTCACCCGCAAGCGGGCGATGCTCGGCTGGGAAGCAGGCAAGGTCTGACATTAAAAAAGGGCCGCTCGAGCGGCCCTTTTACGGAATTCGTCAAATGTCGGCGCTCAATGCGCGCCGGACATGTCGCCAAGCACTTCCTTGGAAGCGACGGTGGAATCGGCCTTCAGCTTGTAGACCATCGGCACGCCGGTCGCGAGGTTAACCGAGAGGATCTGTTCGCGGTCGAGCCGGTCGAGAACCATCAGCAGTGAGCGCAGCGAATTGCCGTGGGCGGCAACCAAAACCTTCTGCCCGGCCAGAACGCGCGGCAGGATGTCGGTCATGTAATAGGGCCAGACGCGAGCGCCGGTGTCCTTCAGGCTTTCGCCACCCGGCGGCGGTACGTCATACGAACGGCGCCAGATATGGACCTGCTCCTCGCCCCACTTGGCCCGGGCGTCGTCCTTGTTGAGACCGGAGAGATCGCCGTAATCGCGCTCGTTCAGCGCCTGGTCCTTGATGGTCTCCAGATCGGGCTGGCCGAGATTGTCGAGGATGAGCTTCAGCGTGTGCTGGGCGCGCGTCAAAACCGATGTGAAGGCGACATCGAACGTGATGCCATAGTCGGCAAGTGCCTTGCCGCCGGCATTGGCTTCCTCGATGCCGAGTGGCGTCAGGTCGGGATCCTTCCAGCCGGTAAACAGGTTTTTCAGGTTCCAGTCACTCTGGCCGTGACGCACAAGGACGAGGGTGCCGCTCATAGAAATTCCTCCGGGGAGTTTGAAAGTTTCAGGACAGCCCGAGCACATCGAGCATGGAATAGAAGCCGGGTTTCTGGTTGCGAGCCCAGAGCGCAGCGGTAATGGCGCCACGGGCAAAGATCGCCCGGTCGGTCGCGGAATGGGACAGCGTCACTTGCTCGCCTTCGCCGGCAAGGATGACGGAATGCTCGCCGATGACAGAGCCGCCGCGCAGAGTGGCAAACCCGATGGTCCCGGCAACGCGCGCGCCGGTATGGCCATCGCGCACTCGCACGGAATGTTCGGCAAGACCAATCTCCCGGCCCTTGGCCGCCGCTTCGCCAAGCAGCAGTGCCGTACCCGAAGGCGCATCAACCTTGTGCTTGTGGTGCATTTCGAGGATTTCGATGTCCCAGCTTTCCGGACCGAGCGCGCGCGCCGCCTGTTCCGTCAGCACGCCGAGAAGGTTGACGCCGAGACTCATATTGCCGGATTTGACGATGCGGGCATGGCGGCCGGCTGCCTTGAACTTCTCCTCGTCCCCCACCGAGCAGCCGGTAGTGCCGATGACATGGACAATACGAGCCTGCGCTGCGAGACCGGAAAATTCCACCGAGGCGGCAGGCGAGGTAAAGTCGAGCACACCTTCTGCCTCGACAAAGGCTTCGAGCGGCTTGTCGGTGATCACAACACCGGTCGGTCCAAGGCCGGCAATTTCGCCGGCATCACGTCCAACGAAAGGAGAACCGGCGCGCTCGATGGCGGCAAACACGGTCGCGCCGGGCATGGCATTGATGGTGCGGATCAGCGTCTGGCCCATTCGGCCAGCAGCCCCGACCACCACGAGTTTCATGTCCGTCCCGCTCATGCCTGCCTCAGTTCTCTCAGATCAAGGTTTCGGCTTCCGCGATCGCTTGCGATCCCGTTGTGCCCTGCAGATTGTGGAGGCGAGCGTAAAGGCCGTCGCTACGCTGCGCAAGCGCCTCATGCGTACCTTCCTCGACCACCAGCCCGTCCTTCATGACGATGATCTTGTCGGCATTGACCACGGTCGACAGACGGTGAGCGATGACAACGACGGTGCGGCCGCTCATGGCGTGATCGAGTGCCTTTTGAACCGCTGCTTCCGATTCCGTATCGAGCGAGGAGGTCGCTTCATCGAGAAGCAGGATCGGTGCCTGACGCACCAGCGCACGCGCGATCGACAACCGCTGACGTTGGCCGCCGGACAAGGTTATGCCGTTTTCGCCGACAGGTGTGTCGTATCCTTGCGGCTGCATCAGGATGAAGTCATGCGCATAGGCCAGTTTCGCGGCCTCCTCGACTTCGGCATCCGTCGCTGTGGGACGGCCATAGCGGATATTGTCGCGGATCGAGCCTTCGAACAGATAAGGCTGCTGCGAAACATAAGCGAGCCCGTTTCGCAGCGATTGTTTGGTGACATGGGCGATGTCCTGCCCGTCGATCAGGATTTCACCGCCAGAGGGATCGTAGAAGCGTGGAATGAGACTGATAACGGTCGATTTTCCGGCCCCGGACGGTCCAACGAGCGCTGTCGTTTTTCCACCCTCGGCGACGAAGTTGACGCCCTTGAGGATATCGCCGCCCTCGGCGTAGCTGAAGCGCACGTTCCGGAATTCGATCTTGGCTGCATCGAGCGCGAGGTCGCGGGCATCCGGCAGGTCCCGCTGATGCGGCACCGTGTCGAGAATTTCGTAGATCATCTTTGCGTTGACGACAGCGCGTTCCAGAGAAACCTGCAGTCTGGCTAGGCGCCGTGCCGGATCATAAGCCATCAGTAGCGCCGTGACGAAGGCGAAGAAAGCACCCGGCGGCACGCCATTATAGATCGAACGGAAGGCGGCATAGGCAAGCACACTGGAGATGGCAAAACCGGCAAAGGTTTCCGTCATCGGCGAAGTGCGTTCGCTGAGGCGGGCGATGCGGTTTGCCCGGTTTTCGGCCCGGTCGATGATCGCTTCGACCTTGTTCTTCAGTTGCTGCTCCATCGTGAAGGCCTTGACGATGGTGATGCCCTGGATGGTTTCCTGCATGGCGCCGAGAACATGGCTGTTGATTTCGACCGATTCGCGCGTTGCCTGCCGCAGACGGCGGGAAACGTAACGGAGACCGATCAGCAAAGGCGGCGCCACGGCGAAGACGATAAGCGTCAGCAGCCAGTCCTTGCTGATCATGACGCCAATCAAGGCGATCAATGTCAGGAGGTCACGGGCGAGCGAGGTCACCGTCATATTCAACACATCGCGGATGCCCGAGACGTTCTGGCTGATTTGTGCAGAAACGCGCGCCGAGCGCGTATCGCTGAAAAAGCCGACGCTCAGCGCCATAAGGTGTGTATAGAGCCGTCGCTGATAGGTGGCGACGATGTTGTTGCCGATTTTGGAGAGCGCGACAGCCTGGCCATAGGTCGCAAAACCGCGCAGCACGAAGGCCAGGAAGATCGCACCGCAGATATACACAACGATGTCCGCCCGCTTGTTGGCGAAGGCTTCGTTGATCACCGATTCCATGATCCAGGCGGTAAAGGCGGTGCTGGCAGCGACGACGATAAGGCACGCGATGGCGAAGATATAGCCGCGAATATGAGCGCGCCCGTTTTCGGCAAAAACTCGCTTCAGAACGCTGGTAATAGTCTCGCGATCTACGGCGGGCAGCTTTGTCTTGGCTTGTTTCAAGCTGGTTTCCTTAAAACCCGGCGCATGCTTTAAGGCGCCTTATTTCACCGGGCTCTATAGTACCTTGATCCCTGTTTGGCGAGTCTAAGCCGCGTCCCAGGTTTCAAGTTCTCCAGCGGCGTCCCTCCGTTGCCACACCAAAGCGTGATGGCGTGCGCGAATAGGCGGCAAGACCGGACAGTGCGGCAGTCGGGTGGGTAACCACGAAAGTCGGGATGGTCTTGAGCAGTGCCGAGTGTGGCGCCTTGTCTTCGAAGGCCTGGCGGAATTCCGGTTTTTTCAACGCCGGCAGGATTTTTTGTGAAATGCCACCGGCAAGGAACACGCCGCCCCGCGCCATGAAGATCATTGCCATGTCACCGGCGACGCGGCCAAGATAGGTTGAAAACAGCGAGATTGCTTCGAGGGCCGCTTCATCGGTGCCTGCAAGTGCATTGGTGGTCACTGCGGCCGGATCCGCCAGTTTCGGATCCCACGCCTTTGATTCGCAAACGGCGCGGTAAATGTTCATGATACCGCGGCCGCACAGCAGCTGTTCTGCGGAGATGCGGCCTTCGATCGGCTCAAGGAAAGGCCAGATCTGATAGTCGCGCTCAGTGCGCGGGCCGACATCGACATGGCCGCCTTCGCCGGGAACTGGAAACCAGGTGTGCTGCGCATGGATAAGGCCCGCAACGCCAAGGCCGGTACCCGGCCCCAGCACAGCGCATGAGGCGGATTCGAGGATGGTGCCGGGGCCGATCTGTTCGCGGCCTTCGTCGCCGATCGAGGCGATGGCGAGCGCTTGCGCCTCGAAATCGTTGATGATGATCACGTCTTCCAGCGACAGCGCCGTCAGCATGTCTTTCGGCTTGATCACCCAGCCGGCGTTGGTGAGCGGTATATCGTCGCCCTTGACCGGGCCGGCCACCGCGATGATCGCCGAGCGCGGCTGGACCGACGTCTTGTCGAGGATGCTGGTCTGCAGCGCTTCCTCGATGCTGGCATAGTTCGTCGTTGGAATGATCGGAAACAGCTTCGGCTCGGCAAAGGCGTCGATCAGCAGCGCGAACCGGGCGTTGGTTCCGCCGATATCGCCGATCAGGATCGGAAAGGTGAGGCCGCTGTCGGTATCTGGGAGCATTGGCATGGAGGGTTCCGTTGTGATCGTGCGGACTGAAGGCTGACAGGAGCTGTATCAGGGTTGGTTGAAGTCGATCAACCGTTCTGCCGTCGCCCGGTTCAGCGCCATGGGAATATCGTAGACGGTGGCAAGCCGCATCAGCGCCTTGACATCGACATCATGCGGCATGGCGGTCAGGGGATCGACGAAGAAAATCAGCATATGCACATCGCCCGTGGCGATCATCGCGCCGATCTGCTGGTCGCCGCCAAGAGGGCCGCTCTTCAGCCGGATCACATCGAGGCTGGGACAGGCCTCCTGTACGCGCCCGCCGGTGGTGCCGGTGGCAACGATTTTCCAGCCGGAAAAGACCGCCTCGTTGGCCTGCGCGAACGCGGCCATGTCGTCTTTCTTCTGATCGTGGGCAATCAGCGCCACGCATGTCTGGCTGGTCATCACAGAACTCCCGGCATCACGCCGACCAAGAAAAGCCTCGAATTAAATCGATTTGATTTTCTGTACAGCACAGTTCGGCGCTTGAAAAGCGCCGAAAGCTACAGCGTCCCAAGCCTATTGCAGGGCAGGACGGGCCAAGGGAATTGGGATGTCATTGTCCGGCAGGTCGCTGTTCCCCGCGTGAATGGCCTGCTGGATCGCAGCATCGCCAGCCGCCGGCTGCGGCGCCACATAGGCCGTGCCGAACGTGGCCGACTGTTCGGAGGCTGCAGGCGCTGCGAGCAGGGCAGTACAGGCTTTCGGCAAATCGGAAAGCATTGTGAACCGTGGTTTTACCGGTTTTGCATTCGGGTCTTTTTTCGGTGTGGCCCAGGGTTCCTTGGTAAACCACCAGGCAAGCGACTTGTCACACCCGTCGCCGTTTGCGACCGGCGCCTGCGCCTTGCAGCTCGGTGTTCCCGGCGGGCAGAACATGCGGATATGAAAGTGCTCGTCGTGGCCATAGACCGGGCGCACCTTGCCGAGCAGATCGCGGTCGCCGGTCCATGTCTCGCACAGCTTCTTCTTGATCGCCGGGTTGACGAAAACGCGCTCCACCTGCGGATAGCTCGCCGCCTGCATCACCAGCTTGGCATGGGTCGGTGTCCAGCGGGCCGGGTTGACGGTCAGGAACTTGCTCTTGTCGAGCATCGAGATGAACGGCATGTCCTCGCGCGTCTGCACGGAAAGCGACTGCGCGGGCTTGGGCTGGAACCAGATATCCGCGTCGAGCCCTATCTGATGGGAGGCGTGTCCGGTAATCATCGGCCCGCCACGCGGCTGCGAAATGTCGCCGATCAGGATACCGGACCCCCATCCAAGCTGAACCGCGTCCTGGGAGAACTTTTCAAGCAGCTGGATCATTGCCGGATTGCCCCAGCGGCGGTTTCGCGACAGACGCATCGCCTGCCATGTCGGCCCGTCGGTCGGTATCGCCACGGCGCCGGCCATGCAGCCCTTGGCATAGAATCCGATCGGGTTTGCCGCCGCCTCGCTTGGAAGCTTGACCTTGCCGAAAATCTGCTTTGCAGGTGTATCGTCAGCCGCTGCTGCATCTCCTGCAACAAGGCTCAGCCCAATCAGGCCAGCCAGTGTAATTGACCCTAGATGCTGAAGAAAGCCTGCTTTTGTCGGTGTCATATGCCGTCCGTTTCTTGATAACGCGTGGCAATCCGCGCACAAGCGATGCCCAATTGCGATTTGCCGCACCGACACTGACACGCCCTCTTTGTGTCAGCCTTGCGGGACACACAACCGTGACCCAAAAAAAAGGCCCGATTTGAGGCAGCTTCTGTCAATTGCCCGGATTTTGCCTATTCTGTCGTTCAAGTAGCGAAAAATGAAAAACGGAAGAGGCGAATTGGCATGAATTTCAGACGCGCACTGGCTTTGGCAGCAGCCATCCTCCTGGTAACTGGACCGGTGGTGGCTCAGGAGCCGGTCTGGCGAATTGGCGTTTCAACGATCGGCGAACTGAAACACAAGGACGGGTTTGCCCGCTTCGATTACGTCAATCCGGCCGCTCCTAAGGGTGGCGAACTGAAACTTTCCGAAAGCGGAACCTACGACACGTTCAACCCGATCCTCTCCAAGGGCGAGGCGGCTGCTGGTGTCGCGTCTCTCGTTTTCGACACGCTGCTGAAATCCGCCGAGGACGAGATCACGACATCCTACGGCCTTCTCGCAGAGGGCGTTGCCTATCCAGACGACATCTCGCAAGCGACCTTCCGGCTTCGTGCCGAGGCGAAATGGGCGGACGGCAAACCGGTGACACCGGAGGACGTGATCTTTTCCTTCGACAAGGCAAAGGAGCTCAATCCACTCCTCAGCAACTATTACCGGCATGTGGTTTCTGCGGAAAAGACCGGCGAGCGTGATGTCACATTCCGTTTCGACGAGAAGAACAATCGTGAGTTGCCGAACATTCTCGGTCAGTTTCCCATTGTGCCGAAGCATTGGTGGGAAGGTGACGATGCGAAGGGCAACAAGCGCGATATCAGTCGGACGACGCTGGAGCCGGTCATGGGCTCCGGCCCCTACAAGATTGCATCGTTCCAGCCAGGTGGCTCGATCCGCTTCGAATTGCGCGACGACTATTGGGCCAAGGACCTCAACGTGAATGTTGGCCAGAACAATTTCGGCACGATCACGTACACGTTCTTCAGCGACAAAACCGTGGAGTTCGAGGCGGTTCGTGCCGGCGATGTCGATTTCTACCGCGACAACAGCGCCAGCCATTGGGCGACGGCCTATGATTTCCCAGCCGCGAAGGACGGCCGTGTGGTCCGCGAGGAGATCGCGAATCCCTTACGTGCCGCCGGCATCATGCAGGCTTTCGTGCCGAACATGCGCCGCGACAAATTCAAGGATCAGAAGGTGCGCGAGGCGCTGAACTACGCCTTCGATTTCGAGGATCTGAACCGCACCCTCGCCTACAACGCCTACCAGCGGGTCGATAGTTATTTCTGGAACACCGAACTTGCCTCTTCCGGCCTGCCGGAAGGCCGCGAGAAGGAGATTCTCGAGGCGCTGAAGGACAAGGTCCCTGCCGACGTTTTCACCACGCCCTATACGAATCCGATCAACGGCGATCCGCAGAAGGTGCGCGGGAACCTGCGCACAGCGCTCGCGCTCTTCAAGGAGGCTGGTTATGAGCTCAAGGGCAACCGGCTGGTCAATACGAAGACCGGCGAACCCTTCAGCTTCGAAATCCTTCTTTCCAACCCGTCCTTCGAGCGTACGGTCTCGCCCTTCGTCAACAGCGTGAAGAAGATCGGCATCGATGCCCGCATGCGCACCGTCGATGCCTCGCAATACACCAATCGCGTTCGAAGCTTCGACTATGACATGATCTACGGCATCTGGGGACAGACACTGGTGCCCGGAAACGAGCAGGTCGGATATTGGGGCTCGACCTCGGTCGATGAGCAGGGTTCGAGTAACTATGCGGGCATTGCCGATCCGGCAATCGACGAGCTCATCCGCAAGATCATCTTTGCGCCGAACCGGGAGGAGCTTGTGGCAACCACACGGGCGCTCGATCGCGTGCTTTTGGCGCATCACTATGTCGTGCCACTGTTCTATTCCAAGGCTCAGCGCGTCGCTTACTGGACCCACCTGACCCATCAGGAATTGCCCTATTACGGGATGGGCTTTCCGGATGTCTGGTGGTCGAAAAACGCCGTGAAATGAACCGGGGCTTGCGCCGGAAGGCTGGCTGGGCTCCATATAGCGATGACGAATCACCCCCGCCGCCCGTCGGCGGGGCCTGCTGGTCCACGGGGTATGCGTGGCGGCAAAACGGGAAGGGTTGGGCTTGACCGACTGGATATCCACGCTGCATGCGAAAGCACTTTCAGCAAAAGGGCGGAGTGTTTTTGCACCCGCAATTGCACCGGTACGAGAAGACCGACAGCAAATCCCGGCGGGTAGCCGCTGATGGGTGCCTATATCCTGCGGCGCATTCTTTTGATGATCCCGACGATCATCGGAATTATGGCCATCTCCTTCGCCGTCATCCAGTTCGCACCGGGTGGGCCCGTCGAACAGGTCATTTCCGATCTGAGCGGCCAGAACCAGGGTGGCGACCGCCTCTCCGGTAGCAGCGGCGATCTCGGCCAATCTTTCGGCGACGATGGAGGCAAATACCGCGGTGCCCAGGGGCTTGATCCGGAGTTCATCAAGAAGCTGGAAAAGCAGTTCGGCTTCGATAAGCCGCCGCTCGAGCGCTTCGGCCAGATGATGTGGAACTATATCCGGTTCGATTTCGGCGAGAGTTTCTTCCGCAACACGTCTGTGATCGACCTCATCCTGCAGAAGATGCCGGTTTCCATCTCCCTTGGCCTCTGGATCCTGTTGTTTTCCTACGCGATCTCTATCCCCCTTGGGATCAAGAAAGCCATTTCCGATGGTTCAACCTTTGATGTGTGGACGTCCGGCGTCATTATCGTCGGCTACGCGGTGCCTGGCTTCCTGTTCGGTATCCTTTTGATCGTGCTCTTCGCCGGCGGTTCGTTCCTCGACTGGTTCCCGCTGCGTGGCATCGTTTCGGACAATTTCGCCCAATTGAACTGGTGGCAGAAGATCCTCGACTACTTCTGGCATATGACGCTGCCGCTCATCACCTTGCTGATGTCGGCCTTCGCAACGACGACGCTACTGACCAAGAACTCCTTCATTGACGAGATCAAGAAGCAGTACGTGACCACGGCACGGGCCAAGGGGTTGAACGAACGTCAGGTGCTTTATGGCCATGTCTTTCGTAATGCCATGCTGATCATCATTGCCGGCTTTCCGGCCGCCTTCATTACCGCCTTCTTCACCGGCTCGCTACTGACGGAATATATCTTCTCGCTCGATGGCCTCGGCCGTCTCGGCTATGACTCCATCGTCAAGCGCGACTACCCGATCGTTTTTGCGACGCTCTATATCTTCTCGCTGATGGGGCTGTTCGTTAGCCTGCTGTCCGATCTCATCTACACCTGGGTCGATCCGCGCATCGACTTCGATAGGAGGGACGTCTGATGGCTGCTGACATCGTCTCTGCCGATCCAACCTTGGTGACCGGCCGTCCCCCGGGCCGCCTGTCGCCGGTCAATCGCCGCCGCTGGGATAACTTCAAGGCCAACCGCCGTGGTTTCTGGTCGTTCTGGATCTTCCTTGTTCTGTTCGGTCTCAGCCTTGGTGCCGAGTTCATTGCCAATGACAGGCCGATCCTCGTTTCCTACAAGGGCGAGCTTCTGGTGCCGGCGCTGATGCAGTATCCGGAGGAGAAATTCCTCGGCGATATGGGTTTCCTGGCCATCACCGATTACGGCGCGCCGGAAATCTCCGACGAGATCAAGGCGAATGGCTGGATGATCTGGCCGCCGATCCGTTATTCCTATCAGACGGCCAATTCCAACATTCCGCACTCGGCACCAACCAAACCCTTTTGGCTGATGGACAAGGCGGAGCGTTGCTCCGGCTATCCGCAGGGCGAGAACGATCCCGGCTGCACGCTCGGCAATCTGAATTGGCTGGGCACGGACGATCAGGCGCGCGATGTCGCGGCCCGCATGATCTACGGCTTTCGCGTCTCCGTGCTCTTTGGTCTGTGCCTCACCATTCTCTCTGCCGTCGTCGGTGTTACCGCCGGTGCCGTGCAGGGTTATTTCGGCGGCTGGACCGACCTTCTCATGCAGCGCTTCATCGAAATCTGGTCATCGATGCCAGTGCTCTATATTCTCCTGATCATCGCCGCGATCCTGCCGCCAGGCTTCTTCATCCTGCTTGGGATCATGCTTTTATTCTCCTGGGTCGGCTTCGTTGGCATCGTCCGTGCCGAGTTCCTGCGGGCGCGAAATTTTGAGTATGTTCGCGCCGCCCGGGCGCTGGGTGTGAACAACCGGACGATCATGTTCCGCCACCTTCTGCCCAATGCCATGGTGGCGACGCTGACCTTCCTGCCGTTCATTCTCTCCGGCTCGATCACCACGCTGACCTCGCTCGATTTCCTCGGCTTCGGCATGCCGCCGGGCTCTGCTTCGCTGGGTGAGTTGATTAGCCAGGGCAAATCCAACCTGCAGGCTCCTTGGCTCGGGCTGACCGCCTTCGTCGTCATGTCGGTGATGCTGTCGCTGCTGATCTTCATCGGCGAAGCCGCCCGCGATGCCTTCGATCCGAGAAAGACGTTCCGATGAGCGCCGCAATGACAGACACACTGCTTTCCGTGCGCAATCTTTCGGTTGCCTTTCACCAGGGTGGCAAGACATCGACGGCGGTGGATGGCATTTCCTTCGATATCAAGCGCGGCGAAGTGGTGGCGCTGGTCGGTGAATCCGGCTCGGGAAAATCGGTCTCGGCCAATTCCATCCTGAAACTTCTGCCCTATCCGGCCGCCAGCCACCCGAGCGGCGAAATCCTCTTCAACGGTAAGGATTTGATGACGGCCTCGGATGCGGAGTTGCGCCAGGTGCGCGGCAACGACATTACGATGATCTTCCAGGAGCCGATGACATCGCTCAACCCGCTGCATTCGATCGAGCGGCAGATCGCCGAAATTCTCGATCTGCATCAGGGCATCACCGGAGCGGCAGCGCGCACCCGCGTGCTGGAATTGCTCAATCAGGTCGGTATTCGCGAGCCGGAAAAGCGCCTTGCCGCCTATCCGCACGAGCTGTCCGGCGGTCAGCGTCAGCGCGTCATGATCGCCATGGCGCTGGCCAACCGGCCAGAACTCTTGATCGCTGATGAGCCTACCACCGCGCTCGACGTAACCGTGCAGGCGCAGATCCTTGAGCTTTTGAAAACGCTCAAGGACGATCATGGCATGTCGATGCTGTTCATCACCCATGACCTCGGCATCGTCCGCAAGATCGCCGACCGCGTCTGCGTCATGACCAAGGGCAAGATTGTAGAGACCGGCCCGACGGCCGAGATTTTCGCCAACCCGCAACACACCTATACACGTCACCTGCTGGCCTCCGAGCCGAAGGGCGTGCCGCCTGTCTCCGATACGACGAAGCCGGTGGTCATGCAGGCGCAGGATATGAAGGTGTGGTTTCCGATCAAGGCCGGGTTTCTGCGCAAGGTCGTTGATCATGTGAAGGCGGTCGATGGTATCGACCTGACGCTAAGAGCCGGCCAGACGCTTGGCGTCGTCGGTGAATCCGGCTCCGGCAAGACCACGCTTGGACTGGCGCTGACGCGTCTGATCTCGTCGAAAGGCCGCATCAGCTTCATCGGCAACGACATAGCCGGTTATTCTTTCAAGCAGATGCGCCCCTTGCGTAACCGCATGCAGATCGTCTTCCAGGATCCCTTCGGTTCGCTCAGCCCGCGCATGGCAATCAGTGACATCATCGCCGAAGGCCTGAAGGTGCATGAGCCGGCGCTCTCCGAGAAGGAGCGCGATGCGCGCGTAGCTGCCGCCCTCGAAGAAGTCGGCCTCGATGCGGCAACCCGCTGGCGTTATCCGCATGAATTCTCCGGCGGCCAGCGGCAGCGTGTTGCGATTGCCCGTGCCATGGTACTGAAGCCGAAATTCGTCATGCTCGACGAGCCGACTTCGGCGCTCGACATGAGCGTGCAGGCGCAGGTGGTCGATCTGCTGCGCGATCTGCAAGCAAAGCATTCGCTCGCTTACCTCTTCATCAGCCATGACCTGAAGGTCGTGCGTGCCCTTGCCAACGACATGATCGTCATGCGCCTCGGCAGGGTCGTCGAGCAGGGGCCGTCCGAGCGGATCTTCACCGCGCCGCAGGAAGATTACACCAAGGCGCTGATGGCCGCCGCCTTCAACATGGAAGCGGTCGATGTGCCCGCCGTCCGCCAATAGAGTTAGTTGTCATGCCGTCCAAAAGTCCCGTCATCGTCGATCTGAAGTTCATTCCGCGCGAAGTGGAGGAGGGCCTGAAGGGCGCCTTCCCCGGGCGTGAAATCCTAAACCTCGCCGACCCCGCCCATAAGGGCCGCGATCTCTCTGGCATCGATTACGCCGTCGTCTGGAAATCAGACCCGGACCTGTTTTCCCGTGCGCCGGACCTGAAGGTCGTGTTCTCAGGCGGTGCTGGGGTCGATCACGTGCTGACGCTGCCGGGCCTGCCGGATGTGCCGTTGGTCCGTTTCGTTGATCGCAGCCTGACGACACGGATGGGCGAATGGGTGGTCATGAATTGCCTGATGCACCTGCGTCAGCACCGCGCCTACGAGGCGCGGGCGAAGGCGCATGTCTGGGAGGATCTTAGCCAGCCGGAAGCAGCCGATGTGACCGTCGGCATCATGGGGCTTGGCATTCTCGGTCAGGATAGCATTCGCAAACTCGGCGTCCTGGGCTTTAGGACGATCGGCTGGTCGCGGTCGAAAAAGGTGATCGATGGTGTCGAAACCTTTGCTGGCGATGAACTGGACGCGTTCCTGGCGAGGACCGACTTCCTCGTCAGCCTGCTTCCTTTGACGGCGGAGACAACAGGCATTCTGAACGCCTCTCTCATTTCAAAGCTCAGCCGCAAGGGGCCTTTTGGCGCACCGGTTGTGATCAATGGCGGCCGTGGCGGCAGTCAGGTTAGTGCCGATATCGTCGCTGCGCTCCAGTCCGGTGTTCTCGGCGGCGCCTCGCTCGATGTGTTCGAACAGGAGCCGTTGGACAAGAACAGCCCGTTCTGGGACATGGACAATGTCTATGTCACGCCGCATGTGGCCGCTTCGTCAGACGTGAAAGCACTGTTTGTGCATGCCGAACAGCAGATGGACCGCTTCGAAAGCGGTCTGCCGCTGGAGCATTTGGTGGATCGCCAAGCCGGCTATTGATCAGGGACGGCGGAAACCGGTCGGCTTGTTGTACAGCCACCCAATCCGCTGGATCGATTCTTCCAGGCCCTCATGCGAAACGGTCATCGTATGGCCGTTGGCATGCAGCAGGGTCTTTTCGTCTTCCATGATCGCCACATGGCCCTTCCAGAATACGAGGTCGCCACGCTTCAGTTCGCTGCGGTCAATTTCGGTACCGAGGCCCTTGGCTTGCATGTCCGTATCGCGCGGTGCAGCCCTGCCGGTCATCATCATCGATAGCTGCACCAGGCCGGAGCAGTCGATGCCGAAGCCGGAGCGGCCGCCCCAGAGATAGGGGGTCTCCAGAAATCGCTCGGCAACAGCGACGTAGTCGCCGGACAAAGGCTGCCCCACTTCGGCGCAGTGATTGGCAATCACGGCCTGTCCGCCTTCAAGCAGGAAATAGCGTGTGCCGCGTGTCTCGCGCTCGTCGATGACCGCAATCCGGTTGCCCATCGACAGCGCCTGCACAGTCGGAAATTTCAGGTCCGGCCCAGAATAGATAAATGTGCGGGGCGCGGTCACGATATGGGTCAGGCTGCGCACGACGGGCGAAACGGCGTAGTCCGGGATATAGCCGACATAGTCATCGAAATCCGCCTTCACCCAGGCCCACCCAGCATCCGTATCGAGCACGCGGACAGTTTCTCCGAGCAACAGCTCGGTATCGGTGCCGCATTCCAGCTCCGGGCGCGCCCGCATCTGGACGACGGGCACGCAGATGATCCCCGCGGTTCCGCTGACGTAATTGGGCGCCTCGACGACGCCGCGCAGGCGTTCCTCGGCAAGATCGGTGCGATAGGCGTTCAGGCGGCGGTCGGGAATATCAAGCATGGTTTCTCAGATAGACAGTTTGCGCCCTTGATCAATGATCAAGTCGCCAAGTTTTTCAAGATAAAGCGCACCATCGACCGTGCGCTTGATGATCACATTGCGTTTGTCGCGGTCGTCGCGGGCCCGGGTCACAAGCCCGAGATCGCCCATCGTGTCGAGCGCGCGGGTGATAACAGGCTTGGTGACACCGAGAATTCCGGCGAGCCCGCGCACCGTGTGAGGCGGTGGAACGAGATAGATATGCAGCAGGATGGAGATTTGCCGGAGCGTCAGGTCGCGATTGTCGATCCGTACCTGTTCAAGCGAAACGCTGTGCCAGAGATTCAATGCCTGCGAAGCTGATAATTCCACCGGCATTGGGCGCCCTCGGTTCAATCAGCTTCTGTTTTAGCGGTGAGACCGTTACGGAACCGTTTCTTTTCGCGTAAGCCTCGCGACGATCTCAAATCTGCGCGATGGCTTTTTCGATCCTTGCCAGATGCGCGGCACGTTGCACTGGCGTTACCCGGTCCATGTCATGCAGCGAGATCATCCGGAATTTGACATCCTTGGCGCAGAACGCCGCGATCCCGCGTTTCAACAGGCGCCGCACCGGGTTGCCCATGTAGAGCTTGACGACCCACCAGGGCGAACCTGTGGTTGTCAGCGCCCAGAACAGTTTGATGTTTGTCAGGCGCGGTAGGATGCGGCCGCCGGATTGCTCGTGGTCGAAGGCGACGCCCGGCGCAAAGACCCGGTCGAAGAAGCCCTTGAGAATCGCTGGAAAATTGAACCACCATTGCGGAAACACCAGGATCAGCCCATCGGCTGCCTGCAGCCGCGCCACGATGCCGTCGACCGCCGTGGTGTCATAGGGCGTATCGAAATAACCGCGCCGTTCCTCTTCCAGTAGACGCGGATCGAAGCCTTCCCGGTAGAGATCGAGCAGATCGACGCTATGGCCGCTTTTCTCCAGCGCGGCCTTGGCCGTGGCGGCAACGCCTGCGGCAAAACTGTCGGTGAGCGGGTGGGCGAGAACGAGAAGAATGCGCATCCTAGAACAGGCTGCCTTGTTTCGTCGGTGCCGCAGCCGGCGGCTTGTCGGCGCGTTTCTTTGCCGGCTGTGCTGGCGGCGTAGCGCTGCCCTCGGCCGTCACCGCATTGATCGAACCATCGGAAAATTCGATGGCGATCGTTTGGTTGAGAGACAGTGCCGCCGCGCCCTTTACCGGCAAACCCGTCTCGTCACGCACCAGCGCATAGCCGCGCTTCAGCACGTTGCGATAGGACAGCGATTGCAGGATTCGGTCATGTGCAGTCACTGCGCTGCGCCGGCGGCGCAGGTCGGCCAGAAGCGCGCTGTCGGCTCTGCCGGAAAGACCGGTCAGGCGATCCTGCGAGCGGTGTATCTGGCTCAGCAAACGGGCAGGCAGGGTGCGCAGGGCGGCATCGGCCGATGATACCCGCGATGCAGAGCGCTGCAGCAAGCGCTCGACGATACGCTCGGCACGGATCATCCGCTCGCCAAGCTTCTGTCGCCGTTCGTTGATCCGGTTCGACAGGACGTCGGGCCTCAGATGCGCGGCGATCCGCTCGAAGGCCCGCCGCTTGTTGGCGGTGTTCATCTGTAGCCCGCGTCCCAACCCTGCCGATGCCTCGTCGAAGCGGCGGCGCGGTAGAGCCAGCAATTGATCAAGCGAAGGCAGGGCACGGGTCAGCGCCCGCACGCTCTGCCGGCGATTGTCCATCTGTCGCCCGACGGCCGATTTCAGCCGTGCGGACAATGCCGAGGTGGCAGCCTCCAGATCCGCCTTTACCGGCACGGCCATTTCAGCGGCACCGGTCGGTGTTGGCGCCCGCTGGTCGCTGGCATAGTCGATCAGCGTCCAGTCGGTCTCATGGCCGACGGCCGAGATCAGCGGGATCTGCGAGTTCGCTGCCGCTCGCACCACGGCTTCGTCGTTGAACCCCCAGAGATCTTCAAGGCTGCCGCCGCCGCGTGCGACGATCAGAACGTCCGGCCGGGCGATCGGGCCGCCTGCGGTAAACGCGTTGAAGCCCTCGATCGCCGCAGCCACCTCGTTGCCCGAACCTTCGCCCTGCACACGCACGGGCCAGACGATGACGTGAACGGGAAACCGGTCGGAGATGCGGTGGAGGATATCGCGGATAACGGCGCCGGTGGGCGAGGTGATGACACCGATGACTTTCGGCATATAGGGCAACGGCCGCTTGCGCGACGGATCAAACAATCCCTCGGCACCAAGCTTGCGCTTGCGTTCCTCGATCAGCGCCATCAAGGCGCCGGCGCCGGCCGGTTCCAGCGTTTCGATGACGATCTGGTATTTGGAAGACCCCGGAAATGTCGTAACCTTGCAGGTGGCAATCACTTCCATGCCCTCTTCGGGCCGGAACTTCAGCCGGCTCATCGTGCCCTTCCAGATGACGGCATCGATGCGGGCCTTGTCGTCCTTCAGGGAAAAATAAGCGTGACCCGAGGAATGCGGGCCACGGTAGCCGGAAATCTCGCCGCGCACCCGCACTTGGTCAAAGGCCTGTTCGACCGTCCGCTTGATAGAGCCGGACAGTTCGGAGACCGAATATTCGGCGAGATTGGAGGGCGAATCGGATTCGAAGAACGAGCTCATCTAGCTATTTTGCCGTGCGCGGCGGCGGATAGCCAGCCTTTGGCGCCGCTCTCAACAAAGCTTTCACCATACCGGCGTTTTCATGGCTTCCAAACCGCGCACACAGCGTCCGAAGCGTTGAAATTTAAGTCAATTTTAGCGCTCCCGGCCCAGTGTTACCGCATTGTGGCTATGGCGGGAGGGTCGGATGATAATCTTGACCGCATTTGCAATCGGATTGTTGGCGGCGGGCACGCGCTCGCTGATTTGTTATTGCGTGACACCCTGGCTGATCATTCTTGCCTTTGCCCTGGCGGCGGTCTGTTCACTGGGGAACGTGTCGCTGCTCGCACTCGGGCTGGCGATCCTGGCATATAATGCAGGCATGGCCGCGGCACTTCTGATGGCGCTGGCTATAGCGCTGGTCGTGGAACTGCGCTCCGAGGCATAGATATTCCGGGTATGCCGGCCACGCAAACCCGCCGCGCTGTCGCCGGCGGGTTTCTGTTTGCTGTAAAGTGGCTCAAACCGGCTCCCAGCCATCCTTCTCGCTGGCGCGGTAGATGGCGTCGATCAGTTTCTGGTTGTTGACGGAGCTTTCCAGCGTCACGACTTCTTCCGTCTGGCCCTTCGCGGCGCGCGAAAAGGCCTCGGCCTCCAGCTTGTACTGGCGCGCATCCTGGAAGCGGAAAAGCTGCGACTGCGAATGGTTCTGGTTGGTCAGTTCCAGCTCCTCGGCGCCGTAACGGTCGGCGTTGAAGGGGGATTTGACCTCGATGAAGCCCTTGTCGCCGTGGAAGACCATGATCTGACGGGCTGCAAGCTGGGTCGAGATGTAGAAGCTCAATTCGAAATCGCCGAAATCAGCCCGGACGCTCGAATAGATGTCGGTGCCGAATTCCGGATCGCGGTCGGTGTTTGCCTGGACGCGGAGCGGCTCCTTGCCGGTGACGAAACGCGTCGAGATCGTCGGATAGACGCCGATATCCGGCAGTCCGCCGCCGCCGAGTTCCGGCATGTTGCGCATGTTGCCGGCATCGCGGTTGTAGTAGGTAAAGGCGCCCTGCACATGCCGCAGCTTGCCGATCGCGCCTTCGTTGATCAACGAACGCACCTTGTGCCAGACGGGGCTGTAGGTGACCATGAAAGCCTCGGAGATGAGAACCTTGTTGCGGTCGCGCGCCTCGATCACGGCATCGATTTCCGAAGCCTTCAGGGCCATCGGCTTTTCGCAAAGCACGTGTTTCCCGGCATTGGCGGCCTTGATCGTCCATTCGATGTGCTGCGAGGTCGGGAGCGGAATGTAGACCGCGTCGATCACGTCGGAGGCCAGCATCTCATCGTAGGAGCCGAAGGCATGCGGGACCGAAAAGCGATCGGCCATGTCGCGGGCCTTGGAAAGGTCGCGGCTGGCAATCGCCGTAACGACGCAGTTTTCAGCGTCCTGAATGGCTGGAACAACGAGTTCGCGGCCGATCTTGGCCGTCGACAGAATACCGAAACGCAACATGATGTGTCCTCTCCGTTTTGGCGGCACAGTATCCCCGAGGTACGTGCCTATCAAGCTATCCATGCCGGAATAAAATTGGCGCCCTGCATGTAAAAGCGCTGTACCCGGCCTATGTCCTTGGTGCAGACTTCAAGCCTCCCAAGCGATGATCCCAAACAATCTGGAGCGACCCCATGCAAAAGCGAACCCTTGGCCGCACGGGCCTGCCGATCGCACCGCTGGTCTTCGGCGGCAATGTCTTCGGCTGGACCGCCGACGAAAAAACATCCTTCCAATTGCTCGACGCCTTTTTCGATGCAGGCTTCAATGCGATCGATACTGCAGATGTCTATTCCTCCTGGGTTCCCGGCAATGTGGGGGGCGAGTCCGAGGTGATCATCGGCAAGTGGCTGAAACAGTCGGGCCGCGCCCGGGACGAAGCCATCATCATCACCAAGGTTGGCTCCGAAATGGGGCCAGGACAGAAGGGGCTGTCGCCCAAGTGGATTATGCAGGCGGTCGAAGATTCCCTTCGCCGGCTACAGACCGATCACATTGATGTCTACCTCTCTCATTGGCCAGATGACGAAACACCCTATGAGGAAACGCTTGGCGCTTACGAAAAGCTTCTGCAGCAGGGCAAGATCCGCCATGCCGGCGCTTCCAATCTGAATGCAGCGCAGATGCGCGCCGCACTGGATGTTTCCTCAAGTCAAAGCCTGCCGCGCTATGATGTGCTTCAGCCGGAATATAATCTCTACGACCGACCCTCCTTCGACGGGCCGTTGCGCAATCTATGCATTGCAGAAGAGATCGGCGTCATCAGCTATTTCGGTCTGGCGCGCGGCTTTCTGTCGGGCAAGTATCGCTCGCACAAAGATCTCGAAGGGTCCGCACGCGGCAGCGGCGTCGGCAAATATCTCGATGGACGCGGCATGCGTATTCTCGGAGCGCTGGACGAAGTGGCAGCCGATACCGGCAATACGCAAGCGGAGATCGCCTTGGCCTGGATCATGGCGCGCAAAGGAGTAACGGCTCCGATCGCCAGTGCCACCAGCCTGAAGCAGCTTGAAAGCCTGGCGAAATCAGCCTCGATCACTCTGTCCGACGAAGCCTGCAAGCTGCTGAACGAAGCCAGCGAATAAATGCAATGGGAGGATAGACCATGGCGGTCGAGATACGCGACGCAGCTGCAGGCGATGAAACGGATTGGCGCGGACTCTGGGCCGGCTATGTCGCCTTCTACAAGGTAGCCGTATCTCAGGAGGTGACGGCGACGACCTGGGCGCGGATCATCGACCCGGCGACACCACTGTTCATGCGGGTCGCCGTTCTGGATGGCCGGGTTGTCGGCTTTGCGATCTGCCTTTTGCACGAAGCAACCTGGGTCAAGGAGCCGGTCTGCTATCTGGAGGATCTGTTTCTGGACGAGTCCGCTCGTGGACAGGGCATCGGCAAGGCGTTGCTTGATGACCTCGTCACCAAGGCCAGAACCAACGGCTGGGCGCGCCTCTACTGGCACACCGACGAAGGCAACGAGACGGCGCGAAAGCTCTACGATCACTATACCGAGGCGGACGGCCATGTCCGCTACCGGATGAGTTTCTAGGTTCTGAGATCCGGAAACCCTTTGTAAAAATCCGCATGGCTGCCCGTATGGTTGGTCATGCCTGGCTTTGTCAGCAGCCCGGCCGGTGCGATATAGCTGCGGATGCGCCGGAGCGGCCGTTCGTGCCACTGGATGTTGACCGCCCAGAGTTTCGGAAAGAAACAAAGCGAGGCATAGGGCAGGTGGTCATGGATCCACCAGGCCAGCGACTGCCAGCCGCCGAGTGTGTCGCGCCGGTCGAAGACCCAGGGAACAACGATGCAGGCCGTGGCGCCCATGCAGCCGTCGGCGTCGCGCATGTCCCAGATGTGATCGGCCGCAGTGGCGGCATTGGTCGAGCAATTCAGCTTGTTGCGATTGCCGAATTCGTTGACCGAGCGCGCCCGGTAGCCGGACCGGATATGCAGGCGCCCGAACGTCCGCTGCAGTGGCTCCAGCAATTCTTCGCAAAGCTTCGTTCCGGCGGCGATTGCCAGTTCCGGATCATCGGGAATATTCGGCATCCCATAGAAATCGGCGATTTCCGAATGCAGGAAATCGCGCAGAAAGAAATTCTCCGACAGCCGCGCCCGGCCCATATCCTCCAGTGCTTTCATCGATCCCGGCTTTTTCATCGCAAGCTCCTCGGTTTTGGGCAAGACTATGCCGGGGGTAACCAGTGATCCACCCGTTTTCCGCGCATCAGGTCTTGAGCAATCCGCCGTCTCGCCTTCATTCGACCGCGCCTTCGTGCTAGGATCGCGCCTTCAGCAAGGGAGAGAAGCATGTCCGATGAGCAGTCCATTGGCGCAGTCGTTCACCTCTATGTCGATGGCATGGCGTTCTGCAACGAAGCGGCCTTGCGCAAGGCCTTCCATCCGGATGCCAAGATTATCGGCCATTATCAGGGGGCGGTCGAATGGATGTCCCGTGACGATTTTATTGCCGCCATCCTCGCCGAACCGCCAGCCCCTCCCGGAACCCAGCCCCTGATGGATATCGAGATCACCGATATCGAAGGCGATGCCGCCTTCGTCAAGGTCACGGACGAATTCGCCGGCATGCGGTTTACCGATTACCTGTCGCTTCTGAAGATCGACGGCCGCTGGGTGATCGTCAACAAGCTGTATCATCTGCACCGGTAAGTTTGTTGGCCAAGGGTTGCTGCGGTTCTTGTTGTCCCTTCAGAGCGGCTGCCGAGCCCTCAACACCTCAAGCCACGCCCGGAAAATCCGCCGTGGGTTTGACTGCCGTTCGTCTACTTGGCCGGGGCGCTGAAAAGTGCCGGGACAAAGTTATTTTATATGACGCCTTCCAGCGCCCCGTTCAGTGTTCGCCGATGGCCAACTCCGGTTTCTCTGCGGGGATGACGGCGCCCTTTTGATACGGGGTGACGCTGGCGTTTTGCCGCCGCGCCAGGAAAGATATCGCTTTCGCAATACCAGTCGCCGGTCCTCATGTGTACCTCACAGGCACGCCCCGCCATTTTGCAGGCGGGAGGGAAACCACTTTCTGATCATCCACCGGACAAAGGCTTACGTCTGTCCCTTCTCCGGCACCGGCCCTGCCCCACCGCTACGCCTAGCGGTCTCGCCGATGACAGGACGCAATGATGATGGCACAGGTTTCGATGGCGGGGATTTGCGGGGATGATTTTTTTTGAGGGAGAGATTTTTCCGGTCTGGCGGGGCCGCCAGACCTTCCGTCATCCCCGGATCAAGCCGGGGATGACGGAAGCAAGGGCATGATGCGCTGTGGGTGTGTCCCCGCGGACCTGCCTCCGGCTTGCTCCGGAGGGCTACAGCCTCACTGCGCCCGAGCCATGGGTGGCTTTAATCGCAGGCCAAGCACCAGCAGCATCCCGATCGCGTAGACGGCGACGACGGATAGCCAGATCGCACCGGGCCATTGCGCCCTGAAGACGAAGTAGAAGCTCGAGAAAGCCAGCGGTGCCACGATCGAGGCGAGGCTGACAACCGATGCCAGCACACCCTGGAACTGGCCTTGCTGGCTCTCGTCCACTTGTTGGGTTGCGAGAGACTGCAGCGCCGGTACTCCGATGCCGCCTAGCGCAAAGACGGGCATGATCGCGAAGATCATCCAGCTCTGGGTGGCGAACGCCATCACGATCAATGCGATGCAGGTACAAGTGACCCCGGTCAGAATGGCAGCCCGTTCGCCGAGTAGCTTTACGGCCGGACCGGGAAGAAATGCCTGGGCAAGTGTCTGGCAGACACCGAAGGCACCGAGCGAAAGGCCGATCCAGAGCCCGTTCCACTGGAACGCATCGCTTCCCCAGAGCGCCCAGCACGTGCCATAGGCCTCGCCGGTGGCGCTGAAGATGAAAAAGATGAAGATGATCAGCAGCACGCTCTTCATCGAGAACACCCATCGCAGGGGCCGAAGAGGATTGAGTGTGCCCAGATCGATTTTCTCTCGGCTGGGCGTGCGTGACTCCGGTAGCACAAAGAATGCAAGGAGAAGGTTGCAGGCGTTCAGAGCCGCCGCCGCAATGAACGGCAACCGCAGCCAATGATCGCCAAGCACACCGCCGAGAATGGGGCCGATGATGAAACCGATGCCGAACATGGCGTTGAACAGGCCAAAGCGGCGGGCACGCTTATCCTGCGGGGAAATGTCGGTGATGTAGGCCATTGCCACGGCAACGTTGGCACTCGTCAACCCGGCAATGGCGCGGCCGATCAGCAGCATCCAGAGATTGGAGGCGAAGGCCAGAAAGAGATAGTTTATGGCAGCACCCGCGAGTGAAATCAGGAGCACGGGCCGGCGGCCCAGCCGGTCGCTGAGAGCGCCGAGCACCGGCGCAAAAATGAACTGCATAACGGCGTAGAGAGCAGTCATCGTGCCGATATAGGGCGCGACGTTCTGGTTGTGGGTGACCTCCTGCAGCAGCGAAGGCAGGATGGGAAAAATGAGACCGATGCCGATAGCATCGAGGACAATGGCGGTAAAAATGACAATAAGTGGCCTGTTCATGGGCGCGATCCGATCGACGCAGACATGCGGGCGCCAGCGGCGCCGATGACTTGCGATGAGGCCTGACGGAAGTCAGGCATGTGGTTTCTGGGAAACGCTGGCCGATCCGTGCCAAATGCGCATGGATGGCGTGTGCTTGACCGCCTGGACGACAATTCGTCCACCTGTTTACTCCGCTACTGAGCGGATCAAGGAAAGCGGTCGCTTTTCGCGACTATCGCTCAATACGCCCGACGATTGCGCGTGGCAAGTCCCTTTCGTCGACGATGCCGACGGTATTATGAGGCGCTTTGGGGGAATCTCGGCAGTGCCGCTTTCTCTTTCCAAACGCACGCGCGATCGGAGCGAATGCAAAGTCCCGTCTCCGGGCTGGCCGGTGAACGGGTTATGGACAACGGCATTGAGGCAGTTGGGGGACCTGCGGCGGCCGACAGTGGCAGGTTTGGTGTCCGCTTTCGGCAGACACCAAATTCCTTGCGGCATTCATCGCCGGTAGGTGGCGACTACGCGCGCCTCCGGCCGTCGGAAAGGGCGGAAAGGCCGCCCCTCCATATATTGGCCCTTAAGCCCGCAGAACGCCGCCTGTGTTCTTCGTCACATTGGCGATGATCTTGCCGGTCAGGGCTTCAAAATCTTCGTCCGTCAGCGTGCGGTCTGCTGGTTGGATGACGACTTCGATGGCGACGGACTTCTTGCCTTCGCCGACCGATGCGCCCTCGAAAATGTCGAAGACATTGACGCCGGTGACCAGCTTGCGGTCGGCGCTCGATGCGGCCTTGAGGATCGCACCTGCTTCGACGGTTTTGTCGACCACGAAGGCGAAGTCGCGCTTGACAGCCTGGAACGGCGAAAGCTCCAGCGCCGGCTTGGTGCGGGTGGCCTTCTTCTTCGGCTCGGGCATGGCGTCGACATAGACTTCGAAGCCGCATAGCGCGCCGGAAACATCGAGCGCTTCCAGAACCTTCGGGTGGAACTCGCCGAAATAGCCGAGGATGATCTTCGGGCCGAGCTTGATCGTGCCCGAACGGCCGGGATGATACCAGGAGGGACCGCCAGCTTCGAACTGGACATTGCCCATCGGCACGCCGCAGGCTTCGAGAACGGCAATGGCATCAGCCTTGGCATCGAACACGTCGACCGGCTTGCCGCCGCCCTTTGCTGCATTGGACCAGGAACGTCCCGCACCGGCGAGCGATGCGGAGCCGCGGCGGATACCGCCAGCGACCCGGCGCTGACCGGCCGGTGTATCGTTCTCATAGGTGCCGGAGACTTCGAAGATCGCCACGTCGCCAAAGCCCTTGTCGGCATTGCGCTGCGCAGCCGTCAGAAGGCCCGGCAGCAGCGATGGCCGCATGTCGGACATATCAGCGGCAATCGGGTTCGCCAGCGAAAGGCTTTCCGCACCACCGCCAAACAGCGTGGCCTGTGCCTTGGAGATGAATGACCATGTAACGGCCTCCATCATGCCGCGGGCCGCCAGCGACCGCTTGGCCAGCCGGGTGCGGATCTGCAGGGTCGTCAGGATCTTGCCGTTGACGGCGCCGAGGCTTTCGATCGGCTGCGGCTTGATATTGTCGACGCCGTGGATACGCATGACCTCTTCAACGAGATCGGCCTTGCCATCGACATCCGGCCGCCAGGAGGGGACGGAGACCGAGACGCGTTCGCCGTTGCCTTCGACGCCGAAGCCGAGACCTGTGAGGATCGAAATGGCTTCAGCCGAGCCGACCTCAAGACCGGTCAGGCGCTTGACTTCCGATACCGGGAAATCGACGATCTTTGCTGTGTAGCCGGCATAACCGACCACATCCGTCCTGGCTGCCGTGCCGCCGCAGATGTCGAGGACCAGCTGCGTGGCGCGCTCTAGACCAGCAACCATATATTCCGGATCGACGCCGCGCTCGAAGCGATAGCGTGCATCGGTGATGATGCCGAGTGTGCGGCCGCTCTTGGCGATGTTCATGGGATCCCACAGAGCGGATTCGATCAGCACATCGACGGTGTTCTCGTCGCAGCCGGAATGTTCGCCGCCCATGATGCCGCCGATCGACTCGATGCCGCTGTCATCGGCAATCACGACATTGGCAGGCGACAGCGTGTATTCGCGTGTGTCGAGCGCCAGAACCTTTTCGCCGGCGACTGCGCGGCGGACGGTCAGGTTGCCCTTGACCTTGGCTGCGTCGAAGACGTGCAGCGGCCGGCCCTGGTCGAAAGTCATGTAGTTGGTGACGTCGACGAGCGCGTTGATCGGGCGAAGGCCGATGGCAAGCAGGCGCTGCTGCATCCATTTCGGGCTCGGGCCATTCTTGACGCCGCGCACGAGGCGCAGTGCAAAACCGGGGCAGAGATGGGCGTCGCCGCCAAGGTCCAGCTGCACCTTGGTGGTGGTTTCGCCCTCAACCTTGAAAGTGGGCTGCGGCGCTGTTTTCAGCGTTCCCAGACCGGAGGCGGCCAGATCGCGGGCAATGCCGTAGATCGAGGTGCAGTCCGGGCGGTTCGGCGTCAGATTGATCTCGATGATCGGATCGTCGAGCCCGGCATAGGCGGCAAAGCTGGTGCCAACCGGCGCATCTTCCGGCAGGTCAATGATGCCATCATGGCTGTCCGACATCTGCAGTTCTTTTTCCGAGCACATCATGCCGTGGCTTTCGACGCCACGGATCGTGCCGACGGCGAGCGTCACGTCGATGCCCGGAACATAGGCGCCGGGGGCAGCAAAGGCACCGATAAGGCCAGCGCGCGCATTCGGCGCACCGCAGACGACCTGGATCGGGACACCGGCACCGGTATCGACCATCAGCACGCGCAGTTTGTCAGCCTGCGGATGCTTTTCCGCCGAAACGACCTTGGCGATGACGAACGGCTTGAACGACGCCTTGTCATCGACATCCTCGACCTCCAGCCCGATCGACGTCAGGCGCTCGCAGATCTGTTCAAGGGTGGCATCCGTTTCCAGATGGTCTTTCAGCCAGGAGAGTGTGAATTTCATTGATCCGTCTTCCGTGTAATCGGTTTTGCGTTCGCTTAGGTATCGCTGCGCTTCAGGAAATCATGTGTGTTGGGCGGAAGCTCGCGCGCCACGGCGAAAAGCCTGGCGAGCAACGAAGCGTAACCGCGTGCATCGTCGATGGCGCGATGTGTGTGTGGGTGATGACCTAGCCACTCGGCGGGGAAGGTAATGTTCCCTTCGTGCGGAGAGGTCCAGCCGAAGACACCAGACATATACGTACCGATATCCAATGGACTGCCATTGAAGATGCATCGTCCCCAATAGGGCACGTCGAGCAAGAAACAATCCGCAAAGGCACGCAGGTAATTGTCCATCCAGATTCCGTCAAATATGACCGGTCTGGCGGCGAATGACCGGCTTCCGGGAAAGCTCTCAACCCAATCCGCATATTGTTTCATGACGACGCCCGGATCCTGCGGATCCTTGGTGGCAGCTTCCCATGCCTCCGGTTGGGTATCCCACCATTTCATGGTGCGGGTATCCGGCGACCGGTCACCGCGCGGCTTCAGAACAGCCTCGAATTCCCCACACAATTCGCCATCTTCGCGGAGCACGACGCTCGCAAAGCTCAACATCGAACTACGCGAGGGATCGGGTCCATCGCATTCGATATCGGTGACGAAATAGTGAGCGAGGCTGGTCACGCGCTCAACCCGCCAAACAGCGTCGGCATGTCGAGTGGGCGGAAGCCGTAATGGCTCATCCAGCGCACGTCGGCGTCGAAGAAGTTGCGCAGATCCGGCATGCCGTATTTCAGCATGGCGATGCGGTCGAGGCCCATGCCCCAGGCAAAGCCCTGGTAGACGTCGGGATCGAGGCCGCCGGCGCGCAGCACGTTCGGATGCACCATGCCGCAGCCGAGGATTTCCATCCAGTCGGTGCCTTCGCCGAACTTGACGATCGGGCCGGAGGAACGGTCGCACTGGATGTCGACTTCGAACGACGGCTCGGTGAACGGGAAGAAGGATGGGCGGAACCGCATCGTCACGTCGTCCACCTCGAAGAAGGTCTTGCAGAACTCTTCGAGGATCCAGCGCATGTTGGCGACGTTCGACTTGGTGTCGACGACGAGGCCTTCGACCTGATGGAACATCGGCGAATGGGTGGCGTCCGAATCCTGCCGGTAGGTCTTGCCGGGGATGATGATGCGGATCGGTGGCTTCTGCGCCTCCATCGTGCGGATCTGAACCGGCGAGGTATGCGTGCGCAGAACCTTGCGCTCACCCTTCTCGTCCGGATTGAAGAAGAACGTGTCGTGCATTTCGCGGGCCGGATGACCTTCGGGGAAGTTCAGCGCGGTGAAATTGTAATAGTCGGTCTCGATGTCCGGACCTTCGGCAATCGAGAAACCCATGTCGGCGAAGATTGCGGTGATTTCGTCGATGATCTGGCTGATCGGATGGATGCGGCCGCGCTCGGCAGGCGATGAGCGCACCGGCAGCGAGATATCGACAGTCTCGCGAGCAAGACGCTCAGCTATCGCTGCGTCCTTCAGGGCTGACTTGCGGGTGGCGATGGCTTCGAAGACATCGGTCTTCAGCGCATTGATCGCAGCACCGCGCGTCTGGCGCTCTTCCGGCGACATGGTGCCGAGCGTCTTCAGAAGCTCGGAGATCGAGCCCTTCTTGCCGAGTGCGTTGACCCGGACGGCTTCGATGGCCGCCTCGTCGCTGGCTCCGGTCACTTCAGCCAGCAAATTCTCTTTCAGTGCTTCCAGATCGGACATCGTTCAATTCCCGGTTCATTCCCGTGATCGGTCAAAGAAAAACCCGCGCCAGCCGAGCCAGCGCGGGTTTCCCAACTAATATTGAAAAGGCTTGGGAAGCGCTGGTCTTAACGAACCGCGCTTTCAAACTCGTTCTTGGTGCCGGCTTCCTTGAGGTAATCCAGCGCCTTCTTCGCAGCGGCGATCAGTGCGCCGAATGCTGCGGGCTCATGGATAGCCATGTCGGAGAGAACCTTACGGTCGACTTCGATGCCAGCCTTCGACAGACCGTCGATGAAACGGCCATACGTCAAGCCATGTTCGCGAACGGCAGCGTTGATACGCTGGATCCAGAGAGCGCGGAAGTTGCGCTTGTTGACCTTGCGGTCGCGATAGGCAAAAGCCTTCGAGCGATCCACAGCAGCCTTGGCTGCGCGGATGGTATTCTTGCGGCGGCCGTAGAAGCCCTTGGCTGCCTTGAGTGTCTTCTTGTGCTTGGCGTGGGAAGTTACGCCGCGTTTTACACGTGCCATGATATGATCTCCTTAAAAATCCAAAAGTGCCTGAAGTCTTAGAGACCGTTGGGCAGGTAGTTCTTGATGACCTTCTTGCCATCTGGCTCTGCCAGCACCATCGTGCCACGTGCAGTGCGAATGAACTTGTTGGACCGCTTGATCATGCCATGGCGCTTGCCTGCGGCAGCTGCCATCACCTTGCCAGTCGCGGTGATCTTGAACCGCTTCTTGGCCGAGGATTTCGTCTTCATCTTGGGCATTTTGCTACTCCATTTTTGTTGATTTCGAAACGAACTGACGAGGTTCGTCTCCAGCGTAAAGAACAGCCACGGCATGCCCTGCCGGACCGTTCGGACGGGGGCTTGTAACTGAAGCGCCCTCAAAGTGCAATGGGATTCCGGAAAGAGCCCGATAATTCCCTATTGCCGGTCATTACAATGAAAAAGCCGCCAGTCCGGCGGCTTCATCAACTGTGATCCTGGAAAGAGGTGCTTACCTCGGAGCCAAAACCATCATCATCTGGCGGCCTTCCAGCTTCGGCTCGGCTTCGACCTTGGCAATCGCCGTGGTGTCTTCCTTTACCTGAAGGAGCAGTTTCATGCCCAGTTCCTGGTGCGCCATTTCGCGTCCGCGGAATTTCAGGGTCACCTTGACCTTGTCACCCTCTTCGAAGAAGCGGTTCATCGCGCGCATCTTCACGTCGTAGTCGTGCGTGTCGATGTTCGGACGCATCTTGATCTCCTTGATCTCGATGATCTTCTGCTTCTTACGCGCTTCTGCGGCCTTCTTCTGCGTCGAGTATTTCAGTTTGCCCAGATCAAGGATCTTGCACACCGGCGGTTCCGCGTTCGGCGAGATCTCGACGAGGTCAAGACCCAGTTCTTCCGCCATGCGGAGCGCCTGTTCGGTGGGAATGCTGCCGTGGTTAACACCTTCGGCGTCGATGAGCTGAACCCGGAGGGACCGGATTTCCTTGTTAGAGCGGGGCCCGTCTTTGACAGGGGCGTCCGTTTTGAACGGTCTGCGAATGGTCGTACTCTCCTCGAGCTGTTACGAATGCAATGTCGGATAGTAGCGCTTTGTCCCGGCAAGAATGCCGTCCAACTGCCGCTTGGTCTTCATGTGTAAATTGCTGCGGAAAAGTCAATAACACAGCTCTTCACGAAAATCACCACCTGTCAGGCATTCGGAGAATCTGTTTTAGAAAGAAAATCAGCGGGAAGCGCTCAGAAATAGGGAAAAGTCGTATGTCATTGCCAGTCTTGAACGCCGAGCCGGACACTCTCGAAGTCGGCCATGGTAGCGAATCGCGCCGTATCGCCATGCGCGTCCTGCCGGCGAAAAGCGGCAATACCTTGCCGACGCTGGTCTGGCTCGGCGGTTACCGCTCCGACATGACAGGCACCAAGGCGGTGGAGTTGGAGCGCCATGCAGCAGCATCCGGTGCTGCCTGCATCCGGTTTGATTATTCCGGTCATGGCGCATCAGGCGGCGCCTTTACCGATGGCACGATTTCCAGATGGCTGGAGGAAAGCCTCGCGGTCATCGACCATCTGGGGCCGGAGCGCATGGTGCTGGTCGGCTCATCCATGGGATGCTGGGTGGCGTTGCGGCTGATTGCCGAACTGCGCGCCCGCGGCGACGCCGCGAAGGTTGCCGGTCTGGTGCTGATCGCGCCGGCGCCGGATTTCACCAGCGACCTGATCGAGCCAAACCTTTCGGACGCCGAACGGCAATCGCTTGCCGACCGTGGCTATTTCGAAGAGCCGACGCCCTATGGTCCGGATCCGAATATCTTTACTGCCCTGCTGATCGAGGATGGCCGCCAGAACCGGGTCATGACCGGCATCATCGAGACCGGCTGCCCGGTGCATATCCTGCAGGGCATGCAGGATCCCGACGTTCCCTATGGCCATGGCCTGAAGTTGATGGAACACCTGCCATCGGACGATGTGGTGATGACCCTGATCCGTGATGGCGATCACCGTCTGTCACGGCCGGAGGATATCGAACGGATTCTCTCCGCCGTTGCCGCCATATCTGCCGGCTAAACGCCTGAAATCCTACTCCGAAAGGCGTTACTAGGCATTTTAACCATATCCGGCGATCCCCGATTCTCCAGATTGACTCCGCTTCGGCCGCGCTGTTAACTCTTTGTTAACGATTAGAGCGGCGCGCGGCGGAGTTTCACCGCGAAAGCTGACGGTAGTTTCAGGCTTTCGCGGGGGTTCTTTCTGGAGTGTTTCAGAAGAAGCCGCGCCACAGGGGACACGCATGGCGCAGTTGATGGGCATCAGGAAAGTGGTCGTTGCATTTGCGGCTGTTTTCGTTTCGGCAGGCGCCGCAATCCCGGCGCCGTCGGCAACTGCGCTGTCGATGCAGACCGGCGCCATCACCTCGCAGCCGATCGGCCATTACGAATTCTGCCAGACCCACCGCCCGGAATGCGAGATCAAGACCAAATCGACGGCCGCGCCGCGCGTCACTGATTTCGGCTGGTCGGTCATCCGTCAGGTCAATCTTGCGGTTAACCGCGAAATCACTCCGATGACTGACATGGACCAATTCGGCAAGGACGAGGTTTGGTCCTATCCCGACGGTGCTGGCGATTGCGAAGATTTCGTTCTCCTGAAGCGCAAGCGCCTGATGGAAAAAGGTTTCTCTCCCTCTGATCTGCTGATTACCGTTGTCCGCAAGCCGGATGGCGAAGGCCATGCTGTTTTGACCGTGCGCACCGCCCAGGGTGACTTCATTCTCGATAACCTAGAAAATGAAGTGAAGATCTGGAGCAAGACACCTTATCGCTTCCTCAAGCGTCAGGCCTCGTTCAACACCGGCCGCTGGGTGACGATCGAGAACGGTGCGGAAGTGCTGGTCGGTTCGGTCGGAAACTAACTGTAGCCAACACATAGATTTTAAGAAGGGCGCGCCCTGAAGGGGCCGCGCCCTTCTTCTATATATCAGCTTGGTTTCGCCGGTAGCACCTGACCGACATCAATCCGGTTGCCGTCCGGATCTTCGAAGACAAAGGCACGAAGGCCATAGTCCTTGTTCTGGAGGCTTTTGATAATGCGCAGTCCATGGCTCTGGCATATCGCATGCAGTGCATCGACATCCCCCACCATCATGTGCGCCACGTTGAAGGTTGCGGCCTTGTGATGGGGCTGCAAGGTGAGATGCAGTTCGGCCTGATCCCGCGCTAGGATCATGAAGCCGACCGGATCGCCGTTTTCGAAGGTTTTCCGGAAACCGAGGACATTGACGTAGAAGTCATGGGCTTTGCCCACGTCCTTGACCGGGAGCATGGCGGCAATTCGCCCGAAGGCAATACCGTGATCGGCGATGTCATGCATCGCTTCACCTCAGATTTGGGAGAATTCCGGGAGCCAGACGGGCAGTGCCGCATGAGACCCGTACTCCTTTTTTCGATCGATGAGACGGTGCTCACGCCCTCCAGCCTGTAACAGGAAAACCCTGAGCGGCAAAGTATTTCGCTCAAGCGTTGCCGATCAAGACACCAGCAGCGAGCACCAGTCCGCCACCAAGAACCACCTGGAAGGCGGCGCGTAAAAACGGAGTTTCCATGTACTTGTTCTGAATGAAGGCAATGGCCCAGAGTTCGAAGAAGACGATGACGGCGGCGGTGATTGTCGCGGTCCAGAAATGCGGGATGAGATAGGGCAGGGCGTGACCGAGGCCGCCAAGCGTCGTCATGATGCCGCAAGCAAGGCCACGTTTGAGCGGCGAGCCACGGCCCGAGAGCTTGCCGTCATCATGCGCTGCTTCGGTGAAGCCCATGGATATGCCGGCGCCAACGGATGCGGACAAGCCAACCAGAAAGGTCTGCCACGTATCCTGCGTGGCAAAGGCGGCGGCGAAAATTGGCGCCAGCGTCGAGACCGAGCCATCCATCAATCCGGCGAGTCCCGGCTGCACGTAGGTCAGCAGGAACTGGCGGTGCGCGGCTTCATCTTCTTTTTTGCGCGCGCCTTCCGGCACATGCTTGTCTGTCAGCATACGGGCAATGTCCTCATGCCCTTGTTCGGCCAGTGCCAGATCGCCGAGCAATTGCCGGGTTGCCGCATCGGATGTGTTCTTGGCCGCCTCGACATAGAAATTGTAGGCCTGCGTTTCCATCGTCTCCGCCTCGCGCCGCATGGCGTCAAGCGACTGGTTGTGGCGCAGCCAGTCCGGCTTGCGGGTAAGGAAGCCTTTGACATGTTCGCGCCGGATCAGCGGAATGCGCTCGCCGAACCGGCGGCGATGCATATCGATCAGCATGGTCTTGTGAGCATTTTCCACCTCGCCCATGTCTTCAAAGACCTTGGCGGAATCCGGGTACCTGTCTTTCAGCGCATCGGCATAGGCAAAATAGATGCGGCTGTCGTCTTCCTCGGATGAAATGGCCAGCGCCAGAACCTCCTGTTCGGATAGGGAGGACAACGGACGTTTGGAGCGCGAAAGCAGGCGGGAAAACATGATAGGGGCAACCTAGTTTAGAATAGTTCTAAACTTAGAACTGCTTCACGCGAAGGTCAACCCCAAACGAGGACTGTGACTCGACAGATGGCAGGATAAATTCCTACATAAACAGCAGGATGAACGCCCGGAAGAAAGCTGCTTGCGAATGAATCCGCTTCTGACCAGCAAGGACACGCTTCTCGATCGCCTCGGCATGGCGATGGCCGGAAGACTGACGGCGAGGACCTCGGGCTATGAACCCTATACGCCGTCCGATCCGGAAACGCTGGCGCGGACGCTGCGGCCGGGAGATATTCTACTGATCGAGGGCAATCACAAGATTTCGAACACGATCAAGTATCTCACCCAGTCGACATGGTCGCATGCGGCCTTCTTCGCCGGCGATGAAATCCCGCTGACGCTCGATCAGGCAACGCTGCCGGTCATCGATCGCCCGCAGCTTATCGAGGTCAATCTGGGCGAGGGTTGCGTTGCGGTGCCGCTCAGAAAATACTGCACCTATAACACCCGCATCTGCCGGCCTGTCGGGCTGACGCCGGACGATCGCAATTCGGTTCTGTCCTTCATGATCTCACGGCTCGGCCTGAAATACGACATGAAGAACATTCTCGACATGCTGCGTTATTTCATGCCGACACCACCGGTTCCCGTGCGCTTTCGTCGCCGGATGCTGGCCTTCGGGTCCGGCGACCCGACACGCGCCATCTGCTCGACGCTGATTGCACAGGCTTTCGAACAAATCCGCTATCCGATCCTGCCGGAAATCACCCGCGCCCCGGGCCGGGCTGCAGCGACATCGACCTATTCCCGCGCCGAGATCCTGCATATACGTCATCATTCGCTCTATACGCCGCGCGATTTCGATCTTTCGCCCTATTTTGCCGTCGTCAAGCCGACACTCGAATACGGCTTTGACTACAAGCGGCTACAATGGCAGGGAGACGACGATCAGGCTGTCATCGAGAAAGCCAGCCCCTCATAGAGTGATATTCAGCGTCTGCTCGCGCACCATGTAGGCCTTCTGGCGGTCGGTGATGTAATCGCGCACGATCGGTGCCGCATCACGGCTCCGCGACAGCTGCATGTGAAACACCAGCTGGCTGCCGGTGCGGAACATCATCTCACAGCTGACCAGGTAGAATTCCCACATGCGGGCAAAGCGCTCGTCATACATCTCGACGACCTTGTCGCGGTTCTTGTCGAAGCGCTCGACCCAATGCTTGAGCGTCGTCGCATAATGGACGCGCAGGAATTCCAGATCGCTGACCCATAGGCTGTTGCGCTCGACCACCTCGAAAACCTCCGACAGCGCGGGGGAATAGGCGCCGGGGAAGATGTATTTACGCAGCCAGGCGCTGGCCATGCCGGGCGGGCTCATATGGCCGATGGAATGCAGGACGGCGATACCGTCGTCAGGCATCAAGGCATTCAGCTTCTTGAAATATTCATCGTAGTGGCTGACACCGACATGCTCGAACATGCCGACGGAAACGATGCGGTCGAAGGTCTCGTTGACCTCGCGATAGTCGCGCAACTCAAAGCGGACGCGGCCTTCGAGCCCGGCATCCTTGGCGCGCTGCGTCGCCAGCGCCTGCTGTTCCTTGGACAGCGTAACCCCCAGCACTTCGACATCTTCGAGCTGGGCGAGATAAAGCGCCAGATCGCCCCAGCCGCAGCCGATATCCAGCACCTTCATGCCGGGCCGCAGGCAGAGCTTGGACGCGAGCAGTCTCAGCTTGTTGCGCTGCGCCTGTTCCAGCGTCTCGTCCGGTTCGCGGAAATAGGCACAGGAATAGAGCATGTGCTCGTCGAGGAAGAGTTTGTAGAATTCGTTGCCGAGGTCGTAGTGGTGGGAGACATTGCGCTGTGCCTCGCCCTTGACGTTGGACTGCTGGCGTTTGCGGAAGCGCATCTTGATGGCGCGCAGCGCCTTCTGGATGGGGTAAGAGCCGAGCGACAGCCTGTTGATCGAAAACAGTGTGAGGAAATCGCGTAAGGTCGAACCTTCTTCGAAGCGCAACGTACCATCCATATAGGCCTCGCCGGCGGCCAATTCGGAATTGAAGACGAGACTGCGGTAGAGTTTGCGATCGGTCAACCGCATCGTCACTTCCGGACCGGGCTCACCCTTGAAAACATGGGGCTTGCCATCGGCGTCGATGACGGTCAGCTGGCCTTTGCGAATGAAAGCTTTCATCATATGCGATAGTGGAAACATGCACACCTCGATGGAAAAAGCGACGCTTGCGAAGCACCACTCTATCACCGGGTTTGCAAAAAGCGCGCCAATAATTCCGGCTTGTTCACCGGCCCGTCGCGGTGGCTCCAGCACTGGCGGCAACGACGAGAACGGTGCCGGTGATCTGCAAGGCGGTCATCGGCTGGCTGAGCACCAGAAAGCCAGCGATAGCGCCAAGCGCCGGTTCAAGGCTCATCAAAATGCCGAAGGACGACGTGCTCATCCGGCGTAGCGCGATCATTTCCAGCGCATAGGGGATGAGGGGTACGAGAAGGGCAAGTCCGGCGATGGTGACAACGCCCTCCATCGTCATTCGTGGCAGGTCGAGCAACCCGAATGGGGTGGCAACGATCGCGGCGACGATCAGCGACATGGACAGACCTTGCAGACCTTCGAAGGCGCTGCCCGCCTTCTTCATCAGGATGATGTAAAGCCCCCAGCCAGTGGCGGCACCAAAGGCAAAGAGGACGCCGGTGGTGTCGCCGATCCAGCCGTTACCGTCATGGGCCAGAAGCAGCACACCGGCTCCGGCGATCAGCGGCCAGACCAGCCGCCAGCCGAGGCCGAAGGCGAAGGTGGCAACAGCGAGCGGACCAAGGAAGTCGATGGCAACGGCAAGGCCGAGCGGAATGCGTTCGATTGCCGCGAAGAAACACAAGGTCATCCCTGCCATGCAGGCACCCAGCAACCCCGCCATCTGCCACTGCGCCCGCGAATAGTGAAGCATGGGTGGGCGCACTATGATGGCAAGTAGGGCGGCGGCCCAGATCAGGCGCAGCCAGGTCGTGCCGAAAGGACCATAGGCGGCAATCGCCGGTGCTGACAGCGCGGAGCCGAACTGCACGCTCGACATCGATAGGAGACACATCAGGCCGCCGCTCAGCGCAGCTGTGGTGCCAACGTTCGGCAGCGTTGCCGCAGGCGGAACGATGCTCTCGTTTGCATGGGCTGGTGCCGTTGCCTGTTGATCCAAGACGTCCTCCTCCAGAGGCGGTGCGGATTTCGCTCCGACCGGCTCTACCGAATGCAGAGCCCTGCGGCAAATTCATATTTGTGGGGGTTAATTAAGCGTATTTGATAATGCCCACGGAACGCGTGGAACATAATGGGGGGCAGTTCGTTATCTGTTGCAGCAACAACTTTGTTTTAAGCGAGGGCAAACACATGGACGTTAACGGCGTAGGCTGGATCGCGGCAATCATCATTGGCGGCTTTGCCGGATGGATGGCGGAACAGTTCATGAAATCCAACATGGGCCTGTTCATGAATATTATTCTCGGCATTGTCGGCGCGATCGTCCTCAATGCCATTCTTGCCTTTGCCAACATGGGTTTCACCGGCTGGCTGGCATATCTGGTCATCGGCTTCATTGGCGCCTGCATTCTCATTGCCGTCGGCCGCGCCGTGCGCCGATAACGCCTTCAAAAGGAGACGATTATGCTGACATTCGCAGCCGAAGGCAGTGGTCATGGCAAGCTGGAAATCAACGGGGGTTCCCAGCCGGTTTCCTATGAACTGGTTGAAGCCCGCGAGGAAGACGATAGCCGTCAGGTCCGTATCCGTCTGAACGCACCGCGAGACTGGCTTTTGAAACAGGGTTTCAACGGCGAAGCGGTTCTTGTGCGTGACAACGGTTCGCGCATTGCGGTCCGGCGGGAAGGCGGGCTGGATGTCGATGACAGCGTTTCCGTGACGCTGGAAGGCTATGACGATACGCATGGCGACGCTGACGACGTGTTGGATGCCTATCCGGAATTGAAGCACTGACGTTCCGGTTTATTGCCGAAACGAAAACGGGCGCGGTTTGAAACCGCGCCCGTTTTGCATTCAAAATATCAAGGATCAGTCCTTGGCGCGTTCCACATAGGAAGCATCTTCCGTCAGGATGACAACGCGGGTGCCGACGCCGATATGCGGCGGAACCATTGTGCGCACGCCGTTGGACATGATGGCCGGCTTGTAGGAAGACGATGCCGTCTGGCCCTTGACGACCGGCTCGGTCTCGATGATTTCCAGCGTCATGCGGGTCGGCAGTTCCAGCGCCAGCGCGATACCTTCAAACATCTTCAGCTGAACGACCATGCCTTCCTGCAGATAGGCCTTGTCATCGCCGATGACGTCAGGCGAAACGGCGACCTGGTCGTAGGTCTGCGGATTCATGAAGTGGAAGCCTTCGCCGTCTTCATACAGAAAGGTGTGGTCGCTGTCTTCGACGAAGGCGCGCTCGACCTGTTCGGTGGTGCGCCAGCGCTCGGAGACCTTCACGCCATCGGAAATGCGGCGCATGTCCACCTGGGTGACAGGCGTGCCCTTGCCGGGGTGAAAGTTCGCGGCGGTCAGAACGGCATAGAGCTTGCCGTCCACTTCAAGAACATTACCCTTGCGGACCGAAGAGGCGATTACCTTGACCATAAGTCTTCCTTGTAACTGAGCTGGATGCGTCGTAGAGGAGCGCACGAAATATGCGCGTCACAGACGCCAGAATGCGTTTTCGGGCCGCACCTATCCTATATTTGGGCAAATTGCCAGTGTGACGGCGGATCAGGCTCGAAGAAACGCGCATTTGCGCGCAGCAATGACTTGCCGAGATGGACATAGGACCGAGATGCTTGCTGCTTCCCCTTGGTGGACCCCGGATGTCCATGCCGACCGCCGTGGTTTCCTGATCGGCCGCAACCGGATTCAGGCGGGGCTGCGCGGTTTCTTTGCAGATCGTGATTTTGTCGAGGTCGATACCGCGACGCTGCAGGTATCTCCCGGCAACGAGGCGCACCTGCATGCCTTTGCAACGCAGGCTATCCATCATGATGGCAGCACGGCGCCGCTCTATCTCCACACCTCACCGGAGTTCGCTTGCAAGAAATTGCTTTCGGCCGGTGAGCCGCGCATCGCCTGCTTCGCCCATGTCTATCGCAATCGTGAGCGCGGCCCGCTGCACCACCCGGAATTCACCATGCTGGAATGGTACCGGGCCGGCGAGACTTATGAAGCGCTGATGCGTGACTGCGCACAAATGCTGGGTCTTGCAGCCGAAACGGTGGGGGCAAAGCAGCTGACCTATCGCGGCGCGCTGGCGGATCCGTTTGTGGAGCCACAGCGCATCACCGTTGCCGAGGCGTTCGAGCAGTTCGCGGGTGTCGATCTCCTGTCGTCCATCGACCGGAGTGGCGAAACCGATCGGGAGAGCCTCGCTGATACCCTGCGCGCTGCCGGACTGCGGGTCGCTGACGATGATACCTGGGCCGATATGTTCAGCCGTGTGATCGTCGAGAAGGTCGAGCCCAATCTCGGTTTCGGCCGCGCGACAATCCTCTACGAATATCCCGTCGCCGAGGCGGCGCTGGCTCGGCCGACGACTCATGATGCGCGCGTCGCCGAACGGTTCGAGCTCTATGCCTGCGGCGTCGAACTGGCCAATGCCTTTGGCGAGCTGACCGATGCCGCCGAGCAGCGCCGCCGCTTTGGCATGGAGATGGCTGAGAAACAGCGCGTCTATGGCGAAACCTATCCCCTGGACGAGGACTTTTTGCGCGCGCTCGAGATCATGCCGCAGGCCAGCGGCAGCGCGCTCGGCTTCGACCGGCTGGTGATGCTGGCCACCGGGGCATCGCGGATCGACCAGGTGATCTGGGCACCGGTCGCGGAGACCGAGGCCATGAGTGAGGGCCGTCAATGACCGCGCTCCGTTCCCTGAAGACGATCGATGACCTGGAGGGCGCAGGCTTGGTTTCCCCCAGCCATCGCGCCGGGCTGGATGATGTCGCCGCCCGTTACGCGGTCGCCGTCACGCCGGCGATATCCGCGCTGATCGATCCCAACGACCCCAACGATCCGATTGCCCGGCAATTCATTCCTGATGCGGCGGAGCTGCTTCGCCTGCCGGAAGAGCGCGAGGATCCGATCGGCGATGCGGCGCACAGTCCCGTCGAAGGCATCGTGCATCGATATCCGGATCGCGTTTTGTTAAAAGCCGTGCATGTCTGCCCGGTCTATTGCCGGTTCTGTTTTCGCCGCGAAATGGTGGGGCCGCAGGGGCTCGGCACACTTGCATCACAGGCGATGGACAATGCGTTTGCCTATATCGCCGGGCATCCCGAGATCTGGGAGGTCATTCTCACCGGTGGTGATCCTCTGGTGCTCTCGCCGCGCAGGCTGGCATCGCTCATGGAGCGGCTGGCATCGATCGATCACGTGAAGATCGTCCGTTTCCACACGCGCGTTCCCGTGGTCGAGCCGGAGCGTGTCGATGACGCCCTGATTGCTGCACTCAAGGCCAGCGGCAAGACCACCTATCTGGCGCTGCACGCCAATCATCCGCGCGAACTGACTGCCGACGCGCGCGCCGCCTGCGCTCGCCTGATCGATAGCGGCATCGTCATGGTCAGCCAGTCGGTGCTGCTCAAGGGCGTCAACGATGATCCGGAAACGCTGGCGGCGCTGATGCGCGCCTTCGTCGAAAACCGCATCAAGCCCTATTACTTGCATCATCCGGATCTGGCGCCTGGAACCAGCCATTTTCGTCTGACGATCGAGGAAGGGCAGGCGCTGGTTGCCGCGTTGCGCGGCCGTGTCTCCGGCCTCTGCCAGCCCGTCTATATCCTCGATATTCCTGGTGGCCACGGCAAGACGGTGATCAGCGCCTCGACCATCGAGGATAACGGTGGTGGCTGCTATACGGTGTCGGATTTCAACGGTGCCGAACATGCTTACCCGCCCGGCCAGCCTCTCTAAAGACGGATCTTACCGAACAGCGCGCTCAGTTCGGATTGCCGGCCGGTGCCGGTTTTCTGGAATATCGAGCGGATATGGCTTCGGACTGTTTCATGGCCGATACCGTGCTGACTGGCGATATCGACGGCGCTCATGCCGCTGGCAACGAGCAGCGATATCCGCGTTTCGGCGGGGGTAAGGTCGAAGAGCGCCATCAGCGTTTCCGGATTCTGCCGCATCTCGTCGTCCGGATCCTCGATCAGCGCCACAGCGCTGGAATGCGAAAATACATCAGCAAGCTGCGTGCCAAACCGCTCAAAACGGACAATGAGGGGCCGTCTGCCGATGCGCGACAGGCGAATGGCAGACAAGGTGTCTGCGGTTGGTCCGGGTGTCTGCAGAGCGATTTTGAGCTCTCGCTGGAAGCGTGCAGTTTCATGCGCGGAGCCGGCGCGTACTTCGCCCCTCGAAATGCGCAAATCTTCCGAAAGCAGCGCATCGGCTTTCGGGTTGGTCAACGTGACGAGGCCTTTCCGGTCGAAGAAGATGCAGCCGATATTCGAGGTCTGGAAGGCCGCAGCCATGCCTGTAATCTTGCTGGCGTCGATCTGTTGGGCAAGCTGAACCGCGGTCAGCAGCCGCGTCCGGATGGCATGAAAGTGCGGGATGTCCGCTGCCTGTGGGGAATCATCAGCCAAACGGTTCTGCAGAACGAAATATAGCGCATCCTTGCCCCTGGAGATATCCATTAGAACGCAATCACCAACGCCGTATTTTCTCATGAATTGATAGTATTCATGATGCTCGAACTGCTCCTTCGAGACGGCCTGGGCTTCAAGCACCACACCGGAACGCTGAAGCGGCTGCAGAAGGTTGGCGCGAAAATCTCGCGACGCCCAGTCGTCGCGCACATAGCCCTCCAGAAGCATATCGAGTTTTTCTGTTCTGAGCACAGCGCCGAATGTGCCGCGTCCGGACGGCTCCATGATGTTGATACCCAGAGCACCGCTCGCCCTGCTGATGGCTTCGATCGTCGGCAGCCACAGGGAGGGTTCAAAAATTGCAGCCTGGACCTGATCCAGGGCTTGAGAGAGAAGTTCAGCGTTAACGCGCATTCGAATCTGCTCACATTCGCAAGAGCCAACCTTAAGTTTGCGGGGCTGCTCGCGTCAATGGCGCAGGGGTGGGCATAGATGCACGATGATCGCCCCATTTTTGGTTCAATGCGGAACGGACGGAAATTTGCACATAAAAAAACCGGCCACTTTGCAATGGCCGGCTTTTTTAAACCTATACGCTGGATCAGCCTTGTTTGATCGGCGCGATCGAGATTTCAACACGGCGGTTCTGCGCGCGTCCTGCCGGGCTGCCATTCGATGCGACCGGGCGGTCGGGGCCGTAGCCGACGGCCGACATACGGCGCTGATCGACGCCCTGCGAGCTGAGATAGTTGGCGACCGAGATGGCGCGGCGCTCCGAGAGGCCCTGGTTGTAGCTGGCACTACCGGTTGAATCGGTATGGCCATCGACATCGACAAGCGTCTTGTTGAACTTGCGCAGCACGATCGCGACCGAGCTCAGTGTCGGATAGCCTCTGGGGCTTATCTGGTCCTGATCGGTGGCGAAGGTGATGTTTTCCGGCATGTTGAGAACGATGCGATCGCCGACGCGGGTGACCGAAACGCCGGTGTTCTGCAGCTGCGCGCGCAGCTCGGATTCCTGGCTGTCCATGTAGTTGCCGATCAGGCCGCCGCCGAGTGCGCCGATGCCGGCGCCAACAAGGGCCGCATCGCGGCGTCCGGCAGAGCTGCCGCCGACCAGAAGACCGGTCGCGGCACCGAGGCCCGCGCCGATCAGCGCGCCGCCGGCGGTGTTCGACATTTTCTGCTCGCCCGTATACGGGTCGGTCGTGGTGCAGCCGGAAAGATAGACTGCGGCGATGGCCAGTACGGCGATTTTCTTGATCATAGAATCAGAGGTCCCCAAATGGTGCTTCCTTTGCTTCATACTACTGATTGCGGCAGGAAGATGAAGAGCAAGCCTTTTGGGAGATGAACTTTCTGTTTCCGGTCGTGGTTCGCAGCTCTTTCAGAGCCGCTCAGGCCGGTATTGTTACCGGCCTGAGCGCTTGATGATCGTTACATTGCCGGCAGGACGGTGATGTCGCGGATGGCGCCGGTAGCACCAGTGACCTCGCCCGCTGCAGTGGCAGCGCCGGTTTCCAGGTTGACGGTGTAGAGCTTGGTACCATTGGCAAGCCAGGCGGTATTGGTTCCATCCGCCGTGGTCTGGACGTCGAAGGCGAAGGTCGGTGCCGCGCCGTCGATGCCGAGCTTGCCGATCGCGGCCAGCGTGCCGTCATTCGGCTTGGTCTGCTTGATCAAAGCACCGATCGTCGCATCGATATTGTACATCCCAGTCTTTTCCGGCTTGCCGTGCGAGTTGATATAGGCAGCCGCGACGATGTTCGGCGCTTCGCCCTTGTGCATGTCGGTTTCCTCGAAGGCGAGTTTGCCGTCGACGGTGACTTCGCCGGTGTCGGGATGAACACGGTGATTGGTCGTGCCAGTCATGAAACGCAGCCGGTCGGCCATCGGATTGAAATCGACCACCACAGGTTTGTCGTCGATGGCAAGCGGCGTGTTCATCTTGGCGACGACCGTAGCCGCGCCAGTTTCGAGATCGATCGTGACGATCGTGCTGTCTGGCGTCACGCCGATGACGGTTTTGTTGGAGGGGCGATAGTCGATGCCGACGAGGCTATCGACGCCGGTCACATCCATCGTCTTCGTCACCGTCGGGCTTGCGGTGTCGAACATGATCAAGGTCTTTTCGCCGACAAGACCGACAACCGGCGCTGCTGCGCCGATGGTTGCGCTACCGAAAAGCACGGTCGAGGCGATCAATGCAGTCTTCATGGTCTTCATCCGAAGTCTCCTTTGTTGTCTGAAATCGTCAACGGAAGCGGCATCTCAGGCAGCCATCCAACGGGTAGACACGCGGGGTGCCGTGTTTGGATGCAGCCAGTAAAATTTTATTTTCGCGAAATGCATCCAGAGATCGCTCTGGCGGGTAAAACGCCTATGTTGACACTCAAGCAGGGCCCGTCGATGGGATTGATGCAACCAAAACGCCATAGCGGCGGCGAGGGAGACAGCGGGAGCGGGATGCAGGAACACCAGGAAAGATTGGCGGATGCGCTGGCCCGTTGCGCAAAGGGTGATCGCAATGCGCTTCGGACGATCTTCGAACTCGAAGGCGCAAGGCTCGTCGCCGTTGCCCAGCGCATCCTGCGCCGGCGCGAACTGGCCGAAGATGTCGTGCAGGAGGCCTTCATTCAGATTTGGACCAAGGCCGGGCAATATGCGCCGGACCGGGGATCGGCGCGTGGCTGGATCTACGCGATTGCCCGCAACCGCGCGCTCAATCTGGTGCGCGATGGCAAACGTCTGGAGTTTACCGAGCCGGACAATCTGGCCGACCTGCATGATGCCGAACACATGGACCATGCCGCCAATGTCTGGGCCGATCTCGACCGCCAGAACAGATTGCGCGAATGCCTGTCGCGGCTCGATGAGACCAAGCGCCGGAGCATCCTGATGGTCTATCTATCCGGATATACCCATGGCGAGATTGCCGGCCGGCTGAACGTGCCGCTTGGCACGGCCAAGGCCTGGGTTCGCCGCGGATTGGCCTCGCTTCGGGAGTGCATGGCATGAGCGTCGTCAAGCAGGATATCGATGAACTGGCCGACGAATATGTACTCGGCCTCCTGGATGCAGCCGATCACGCCCGTGTTGACATGGAAATCGAAACCGACGCTGCCTTGCGTGCCGCTGTCGCTGCAAGCCGTGACCGTTTTCTGGCGCTCGATCTTCTGGCAAAGCCGGCTGCCGAGCCGGAGGGCTTGTGGGGCCGCATTGCGGCGACGCTCGAAGACCCAAAGGCTGGAAAGCCGGTAGTGGCTGCCCAAGACGTTCCTCAGGCCACGATCTATCCGGCCAACGATAACGGTAGTGCCGGATGGCGCCGGGCAGCGCTGTCCGGGATTGCTGCGTCGTTGCTCCTGGCGGTTGGTCTGGGCTGGAGCCTGCTGTCGCAGCCGGAGCCGCGTGTTGTTGCCGTCTTGCTGGATACGGCGGGAGAGCCACAGGCGATCGTCGAGGATTTCGGCAATGCGTCGGCACGGGTGATGCCGCTTGTTGATTTCAAGGTGCCGGAAGGGCGCATCATGCAGGTCTGGACGCTTCCTTCCAAGGACCTGGGGCCTGTCTCGTTGGGCCTTCTGCCGCGTTCGGAAAACATGGTCCTCAATGGCCCGGCCCTGCCGCCGCCGCAGGAAGCGCAACTTTACGAGATCACGATCGAGCAGGCTGGCGGCTCGCCGACCGGCCGGCCGACTGGCCCCATTCTGGTCAAGGGCTTTGCCAAGATGCCACGTTGAATGTGGCAAGACTGTCGGGTGCTTCGGTCTGGAGCACCCGACAGTCTTGTTTGATTGATTATTGCGTCAGGTCGATTTCTTCGGTGTTGCCGCCCGTGCAGGTGTAGCAGCAATCGGTGCAGGTTTCGGCGTTGTCCGGACCGGTGCCCCAATAGGTTTCCTTGTCGCCGGAAATCCAGGCGCCGTAGCAGATCTTTTCGCCCTGGTCGCAAGACAGCGGAATCTGCTTGGTTTCGCCGTCGTCCAGCAGGTAAACTTGGTTCTTGCCCGGCCAGACATGGTCGCGATCCTGGCTGTAAAGCTCGACTTCGACGGCATTCGGATGGCTGTTCTTCATCTCGAAGGTAACATCGGCTGCCGAGGCAACCGAGATGCCGCCGAGAAGCATGGCGATGGAAAGCACGGCCAGACCCGCGCGCTGACGAATAGTTTTCATAGTTTCCCCTTTGAATCTCTGCCCTTAAGCAGAACATGAGCTAGCACGAACATAAGGGGCGCGGAATGGCCCGGCGACGCTGAAGATGTCATTTTTTCCCGGGCCATATGGCCATTTTTGGTGACGAAAGCAGGTGGAATGCCCGTGGCGCGCTGCAAGTCAATCGCTCGCAAGCGACTTGTAGAAAAATGTCGAGCCGCAATAGCTGCCATCCGGCATCAGCGCATATTTCGGAATGACACCGACGCGCTGCCAACCGTATTTTTCATAGATGGTCTCGGCTGGACTTCCGGTTGCCGTGTCGAGCACGAGAACGTGCCTTCTATGTTTTATTGCCTCAGCTTCGGCAGCATCCATCAGTAGACGCGAAAGGCCAAGACCACGCGCCTTTCGATGAACAAGCAGCTTCTTCAGGTCGGCGCGATGCGGCTGGTTCGGCATCATGCCGATACCGAGTTGAACCGTGCCGAGGATTTCGCCGTCCGTCTCGGCGGTGATCAGCACCGTGTTACCCTCAGCGACTGCCTTGGCGACCCCTTGCCAGTAGGGGATCGCGTCCTGCTGCGTATAGGGCGACATGAAGCCGACGGAGGCGCCGCCCTCGACGCAGTCGGACAGGATGTCCGCAAGCGCCGGCAGGGCGGCGGTCGCTTCGGAAGGCGTGAGTGTACGGATCGTGATGTTGGGCATCTGGATTAGACTTTGCTGCGGTTGAGGATGATGGCGTAGCGCGCAGGCTTGCCGTGCGGATTGTGAAAGATGTGTGCTTCGGCGAGCCGCATGAACAGGCAGTCGCCCGCTTCCAGCACATGTGTCTGGTCGCCAGCGGTCATGGTCAGTCGTCCCTCGAACAGCCAAAGATGCTGGGTAAGGCCAGCGTCGAACTGCTGCTGCTCGAACATGACGCGCCCGCCCGGTGGAAACTCGACCTCGACGATATCGACCGGTGAACCGGTACCATCCGGTGAAACCGAGCGGCGCAGATAGCCGGTCTCCGGATCGCGCCAGACGCGCTGGTCCTTTCGGCGCGAGAGGGGATCGCCGGTGCTTTCGCCATCGGCGAAAAACCGTGACAATGTTGTGCCCAGTGCGCTGCACAGCCGGGCGAGAAGCTGGGCCGTCGGGCTTGCCTCGCCGCGTTCGATGCGCGAGATCATCGCCCGGCTGACACCGGCGCGGGTAGCAAGATCGTCAAGCGTCATCGTCTGAGACAGCCGGAGGGATTTCAAGCGTTCGGCAATATCGGTTTCGAAATGATCTGAATTTTCCATTATAAGAGAATTGTCGCTTCTTATAGTAGAGTCAAACGGAAATCCTGGCGCGCTCCAAATAAATCCGCAGCATGCCGCTTTGACGACATCAAAGCGCTGTGGCTATTGATAGTCTGGTATCCATGCGGACCAATCGGGAAACCGCCATTTGATCAATGTGTTAGCAGATGCTTGAGCAGGTGCCTCCCGTGGCGGCCTGATGCAGTTTGAGAGGGCGGATGGCGGCGATAGAAGAGATCAGATCCGAGCAGCCGCGGGCATCCGTGCTGTCGATCGCCAGCATCGTTGCCTCAATGGCCTGCGTCGGCATCGGCAATGGCATGATGTTCGCCTATGTGCCGTTCCTTCTGGCGAAAGGCGACAGCCCGCCATGGGTCGCAGGTGCGGCGGTAACCGCTCTTGCGTTCGGTGGTCTCGCGGGGTGCGTCGTTGCCGGGCCGATGATCCGAAGGGTCGGCCATGCACGGGCGTTTTCCTGCTCGATGGCGCTGGTGTTGCTTTCGGCCTTTCTGATTGCGCTCGGTTTTCATCCGTTGCTCTGGGTTTTTGCGCGCGGCGTCTATGGTGCAGCGGGCAATATCAATTTCATCATCTCGCTGAGCTGGCTCAACCATGCCAGCGCCAACAGCTGGCGCGGCAAGGCGATGTCGGTGTTCTACATGGTCTATGTCATCGCCATCGGTCTCGGCGCCTGGCTGTTTGGCCAGATCCCGGCGGAAGGCAACCTAGCGCCGCTGCTCACCATCTTCTTCACCACCATGGCGATCCTGCCGATCGGCCTGACGCGTCTGCCCAATCCGCCGCCGCCGGCCAAGGTCAGCGTCGATGTGCCAATGGTCTGGCGCAATTCCCCCGTTGCCTTCGTCGGTGTTCTCGCCGCTGGTGGGCTTTCCATGGCCGTGCAGGGCTTTACGCCGATCTATGCCGCCGCCAATTCGGTCACCCAGGGCGATGTCGCATTGCTGATGCTGGTCATGCAGTTCGGGCTAATCTTCATCCAGTATCCGATGGGCGTGCTGTCGGACACAATCGACCGGCGTATCGTGCTGATCCTCGTCTGCCTGCTGATTTCAGCCGCTGCCGTGTTGGCGCTCAGTGTCTCGTTTGCCAACCTGATCCTGCTGATGCTGGTCTTTGCCGTTTTCGCCGGTGCCGTCGAAACCGTCTACTCGATCGCCAATGCCCATGCCGATGATCGCACCGCGCCAGCCGATTTCGTACCGCTCGCCTCGACGCTTCTGATGTGCTGGTCGATCGCCGCCACGATCATTCCCTTGTCGATCACGTTACTGACGCCGGTGTTCGGGCCGAAGACCTTCATCTATGCGGCCATGGGCACGGCGCTCGCTTACGCAGCCTTCGTGACCGTGCGCCTGAAATTCCGCGAAACGGTGCCGCCGCATCTGCGCGAGAACTTCGAGATGAAGAGCGCACAGATGCCGAATGCCGGTGCGATGGTTGAGGGAGATCCGGTTGCGGGCGATATCCGGCAATTATAGTGAACAAAGCCTGCATTTCCCGCTTTGCGGCGGTTGATACCGCTGCTATATGCGGCCCATGAGCACAACACCTTCACAGACGCCCCTGTCGCACATCCGCAATTTCTCGATCGTCGCGCATATCGACCATGGCAAGTCGACGCTGGCTGACCGGTTGATCCAGTCGACGGGCGGCCTTGCCGCGCGCGAAATGTCGGAACAGGTTCTCGATAGCATGGATATCGAGAAGGAGCGCGGCATCACCATCAAGGCGCAGACCGTGCGCCTGCATTACGTCGCCAACAATGGCGAGACCTATGTCCTCAACCTGATCGACACCCCCGGTCACGTCGACTTCGCCTATGAAGTCTCGCGTTCGTTGTCGGCCTGCGAGGGCTCGCTGCTGGTGGTGGACGCGTCGCAGGGCGTCGAAGCCCAAACGCTTGCCAACGTCTATCAGGCGATCGACAACAACCACGAGATCGTAACCGTCCTCAACAAGATCGACTTGCCGGCCGCCGAGCCCGACCGCATCCGCGAACAGATCGAGGAAGTCATCGGCATCGACGCGTCGCAGGCCGTGTTGATCTCGGCCAAGACCGGCCTCGGCATCCCCGATGTACTCGAAGCGATCGTGCATCAGCTACCGGCACCAAAGAGCGAAGCAGGGGCCAATGGTCCGCTGAAGGCGCTGCTGGTCGATAGCTGGTATGATGCCTATCTCGGCGTCATCGTTCTCGTGCGCGTTCTCGACGGCACGCTGAAAAAAGGCATGACCGTGCGGATGATGGGCGCGGATGCAAAATATCAGGTAGAGCGTGTCGGCGTCATCACGCCGAAGATGGTCAATGTCGAGGCGCTCGGCCCCGGCGAGATCGGCTTCATCACGGCCTCGATCAAAGAAGTGGCCGACACCCGCGTCGGCGATACCATCACCGAAGACAAGCGCCAGACGGCGAAGATGCTACCAGGCTTCAAGCCGGCCCAGCCAGTCGTCTTCTGCGGTCTCTTCCCGGTCGATGCCGCCGATTTCGAGGACCTGCGCTCCGCCATGGGCAAGCTGCGCCTCAACGACGCCTCCTTCTCCTTTGAAATGGAATCGTCTGCAGCGCTGGGCTTCGGTTTCCGTTGCGGCTTCCTCGGGCTGCTGCATCTCGAAATCATCCAGGAACGCCTCGAGCGCGAGTTCGATCTCGACCTGATCGCAACGGCTCCGTCCGTCGTCTACAAGCTGTTCATGAACGACGGTACAGAGCGGGAGCTGCACAATCCGGCTGACATGCCGGATGTCGTCAAGGTCGCGGAAATCCACGAGCCCTGGATTCGCGCGACGATCCTGACGCCAGACGACTATCTCGGCGGCATTCTGAAGCTGTGCCAGGATCGGCGCGGCTTGCAGATCGAGCTCACCTATGTCGGCAAGCGCGCCATGCTGACCTACGACCTGCCGCTTAACGAAGTCGTGTTCGATTTCTACGACCGGCTGAAGTCGATCTCGAAGGGCTATGCCTCGTTCGACTATCACCTGAGCGACCACCGCGAAGGCCATCTGGTCAAGCTGTCGGTACTGGTCAACGGTGAACCCGTCGATGCACTGTCGATGATGGTGCACCGCATGGCTGCTGAACGGCGCGGCCGCGACATGTGCGAAAAGCTCAAGGATCTGATCCCCAAGCACATGTTCAAGATCCCGATCCAGGCCGCTATTGGCGGCAACGTCATCGCCCGCGAAACCATCTCGGCGCTGCGTAAGGACGTGACGGCAAAATGCTACGGCGGCGACGCCTCGCGCAAGCGCAAGCTGCTCGACAAGCAGAAGGCCGGCAAGAAGCGCATGCGCCAGTTCGGCAAGGTGGACATTCCACAGGAAGCATTCATCGCAGCGCTGAAGATGAGCGACGAGTAAGACTTCTCTTTCATCGGGTATGCGCATATATTAGGCGCATACCCGATGGAGAGTTTATGTCTCAGTCCGCCCGCAAATCTGCCAATCTGTCTCTCGATAGCAGTCTCGTATCGCAGGCCCGTGACCTCAAGATCAATTTGTCGCGTGCGGCGGAGGATGGCATCGAGCGCGCCGTCAAGGCTGAGCAGGAACGTCTCTGGCGGCTCGAAAATGCCGAGGCAATCCGGCTAGAGAACGAATATATCGAAAAGCATGGCTTACCCTTGGCGAAATATCGCCAATTCTGATGGCCAGATTCCAAGTCTACCGGCTGAAGTCAGAACCCATCTTGGCCATTGATCTACAAGAAAACATACTTGGCGACCTGCCCTCCAAAGTGATGGTGCCTCTGTATCCGGTGGGCGACATGTCCTGGTCGATTTCCCGGCTCAATCCCCGTTTCCTGATCAACGGAGAGCATTACGTCATGGCGACGCAACGTATCGCGGCGGTCCCCATATCTGAAATCGGAGAGACCGTGGCCGACCTCGCCGGTCATGCGGACGCCATCACCGGTGCCACGGATTTTCTGTTTCAGGGATTTTAGGCGGACGCTGCCCGCGCGGCAAATTCCTGCATCAGCCCCTCAAAGGCCTCCATGGGTGGAAATGTCTCGTAGGAGTGCACGGCACCGGTCTCGGCAAAGGCCAGTTTCTCGCTGGTGAAGGTCTCGACGAAAGGGGAAACTCCGCTTGTGTCATCCAGCATGGTGGCGCGCAGGTTGACGAACCAGTCCATGCCTTGAGGGCGGGTGAACATCCAGGTCATGCAGTGCGGGCAGAAATAGTGGCGGTCGGCACCGTGAAGGCCGCCGATCACCGGTTCGCCGGCAATGACTTCAAAACCCTCGGCCGGGATGGCGGCACTCAGCGAATAGGCGCTGGAGGACATTTTCTGGCAGCCGGTGCAGTGGCAGGCCATGGTCAGGAACGGCTGCGCGCTGATTTTTAACCGCACCTGGCCGCAACGGCAGCCACCTTCCTGAGGGATAGTCACTTTGCTCATGATTCGCTCCTCCGATTCTGCCGTTGAACCTAGCTGAGAAGCCTCTCTTGTCCAGTGGCGCCGCTGGCCGAAGCGGCCCCAAGTGCTGGATGGGCCGTACAATTCATTAGCCGGCTCAGTCCGAGGCGCAGGGCCATGCCGTTGGTGTGGTCAGTCCTTCCGGTAGCTTCGTTTCCTTGTCGCCGCAGGCCAGATCCACCTGGGCCTGTTCGAGACCCTTGGCTGCGGAGAGATCCAGCCCCTCGATATGGGTGAGGAACATGAAGGCCTGATCGAAATCCAGCGGCCCTTCAAAGGTCGCGCCGCTGAGATTGGCGCGCGACAGGTTGGCCAGCGAAAAGCGCGTACCGGTCAGCACCGCACCCTTGAACAGGACACGGCCAACTTCCGCCTTTTCAAAATTGGCGCCGGTCAGATCAGCGCCGCTGAAATCGGCGCGCTGCAGTTCGGCGCCGGCAAACGAGGCGCCGTTGGCGGCAATGTTGGCAAAACTTGAGCGATAGGCCTCGACACGGGCGAAATTGGCCTTTTCAGCTCTGGCCCCGGCCAGCCAGGCGCGCACCAGATTGGCCTTTTCGAGGTTGGCCGATGTCAGGTTCGAGCCGCTAAGGTCAGTCAGCGAAAAATCCGTGCCGGAGAGGTTGGCGCCTTCGAGTTCGCTGGAGGGCAGCATCAGGTTCTTCTTGGTGCACTCGCTCCAGTCCAGCCCCGGCTCTGGCGTGCTGCCGCAATAGGCGGCAATCGCCGGCGAAGACGCGGCAAAAAAAGTTGCCAGCACAACGGCCGGAAGCAATGCGGCGGCGAGCGCCATTGTCTGTCGGGTCTTGCCAGTTGCCGGGGCAGCCCGGCGGCCATGCCTGGTGGAAAAAATCGTCATGCGCTTCTCTGCTCCTCCGTCCGCCTCAGCCGGGCAAACGTCTTGCGCTTATAACAGTGTGTCCCGTTGTAGTAGATAGGAACCGCAGACCCTCGGGGCAAACGGCGGAACACGTTTATGTGTCAGGCGCTCACGCCGGCCATTTCCGGAGTGTCAACACCGCCTGCGTGCTGGATCGTTGCAACCCAGGCGCGGGCCAGCGCCAATCCGGCTTCATCCGCCTGCTGCGCATGCTTTGCGGCATGCTGAGGGTAGTGCGGCAGCCAGTCAGGATTCAGCCGGTTGATCACGCCTTCGAAGGTTCGGTTCCAACCCTCGACAACAGATGCTCCCGCCTCGAAATGAAACTGCATGCCATAGGCAGCGCGGCCGATGCGGAAGGCCTGATTGGCAACGGCCGGGTTTTGGGCCAGATGCACGGCGCCGGGTGGAAGCGTGAAACTGTCGGAATGCCATTCAAAGCTTTTGAAGGCGGAGCCGGCGGCGCTCAGCACCGGATCGCGTTTGCCTTCCGCCGTCAGTTCGACGCCATGCCAGCCGAACTCCCGCGTTCTACCGAGAAGATTGTCGCCGCCGTGGGCGCGGGCCAGAAGCTGGCTACCGAGGCAGATGCCGAGCACAGACTTACCGGCATCGGCAAAGGCGCGCATCAATCGGGCAAGCTCCGGCAGGTAGGGATGAATGTGGTCGTCGACCGCACTTTGCTCTCCGCCAAGCACGACGAGGGCATCATGACCGTGGATGTCACCGGGCAGCGCTTGGCCGGTGAACGGCTGGCACAGGTCGATCTCGGCGCCTGATTCCTGCAGCGCCAAGCCAACCTGTCCAAGGTCGGAATGTGCCATGTTTTCAACCACCAGAACCCGCATCCTGTCTCCACTTGCTTGCAATTTCGATCAGGTTGACCACGCCCCGTGCCGCGTTTCAAGGGGGTTGCAGCCCGATTTCACTGCTGGCGAGGCTGGAGGAATGGCCGGAAAGCCTTGACCTTTTGGCCTGAAAGTAGCATTGGACCGCCTTGGTCGCGTTCCTTGAAACGCCAGACATCGGAAAAACCATGAGTAAAGTGACTTCCTCTGCCCCCTCGCAGCGCATGCTGAGGGTCGGCGAACAGGTTCGTGCAGGCCTGACACAGGTGCTGCAGCGCGGCGAAGTGCGCGATCCGTTGCTCGAGACGACGGTGATCTCGATCTCCGAGGTTCGCATGTCGACTGACCTGCGCGTTGCCACGGCCTTCGTGACGCCGCTCGGTGTTGCCGATCATGCCAACGTTATCGAAGCGCTGAACCGCCACGCCAAATACATTCGCGGCCGTCTGACCCCGCATATCCGGCAGCTGAAATACATGCCGGAAGTCCGTTTCAAGGACGATACCAGCTTCGACAATTACAAGAAGATCGATGCGCTTCTGCGGTCTCCGGAGGTCATGCGCGACCTGAAGGATGAAGACGGCGAGGAGTGATGGCAAAGCACATCACTCTGGACGAACTCAATGCCTGGACGTTCGAGCAGCGCCAATCTTTCTATCGCAACGGACTGGCGCGGTTTGACAATGCCGAGGCTGTGCGCCTGATCGAAATGGTCGTCGCCTCCGGCCTGCCGTTTCGGAGCGGCAAGGAAATCGCCCACGGCGACCGCGAGATGAAAAAGCTCGAAGCCGTCGTCTTCTCGCCCTACAACGAGAAACTGCTGATTGAGGCCGCCGCTTCCGGAAAGCCGCCGCTCGGCGCCATCGAGCCCTTGCTGGCCGAAAGCCTGGGCGAAGATTACAGCATCGAAAACGGTGCCACCATTGCTGCCGGATACCTGATCGCCAGGCGGCTTTACGCCCTGGGATTTGAAAAGGGCAACAGCCAGAAAATGCCGGATGGCAGCGTTGCCAAGACTGCCGCGACGTTTCGTAAAAAAAGAGCCTGAACCATGTCAAAACCTCGCAAGCCCAAGGGCCGCCCGATTTCCGGCTGGCTGATCCTCGACAAGCCGCTGGATTTCGGCTCGACCGAGGCCGTGTCGAAGATCAAGTGGCTGTTCAAGGCGCAGAAGGCCGGTCATGCGGGTACGCTCGATCCGTTGGCATCCGGTATGCTGCCGATCGCGCTGGGTGATGCCACAAAGACTGTTCCCTATGTCATGGACGGCCGCAAAATCTATGAATTCGCCGTCGCCTGGGGCGAAGAGCGCTCGACCGACGACCTCGAAGGCGAGGTCACGCAGTCGTCTGATACGCGTCCCTCCGAGGAAGACATCCGTGCGTTGCTGCCAAACTATACCGGCGTGATTAGCCAGGTGCCGCCGCAGTTTTCAGCGATCAAGATCGACGGCAACCGTGCTTACGATCTCGCCCGCGAAGGCGAAACCGTCGATATCCCGGCCCGCGAAGTCGAGGTGTTTCGTCTGTCGCTGCTCGGTTGCACGACAAATCTGGCGCATTTCGAGATTGAATGCGGCAAGGGTACCTATGTGCGTTCGCTGGCACGCGACTTCGGCCGCGACCTCGGTTGTTTCGGTCATATCGCTTCGCTGCGCCGCAGCTTTGTCGCGCCTTTTGCCGAAGAGAGCATGGTGCCGCTGGCTGAACTCGTCGCGCTGGAAAAGATCGAAAGCGACGAGGAACGGTTGGAAGCGCTTGATGCTTTCCTGATCGATACCGGCGAAGCGCTGTCGAACCTGCCGCATATCGCCATCACCGAAGATCAGGCCCACCGCCTGAAAATGGGCAATCCGATCATCCTGCGCGGCCGCGATGCGCCGGCGTCTGAACCGGAAGCCTATGCGACCTCGCGCGGCAAGCTGGTTGCCATTGGCGAGATCGGCGAAGGCGAATTCCGGCCGAAGCGCGTGTTCGTCACCGGTTGAAACTTCACGGCCGTTCCATAGATTTCCTCACGCCGGATCGGTTGCCTTCATAAATTCGCTGGCGCATGGTCCGGTCTGTGATCGGGATTCGTACCTATGCCACGGTAACACGCGGCGGTACGTGATGGTGATACAGTGCCCCGGCGTGCGGGCCTGGGGCGGTGGATGAGGGACGCTTGAGCGACGGACAGGACAAAAAGAGCGGGCCGGGAGGTTCCTGGAGAACGCGCCTGCGCTCACGGCTGAGGCGGCCGCTGTCGTTCTATCTGACGGTGCTCGTGCTTGTCGCCATCGTCCCGTCCTTCGTATTCTCGATGATTATCCTGAAGCGCAGCATCGATGAGCAGGAGCGTGTCGTAACAGCGCTGCTCAAGGCGTCGACGGGATCCGTCACGCGTCTGGTCGAGCGCGAGGTCGACGGCATGTTGACCACCCTCAAGGTGCTGGCGGCAGCGGGCGCCAATGATGGCAACAATCTTTCTCAATTCTATGATCGCGCGCGCTCGTCGCTTGCGGACACGGACTCCAATCTCCTGGTGATCGACCGCGGGCACAATCAACTCTTCAACACGCGTGTCCCTTACGGCAGTCCGCTCGGCAAGGCATCCGATCCGCCATCGGTCGATCAGGCTTTTCGCAATGGCGGGCCTTACATTTCGAATGTCTTCTTCGGCAAGACGGCCCAAAAATGGGTGTTCAATGTCTATCTCCCGATCACCACGCCGCTCGGTAACAGCGATTATCTTCTGACACTGACGCGCAACGCGGAGAATATGTCGAAGGCCGTCAACCGCGATGTGCTGTCGCCCGGCTGGAATGCGGCCTTGCTGGATGGCGCGGGCAATGTCATCGCCTCGTCCGATCCAGGGCTCGCCACCGGCAAGCCGTTCTTCATGGAAATCGTTCCGGCCTTGCGCGTCGGTGTGGGTGATGCCGTCCATGATGGGGTGGAGTATCGGACCGTCACGGAATTTTCCGTGCTCACCGGCTGGAAGATCGTTGCGTGGGCAAAAAGCGCCGATGTCGATGCGCCCGCACTCTGGTCCTATCTCTGGCTATCCCTAGGTGGACTTCTCTTTGCCGGTATTGCCATAGCCGGATCCGCCACCATCGCCAGCCTTCTGACGCAGGGCGTCAAAGTTCTGGCCCGGGATGCGCATCTGCTGGGAGCAGGCCGGCCGATTGCACCGCGCAAGCACATGATCGCGGAAATCGAAACGGTATCGGCGGCTTTGGCTGAAGCAGCGCAGGCGCGCAGAAAGGCGGAGAACGAAATTCGCTTCTTGATGCGCGAGGTCGCGCATCGCTCGAAGAACCAGCTCACCGTCATCCAGTCGATGCTCAACCAGTCGCTCAACGCAGCCGAAAACCGGGTGGATTTCGCCGAAACCTTCCGCAAGCGTATTGCCGGCCTTGCCCGCTCGACCGACCTGATGATTGCCAATGCGGCTCAGGGCGTTGATTTTCGCGAACTGGCACAGAACCAGCTGCAGCCGTTCATTCCCGACGATCCGGAGCGGGTTCATCTGTCGGGACCGCCGGTGCGGCTGGATCCGCAGGTATCACAGACGCTTGGTATGGCCCTGCACGAGCTGGCGACCAATGCGACGAAGTACGGCGCGCTTGCCAATAGTAGCGGTTCGATCGATTTGCAGTGGTCGATTGCGGATGGGACGTTCCTGTTGGTCTGGAGGGAAAAGGGCGCCGATATCGATCCGGATACGGCCGGTAGCGTTCGCAAGGGCTTCGGCACCATGGTGCTGGAACGTATGCTCGGCATGGCGCTGGACGCCAAACTGGAGCGGGTCATGCACGCTGACGGGATCGAATGGCGCGTCAAAGTCCCGGATGAAAAGCTGAGTGCCAATCTCTCGGTCGCACCTTAGGCTTATTCTATGTGATCACGGCTTGCCGCGTCTTGGCCTCTATCTTGGAAGGTGTGCAATGCGACTGAACATCATTACGACGGCTATCGTCTCTGCAGTCATGCTGGCGGGCGGACCACCAGCGGCCTTTGCCGCCGAATGCGTGGTCGCAGACCCAACCGGCACGCCATTGAACGTCCGATCCGAGCCTCAAGGCGCTGTGCTTTCTACTCTCCGCAACGGTACAGCCGTTGAGGTCGTTGAACGGCAGGCGCTCGGCGGCAAGCGATGGGCTAGGATCGCCATTCGTGGCGAGACGGTGGGCTGGGTATTTTCGACCTATCTCGATTGCGCGATTGCAGGTGATCGCGGCAAGTCTGCCCCGATGCATCCGCGTACCCCGCCGCCATGATGGCAATCCAGGGGTTTTCAGGGTGCTTTATCCGCCCTCTTTCTTTTTAATGCCGGATGGTTTATAGGCAGCGCCAGCATCAGACCCCGCTCTCTGCGGACTTTTGCCTTCATGGCCGCAGCTAGACGACATCCCGGCTGCTGGCGACCAGAAATCCTAACATTGAAAGGATCACACGATGTCGATCACTGCAGAGCGCAAGGCTGCGCTTATCAAGGAATACGCAACCGTCGAAGGCGACACCGGTTCTCCGGAAGTCCAGGTTGCGATCCTCACTGAGCGGATCAATAACCTGACCGAACACTTCAAGGGCCACAAGAAGGACAACCACTCGCGTCGTGGCCTTCTGGCAATGGTTTCTACCCGCCGCTCGCTTCTTGACTATGTCAAGGGCAAGGAAGAGGCACGGTATACCAAGCTGATTGCTGCTCTCGGCATTCGCCGCTAAGCCTTACACCGGCGGGACCCTTCAACAAGGGGCCCGCCGGTTTGTTTTTTGCGGGATACATCCCGCGTTTACGCTTTCAAAAAGCCGAAACGGCGCTGTTGGAAGCGGACACCCTAGCAGACCGGATGGGCCGGTCCTGCGGAACCAACCGACGACCTGTCATGGGGCAGGATTGCAGGATGCTTCGGCGCTTGCGCGTTTTCCACGCACCGAAAGCATCAGGCTTTGAGGGAGCGGAACGAGCGCCAGCCGAATTTAGAAGCCTCCCGTTGTCTTGCCCGTGATGTGTCATATCAGCGGAAACACTGCCGCCCGCGCCAAACTGGCTGCGGCGCGGCATTGCCGCACACGAAGGACAAAGCATGTTCGATACCCACACAGTCGAAATTGAATGGGCAGGCCGCCCGCTCAAGCTCGAAACCGGCAAGATCGCCCGTCAGGCTGACGGCGCAGTTCTCGCCACCTACGGCGAGACCGTTGTTCTCGCCACCGTCGTTTCGGCCAAGTCGCCGAAGCCGGGCCAGGATTTCTTCCCGCTGACCGTCAACTACCAGGAAAAGACTTACGCAGCCGGCAAGATCCCAGGCGGCTATTTCAAGCGCGAAGGCCGTCCGTCGGAAAAGGAAACTCTGGTTTCCCGCCTGATCGACCGCCCGATCCGCCCGCTGTTTCCTGATGGCTACAAGAACGACACCCAGATCGTCGTCACCGTCATGCAGCATGACCTTGAAAACGATCCGGACGTGTTGGCCATGGTTGCTGCCTCCGCAGCCCTGACGATCTCCGGCATCCCTTTTATGGGCCCGGTCGGTGGCGCACGCGTTGGCTACATCAACGGCCAGTACGTTCTGAACCCGCATCTCGACGAAATGCCTGAGTCGATCCTCGACCTCGTTGTCGCAGGCACCCAGGACGCCGTCCTGATGGTTGAATCCGAAGCCAAGGAACTCAACGAAGAGATCATGCTCGGCGCCGTCATGTTCGGCCACAAGGGCTTCCAGCCGGTCATCGACGCGATCATCAAGCTCGCTGAAGTGGCTGCCAAGGAACCGCGCGACTTCACTCCGGAAGATCATTCCGAACTCGAAGCAGAAATGCTCGGCATGGCAGAGACAGAACTGCGCGCTGCCTACAAGAACACCCAGAAGGCTGAGCGTTACGCTGCCGTTGACGCCGTCAAGGCAAAGGTCAAGGCTCACTTCTTCCCGGAAGGTGCTGAGCCAAAGTATTCCAACGAAGTCATCGGCGCGGTCTTCAAGCACCTGCAGGCCAAGATCGTTCGCTGGAACATCCTCGACACCAAGAGCCGCATCGACGGACGCGATCTCGACACGGTTCGCAAGATCGTTTCCGAAGTCGGCATCCTGCCGCGTACTCACGGCTCGGCTCTGTTCACCCGCGGTGAAACGCAGGCGATCGTTGTTGCCACGCTCGGCACCGGCGAAGACGAACAGTACGTCGATAGCCTGACCGGCATGTACAAGGAAAAGTTCCTGCTGCACTACAACTTCCCGCCCTACTCGGTCGGCGAAACAGGCCGCATGGGCTCCCCGGGCCGCCGCGAAATCGGCCACGGCAAGCTCGCATGGCGCGCTATCCGTCCGATGCTGCCGGCTGCAGACCAGTTCCCCTACACGCTGCGCGTCGTTTCCGAGATCACCGAGTCGAACGGCTCGTCCTCGATGGCAACCGTCTGCGGCACTTCGCTCGCACTGATGGATGCTGGCGTTCCTTTGGCCAAACCGGTTGCCGGTATTGCTATGGGCCTGATCCTCGAAGGTGAACGTTTCGCCGTTCTCTCCGACATCCTCGGCGACGAAGATCACCTCGGCGACATGGACTTCAAGGTCGCCGGTACTGCCGACGGCATCACCTCGCTGCAGATGGACATCAAGATCGCCGGTATCACCGAAGAGATCATGAAGGTCGCGCTCAGCCAGGCGCAGGGCGGCCGCAAGCACATCCTCGGCGAGATGGCCAATGCCATCACCGAAGGCCGCAGCCAGCTCGGCGAATTCGCACCGCGCATCGAAGTCATGAACATCCCGGTCGACAAGATCCGTGAAGTCATTGGTTCGGGCGGCAAGGTCATCCGCGAAATCGTCGAAAAGACCGGCGCCAAGATCAACATCGATGACGACGGCACGATCAAGATCGCTTCGTCCTCTGCGAAGGAAATCGAAGCGGCCCGCAAGTGGATCCACTCGATCGTTGCAGAGCCGGAAGTTGGCCAGATCTACGAAGGCACGGTCGTCAAGACCGCCGACTTCGGCGCTTTCGTCAACTTCTTCGGCCCGCGTGACGGCCTCGTGCACATCTCGCAGCTGGCTTCCGATCGCGTTGCCAAGACCTCCGACGTCGTCAAGGAAGGCGACAAGGTCTGGGTCAAGCTGATGGGCTTCGATGAGCGCGGCAAGGTTCGCCTCTCCATGAAGGTTGTCGATCAGGCCACCGGCAAGGAAGTCGCCAAGGGCGAAGGCGAAGCTGCTGAATAAGCGTTTGGCTGATTAATCGACTACGGGCGCGGAGCGGATCGTTCCGCGCCCTTTCTTATTTTCCCTGAGAGCCGTCCGAACCGGATGTTTCTCGCTCCCTTTGCTATCGTTTGTCTTTTCGGGAAAATCGTTTCCCGCTTTTTCCAGGCAAACTTGAGGACCACCGACCATGAGCCGTGACACGCTGAAGACCCTTTTCCATCCCTTCGAGACTGGCGTCGTTCCTTCGCCTGCCGAAGGTGAGCGTGTTCTGTTTCTTGGTGCCGAGGCTGGCTACCGGCTGCCGGCGGAGTTTGCAGGCTCGATTGCCGCCGTTCAGGCCGCAAAGCCACTGTACAAGGCTCTGGAGGCCGCCAAGGTCGCCGTGACGCCGTTGATCGAGGGCGAGGACTATGATGCAGCGCTTATCCTCTGCGGCAAGCACAAGGGCGAGAACGAGGACCGGATCGCGGAAGCGCTGAAGCGCGTCAAGGTCGGCGGCCTGATCGTTGTCGCCGGCGGCAAGGATGATGGCATCCAGTCGCTGCGCAAGCGCGTCAACCAGCTCGGCTGGGGTGGCGATAGCCTGCCGAAATACCATGGCATCGCCTTCTGGTTCGGCCGTCCGGAAGACGCCAGCGATGTCGTCGCCAAATTTTCCAAGAAGCCGGTTCGTGTCGAAGGCCGCTTCGAGGCCGCACCTGGCATGTTCTCGCATGAGCGGATCGATGCCGGCTCCGAGCTTCTCGCCTCGCGCCTTCCCGACGACTTCAAGGGCCATGCCGCCGATTTCGGCGCTGGCTGGGGCTATCTGTCGGTCATGCTGGCCGAGAAGGCACCGAACCTGAAGGGTATCGATCTGTTCGAAGCCGATTATCATTCGCTGGAAGCCGCCCGGGCGAACCTGAAGGCCAATTGCCCGAACGTGCCGACCCGTTTCTTCTGGCAGGACCTGACCTCGGAAGAAACCCGCGACAAGTACGACCTGATCGTCATGAACCCGCCGTTCCACGAGACGCAGGCTGCCGATCCGGCACTGGGCGCTGCGATGATCAAGGCCGCGGCCAAGGCGCTGAAGATCGGGGGACGGCTCATGCTGGTCGCCAATCGCGGCCTGCCCTATGAGACCGTGATGCCCGAGACCTTCAAGGAATGGGGCGAGACCTGCCGCAATGCGCGGTTCAAGGTGCTCTGGGGCAAGCGCTGAGGCGCTTGCTTTTGCAATTGCTTTATTGACGAAACGGGTACACCTTTAGCTTTCGCACTTGCGTGATATCGCGCAGGCATCGATGGAGTGTGCCAATGGTTTCTAGCTATGGACACCGCCCGCCCGTCTCAGAGGGCGTCGCTGAAGTCATCGTCAAAGATATCAAGAGTGGAGAAGGCAAGAGCGGTGCTTCGGAGGTGCCTCTGGCCTTCCAGACCGGCCGCGCGCCTGTCGATCCCGCGGTTCTGGGCAATACCCGCAAGCAGATGACGCTGTTCGGCATCTTTGCTGTCGCGGTCCTGGCCATACTGCTCGTGGTCTGGTGGGCCGCCTGAGCCTTCAGGCGGCTTCGATTTCCTTACGGGCACAGCTGGCAAGAAAAGCCGAGCGTGTCAGGCCCCGTTCGCGGGCAGCCATGTCGATAGCGTCCAGCATCCCCTTTTCGAAGGTGACATTGGCGCGCACGATCCGGGTGCTGTCCTCTATAAAGGCAACGCGCATCAGGAAGGCGCCCGCGGCCAGTTCCTCGCGAATTTCCTCCCGGCGCATGATCTCGTCATGCGAGGAGGGGACAGGGACCGGCTGGTCCTCGGCCCACAACCGGATTGCCTCCACCGCGTTTGCGGTCAAATCCTCTTCTTCATCGGCGGCGGAGAAAACATCCGGCAGGTCCGGAAACCGCACGCCATAGGCGCTGTCCTTCTCTTTATGAACGAGAGCGATGAAATGTTTCATGGTCAAATCCATCCAGCCTGTTTTGCGATGGCACGCGCGGTCCCTGTCGGCAGATCCTTTTTCGGATGCGGCACGATAATTGTATTCGAGCCCTTGCGAAGTTTGTGATGTGAACCACTAATGGACACGATTTCAAATCCATCCGTCTTGAGGCGCTTGATAATCGCTTTGCTGTCCCGTTCCATCCTCGCACAATCCAACAAGGCCCAATGCGCAATATAATGCGTATTGGGCCTCAATGCAATATTTCTGGGATCACGCCGAAGCGCAGATGAATTAGCCCTTCAAAGCCCGCTCGAACAACCGTGACAAGCGCTCAGCGAAGGCGCGTGGGTCCTGGGGCTTGTCGCCGTCGAGGACGCGTGCCTGGTCGAGCAGGAGCTGGACGGCATCCGCGCGAAATTCGTCGCTGCCGCCAGAGGCAAGCGCCGAGATCAGACCGTGGCCCGGATTGATCTCGAGAACAGGCTTGGCGATCATGTCCAATCTGCCGGATCCCTGCAGCAGCTTCTCCAACTGACGGTCATAACCCTGTTCCGGTGCCACCAGGCAGACAGCGCTTTCCGTCAGGCGGTCGGATGCCCGCACGTCCGATACCGCATCGCCGAGTGTCGTCTTGGCAAAAGCGATGAAACCTGTGACGGCTTCAGACGTTTCCGGCGGGGCCGGCGTTTCGCCATCGGCTGTCGGCACCTGCGTCAGATCGGCAGCCCCCTGCGTGATCGACTTGAACGGCTTGCCCTCGAAATCCGGCGCGCCGGTGACCCAGAAGCTGTCGACGGAATCGGTCAGCAACAGAACCTCGATCCCGCGGGCGCGGAATCCTTCAAGCTGCGGCGAGGCCTTCAACCGATCGAGATTGTCGCCTGTCAGATAATAAATCGCCGCCTGCGCGTCCTTCATATCCTTGACGTAATCGGCAAGCGAGCGGGTCGCTTCATCGGAGGCGGTGGTGCGGAAGCGCGACAGGGCGATCAGCTGTGCCTTGCGCTCGAAATCGTCGTAAATGCCCTCTTTCAGCACGGCACCAAAGGCGTCCCAGAGCTTGGCAAAGGCATCGGTATCACTGTCGGCCAGCTTCTCGATGGCGGTCAGCACGCGGTTGGTCAGGCCCTTGCGAATGGCGGCAAGGGTCGGGCTTTCCTGGATCATCTCGCGCGAAACGTTGAGCGGCAGGTCGGATGTGTCGACAAGGCCGCGCACGAAGCGCAGATAGCGTGGCAGAAGCTCGGCATCGTCGGTGATGAAGACGCGCTTGACGTAGAGCTTCATGCGGCCCTTGGCGGAAGGATCGAACATGTCCATCGGCTTGGATTCCGGCACGAACGCAAGGCCGGTATATTCATGCCTGCCTTCGGCGCGGAAATGCACGGTCAAAGCCGGTTCATCGTAGTGGCCGGAAACGCCGCGATAGAAATCGGCGTATTCTTCCTTGGTGATCTCGTTACGGGCTTTCGTCCACAAAGCTGTGCCGTCGCCGATGCGCTCGGCGTCCGCGCCGGGCTTCTCGATCAGGTCGATCGGCACCGGCACGTGGCCGGACTGATCCTTGACGATCTTCTGTACGCTCCATTTGGATGTGTAGCTCTTGGCGTCGTCCATCAGATGCATGGTAATGCGGGTGCCGCGTGCCGGGGCATCCGTCAGATCGGCCTCGGAGACGGTATAGCTGCCCTTGCCGTCTGACGACCAGAGCCAGGCATGGGCGCTACCGGCGCGGCGCGAGATGACATCGACCTTGTCTGCGACCATGAAGGCTGAATAGAAGCCGACGCCGAACTGTCCGATCAGCTGGGCGCCTTCGCCAGCCTTTGCCGCCTCGACGCGCTCCATAAAGGCGCGTGTGCCGGAACGGGCGATGGTGCCGAGCGCCTCGACCATGTCGTCACGGCTCATACCGATGCCGTTATCTTCGACGATGAGCTGATTGGCGTCGGCATCGAGCGTCAGGGTGATACGTGGTGTCGGATCGTCCAGAAGCAACTCAGGCGCGCTGATGGCCTCATAGCGCAGCTTCTCGCAGGCATCGGCGGCATTGGAGATCAGCTCCCGCAGGAATACGTCCTTGTCGGAATAGACCGAGTGCACCATTAGATGCAGCAGGCGTGCGACATCGGCTTCGAAGACGTGATTTTCGATGGGTTTTTCAGCAGCATTGCTCATGCGAATTGTGCCTCAACGTGATTCTGGATGGTTTGCGCGCTCTGAACTGGCAAGTGCAGATGCAAAATTCAAGAGGCACGGAAAGGGATGGCGGTCCGGATTTTACTCCGAATCCGCCTTGGCCAATGTATCGAGCGCTGGCATCGAGGTGATGTTGTAGCCGGAGTCCACATAGTGGATTTCGCCGGTGACGCCGCTCGAGAGACCAGACAGAAGGTAGAGCGCCGAGTTGCCGACATCCTCGATGGTGACGGTGCGGCGGAGCGGGGCGTTCTTCTGCTGCCAGGAGAGCATGGCACGGGCATCGGAAATGCCGGCGCCAGCGAGCGTGCGGATCGGGCCAGCGGAGATGGCGTTGACGCGGATGCCGCGCGGGCCGTAGTCGCCAGCAAGATAGCGCACGGACGCTTCCAGGGCGGCTTTTGCGACACCCATGACGTTGTAGTTCGGCATGATGCGGGTGGAGCCGCCATAGGTCAGCGTCAGCATTGCGCCGCCTTCGTTCATCAAGTCTGCGGCGCGCTTGGCGATCTCCGTGAAGGAAAAGCAGGAGATGACCATGGTGCGGCTGAAATTGTCACGCGACGTATCGGCGTAAAGGCCCTTCAGCTCGTTCTTGTCGGAAAAGCCGATGGCGTGCACGACGAAATCGAGCTTGCCCCATTTTTCCTTGATCGCGTCAAAGGTCGAATCCACCGAAGCGATATCCTCGACATCGCAGGGGATGACGAAGTCGGAGCCGAGTTCGGCGGCGAGCGGCTTCACGCGCTTGCCGAGCGCTTCGCCCTGGTAGGTGAAGGCGAGTTCCGCACCTTGGCCAGCCAGCTTCTGCGCGATGCCCCATGCGATGGAGTGGCTGTTGGCCACCCCCATGATGAGACCGCGTTTTCCGTTCATGATACCGGTCATGGATTTATCCGTTGTGGCGCTGGAAAACGAGCGTGGCATTGGTGCCGCCGAAGCCGAAGGAGTTCGACAGAACGGTATCGATCTTGGCATTGTCGATGCGCTTGCGCACGATCGGCACGCCGTCGAATTCCGGGTCGAGTTCGGTGATATGGGCGCTTTCGCCGATAAAGCCGGCCTGCATCATCAACAGGCCGTAGATCGATTCCTGCACGCCCGCCGCACCCAGCGAATGACCGGTGAGCGACTTGGTCGACTGGATGGGGGGAATCTTGTTGCCGAAGACTTCGCGGATGGCGCCGATTTCCTTCGAATCGCCAACCGGCGTCGATGTGCCGTGCGTGTTGACGTAGTCGACTTCGCCCTTCACCGTCGCCAGTGCCTGACGCATGCAGCGGATAGCACCTTCGCCTGATGGAGCAACCATGTCATAGCCGTCCGAGGTCGCGCCATAGCCGGTGATTTCAGCGTAGATCTTGGCGCCGCGGGCCTTGGCATGTTCCAGTTCTTCCAGAACCAGAACGCCAGCACCACCAGCAATGACGAAGCCGTCACGGGAAACGTCATAGGCGCGCGAAGCGGTCGATGGTGTATCGTTGTACTTGGAAGACATCGCACCCATGGCGTCGAACAGGTTCGACATGGTCCAGTCGAGGTCTTCATGACCACCGGCAAACATCACGTCCTGCTTGCCCCACTGGATCATTTCCATGGCGTTGCCGATGCAATGTGCCGAGGTTGAGCAGGCCGACGAGATCGAGTAGTTGACGCCGTGGATCTTGAACCATGTGGCAAGTGTCGCCGATGCAGTCGAAGACATTGCTTTCGGCACGGCAAACGGGCCGATGCGCTTGGGGCTGTTGTTCTTCAGCGTGATTTCAGCCGCGTCAATCAGCGTGCGGGTGGACGGACCGCCCGAACCCATGATGATGCCGGTACGTTCATTGCCGCCGATATCCTTGTCTTCAAGACCTGAATCGGCAATCGCCTGCTTCATCGCAACGTGGTTCCACATGCCGCCTTGCGACAGGAAGCGGGCGGCGCGGCGATCGACAAGCTCGGTCGTGTCAAGCTTGGGTGCACCCCAGACCTGGCACTTGAAGCCATGCTCGGCAAAATCGTTGGAAAACGAAATGCCGGACTTTGCTTCACGCAGCGACGTGGTGACTTCCTGCGCATCATTTCCGATCGAGGAAACAATGCCCAGACCCGTGACAACAACCCGTCTCATGTGGATGACCTCTTCTTTAATCTAGCTGAGTGCGGCTATGCCGCGGTTCAGGCAGCTTTTTCTTTCGACAAACCGACACGAAGGTCGCTCGCCTGATAGATGGTTTCGCCATCGGCCTTCAGCCAGCCATCGGCCGTGCCAAGCACAAGGCGGCCGCGCATGACGCGCTTGAAGTCGATGCCATATTCGAGAAGCTTGGTTTCCGGGCGGATCATGCCCTTGAATTTCACTTCGCCAGTCGAGAGCGCCATGCCGCGGCCCGGCTCTCCGAGCCAGCCGAGGAAGAAGCCCGTCAGCTGCCACATGCCATCAAGGCCAAGGCAGCCCGGCATGATCGGATTGCCCTGGAAATGGCAAGGAAAATACCAGTCGTCGGGACGCACGTCATATTCGGCGCGTATGTAACCCTTGTCGAATGCACCGCCGGTTTCGGAGATGTCGGTAATGCGGTGAACCATCAGCATCGGAGGCAGGGGCAGCTGGGCATTGCCCGGTCCGAACAACTCGCCGCGACCGCATTTCAGGATCTCTTCATAATTGAAGCTGGATTGTCTGGTCGTCATGAACTGTCGTTTCCCCGCTACATCCGTTTTTGGTTGACTTGGTTTAGAGCAAGATGGGCACGAATTGAAGCTCCGGCATAACCGAACCTCACCATTTCGCATCTTCCTGTCCGGCCAAGCACAAGGCCTATTTCCGCCGTCGCATACATGATGGCTGCTGCAACGGCCAGAGATAATTGGCTTTTGCCCCAAGAATCAGGCGGTTTTTACCGTCATGATGCCTTGAGGGAGCTTGCGCACTATTGAAAGCATTCTCTGCAAAAGTTATATCGGCTCTGGAAGTGTGTTCTGCAATAGCTTGGAAATCTGGATCTGTCCGTATGACGACTGCCATCGAGATCTGTTCGGAAGAACGCCTGCGCCGCTCCGGCCTCAGGCCGACGCGCCAGCGTATGGCGCTTGCCGACCTGATCTTTGCCAAGGGCGATCGCCACCTGACGGTCGAGGAATTGCATGAGGAAGCGGTGACCGCCGGTGTTCCGGTGTCGCTGGCCACTGTCTATAATACGCTGCACCAGTTTACCGAAGCCGGCATGATCCGTGTCTTGGCCGTGGAGAGCGCCAAGACTTATTTCGATACCAACGTGTCCGATCATCACCATTTCTTCGTCGAAGGTCACAATGAAGTGCTGGACATTCCGGTCAACAGCCTGACGATCGGCAACCTGCCGGAGCCTCCGGAAGGCATGGAAATCGCCCATGTCGACGTCATCATCCGTCTGCGCCGCAAGCGCAGCTGATCCTTTTCTCTACATTACGTATCGTCGATGACATGTTACATCACGTCGTCGGGATGACGGCCGGGCCTCGGATCGCCTGTCGGTAGCGTCCAGCCGTATTTCAATGCACCACCGCGCACTGCAAAAGCTGTCATCACGCCGAGGCTTGATGCGATGAGCAGCGGGGCTCCGAACCAGGTGGCGCCTGTGAAGACACCCGCACCCGCCAGTGCGGCGGTCACATAGATTTCAGGCCGCAGCAGCACCGAGGGTTCGCCCGCCAGCAGATCGCGCAGGATGCCGCCGAAAGTTGCGGTCAGCATGCCGGTAACAAGGGCAACGAGAGGTGATCCCGTCGCAGCCAATCCCTTGGCAGCCCCCATGACGCTATATGCCGAAAGCCCGATGGCATCGAGCCAGATCAGGAACTTGTAGCGCGATTCCATCATATGGGCCGAGAAGAACACCAGAAGGCCCATGCAGCCGCAGACGAGCAGATAAATTGGATTGGTAACCCAGAAGACGGGGGTCGCGCCGAGGATGATGTCACGCAGGGTACCGCCGCCAATGCCGGTGACTGAGGCGAGGAAAATATAGCCGATGATATCCAGCTGCTTGCGCGAGGCAGCCAGCGCCCCTGTCGCTGCGAAAACCGCCACTCCGGCATAGTCGAGAATTTCCAGGATCGGCATTTTTCCCCCGCCAGAAATCTGGCCACCAAACAAATGGAGAAGGACCACAATGGTGCACTCGCGTCAACGGCAGGCCTGAAAGCAAGTCTCTTGACTATTGCGGAAAGAGAACGTGCGTCCGCCCGCTGATGAAATAGGCGACGAGACCTGTCCATTCCCGCATCGCCGTTGTCGTCAGCTGTGCGTTTAGCGAGGGCTGGCTGAAATCGGGTCCAAGGGTCGCATCGCCACTGGTGCGGTAATCCACCGGCCATGGCGTGACGGCAATGCCGAGCTTGCGAAACAGCCCGACGGATCGCGGCATGTGGAAGGCCGAGGTGATGAGGGCGCAGTTCGACAACCCGTTCGCTTCAAGCAGTTGCTTCGTATTGGCAGCATTCTCGAAGGTCGTGCGTGACTGGTCTTCGCGGATCAGCCGTTCGGGGGCGATGCCGAAGGTCGAGAAGAATGTTTCGGATGTCTGCGCGTCGCCATCATATTGCCCGCTAAACGAGCCGTCGCCGCCTGAGATCAGAATGCGCGCCGATGGGTAGGACTGGGCGAGCTTCAGGCCCTCGATGAACCTGTCCGCGGCCTGGTTGAGCTCGATGCCGCCCCGCTTGGCAATCACCTCGTTTTCAAAGGCGCCGCCAAGAATGATGATGCAGGAAAGGTCGGCCGGCAGGCTCGCGGGCCTTGGGATGCGGTTTTCCAGCACCTGAAGCATGACGGCGCCGGTACTGGTGAACAGGGTGAGGAAAAGCAACGTCGCGGCAAGCCCGGACAGGAACCGGTACAGCCTGCGGAAACCGGCGGCAGCGAAAAGGAAGCTCAGGATCAGGAGAGTGAAGATCAGCGATAGAGGCTGGGCAAGCAGCCAGAACAGTTTTGACGCGAGAAACATGAGGCCTGCTACCGTCTCTTCCAAGGGGTGTGATCGGGGAGGGCGAACCTAGCAGCCTAAGCCGGTATTGGCCAATGCAGTCAAATGCGGATGGAAAAAGGCCCGTGGCATGTCACCCGCCACGGGCCTTTTGGGTTATGAACAGTCCGCGCTTTCAGGCCCGGCCGAGCGTCGGTGGGGCTTGAACTGCAACTGTCTTGTTGCGCTTCAGATAGATCAGTCCGGCGGCAAGCAGGATGCCGACGGCAATAATGGCGATGGCCAGCACCGGCCGGTAGGCAATCCAGGCGATGGCGATGACCAGCGGTCCAAGGATCAGCGTCAGGATGATGGCGATGACCGAGGTGCCGAAACCGACGATCGAGCCGACGAACGGAATGACGTCGGCGATGATGCTAAGGATCGACAGCATCATGGCAAAGCCGATGAACATGCCGAGCAGTCCCCCGCCGCGAATGAGCCATGTGATCAGGGTGTTCTCGCTTTGGGCGGCGTCGAACATCTGGGGTGCATCGACCTTTCCGGCAGCGCTCAGGAACAGTTCGCGGCCGTTCGATGCTTTATAGTCTGTGACGTTTGCACCCTTCTGGGCGCCAACGAAGCTGGCTTCGGAAATGTCTTCACGGCTAAAGCTGATGCGCAGGTCGCCGATGGCCGGGCTTTGGCGGTTCTGCGACACGTAGATGGTGGTGCCATTGGCATTGACCGGCTTGTCGGAGCCAATCGCAGCCGTGACCTGGCCGATGACCTCGGGAGAAAGCTTGACCGGCGTTTCCGTGCCGAGATCGGCGACGGCCTTGCCATCGACGGTAAAGGCGCCAAGCGTTGCTGTCGCTACGGTGAAGCGGTCACCCTCGATCGGCATCTCGGGGTTCTGGTGCTGGTCGCTCTGTTTGAAATCGGAGGAATCGACCGGTTGCGTCCGCCATTCCTTCTTGTAGCTGTAGGTGGTGACGGTTTCTTCGCCGCCGCCGAGCGTCTTCTGGGTCTCGCTCTTGCTGTCTTCTATCCACTGGTACATCTCGACCTGACGGTTGAGACCTGCAGCGCCATCTGCCGAGACGCCCAGCATCGGGTCTTCAGGCGTTCCGTCCGGTTTAACCGGACCGGAAACATGGATGAGCTTGCCTTCATTGGCCGGGTCCACGGTGCCATTCTCGATCGAAACGACGATGCCAGCACCCTCGATCAGCGCGCGATAAGTCTGGACAGAACGGCCTTCGTTCCAGGACAGAAGCCAGATCATCCCGATCACCAGAATGGGACCGATCAACAGTCCGGCAAGACCGCTTTTCAGCCGTGAAAACCACGACGTTTTTGTCGTTTCGGTAAAGCTCATGCCCCTCGTCCCTCTGCTGGTGCCCATCCGTCTAACGCTTGGTTCGACACGCTTATTCGCTGAAACAGGTGCTATCAGAAAATCAGTAAAATTAGATATAGCGATCCCTGCTCTCGGAGCACACTCTTTGGGGCCTTCGTGCAGGTTCCCCTGCATTCGTTCTCTCAAGGCAGAGTTGTTTTCTATTTCAGACCTTGCGGCGATCCGGCGGTTCTCGACCGGATGTCCGCCCCGGACGTTCGGTCTTTCCGCCCTGATGGGGCCGCGGGTTGCTCTGACGTTTCAACTTGGATGAAGGCGTTCAGCGGCTCTGGATGATGTCCGGCGGCTCGCGGCGGGAAAGACGCACGGCCGACAGAATGCCGCTCATGTAGATTCCGGTATCGACATTGATACGTCCCGCCCCGATCTCGACACTTGCCACCGGTGTGTGGCCGTGCACGGTGACCAAGCCGTTGGCAGCGGCTGCGTTGTCTGAGGCCAGCGGGCGCAGCCACAGGAGGTCCGCGTCCGTCTGGTCGGCGGGCGCCACGCCCTTTTTCAAACCCGCATGCACAAAGCAATATCCGGGGACCTGAAGCATCGACGGCAGGGATTCGAGAAAGGCGACGTGTTTGACCGGAATGAGAGACCGCAGCAGCTTTTTTTGTTCCTCGCGGTCCGCAGGAAGCCTGTTCAGCCCATAGGAAGCCAGCGTCTCCTGGCCGCCCAATCTCAACCATTGATGATTCGTGGAGGGATTGCCGAGGAAATCAAGCATCACAGCTTCATGATTGCCGGACAGGCAGATGCGGCGGATACCGACAAGGGGCTGCGTCGTCAGCCGGGTAAGCACTGCGGACGATTTTGGGCCGCGATCTACATAATCACCAAGCATCACCAGCCACTTGGTGCCGGCACGCCCGCGAGCATCCGCGACGATCAGCTCTTCCAGTCTGCCCAGCGTATCATCGTAACCGTGCACATCGCCGACGGCATAGATATGGTCCGGAGCCCTTTCGAAAAAGAGCTTCCGCCTTTGTCTGGGCGATGGCGCCTGAGCGCCGCCACGCAGAAAATCAAGGATGCCGCGGGTCATCAGGCGCCCCTGTCGCCACCATCTCGGCGCGATACCATTCGACGAAGCGGCGCACGCCTTCTTCCACCGAGATGGACGGCGTGAAGCCAGTCAGACTGTTTAAGAGATCAGGTGCGGCGAAGGTTCTGGGAACATCGCCCTGCTGCATCGGCAGCATGGTGCGGATCGCTTGATGTCCGACAGCTGCCTCCACAGTCTCGACGAAACGCATCAGTTCGACCGGCTGCCCGCCGCCAACATTGACGACACGGAACGGCGCATGGTGCGACAGCGTGTCGATGTCCTCGATGCGGTTGTCCTCCGCCGGAATAACGCCCATCAATCGGACGATGCCTTCGACGAGATCGTCGATATAGGTGAAGTCGCGGCTCATCCGGCCTTCGCCATAGATCTCGATTGGCCGGCCGTTGAGGATAGAGTCCACGAATTTGAACAGCGCCATGTCCGGGCGCCCCCAGGGGCCGTAGACTGTGAAAAACCGGAAGGCCGTCGTCGGCACCTTGTAGAGATGCGCATAGCTGTGCGCCATCAGTTCGCCGGACTTCTTCGTCGCGGCGTAAAGCGTCATCGGCTCGTCGGCCCGGTCGGTCTCGGCAAACGGGATTTTCTCGTTAGAGCCGTAGATCGACGAGGTGGAGGCCAGCAGCAGATGCTTCGGTTGCACGGCCTTGGCCAGTTCCAGCATGTTCCAGGAGCCGATCAGGTTGGAATCCACATAGGCCTTGGGATTCTCAAGGCTGTAGCGGACACCGGCCTGGGCTGCGAGATGAACGATGACATCCGGTTCGCCGATCTCGGCGGCCCGTTCCAGCGCAGTCTTATCCTCCAGCATACCGATCACGGGACGAAAACCGTTGGACCGTGCCAGGATAGCATGGCGCCGTTCCTTCAGGCGGACATCATAATAGGGCGTCATTCCATCGAAGCCGGTCACGAAGTGACCATCGTCCAACAGCCGCTTGGCCAGATGAAACCCGATGAACCCTGCCGTTCCCGTGATCAGATAGCGCATGCCGGCTCCTTGCCTGTCTTGTCCGCCGTGAATCGAAACCTCTTGCCGGCTATTCCGGCCGGCCGATGCTTGTATAGGCGAAGCCGTGCTTCGTGACCTCATCGGACTGATAGATGTTTCTGAGATCGACGAGGATCGGCGTATTCATCAATGTCTTCAGACGGTCGAGATTGAGCGCCCGGAATTCGTTCCATTCGGTGACGATCACCAGCGCATCTGCGCCCTCCGCCGCCTGGTAGGGGTTTTCGGCATAGGTGATGCCGTCGATCACCTTCCTGGCGTTCTCCATGCCCTCGGGATCATAGCCGGTAACGATAGCGCCTGCATCGGTCAGTGCCTGGATCACGGCGATAGCCGGGCTATCGCGCATGTCGTCGGTGTTCGGCTTGAAGGTGAGACCGAGCACGGCGACCTTCTTGCCACGCACGTCGCCGCCGGCAGCCGCGATTACCTTGCGGCCCATGGCACGCTTGCGGTTATCGTTGACCGAGACGACCGTCTCGATCAGGCGCACCGGGCTATCATGGTCCTGGGCGGTTTTCACCAGAGCCAGCGTGTCCTTCGGGAAGCAGGAGCCACCATAGCCGGGACCGGCATGGAGGAATTTGCCGCCGATGCGGCCGTCGAGGCCGATGCCGCGCGCAACTTCCTGCACATTGGCGCCGACCTTTTCGCACAGGTCCGCCATCTCGTTGATGAAGGTGATCTTCATCGCAAGGAAGGCATTGCCGGCATACTTGATCAGCTCGGATGTACGGCGCGTGGTGAAGAGCAGTGGCGACTGGTTGAGATAGAGCGGCCGGTAGACCTCCGTCATCACGCCACGTGCACGCTCGTCATCGAGCCCGATGACGATGCGGTCGGGCCGCTTGAAATCGTCGATGGCGGCGCCTTCGCGCAGGAATTCCGGATTGGAGACCACGGCGATATCGGCATCGGGGTTGGTTTCCCGCATGATCCGCTCGACCTCGTCGCCGGTGCCGACCGGAACGGTCGACTTGGTAACGATGACGGTGAAGCCGGTCACATGCGCGGCAATCTCGCGCGCGGCATCATAGACATAGGACAGGTCGGCATGGCCGTCGCCACGCCGTGAAGGCGTGCCGACAGCAATGAAGATCACGTCGCTCTGTGCAACGCTGGTGGCGAGATCGGTGGTGAACCTCAGCCGCCCGTCCTTGACGTTGTCGGCCACCAATTGCTCGAGCCCGGGTTCGAAGATCGGGATGCGGCCTGCCAGCAGCGCTTCGATCTTGCTTGCGTCCTTGTCGATACAGACAACGTCATGGCCGAAATCGGCAAAACAAACGCCGGAGACAAGTCCGACATAACCGGCACCGATCATCGTGATTTTCATGGCACACTCCAGAATGTCATCGTGCAAGCGCATCGCGGCCCAGCGTCACATGCGCGTCTGGCGGCATCCATAGTCAAACACACGCGCCTTGCCAATGCCGGATGTGAAATGCCAGCCCCCCACCGGGCTTGCCAGCCAGCGGCCGATGACTAGATTGCCGCCACGGCAAGAGTGACATACGACAAGGAAAGTAGATATGGCTGAGACATTTTGCTGGCACAACGAACCGGCTGTCTGGCATGGGGATGCGTCCGGGCTTGTTCTGAAAACGGATGCGAAAACCGATTTCTGGCAGGAAACCTTCTACGGCTTCCATCGCGATAGCGGTCACGCCTATCTGCGCCCAGTCTCCGGCGATTTCACCGGCTCTGCGACGATCACCGGTGTCTACGAAACGCTCTATGATCAGGCCGGGCTGATGCTGCGGCTGGATGAGCGCAACTGGATCAAATGCGGCATCGAATATACCGACGGGCTGATGCATTTCAGCGTGGTCGTCACGCGCGGTGTATCAGACTGGTCGGTGATCCCTTTGCCGGGCGTCTCGCCGTCCGCGCCGCTTTTCGTGCGGTTGACGCGCCATGACGCGGCCGTGCGCGTACAATTCCGGTTTGACGCGGACGCGCCATGGCAGATGGCGCGGCTTTGCCCATTCTCGGCGGAGGATGCGTGGTTCGGGATCACCGCTTGCTCGCCGGAACGCGAGGGGTTCGAGGCAACGTTCCGCGATATCGCTATCGGTGCCCCGATCAGCCGTGCGCTTCATGATGCGGACCACGATTAGGTTGCGATCTCGTCAGTCGCGAACGGTCATCGAAAAATCTGCGCCGCCACGAAGCGTATTGCTGACCGTGCAGATTTCCTCTTCGGCAGCCAGCGCAATTGCATGCCGCACCTCTGGATGGATGTCGCCCCGGATCGTTAGAAGGATATTGAATTTCACCACCCGCGACAGGCCTTCGGTAGATTTCTCGCCGGTCACCTCGGCGCGAATGTCTGTCAGCTTGTCCAGCACACCCATCTGGCTGGCAGCAATCCGGGCACTCATAGCCATGCAGGCCGAAAGCGACCCATAAAGCAGGTCGATCGGGTTGAATCCGGCTTGCGACGGCCCGGTGACGATCTGGATTTCGCCGCCGGTCGCAGATGTCACCTGCGGAAACCCATGCCGGGCGAGAACAGCGGTTGCGCCTGTCGGCCTCGTTTTCGTCGTCAATTCCGCCATTTTGCTCTCCTAAAGTCACATGCAGCTCATTTGATACGCAATTTTCCTGTGTTGGAAGCAATTTTGACCTCCGCGATCGATCAAATCTGCCGCATTAAGTAGTCTACGGATTTTATGGAAATTTGTGTCCGCAAATGGCGCGACATCCGCAAGAGTTTTCCTGACCATCGCCGGATAAGAGGTGTTCGTGCTTCGCTCGGCGCATCCTATTTTGCGATAACCATCCCACACCGGGGCTTCGCCTCATTTGACAAGACGGGACTGACAATGACCAAAAAGACAATCCTCCACACACTTTCGCGCCGTGCGGTTCTGACCGCTCTTGCTGTTTCCGCAGCAACGATCGCCAGCTTTACTGCCCCGTCCATCAGCTTTGCCGAGGACAAGTCTATCAAGGTCGGTATCATGAGCGGCGAGGACGAGGATGTCTGGCGCGTTGTCACCGCAGAAGCTGCAAAGCAGGGCCTGACGATCGAAACCGTCGTTTTCAACGATTACACACAGCCGAACGAAGCGCTGGAGCGCGGCGAAATCGATGCCAACGCCTTCCAGCATCAGCCCTATCTCGACAACCAGATCCAGCAGCACGGCTATCATATCGTCATTGCCGGCTATACCGGCGTCTGGCCAATCGGCTTCTACACCAAGAAGTTCAAGTCCGTGGCCGAACTGCCTGAGGGCGCCGTGATCGGTGTGCCGAATGATCCGTCGAACGAAGGCCGCGCACTGCTCGTCCTGCAGAACGAGGGCATCATCAAGCTCAAGGACGGCGCCGGCATCCTGGCGACGATCGCCGACATTGCTGAAAACCCGAAGAATGTCGAAATCAAGGAGCTCGACGCCGGCGTCGTTGGCCGCGCGATCGAAGATCTCGATGGTGCCGTTGTCAACACCGACTGGGCATTGAAGAGCGGCCTCTCGGCTGACGACCGCATTGCCCAGGAAAAGATCGACAACAACCCTTACCGCAACTTCATCGCGGTCAAGGCTGGCACTGAGAACGAAGCCTGGGTGAAGACGCTGGTTTCGTCCTACCAGAACGATGCGGTCAAGGCCGAGTTTGACAAGGTCTACAAGGGCACCGGCATCAGCGCCTATTAATCCATTTTCGTACCTTTAAGCGAAGGGGTACGCGAAACCGGGCGGCTCTGGCATTTGTTTGCCAGGGCCGCCTTGGGCGTTATAGAGACGCCTGAAACCAAACGAAGGACAAGGCATGAATTCTGTTGTTTCCGCGCCTGCGGCCGCGTCGCCTGTGCAGGCGGACGAGATCGTCCGGCTGAGCGACGTCAAGCGGCGCTTCGGCACGACGCCCGCTTTGGATGGCGTGTCGCTGACGGTGCGCAAGGGCGAAATCCTCGGCATTATCGGCCGAAGCGGTGCCGGCAAGTCGACGCTGATCCGCTGCCTGAACGGGCTGGAGCAGGCCGATAGCGGCGAAATCCATATCGAAGGCCGCAACATTACCGGCTTGAGCGAGAAGGACCTGCAGCCGCTGCGCCGCCGCATCGGCATGATCTTCCAGCACTTCAATCTCCTGTCGGCAAAGACCGTCGAGGAAAACGTGGCGTTACCGCTGAAGATCGAGGGTCTCGGCAAGGCCGAGCGCCTGAAGCGCGCTGCCGAACTGCTCGATCTCGTTGGGCTATCCGACAAGGCCAAGGCCTATCCGTCCTCGCTCTCCGGCGGCCAGAAGCAGCGCGTCGGCATCGCCCGGGCTCTTGCTGCCCGTCCGGCGCTTCTGCTGTCGGACGAGGCAACCTCGGCGCTCGATCCGGAAACAACGCGCTCGATCCTGGCGCTGCTCAAGGACATCAACCAGAAGCTCGGCCTCACCATCCTGCTGATCACTCATGAGATGGAAGTGGTGCGCAGTGTTGCCGACCGGGCCGCTGTCATCGATGCCGGCCGCATCGTCGAGGAGGGCCAGGTCTGGTCGGTGTTTGCCGATCCACAGGCGCCAATCACCCAGCGCCTGCTCAGCGGCATCCGTCCGCAGCTGCCGGAACATATTGCCGCGCGGCTGTCTCCTGTGGCGGGGGACGAGCAGATCCTCAGCATCGACATGGCCGGTCCGGCTGCGCAAGGTGCGTTGTTTGCCGATCTCTCACAGGCGCTGCCGCAATCCTTCCGCCTCGTCCATGGCGGCATCGATCACATCCAGAACCAGCCGGTGGCGCGGTTCTTCATTGCCGTTCCCGCGCGCGATGCTGCGCTGCCGGAAAAGGTCCAGAATTTTCTAAAAGCTCGCGGTGCGCGGGTGGAGGTGCTTGGTTATGACGCCAATCATGCTTGAACTGCTTTTCCGCTCCTTGTGGGAAACCATCCTGATGACTGGTGCCTCCGGCATTATTTCGTTGGTCGCTGGGCTGCCGCTCGGCCTGGCGCTGGTCGCCACCAGCCGTGGGGGCATCGCCGAAAAGCCGTGGTTGAACAGCGTGCTCGGCGCCATCGTCAATGGCTTCCGCTCCGTGCCCTTCATCATCCTGCTCGTCGCGCTGATCCCGCTGACCCGCCTGATCGTCGGCACCGCGCTTGGCACCTGGGCGGCGATCGTGCCGCTGGCCATTGCCGCCACGCCCTATTACGCTCGCATCGCCGAAGTGTCGCTGCGTGAGGTCGATCGCGGCCTGATCGATGCCGTGCGCGCCATGGGCGGCAATCGCTGGACGATCATCCGTGAAGTGCTGGTGCCGGAAGCGCTGCCGGGCATCATCTCCGGGTTCACGGTGACACTGGTGACCCTGGTTGGCGCCTCCGCCATGGCTGGCGCCATTGGGGCCGGTGGCCTCGGCGATCTTGCCATCCGCTACGGCTACCAGCGGTTCGAGACAACGGTGATGATCGCCGTGGTGATCGTGCTGATCGTTCTGGTCTGCGGCATCCAGTGGCTTGGCGACCGCCTTGTCGCCAAGCTGGACCACAAGTAGCCGGCTAAGTTCTTTTGTGCCTGAAAGCGGCGGCGGGGTGCGAGGCGGTCAACCGTCCATCTTCGCCGCCGAACAGTTTCTGCCGCAGCGGTCCCTTAGCATAATCCGTCTTGAACACGCCGCGCTCCTGCAGCACCGGCACGACCATGTCGACGAAATCCGCCAGGCTCTCCGGCGCCACGGTTCGGGCGAGGTTGAAACCGTCGATACCAGCCTCCTCGATCCACATCTGCAGATGATCGGCAATCTGTTCCGGCGAACCGACCACCGGTTTCATCCGGCTTCCCAGCAGCATCTGCCCGGTAATCTGCCGCACCGTCACCGGTTTGGCCGCTTGCCTGGTGATTGCCGCCAGCGCCGACTGGTTGGCATTGGTGGTCAACTGTTCGATCGGCTCATCAAGCCCATACTTTGATAGATCAATGCCAATGGAGCTGGAATAATGTGCCAGCGAGGCTTCGGTGCTTGCGTGGTTGCGATAGTCTTCCAGCTTGTCCTGCGCTTCCTTCTCCGTTCGTCCCACAACGACCGTCAACAGAGTGAGGATGCGCAAGGCATCTCGGCCCCGGCCGAACTCTTCGGCTTTCCCGCGCAAGCCTTCGACAATGGGTCTGGCAGCCTGTGGTGTGGCACTGGCGATGAAGACGCATTCCGCATGTTTACCGGCAAAATCCTGCCCCCGCGCCGAAGCCCCGGCCTGAAACAAAAGCGGCGTGCGCTGCGGCGAGGGCTCGCTGAGATGGATGCCCTCCATCCGGTGGTGACGCCCGTCATGCTTCACGGCGCGCACCTTGGATGGATCGGCAAACATGCGCGCCGCCTTATCACGCAGCACCGCGTCGTCGTCCCAGCTGCCTTCCCAGAGCTTGTAGAGGATCTCGAGATATTCTTCCGCCGCATCGTAGCGAGCATCATGATCCGGTTGCAGTTCCAGCCCCATGCTGCGGGCGGCACTGTCGAGATAACCGGTAACGATATTCCAGCCGATCCGGCCTTTGGTCAGGTGATCCAATGTCGACATGCGCCGCGCCAGAAGAAACGGTGGCTCGTAGGTGGTGTTGACGGTGACGCCGAAACCCAGATGCTTGGTGACAAACGCCATGGCTGAAATCGGGATGAGCGGATCGTTGACCGGGATCTGCGCGCCGGTCTCGATCGTCGGGGCCGGGCTGCCTTTGTAGACGTCGTAAACCCCGACAATATCCGCCAGGAACAGCCCGTCGAGCTTGCCGCGTTCGGCTGTCATGGCCAGATCCGTCCAGTAATCGAGATCGGTATAGCGCATCGATTGATCGCGCGGATGGGCCCACAGACCATGATTGATGTGCCCGACACTGTTCATGTCGAAGGCGTAAATCTGCATTGTCTTCATCCTGCCGTTTCCCTGTCTTTCGGTCGCGCTTTTCTCTGTTTCGTATCATTCCGGCGAAAAGACCCAAGTCCTTCGTTAATTTAGATTCGCATTATGCAAGTATCGCAAATCCGGGAATTTTTTATCTCTATAAATTCTATGAATTTTACAATGATTAAACACCATTCCCCCGGAGCCTTCGGCGCGGAATGCCATTGAACCATTGCCGGGAGAAGGACATGACAATCAACCGACGCCGCCTTTTGGGAACTGCGACCTTAGCCGTTCTCGCTTTTGCAACGCAGAGCAATTTCTCCTACGCCGCAGACGTCAACGTCAATATCGGTTACCAGCCGATCGTCGAGCCGTCACGCGTGCCGCAGGCCGACGGTACCTATGAAAAGGTGACCGGTGCCAAGATCAACTGGCAGAAATTCGACAGCGGTGCCGACGTGATCACCGCGATTGCTTCCGGCTCGCTCGATATCGGTTATGTCGGCTCGTCGCCGCTGGCCGCTGCTGCCAGCCGGGAAATTCCGATCGAGACGATTTTCGTCGTTGGCCTGATCTCGGAAGCCGAGGCGTTGGCCGTCAAGGGGGTCACCAAACCGGAAGACCTTGCCGGCAAGAAGATCGCCACGCCGTTCGTCTCCACTGCCCATTACAGCCTGCTGACGGCGCTGAAGCACTGGAAGGTCGATCCGAAGTCGGTCGAGATCCTCAACCTGCGGCCGCCGGAAATCGCGGCGGCCTGGGCGCGTGGCGATATCGATGGCGCTTACGTGTGGGATCCGGTCCTGTCGGAACTCAAGAAGACCGGTAGCGTGCTTGCCACCTCGGCGGATGTCGCCGCATGGGGCGGCCCGACCTTCGATGCCTGGATCGTCAGCAAGAAATTTGCTGAAGAGCATCCGGAAATCGTCACCGGCTTCGTTCAGGTGACCGGCAAGGCCTATGCCTCCTATCGCGCCAATCCGGACAGCTGGAGTGCAGCGTCACCGGAAGCAGCAAAGATTGCCAAGCTCACCGGGGCAAAGGTAGAAGACGTTCCGCTCCTTCTGAAAGGCTATCACTTCCCGACGCTGGAAGAGCAGGCCGGAGCAGATCTGCTCGGCGGCGGTACGGCAAAGGCCGTGGCGGAAACGTCGGCCTTCCTCTTGGAACAGGGCAAGATCCCGGCCGTCCTCCCCGATTATGCGCCTTACGTCTCATCGCGCTGGGTCGTCGAAGCCGCCAAGGCCGGTCTCTAACAAGCAAGGCGCTGGAACCCCACGCGGATCCAGCGCCTCAACCATCGGTGTGATCATGAGCGTCCTGTCGCTGCAATCCGTCTCTCTGGCGTTTCCCGCCGATCGCGACAGCCGTCAGCCGCGGCTGGTGCTCGGCGGCGTGACGTTGCATCTCGCATCCGATGAATTCATTGCAGTCATAGGTCGCTCCGGCTCCGGCAAGACCAGCCTTCTCAATCTCGCTGCAGGTTTCCTGAAACCCACATCCGGCCGCGTCTCGGTGGATGGGGCAGACATTACCGGCCCGGCCGCTGATCGTGCCGTCGTCTTCCAGGACGATGCGCTCTACCCCTGGCTCAATGCTCGCGACAATGTGGCCTTTCCTCTGAAGCTCAAGGGGGTCGCCAAGGGTGAACGCCGGCTGCGGGCCGATGACCTGCTTGTCAAGGTCGGTCTGGAAAACGCCAGCGCCAAGAATATCTGGGAATTATCGGGCGGTATGCGCCAGCGCGTCGGCATCGCGCGCGCGCTGGCGTCCGAACCGCGTTTCCTGCTGCTCGACGAGCCGCTCGGCGCGCTCGATGCGCTGACGCGGACCCGTCTGCAGCAATTCCTGCTCACCGTCTGGTCGGACAGCAAGACCGGCGCGCTGCTCATCACCCACAGTATCGAGGAAGCCATGCTGCTGGCCACCCGCGTCGTCGTGCTGGCGCCCAATCCCGGCCGCATCGTCGCCGATATTCCGGCAAGCTTCGGCCGGCAGCTGCTCAGCGGGAAATCTCTGCAGGACATCAAGGAGACGCCGGAATACCGGCGCCTTCACGATGGCCTCACCGGCCTCATCCATGCGGACGCCGAGGAGGACGCGGCATGACTATCAATATCGGCGCTATCGTACCCACCACGCCCGCAGCGCCTGCAGATGTCGCCATCGAAGCGCAAAAGCCCAAGAAGCGCAGTCTTGGCACTCTGCCGATCTCGTTGGCGACCATCGCCGTTATCATCGCGGCCTGGGGCCTGGCCTCGGCCTATGGCGTCGTGTCGCCGCTGTTCTTGCCGTCGCCTCTGATTGTGCTGAAGGCGATCCATTCCGTCGCGGTCAATGGCTTCGTCGATTCGACGCTTGCCGAGCATACGCTCGCCAGCCTGCTGCGCATTTTCGCAGCGCTTGCTGTCGCCCTCATCATCGGCATTCCGGCAGGCCTTGCCATCGGCACAAGCCGTATCGGCAAAGGCATTCTCGATCCCGTCGTCGAGTTCCTCCGGCCGCTACCGCCGCTTGCCTACCTGCCGCTGATCATCATCTGGATCGGCATCGGCGAGGCCTCGAAGATCACCGTCATCGCGCTGGCCATGCTGCCGCCGATCATCCTGTCGACGGCGGCGGGCGTCAAATCCGCGCCTGCTGATTTCATCAATGCCGCAAGATCGTTCGGCGCGACCCGCGTGCAAATCCTCCTTCAGGTTATCCTGCCCAGCACCATTCCTTCGATTCTCACAGGAACCCGCATCGCGCTCGGCGCTGGCTGGTCGACACTGGTGGCGGCAGAACTGGTGGCCGCAAGCCGCGGCCTCGGTTTCATGATCCAGTCGGCCGCGCAATTCCTCGTCACCGACATCGTGATTGCCGGCATTATCGTGATTGCCGCCATTGCGTTTCTGTTCGAAATTCTAGCGCGGTTGCTTGAGCGCTGGTTCGTGCCATGGGCCGCGCATCGATAGCCGGAAGGCTCGCTACCGGGGCTCGACCGTCTGGCTGAGATAGGTCGGGTCGAACTGCGCCAGGTCCTGCAGGCGCGCCCAATCGAGAATGGTGATCATCTGGCCGATCCAGGTGAGCAGCTCGGCCTTGCGAAGGATCTGCAGGGTTTTGTTGAGGTGCACCAGCGATATGCCGAGCACATCGGCCAGCTCCACCTGGGTCAGTGGAAAATGGAAACTGTAGCCGGTGGTCCGGCCGACGACCTGCAATCGCATGAACAGTTCGCAGACCAGATGGGCAAGGTGCGCCTTCTTGGAACGCCGGCCCATCGCCACGATCCATTCCCGGTGGATGGCGCCATCGACCAGCGTGTCCAGCCAGAGCAGGCGGCTGAGATGCGGTTGCGATTCGGTAATCGCCTTGAGATCGCCGTGTTCAACGAACGCCACATGGCATTGCGACATGGCAACAATGCCATGGTCCATGGTTTTCAGCAAAAACGCATGCAGATCGACGAAATCGCCGGAGATGTGCAGGGCGGTGATCTGGCGCGTGCCATCGGCCAGGAACTTGTAGCGTGCCGCAAAACCATCGATCAGCAGCGTGCTGTAGCCCGGCCGCGATCCCTCGACGACGATCTCCTCGTCCACCTTGAAACGCCGGTCGCGCCAGATCAGGTTTCTGAGCAAGGCTATCTCGTGAGGTGACACCACATCATGGCTTTGAAGATTGAGAAGGAGGGAATCGATCAATTTGCGGCATGCCATGTGAGGGATGGGCTCTCCACCTATCCCACAAACGGCCGCGGCTCATTTAACATTGACACATGTGCACCAAATCTCCTTGTTTTCAGGAACTATTTTCACGTCAGCGAATTCCTGGATATTCAAAGGGATGCGAAGATGATGAGCCGATATTTTTTCGATCTGCACAATGGCGACGGCGCAACCCGCGACGAAAGCGGGTTGGAGCTTTCAACGCGTGAAAGCGTCACGCGGGAAGTCAGCCGGATTCTGCTGGATGTCGTTCAGGACGAAATCGCCGAGCAGCCAAACGGTGCCGTATCCGTCGTCGTTCGCGACGACAACGGTAGGGCTGTTTCGATCGCCAACCTGACATTCAGCAATGCCTGGTTCGACGAGGAACGCGCCGACTAGAGGCGCGCCGTTCCCGGTAACCGCCGCTGGATGGCGAAGACGCCATTTGCAGCGTTGGCTCTAGATCATCGCCCGGCTGAGCCCGCCGTCGATCGGCAGGGCGACGCCGGTAATATACCCGGCCTGCCGGCTGGCCAGAAACGCCGCCGCTGCGCCGAACTCGGCCGGAGTACCATAGCGGCCAACCGGAATGTCCGACTGGCTGCGTGCCGCAACGGTCTCGATATCAAGCCCCTCGCTTTCGGCATCCATCCGGTCGAAGCTCAGCGTCCTGTCCGTCGCCAGTCGGCCGGGCAGAAGCATGTTGACGGTCACGCCTTCGCCCGCCACTTCGCCCGCCAGCGTCTTCAGCCAGCCGGCAACGGCGCTACGCAGCGCATTGGAGGCGGTGAGGCCGGGGATGGGTTCGCGAATGCTGGTGGAGGCCACAGCCATGATGCGGCCCCAGCCGTTCTGCCGCATCGGCGGCAGCAACCGGTTGGTGATCCGCATCCCCGCCAGCACCATTGTATCGAACTGAGCGCGCCAGAACGCCGGATCGATTTCCGCCGCAAGGCTTGGCGGCGGCCCACCACCGTTCAGCACGAGAATATCGATCTGTCCGAAGTCCCTCGCAAGCAGGTCGAGAAAGGGATCGATGACGTCAGCGTCTGCAAGATCAAGCGCAAAGCCCTTGGCCGAATCACCGATTTGCGCCGCACTCTGCGCTGCTTTCGCCTGATCGCGGCCCGTCAGAGCGACAACGGCCCCTTCGGCCGCCAGCGCCTCGGCGATCCCATGCCCCAGCCCCTTGCTGCCGCCGAGAACGAGTGCCCGCTTGTCTTTGATGCCGAGATTCATGGTCTGCTCCACATTGCCTTACTTTGGTAAAGGCAATGTTGGACAGGCTCGGGCGTGCATAGTCAATGGGCGTGGACATCGATCAAACCCGGCCGAAACTGGAGCGTAGCCTTGATTGGAGGTACGGGCGGCGCTTGGGCAGCGGCGGCCGTTATTCAGCGCTGCGCGCGCAGAATACGCTTCCAGATCGTGCCGCCAAGGAACCTGTTGAAAACCACGAAATAGGCAATGACGAGCGCCATCATCAACAATGCTGGGCCGCCCTGGAGATTGAAGCCTTCTTCAGTTTTTCCGCCAAAAAGCGAAGCAACCAGATAGCCCAATACAAAAAATGCGGTGAGGAAATCCAATATGGCAGCAAGAACGATGCGCCACGTCGAAGGTCCTTTTTGAAATTGCGTATCGGTCATCGATGTGCCCCTTGCTGGTTCCAGGCGAACTTTATCGCGCCGCCAGTTGATTCTACAATTGACGTCACGCGGAGATTACAACGGCCAGACTAAAAACGAGATGGAAGGCAGGAAAGGCCGCCTGGTAAGTCGTAACAAACCTTTTCAGGGAGCGGCGTATTCCCTTGAGCAGTGCAATTTCATTGGAAAGGATTGGTGGAGCTAAGCGGGATCGAACCGCTGACCTCTTGCATGCCATGCAAGCGCTCTCCCAGCTGAGCTATAGCCCCATTTTGGGTCCGGCTAGGCCGGTTCCGGGAAGGCCGTCCGGAATGTTTATCCAGTCGGTTGGCGGCTTAATACTTCTGCTTTTTGCAGATGGCAAGCCGAAAAAGACAAAGGGCCGAGTTTTTATTCGGTGAGCCCGGAGCCTTGCGTCCGCATGGGGATAAAAACCCCGCGCGGACGCCAATCGTTTGAATTCTGTGAGGTTTAGAGGCAGGCCTTAATCGGGCCTGCCAGGCTGCAATATCCACTGGATAATAAGTTGCCAGGAACTGATCCGGTATTCTCGAGGGGCGTGGACTTTGCTGAGAGACCTGGGCGCACTTGCACTTGGTCTTGAAGCGCAAGGATGATCAACCTTCGGGAGTGTTCCCAAAGCGGCCAGTGTTAAAGGGTCTTGCATTGGTGACCGGGATGGTTTCGCCGGCTGTCACCTGTAGCGTCTGCCTTGAAACGCGTGGGGCTCTCATGCCGATAACGTCGCCGGGAGTATGCAGCGCCCATGTCATCAGCGACTTGCCGGAGATCGCTGCGAAGTTTGCGCCCCGTTTCCAGGATCCGGTCATTGGCAGGGACCCGATGACTTCCATCCGCGTCTTCAAGGTCGCCTGCGCCGTGGCGAACGGCTCAAATCCGGCAGATCCCTGCAATGCTGCGGGCGTTTCGATCGCTGGAAGTGCCGAAATAGGTCCGATCGAAGCCGTCTCGATATTGTCCGGAGAGAGAGTGCTGATGGTCAGAATAGCTGGCCGTATCGACGGTATCGGAACAGCATAGGAGGAAAGATCAGTGAACGGTTGTTTTTCAATGTCGCCGCCGGGAGTAGTCTGCACCGCCAAGGCATCCAGGGCTTTGCTTCGAGGCGCAGAATAGAGCGCTGTCAGCGGGCCGCGCCGTTCGCCATCCGCACGCGACGCTTCCGCAGGCGATTTGGCGTTATTGTCTTGCCGCGCCGTGCTGGCGATCTTGATCGAGGCGGGGCTGACGCGTTTTTTGTAGTCCGCCACCGCTTGCGTGTAGCCAGGCAGCGAGCTGCCGTCGGCTGCGAGATGCATCGTGCGCCCGTTCGGGAATATCCGCGCAAGCTCCTTGCGTGACATGCGGGGCCAGGCACGGACATTGCCGACGTCGAGATGGACGAACGGTGATCCGGAAGTGGGGTAATAACCAACGCCGCCAGCTTGCATCTGCATTGCAAGGGCGCGCACTGTCGAGAGCTTGACGCCGGGAATAAAGAAATCCATGGCCTTGCCGAGCGTATGCTGGCTGTTTTTGGCGACGCCTGTGCTGCGCGAGCGGGACCGCAACATGCTATTGGTTGCCGGGGATCGATAGGCGGAGACGATGTGGATGTAGCCGTTTGCGCCGCTGCGGTCGTAAACCTCCCACACCAGATCAAGCAGGCGGGGATCCATGCGGGCGGGCTCGTTCCGCCGCCAGTCACGCAGCAACCGGTTGATCTTGTCCATTCCCTTGGGGTCGAACCGCCCGTTGCGCTTATAGGTGATCGTGGCTTTTTCGCCCGTGTGCGTGAAGTACAGCTTCAGCGCGCGATCCTCCGCGGCCGCGGTGATCGCGGATCCGAGGATGGCGGCCAGCGCAAAGAGCGTCGTCATGGCCAGCCGCGTGACGTGGTTGACGATGCCGGACACCAGTGCTGCAGCCTGATTGATTACATATCCGGCTGAACTCTGGTTCCCTACATACACTGACACAACAAACCTCGCCTCAAGTTGATCTACTCAAACACTTCGGAATGGCCGCGCTCAATGCGGCCTCCGGCATGAATTATGGTCAACAAAATGCTAACAAGCGGTTGATGATCGCGTGCGATGCAATATTTGCAATTCGGCAAGCCGATGTTTCCACCCCGGCGCGGAGGCATCGGGCAAAATGGATTATTGAGTCCGCGGTAAGCGGTCAGTGAACAGCGCTGGCTGGCGGGTCGACGCTTCGGGCGGAGCCGCCAGCCGCGATGGACCGATCGGAGCTCGTCCGGATTGCGCCTGTCTTGTCAAAGTGACGGGACGTAACCCCGAGCTTATCATATCGCGGCACATCGCCAGTCCCTAGTGCGGCAGAACCGCGTCAAGGATGCTTTTGCGTTTTAGATCAGGAGAGAGGGCTGTCTGCGCGTTCCGTTGGGATGACGGTATGGGCAGCGTATGAGCGGTGGGCTGATTCAGCCCGGAAGCAAAGGCGCTTCGCTCATCGTGAAGTCTAACGATCCGGCTGTCTCAAACTCCCGCCGTCGAGAGTTTGAGACATATAGGTCTTTAATCAGCCGGTTGATCGGGTCTCGAAATTAGACCTCGTCGTCGTCGTCCGATACGCCGATCAGGTCGGACAGGCCGTCCTCGTCGTCTTCGTCGGCTTCGAGGAACGTATCGTCGTCATCGCCTTCGATTTCGACGTCATCATCGCCCAGATCCGGAATGTCGTCGCCGCCAGCTGCTTCGCTGTCAGCGTCCTCAAGCGAAACCAGTTCCACTTCAGGGTTCTCGGTATCGACTTCCTGAACCTCGTCTTCTTCGGCAGCCTTTTCCATTACCTTGGCAACGGATGTTTCCTCGAAGAAGGAGAGCGGATAGGATTTTCCGGTATAGGGAGAAACGATCGGGTCCTTGTTCAGGTCGTAGAATTTACGGCCCGTTTCCGGATCGACGCGTTTTGTTCCAAGTTCCGCTTTTGCCACGGTCAAAGCCTCTTGAATGGCCGGGAATACCGGCATTTGCCGGTATACCGGCGTTGAAGGTAAAATGAATTAGCCGGTCCCCATAATCGTCTTGGCCCCGTCTGTCAAAGATTAACTTGTCGAAGCGCCCGCTGCGCTTTTCTTTGGAGGAGAGGATGACCATTCTGCAACTTGCTGTTACGCAGCCTGCAAAGTCGCGGATAGCGAGTTCCAGGCGGCCAAGGCTTTTCAGCTGCCTAGACAGGGCATGCGGGTGCATTTCGTAAAAAAGCTTGCCGTAAAGAACGATACTGTGAGATTTCAGGGGTGCCGGGCGGCTCGCCACGACGATCATATCCATTTTCAGGTAGCCAAATGACTTTCATTATCGCCATCGACGGGCCTGCGGCAGCGGGCAAAGGAACATTGTCCCGCCGGATCGCCGAGGACTATGGTTTCCATCACCTCGATACAGGCCTGACTTACCGCGCCACCGCCAAGACGTTGCTGGATGCTGGTCTGCCGCTGGACGACGAGAGGATTGCCGAGCAGATGGCACGCGACGTGGACCTTGCCGGGCTCGACCGCAGCGTTCTTTCAGTGCATTCGATCGGTGAGGCAGCCTCGAAGATCGCCGTCATGCCATTGGTGCGCCAGGCCCTTGTCGAGACACAGCGCGCCTTTTCGTTACGCGAACCCGGAACGGTACTCGATGGCCGCGATATTGGAACGGTTGTCTGCCCAGATGCGCCGGTGAAGCTTTATGTGACGGCATCGGCCGAGGTCCGCGCCCGGCGCCGCTTCGACGAGATCATCGGCAATGGCATTCCCGCCGATTTCCTCGAGATTCTCGCTGATATCATCAAGCGCGACGAGCGCGACATGGGGCGGGCCGATAGCCCGCTGCGCCCGGCCTCCGATGCGCACTTGCTAGATACGTCCGAAATGAGTATAGAGACCGCATTCTTAACGGCGAAGATGTATATCGACGCCGCATTGAACCAATAGTCCGAACCACCATCCCCGCGCCGGATTTGCTCCTTCATGATTGGAGCGGATGGTTTTTGGACCTGTCAACGCTAACCCCCGGCGCCTGTGCCCCATGAAGGCACATCAGGAGTATTCATGTCTCAAGCTAACCCCACCCGCGACGATTTTGCCGCGTTGCTGCAGGAATCCTTTGCTACGCAGGATCTTGCCGAAGGCTACGTCACTAAGGGTATTGTTACGGCCATCGAGAAGGACGTCGCTATCGTTGACGTCGGCCTCAAGGTCGAAGGCCGCATCGCTCTGAAGGAATTCGGCACGAAGGGCAAAGACGGCACGCTGAAGGTCGGCGATGAAGTCGAAGTTTACGTCGAGCGCATCGAAAATGCGATGGGCGAAGCTGTTCTGTCGCGCGAAAAGGCTCGCCGCGAAGAGAGCTGGGTCCGTCTCGAAGTCAAGTTCGAAGCCGGCGAACGCGTCGAAGGCGTCATCTTCAACCAGGTCAAGGGTGGTTTCACCGTCGATCTGGATGGTGCCGTTGCCTTCCTTCCGCGCTCGCAGGTCGACATCCGTCCGATCCGCGACGTCACCCCGCTGATGCACAACCCGCAGCCCTTCGAAATCCTCAAGATGGACAAGCGTCGCGGCAACATCGTTGTTTCGCGCCGTACGGTTCTTGAAGAATCGCGTGCTGAACAGCGTTCGGAAATCGTCCAGAACCTCGAAGAAGGCCAGGTTGTTGACGGCGTCGTCAAGAACATCACCGATTACGGTGCGTTCGTTGACCTCGGCGGCATCGACGGCCTGCTGCACGTCACCGACATGGCATGGCGCCGCGTCAACCATCCTTCGGAAATCCTGAACATCGGCCAGCAGGTCAAGGTTCAGATCATCCGTATCAACCAGGAAACCCACCGCATCTCGCTCGGCATGAAGCAGCTCGAGTCGGATCCTTGGGATGGCATCGGTGCCAAGTACCCGGTCGGCAAGAAGATCTCCGGTACCGTCACCAACATCACCGACTACGGTGCATTCGTAGAGCTGGAGCCGGGCATCGAAGGCCTGATCCACATCTCCGAAATGTCCTGGACCAAGAAGAACGTACACCCCGGCAAGATCCTGTCCACGACGCAGGAAGTCGACGTTGTCGTTCTCGAAGTCGACCCGACCAAGCGCCGCATCTCGCTGGGCCTCAAGCAGACGCTCGAGAACCCGTGGCAGGCATTCGCGCACAGCCATCCGGCTGGCACGGAAGTTGAAGGCGAAGTCAAGAACAAGACTGAATTCGGTCTGTTCATCGGTCTCGACGGCGACGTTGACGGCATGGTGCACCTCTCCGACCTCGACTGGAACCGTCCAGGCGAACAGGTCATCGAAGAGTTCAACAAGGGCGACGTCGTCAAGGCTGTCGTTCTGGATGTGGACGTCGAAAAGGAACGCATCTCGCTCGGCATCAAGCAGCTTGGCAAGGATGCAGTCGGCGACGCCGCTACCTCCGGCGATCTGCGCAAGAACGCCGTTGTTTCGTGCGAAGTCCTGGCCGTCAACGACGGTGGCATCGAAGTGAAGCTCGTCAACCACGAAGACCTCACCTCGTTCATCCGCCGTGCCGATCTGTCGCGTGACCGCGACGAACAGCGTCCGGAGCGTTTCTCCGTTGGTCAGGTTGTCGACGCCCGCGTCACCAACTTCTCCAAGAAGGACCGCAAGGTCATGCTGTCGATCAAGGCTCTGGAAATCGCTGAAGAGAAGGAAGCCGTCGCACAGTTCGGTTCGTCCGACTCCGGCGCTTCGCTGGGCGACATCCTGGGCGCAGCCCTGAAGAACCGCGGCGGCGAATAAGCCTAGCGGACTGAATAAAGAAGCCCGCGGAAAGCGATTTCCGCGGGCTTTTTCGTGTCCTGCTCTAAAGCTGCGTTTGCCAGAGAAACGGATCAGCCGTAGCCGCCCATGCGGCGGTAGAGATCATAGGCGTCTCCGGTCTCGCTTTCATCGTCTTCTGCGGCCGGTTGCGGCATGGCGCCGGTGTCGTCGTCCTGCTCGCCGCGCTCTTCGCGACGCTGGCCTTCATCCTCGTCATCGTCTCCGGAGAAGGCTGGTTGTTCTTCCTCCTCAATCTTCACAGCGCGCGTCTCCTGCGTCTTGGCCGGCAGGTAGGGGATCATCGCGAAGGGTATCGCTTCTCGCGGGATACCAACGTCCGGCAGCCGGGGCGTCAAGGCTTCTCGCGCATTCTCTTCCATCGTCGCGGGATGCAGGAGCGCCTGGCGGCTCGCCGCTCTTTCCTCCGGTCCATCCATCATGGCGCTCCAGGTATCGGGTTCGAGCCCAAGCGGCTCCATCTGGTCGCCGATATCGCCGGTGAACAACGATGTGTCCGGCAGCAACTCGGCGTTATCGGCTGCCTCCAGCTCGGCAAACAGGATTTCGGCGCTCATGTCTGCGGTGTCGCCGGCAAGCATCGCAAACAGCGTGTCGGGTGTGTCCGGGGCTGCACCGGGCAGCGGCAGGCTGGCTTCGACCAGCGCTTTCAGTGCCTGGGCAAGGCTCTTCTCGGGGCGCTCCATCTCTGCTTCGGCTGACGCAGAAGGCATATCATCGGCATCCGCGAAGGACTGATCCTGTGGTTCGATCTCCAATTTCCACTCGCCGAGATCGTGACCCTTGAAGCCATCGACCTCTTTGAGATCGCGCGCCACGGCCGGTTTGGCGGGTAGTGTCCCCGCATGTGCCGGCGTGTCCGGTTCTGTTTCGAGCATCCGGAAATCGTCGCCATCGGTGTCGGCTTCCGGCCTGCTCGTACCGGTAGACTGCTCAGGCTGCTTGGGCGCTTCCTTTGGTTCGGAAAGGTCCAACCCCAGCTCCTTCGCCAGCCCGGCCTTTAGCCGGTCATCCATGCCGGATGCGATCGTGGCGACCAGCGACAAGGCCTCCGGGTCTGCGGCCAGAAAGGCTGCTGCGGCGCGCAGCAACGGGATCGTGTCGGAGTTGGACTTGGCTGGCTGTGGCAGTTGGCCGTTGGCAACGGCACCGTTATTGCCGCGTGCCGCTTGGGCCTTTGCCGGCTGCTCAGCGCGCAACGCAGTCGCCGGGCCGTCCTCGTTGAGGCTTTCTTCGAAAGCGATGATTGCAGGAGCCGTCTCGTCACCACCGAAGGCCTTTTTCAGCGCTGCCTGCAACATGCCGGGATCGGCAATGATGGCTGGGCTGGCCATGATCGTTTGCGACGCGGTAAAGGGAGCCTGCCGGCCCGGTGCGGGTGTCTGCGTTGGGAGCGATTTGCCCTCCGGCAGTGTGGTGCCGGTGCGGGGCACTGTCGGCGGCACGAAGGGCTTGTCCAGCAGGCGCGGCATATCGATGATCGAGGGCATCTTCAGCACCTCGGCGAGGATCTTGATGGAGGCAGCCAGATTGCTCTGCCCCAGCTGTTTTTCCAACGCCGCCCGCGCTGCAGGTGGCAATGTCTCCAGGAAGACGACGAGCCGCTTGCTGAAATCGCGCAGGGTTTCCTGTGGCAGCGGCGGAAGTTTCAGGATCTTGGCCAGCGTATCGAGCAGTCGGATCAGGGCGTCCTTTGGCAAAGGGGCGCTTCCGAGCAGATGCCGGTTCAATGTCTCCAGAATTTTAAGAACCACCTCCGACTGGTTTCCCGAAATCCGGCCCGGTATTGCCACCGGCGGCGTCCGCTCTCGCGGCGTGACGGCTTCAACGGCGGCCGCCACCTGCACCGCAGCAACGGGCGTCTTGACTGAGAGAATGGGCATGAGCATCGCAATCTCCGTCACGTTCTGGTTGAGGCCACGCGGCCAGATTTATTCGGTATGCCGGCTAGAGGATCGGCATCGCTAGGCGTATGTCAGGGAATTATGGCGCGTCATGCGCATGCCCGACGGCTCATTCACGGCCAGACCAGACTGCGGCGGCTGCTTCGGAACCAAGGTGGCCGAGCATTGTATGTTTCCATATTAGGCTGGAATGATTGACAGAATATTAACCATACCAAGGGCGCGCTATCGGGGATGGCCAGGCATCTCTTGGCCCTTGCCGCCCCTTCGTCGCTCGCGTACATCTTTGCGCTGCGTCGCCGCCCATAGCGCGGCGAGCATGGAATTGCTTTCGGGGGGAATGCGATGAACCTGACCAACCTGATCCTCAATACCGACAGCTATAAGTTCAGCCATTTCCTTCAATATCCGCCAGGCACCCGTGGCATCTCCGCCTATATCGAGACGAGGGGCCATCCGGATCAGGCTGATGTTCTGTTCTTCGGGCTGCAGATGTTTCTGAAGGAATATCTCGGCAAGCCGGTGACCCGTGCCGATGTCGATGAGGCCGAGGCGATCGTTCTTGCCCATGGCTTGCCGTTCAATCGTGCCGGATGGATGCGTGTCGTCGATCATTTCGGCGGTTATCTTCCGCTTGAGATCCAAGCCTTGCCAGAAGGCACCCTGTTGCGGCGCGGCGTACCGATGGTGCAGGTGGTCAATACCGATCCGGACAGCTTTTGGCTGACGTCCTATATCGAGACCGCGCTGCTGCGCGCCGTCTGGTATCCATCATCGGTCGCCAGCAATGCCCGCAAGATCAAGCAGATCATCCGGCCGATTCTCGAGAAAACCTGCGACGATCCGGACGCTGCCTTGCGGTTCCGCCTGCACGATTTTGGCGCTCGCGGTGTTGGTGCGCTGGAGCAGGCTGGCATCGGTGGAGCCGCCCATCTCGTCAATTTCATGGGCACTGACACCATGACCGGCGTGGTTTATGCCCGGCGCTATTATGGTGCCGAAATGGCCGGGTTCTCGATTCCTGCGTCCGAACATTCGACGATGACCGCTTGGGGTGTCGAGCGGGAAGCGGAGGCCTATTCCAACATGATCGACCGCTTTGCCGGCGGCGGCATGTTCGCCGTCGTGTCGGATAGCTATGATATCAACTACGCGGTCTCGGAAATCTGGGGCGAGCAGTTGCGTGAAAAGGTCAGGGCCAGCGGCGGGACGGTGGTCATCCGGCCCGACAGCGGCGATCCGATCGAGACGCCGGTGCATGTGGTGAAGCAGCTCGATTATCATTTCGGCTCTACGCTGAACGGCAAAGGCTACAAGGTGCTCGACAAGTCCGTCCGGGTCATCCAGGGCGATGGCATTTCCAATGCCGATATCAGCCAGATCCTCGGCCGGCTGGAAGCCTTCGGGTTTTCGGCCGAGAATATCGCTTTTGGCATGGGCGGCAGCCTGCTGCAGAAGGTCAACCGCGATAGCTATTCCTTCGCCATGAAGACCAATGCGCGGCTCGACGACACCGGAAAATGGCATGACGTTTTCAAACGCCCCGCCACCATGAACGTCAAGGCCTCGAAGGCGGGCCGCCAGGCTGTTGTCAACGGGCTCGGCGGTCTTGAAGCTGCGCGCCTTGATGAACTCAAGGACCGGCACAATTATCTCGAAACGGTCTGGAAAAATGGCGACCTGCTGCGGGACTGGAGTTTCGAGGAAATCCGCGCCCGCGCAAAATAGGATATTGCCTGACGGCTCGTGCCGCTCCATCTTGATTCTGGTTTATCGTGGAGCCTTCAGGATGACGGTTCGCCTGCCCCAATCCCTGATTTCGTCTTTTGGCAAGGATACCGGCCTCAATCTGCTCGAATACGAGCTGATGTCGGAGCGGGCTGACGCGCTTGGACGGCACGGTTTGAAAGTGGAAAAGGCGATTGTCGCCTTGAGCGTGCTCAGCGATCCCAAAACGACTACAGCGCAGCGCGAGCAGCTGCTGAACGATGCCGCCGATGTCGTCTGGGCCTTCTTCATCCAGCGCGAAATCTGCGGCCTGCGCTCAAACCGCGATGCGGTCCAGCGTTATTCCATCCCGAAGGAAGTGATGGCGCGCCTCGGTATTGTAAGGGCCAAATCGTAATCAGGCGGCCTTCGCCCCTTCGGCCTGGCGCTTGAGAATTTCGTAGATTCCGTTTTCGTCCAGGCTGACGGCCAGAATGCCGGTTGCTTCCGCATTCTCTCCTACCGGCGCTGCTGCGTCTCCAGGGCCTGCACGAGCAAGGAGCACGGTTGCATCGGCCTCTTCCTTGGCTTCGTCGGTCGTGTCCGTCGTTCCAGCTTCCGCACTGGTCGTATCGGCCAGGCCACCCGTGCTGCTGGCAGCACTGCTTTCCGCCTCTTCTTCAATCTCTGCCATTTCGGCGCCCGCAGCCAAAGTCAGAAGCAGATCGACCGATGTGACAACATCTGGGGCGGGCTTGCCTTCAGATGCAGGTGCGCCTGCTTCACTGGGTGGGTTGAGGATGGCGTCATTGACCTTTTCGATCGTGTCCTGAACGTCCTTCACGTCCTCAAGTTTCTCGCCCGCCTCCAGCTTGCGAATATCCTCTTCGCGCTCTTTGCGCGTTTCGGTATTCTCGACGCGGGTCGGGTCGGACTGTTGTGTCCGCTCGAGCTTCAGTTCTTCGATGGATTTCGGATCGGCGATATCCTCCATCCGCTGGATCGCGATCTGCGTATCCTCCACCGATGTCCCGTCGGTGCGTGCGGCATCATCGAGGACCTCCTGGACGATTTTCGCCTGGGTTCCGTAGGGGTACTTGATTGCCGCCACCATCTGGGCGGCGGTCAGGCCCAGATCCCGCAGGCCGGTCTTCGTTTCAAGCTCCTCGATGCTGGCCGGCATCGATTTGCGCACGCTGGCCATCGTTTCACCGATGCGTTTGCTGTATCCATTGTCGCTTTCGTCTTCCTTCTGCGTCAGCCCGTATTGGGTCACAAAGCGGGCCGCCATCTTGGTCATTTCGGTCGGCTCTTCGGCCGTACCATTCAGGGCGGCATCGATATCGCCGACAGAGACCCGGAAACGGGCAAGCGTGATTTCCTGTGCTTCTCCCGGGATGGACGAGACGACGGGAAGGTTGGCTTCCTTCTTGCCGATCATCGACACCAGCGTCAATGAATCCCCGACGCGGGTACCGAAATCCATATCGGATTCCCCCTCGCTGCGCGATACACCCAGGACGTTCAAAAAGCGGGAGATCAGTTCCGCCATTGCACTGTCGTCGCTCTTCAGGGCGCCGAAGAAGTGGGCGTTGACCTTGTCGTTCAGGGCTGCGTGGCTCTTGCTCGCCGAAATGCGGGCCTTGAGGATATCGTCTTCTTTGGTTTCCTTGCGCGCCTTCTTTTCGTCTTCGACACGCCTCTCATCTGCCTGGTCGATCATCGACTGCATGAGAGTGGTGGTGACGGCTCCGGCACTGGACTGAAGAGGGGTAATCATGGCTGCTCCGCGCGGTCTGCAACGTGGGATATCGTTAACAATAACCGGCAACCATTAATTCCTGATTAACCTATTTTCGCTTTGGTTGTATTAGGGGTGCATCATGCACCGAGGGCGGCCAAACCGTCCTCTTTGTCATCTCGGCGCAGGTGGCCGCGGTTTGCAGACGACCGTCACCAACACGAAACTAACGTAGAGAAGCAAATACCAGGAACCCAATTTCTGCAGCGACACCATGTGCCATTCCGTCTGGCCGGGATAAAGCCATATGCCTGTTGCCGTTCCGATGTTCTCGGCAATCCAGAGAAAGATGCTGGTGAAGAAAGCCGCCAGAACCAGCGGCATCCAGCGCGCTTTCCGCTCTACGGTGAAATAGACCCGCACCCGTCCGAAAAGGAGGAGCGTGGCTGCAAAAAGGCCGATGCGTATATCCGTCACATAGTGATGGCTGTAGAAATTGACGTAGATATCGGCCGCCAGAAGGGCTGTCAGAACGAAGGGAGGATAGTGGGTGAACCGCATGTCGAAGATGCGGATGGCGCGGGCCATGTAGCTGCCGACAGACGCGTACATAAAGCCGGAGAAAAGCGGCACACCGGCAATCTGGAGGATCGCATCCTCGGGATAGACCCAGGATCCCATCCGAACCTTGAAGATCTCCATGCACGTTCCCGTGACATGGTAGATCAGGATGACCTTGGCCTCCTCCCAGCTTTCCATCTTCAGGCGCAGGAAGGTAATCTGGATGAGCAACGCCGCCAGAAACAGCGCATCGTAGCGATTGACCACCCAATCATCGTTCCAGACGAGTTTGGTGGCGATGATCAAAAACAGCACAAGTGCGCCAAACAGGCATGACCACGCCTGTTTCAGGCCAAACAGAATGAATTCGGCAAGCGCCGGCGGCAACCTGTTCAGTTGCTGGCGGATCCACACGCGTAGGGGTTCAAGAAAAGGCCCGGTCTGGTGATCTTTAAGCGGCCGCATCAGCTGTGCGCGAAGATATCCGTGTCTTCCCAGCCGATCAGGTCAAGCTTGGAACGGGTCGGCAGGAACGCGAAGCAGGCGTCGGCATGGTCGGCGCGGCCATCGCGGATCAGGCGTGCAGTCAGCTTGTCGCGCAGCGCATGCAGATGCAGCACGTCGGATGCGGCATATTCTACCTGCGCCTGCGAGAGCTTTTCGGCAGCCCAGTCGGAGGACTGCTGATGTTTGGAAATATCGACGTCGAGCAGTTCCTTCAGATTATCCTTCAGGCCGTGCCGGTCGGTATAGGTCCGTGTCAGCCGCGAGGCGATCTTGGTGCAGAATACCGGCGTTGTGGTCACGCCGAACGTCTGGAACAGCACAGCGATATCGAAACGGCCGAAATGGAAAATCTTCTGGCGTGTCGGGTCTTCCAGCATGGCGATAAGGTTCGGTGCCTGTGTCTGACCCTTGGCGATCCGGATCACGTCGGCGGTACCGTCGCCGGGCGAAAGTTGTACGACGCAGAGCCGGTCGCGGCGTGGAATGAGGCCGAGTGTTTCCGTGTCGATGGCGATGGCACCCTTGTAGCGGGCCGCGTCTTCAACTGAAATGTCGCCTTCGTGAAGCCGTATTGTATTTGCCATGGAAAACCCCACATCAGCCGGACAAGGTGCAGCACTTTGGTTCAAGTCGTTGGGCTATAGCGCAACTTCACCGGAAACGATACCGTCTCCTCACGCCCGGGGGAGAGCAATGGCGTTCACGGGCACCAGTTGGAACGTAGATGTTGATCTTGCAGACTGTTTTTCTCTCGACCGCCCTGATCCTGTCCGGTGTCCCGGCCGTCGCAGCTCAGCTGTCCACAGCGCCCGTGCAGCTTGCCCAGGTCTACACCGATCTGCCCGGTGTGAAGACGCCGGAAGAGGCTTTCGATGCCAAGCGGATCTACTGCGAGCAGACCGTCGTCGAGCGCGAGGGCCATCCCACTTTTGCGCCACGCTACCGGACCATCAACAATTGCCGCCAGGGCAATGGGCCCGTGTTCCAGTCGCCTGGCACACCCCGGTCGAATGACCGGCAGCTGCGCGGCCTCGATTATTAGGCCTAACGCCCCCTCCGGCCGCCTTGCAAATTGCCGGATCATCATACACCTTCCTGCAACGAGGAGTGCCGGGCTTTTCCCAAGCCGGGCGAGGGAGATGAATGATGCAAGAAACGCAACGGCCTCTGGTCATCGCAGCGCCGGAGCCGCGCACACTCGATCTGATCTTTACGCCGCAGGCACTGGAACAGCTGAGGTCGAAATACCGGATCGTTGAAGCTGACCCGGAGAATATGGCAGGTCTTGGTGATGAGGTGTTGGGGCAAGCCCGCTATATCATTGGCCAGCCACCGCTCAGCGCGGAGACGCTGGCGCGTATGCCGGGGTTGCGCTGCATTCTCAATGTCGAAAGCAACCTGATCAACAACATGCCCTATGACGTGCTGTTTGCGCGGGGCATTCATGTGGTGACGACCGGGCAGGTGTTTGCCGAGCCGGTGGCCGAGATGGGACTGGCTATGGCGCTGAATATTGCCCGCGGCATCGTCGATGCGGATGTCGATTTCCGTGAGGGGCGCGAACTCTGGGGCGGTGAGGGCAATGCGCGGGCGCGGCTTTTGTCCGGCGCTGATGTCGGCATTATCGGGTTCGGCGATCTCGGCAAGGCGCTGAACCGCGTTCTCACGGGTTTCCGCACCAATACCCGCGTCTATGATCCGTGGATGCCGGCGTCGATCCTGATCGACAACGGCGTCAAGCCGTCGAGCCTTGATGATGTCTTGACCCAGAGCGACTTCATCTTCGTCGTTGCGGCCGTCACCAGCGAGAACCAGCATTTCCTGGGTGCAGATGCCTTTGCCAGCATGCGCCCGGGTGCCGCTTTCATTCTTCTCAGCCGTGCCAATGTCGTTGATTTCGATGCGCTGATGGCAGCGGTTGCCAGCGGCCATATCGTGGCGGCGAGCGACGTCTATCCGGATGAACCATTGCCGCTGGATCATCCCGTCCGCAGCCTCAAGGGTTTCCTGCGTTCCGCCCACCGGGCTGGCGCGCTCGACAGCGCCTTCAAGAAGATGGGCGACATGGTGCTGGAAGACATGGACTTGATGGATCGCAACCTGCCGCCGATGCGTTGCAAGCGGGCGGAGCGCGAGACGGTCTCCCGCATGCGCTCCAAACCCGTCAGCGTCAACTGACGGCAACTGGCTTCATCTTCGCAGCCCCTGCCGAAAGCACCAGCGGTGCTGCCATCAGGCAGAGGGCTCCGGCAATCATCAGCGCTGGCAGGTAGCTCGCATAATTGTCGCGAATGAAGCCGCCGCCGAAGGCTGCGAAGGCGGCGCCGATCTGGTGGCCGGTGAACACCCATCCGAACACCATGTTCGCCCGTTCGCGGCCGAAATGCTGGGCGGTGAGCTTCACTGTTGGCGGGACCGTTGCCACCCAATCGAGTCCGTAGAAGACGGCAAAAATGGAAAGGCCGAGGAACTCGAAGCCGGTGAAGGGCAGCCAGAGCAGAGACAGGCCGCGCAGTCCATAATACCAGAACAGAAGCCAGCGGTTGTCGTAACGGTCCGACAGCCAGCCGGAGGCGACGGTGCCGGCGAAGTCGAACAGGCCAATGACGGCGAGAATGCCGGTCGCCGCGATGGCCGTCATGCCGTAGTCGGCACAGAGCGAGACGAAATGCGTCTGGATCAATCCGTTGGTCGAGGCACCACAAACGAAGAACGACAGGAACAGCACCCAGAAAATCCGTGTTTTCGACGCTTCGATCAGAACGTCGATCGGCGAATTGGTCTTGGGGGCAGTGCTTGCTGGCGGATCTTCCACCACTTGGCCATAGGGGCGTAGCCCCAGGTCCGACGGGCGATCCCGCATGAACAGCAGCATGGCGGTGGCGCAGACGAACAGCATGCCGAGAATGAACAGGATGGCCGCACGCCAGCCGTACGCCTCCGTCAGCGCCGCGATCAGCGGCATGAAGACGAGCTGACCGGTTGCAGTGCTGGCCGTCAGAAGGCCGATGACGAGGCCGCGACGCGCGGTAAACCAGCGCGTGGCGACCGTCGCGCCCATCACCATCGCCGTCAGGCCAGTGCCGGTGCCAACGACGAAACCCCAGAGGACGACGAGTTGCCAGACCTCGCGCATGAACAGCGACAATCCCATGCCAATGAACACGACGGTGAGTGCCGTCAACGCCATCAGCCGCATGCCGAACCGGTTCATCAAGGCCGCAGCAAACGGTGCCATCAGGCCGAACAGGATGAAGCGCATGGCGAGCGCTGCCGAGATTTCCGTTGCCTCCCAGCCGAACTCCTTCTGCAGCGGCAGGATCAGCACGGAAGGAGCGCCGATCGTTCCAGCGGTGACCAGCATGGTGAGGAATGCGGTGGCGGCGACGATCCAGCCATAATGGATCTCGCGCTGTTCAAGCCGTCTGGAAAGCGTTGTGGAGAGCATGAGCGAAGGTCTCGATCTGCGCCGTCAACGGGAAAGATGCGGCTGAGTGACTATCAATATAAAAGTCACTAATATAAAAACTTTCATCATGCAAGTTACTGACGGAGCGAATTGAGATGACGATGACGGTTGCGACGCGGTGGCGGAATGGTAAGAAAACTGAAGATGGTAGAGAAAAGCACACAGAGACGTTCTCCGCCGACGATCTCAGAGGAGTTTACCGCAGCTTGAAGGGGCGGGGATAATTCAGGCTTGGCGGACTGATTTCAGAGAGAAATTTTCGGCGTCGATCGGCTTTCCGGTCAAGCTGTCGATATAGACGGGCTGCGCTGCCGCGCCGGTTTCCGTGTCTGTCAGCCGCATCGTGACGCCGCGGTCGGCGAAATGGCGATTGCCGAACACGGACAGCGCAATCAGCAGGGGTTGCAACTCGCGCCCCATGTCAGTCAGCAGATATTCGTAGCGGACCGGCCGGTCCTGATAGGGGTGCTTTTCCAGCAGCCCTGCCTCGACCAGCGATTTCAACCGTCGGGTCAGGATGTTCGGTGCGATACCGGTGCTCTTCTGGAATTCGTCGAATTTGGTGCGGCCGAAGAAGACATCCCGAAGGATGAGAATGCTCCACCATTCGCCGACCCGGTCGAGGGAGCGGGCGATAGGGCAATTCATCTCATCGAAGTTACGGCGCTGCATGCCTCTCAATGTAGAGCTTAGGCTTGCATCATGCAAGTTTCCCAGCGTTATACGCAGTTGACGCGCCGCATCGCTTCAAGGATCGAACCTTTGGTCCCGTGGCCGGTCTTGTAGAGCCCGAGCATCACGGTTGCGGCATCGCGGCCATCATCACTGTCGAGCTGTGTGCGGGTTTCCTCGCACCATTCTTCAAGCGCGCCGCAGACCACCTCGATTTCACTCTGTTCCAAGGCCATGTCCGACAAAAACGACATTGCTTCATCCTATCGTTCCAAACACACCCAATTTGAAACGACAGTTTAAAGCGTCGCGGACGGCTGGCAATTCCCAGATTTTGGGGGTGGAGACCCGGCCGTCAAGCCGGGTAACGATACGAGGTTGTGAACCTGCCTGATCAGTCCGCGTGGGCCGCGGAAGCTTCGACCAGCGACGCCGCAATCGCCATCGCGAGAAGCTTGCCCTTGGCCCTGATCATGCTGCTGTCCGTATCGCGTGCCGACAAAGCGAGGTCCATGCCCTCGCGCATCAGAATTTGTTGTGCTCTGTAAACTGCCCAGTTTTCGACGTCGTCGCGCTTCTGCATTGCGCTGCCCCCCGGCTAAATCATTTAGCGTTGTCGTTCGGCTCTCAATCCGGCCTGAACGCAGGCACATGAGGCGAATCAGTTGAGCACGTGAGCAGAATGCGACATTTCCTTGAAATCGAAAGCGGAATTTTTCACCGATGATGAATTGGGTGAAGTCTTGCCTCACGCATTGCGCAATCGGCCCTCCAGCAGGTCGAGAACGGCGCGTCCGGCTTCCATCACATTGGTGCCAGGGCCGAAAACGGCGGCGACGCCATGGTCGAGCAGGAACTGGTAATCCTGGCGCGGCACGACCCCGCCAACGACGACGATCACGTCACCTGCGCCCTTGGCCTTCAGCGCATCGATCAGCTGCGGTGCCAGCGTCTTGTGCCCGGCGGCCAGCGACGACATGCCGATGACGTGCACCTTGGCAGTCACTGCCAGATCGGCCGCCTCTTCCGGCGTTTGGAACAACGGACCAGCCAGCACGTCGAAACCGATATCGCCGAAGGCCGACGCGATGATCTTTGCGCCGCGGTCATGTCCGTCCTGACCGAGCTTGGCGACCATGATCTTCGGCTTGCGGCCGGTCGTGCGCGAAAAGTCGGAAAGCCGGGCCGAGAGGGTCGCCAGTTCCGGTTCGTCCTTGTAGGCATTTCCGTAGATGTCGCTGACCACCTCGGGAACGGCGGTATGATCGCCGAACACCACGCGCATCGCATCGGAGATTTCACCGACAGTGGCGCGCGCTCGCGCTGCCCTGACCGCCGCGTCGAGGATATTGCCATCCCCTGTGCGGGCGATCTGCGTCAACGCGTCGAGTGCTGCGGTGACTTCGACCGTATCGCGGCGCCGTCGTGTCTCCTCGATCCGCTTGATCTGGGCAGTGCGGACGGCGGCGTTGTCGATGTCGAGGATCTCGATATCGTCTTCGGTTTCGAGCCGGTATTTGTTGACGCCGACAATGACCTCCTCGCCCTTGTCGACGGCCGCCTGGCGGCGTGTCGCTGCCTCCTCGATCAGCCGCTTGGGCAGCCCGTCGGCCACGGCCTTGGTCATTCCGCCGAGCGCTTCTACCTCCTCCATCAATGCCCAGGCCTTGTCGGCAAGCTCTGCCGTCAGGCTTTCGACGTAATATGAGCCGGCTAATGGATCCACGACCTTGGTGACGCCGGTCTCATGCTGCAGGATCAGCTGGGTGTTGCGGGCAATGCGCGAGGAGAATTCCGTCGGGAGCGCGATCGCCTCGTCGAAGGAATTGGTGTGCAGCGACTGCGTGCCGCCGAGCACCGCCGACATGGCTTCGAAAGCAGTGCGGATAATGTTGTTGTAAGGGTCCTGCTCCTGCAGGGAGACACCGGATGTCTGGCAATGGGTTCTGAGCATCAGCGATGACTGCTTCTTCGGCTCAAATCCTTCCATGATCCGGGTCCAGAGCAGCCGGGCGGCACGCAGCTTGGCGGCCTCCATGAAGAAGTTCATGCCGATGGCGAAGAAGAACGACAGGCGTCCGGCGAATTCGTCGACGCTCAGGCCCTTGGCGATGGCGGCACGTACATATTCGCGGCCGTCGGCCAGCGTGAAGGCCAGTTCCTGCACCAGCGTCGCACCGGCCTCCTGCATGTGATAGCCGGAAATCGAGATCGAGTTGAACTTCGGCATCTCGCGGGCGGTATAGTCGATGATGTCGGCAACGATCCGCATCGAAGGTTCCGGCGGATAGATATAGGTGTTGCGGACCATGAACTCCTTGAGGATGTCGTTTTGGATCGTGCCCGAAAGCTGCGAACGCGGTACGCCCTGTTCTTCACCGGCAACGATGAAACTGGCAAGGATCGGGACGACGGCGCCGTTCATGGTCATCGAGACCGAGATCTTTTCGAGCGGAATGCCGTCGAACAGGATCTTCATGTCCTCGACCGAATCGATCGCCACGCCAGCTTTGCCAACATCGCCGACGACGCGGGGATGATCGCTGTCATAGCCGCGATGAGTGGCAAGATCGAAGGCAACGGACACGCCCTGCTGGCCGCTTGCGAGCGCCTTGCGGTAGAAGGCATTCGACGCTTCGGCGGTGGAGAAACCGGCATATTGCCGGATCGTCCAGGGGCGCCCGGCATACATGGTCGCCCGCGGGCCGCGCGTGAACGGCGCCAGCCCCGGCAGCGAGCCGAGATGACCGGCAGCCTCCAGATCGGCCTCGGTATAGAGCGGCTTGACGGCGATGCCTTCGGGCGTCTGCCAGGTCAGCGTCTCGGGCGAGGACTTCAGTTCGCGTTCGGCGAGGGTTGCCCAATCGGTGAGGGTCTTTTTATCGGACATGAGGTTCCTCCACTTCGAGTGGCAACGGCGGGAGTGATGGACGTGCGGCAGATTCGGGATCCGTCATTCCTGTGCTTGTCACAGGAATCCAGCAACACGAAGTCCTTCGTGTGAGAGCGGTCTTTCGCGCCGCAGACGCGGCGCGGCTGGATCCCCGCCACAAGGGCGAGGATGACGGGCTAGAGATAGGCACGATCTGTCTTCCCGTCACTGCTTCGCCTCAACCATCTTCGGCCACGCGCGAGGGTTTCGCCGTGGGTCTGCTTTGACGTGACTCGGACGGGGCGCTGAAAGCTGCCGCGATAGAGTAAAATAGATGGCACCTTTCAGCACCCCGTTCGGCGGTTTTTGCCTGCGACTTGGGTCTCTCTGAGGTGGCTCTGCCGAATGGTGTTCGTCTGACCTGATGGAGCCCGGCCGAACCGATTTATCGGCAACGCTCCACCCGGCCGCCGCCGGTGCCTCCGATGTCCCCATCCTCGGCTTTAACCCGAGGAATAGAGGAGGGATCGGACGGACTTTCGACAAGTCCGGTGAAACCATCCAGTCTGCCACCCTGTGTGCCGCACAGGCACGCCCGGCGCGCTCTTTCGGGCATCCGAAGCGGGAGGATTGATCCGTATCCTGTCCGCTTCTCCCGTGTCGCCGGAGGAAGACCATTTTCCGCAGCCCCCGTATGCCAGGGTTTACGTCATCCCCTTGCATCCGGCGCCGGTCCCGCCTGGCTGCCACGCCTGGCAGCGTATCCGAAGGCGGGACGGACTGAGGATGACACGGATGTTTCGGGCGGGGATAAAAAACCATTCGATTTCTCAGAAGCCGTTGTTTTATCACAAGGAGCATAGAAACATCGTCCCACGGCCCCGCAAGCAAAATTCACATCCCGGCGGAAACCGAGTGCTGAAAATTGCAGGCGAGGGAACTCCTTCCAATCTATTCGAACTCCATGATCAACTCGTCCACGGCGAGACTTGCACCTGCCGAAACCGCCACACGCTTGACGACGCCGCGGCGCTCGGCGCGCAGGATGTTTTCCATCTTCATCGCTTCCACTGTCGCCAACGCCTGACCGGCTTCTACCGTCTCGCCCTGAACAACAGTGACGGTGGTGATGACGCCAGGCATCGGGCAAAGCAGCATTTTGGACGTGTCCGGCGGCAGCTTCTTCGGCATCAGCCGGGCAAGCTCGGCAACGCGTGGGCTGCGAACATGGGCGGTCACGTCGGTGCCGCGCCAGCGCAGGCGGATACCGGTGCCAGCAAGGTCGATCTTCACGCCCATCACTGTCCCATCGACATTGAAAGTGGCGTGGCTGCGGCCGGGCGTCCAGTCGCCGGCAGCGGCAAAGGCGTTGCCATCCGACAGCTGGATATAGGCGCCATCGGCGGCGGCGTTGAGCGTCACGGCATGTTCCTGACCGGCAAAGGTGACGATCCAGTCCTTGCCGATGATACGGCGATGATTGCCGATGGTGCCGGAGATCTGCACGGCGCGGTTCTGCAGCGCCTGGTGTACGAGTGTGGCGACTGCTGTCAGCTTTCGTGCGGATATCGGATCGGGCTCGACCCCGTGAAAACCGTCCGGGAATTCCTCCGCGATGAACGCCGTGGTGATTTTGCCGGAGCGGAAGCGCTCGTGCTGCATGACGGCCGAGAGGAACGGAAGGTTATGGCCGATGCCCTCGACTTCGAAATCATCCAATGCGGCGCTCATCGCGTCGATGGCGGTCAGGCGGGCTGGTGCCCCCTCTTTTTCAGGCGCCCAAGTGCAGAGTTTTGCGACCATCGGATCGTAATACATCGAAATCTCGCCGCCTTCGAAGACGCCGGTATCGTTGCGCACGATCGTGCCATCGGACATCGCGCCTTCGACCGGTGGCCGGTAGCGCGACAGGCGGCCGATCGAGGGCAGGAAGTTGCGATAGGGATCCTCGGCATAGAGGCGGCTTTCGATCGCCCAGCCATTGAGCTTGATGTCATCCTGACCGAAGGACAGCTTTTCGCCGGAGGCGACGCGGATCATCTGCTCGACCAGATCAATGCCGGTGATCAGCTCGGTGACGGGATGTTCAACCTGCAGGCGGGTGTTCATTTCGAGGAAGTAGAAATTCCGGTCGCCATCGACGATGAACTCGACGGTGCCAGCCGAGTGATAACCAACCGCCTTGGACAGCGCGACCGCCTGCTCGCCCATGGCGCGGCGGGTCGCTTCGTCGAGGAAGGGTGAGGGGGCTTCCTCGATGACCTTCTGGTTTCGCCGCTGGATCGAGCATTCGCGCTCGCCGAGATAAAGTACAGTGCCGTGTTTGTCGCCGAGCACCTGGATTTCGATATGGCGCGGCTGGGTGACGAATTTCTCGATGAAGATGCGGTCGTCGCCGAACGAGTTTTTCGCCTCGTTCTTGGAGGACTGGAAACCTTCGCGGGCTTCCGCGTCGTTCCAGGCGATGCGCATGCCCTTGCCGCCGCCGCCCGCCGACGCCTTGATCATCACGGGATAGCCGATTTCGGTGGAGATTTTGACAGCCTCGTCGGCATCGGCGATCAGGCCCATATGGCCGGGCACGGTGGAGACCCCGGCTTCAGCCGCCAGCTTCTTCGAGGTGATCTTGTCGCCCATTGCCTGAATGGCACCCATCGGCGGACCGATGAAGGCGACGCCTTCCTTTTCCAGCGCCTGCGCAAACGCGGCATTCTCGGACAGGAAGCCGTAGCCTGGATGCACCGCATCGGCGCCGGTCTTGCGGATCGCGTCGAGAATTTTGTCGATGACGATATAGGACTGGTTCGACGGTGCCGGGCCGATATGCACGGCCTCATCGGCCATTTTCACATGCAGCGCGTCAGCGTCCGCATCCGAATAGACGGCGACCGTCTTGATGCCCATCTTGCGCGCCGTCTTGATCACCCGGCAGGCAATTTCGCCGCGATTGGCGATGAGGATTTTCTTGATCATGGGTGGCGGCTCTCGCGGGTGGCGCCGATAGGTTCGTCAACTGCCAAAATGGTCATGCCATGCCTCCTCGAAATTTTATCTGTGCGCCGCGCTTACCCTGAGGATACGATTGACCTCCGGGGCAGCGAAGCCAGGATTGCAGGACCCTCCAAGACCCCGCAGCCGCATCTTTACCGTTTACCGTTTACCGTTTACCGGCCCCGCACAGCAGGGCCGGTAGATCTGCTAGTCCCCACGCGATTTCCCGCTGCTGCGCGTCGCATTCGGATCCGTCTGCACCTCCTCGAACGCCTGCGGGAAATTCTTCCGGGCAAGGGCCTCGTTGAATTTCAGCAGCGCTTCGTACGATGCCGGATCAAAGCCGCGTTCGGCCGGCAGGAGTTCGCGTCCGAACAGACGGCACAACCGCTCGCCGTCCAGATTGCCGCGCTGGAACGGCGTGGTGCCGAAATACTGCCAGAGGGCCTGCACGAAGCCGATATCGGCATGCGCCACCGTCTGGTCCATGGTCCGCTGCCGTGGCCAGGCGGTCAAAGGCGTGACCTTGGAATTGGCGCGGCGCAGCGTGAACTGCCACTGGGTGCCAAGCAGTCCGGGCGGAAAGCCGCGATGCTTGGGCATTTCGGGGGTCTTGGCCATGATCTCAGATTTCCATCACGTCTTCGAATGCTTCCGGGAAACTCTTGCGGCCGACGCGCTCGTCGATCCGCAACAGGGCCTCGTACGATGCCGGGTCGAAGGGCTCCTTGGCTGGCACGACTTCGCGGCCGAACAGAAGGTTCAGCCGTCCGGCATCGAGATTGCCGCGTTCGAACGGTTCGGCGCCAAAATGGTGCCAGAGTGCATGCAGGAAGGCGGCGTCGACCTTCTGCTCGATCGAGTTCGGGCGGGCGAGGCGCTGCAACGCCTTGAGGGGCGTGATGGCCTTCTCGTTCGCCCGCCGGATAGTGAAATGATGGCCGTGGCCCGGCAAGCCGGAGGGAAAGCCCCTGTGTTTGGTCATCTCGGGCCGCTTGGCCATCGTCGTCTCCTTACGCCTTGACGCCGTCTTGGGCGATCTTGTCCTGCGTCTTCGTTTCGAAGTCGGAGGCGTCGTGGCGTTCATGCAATTGTTCGGATAGATCGCCGCTCATCCGGTTGACCATACGGCCACGCTTCACAGCAGGGCGGGCGGCAACTTCGGCGGTCCAGCGCTGGAGGTTCTTGTAGCTCTGTACATCCAGGAAGGTGCCTGCGTCGCCATAGGCCTGTCCGAGCGCCAGATTGCCATACCACGGCCAGATGGCCATGTCGGCAACCGTATACTCAGACCCGGCCAGAAACTGGTGGTCGGCCAGATGCCGGTCGAGCACGTCGAGCTGGCGCTTCACTTCCATCGCATAGCGGTCGATGGCGTACTGGATATGCATCGGCGCATAGGCATAGAAATGGCCAAAGCCGCCGCCGAGGAAGGGCGCCGAACCCATCTGCCAGAACAGCCAGTTGAACGTCTCGGTACGGGCGCGAAGATCGGTGGGCAGGAAGGCGCCGAATTTTTCCGCGAGATAAACCATGATCGAGGCGGATTCGAAGGTGCGGATCGGCGCGCCGCCGCCCTTTGGCGCATGGTCCATCAGCGCCGGGATCTTCGAGTTCGGATTGACCCCGACGAAGCCGGAACCGAACTGGTCGCCATCGCCGATCTTGATCAGCCACGCGTCATATTCGGCGCCCGTATGACCCGCTGCCAGCAGTTCCTCCAGCAAGATGGTGACCTTGACGCCATTCGGCGTGCCCAGCGAATAGAGCTGCAACGGATGTTTTCCGACCGGCAGGACCTTGTCATGTGTCGCCCCGGCGATCGGCCGGTTGATGCTGGCAAACGTGCCGCCGTTGGCCTTATCCCATGTCCAGACTTTCGGGACTTCGTAACCGGCGGGAAGATTGTTGGCGGGGGATTTTTCAGTCATGAAAATGGTCCTCAACTTCTTGAAAGCGCGCTCATGATATCGGATGCGGCTAAGTCACTATAGGCGGGTGCAGGCTCGATTGCTGCCCCTAGAGCGGAATGGTGTCGTGCTTTTTCCAGTGCGTCGTCACCTGCTTGTTCCTCAAGCTCGCAAACGCGCGGGCGATCCTCTTGCGTGACGAATGCGGCATGATGACTTCGTCGATAAAGCCGCGTTCGGCGGCGACGAAGGGGTTGGCGAAGCGCTCTTCATATTCCTTTGTCCGGGCGGCGATCTTTTCTGGGTCGCCAAGTTCGGAGCGGTAGAGGATTTCCGTGGCGCCCTTGGCACCCATCACGGCGATTTCGGCGGTCGGCCAGGCATAGTTGACGTCGGCGCCGATATGTTTGGAAGCCATGACGTCATAGGCGCCGCCATAGGCTTTTCGCGTGATCAACGTGACCATCGGCACCGTTGCCTGGCTATAGGCGAACAAGAGCTTGGCGCCGTGCTTTATGACGCCGCCATATTCCTGCGCCACGCCGGGCAGGAAGCCGGGCACATCGACCAGGGTCAGAAGCGGGATCGAGAAGGCATCGCAGAAGCGGACGAAACGGGCGGCCTTGCGTGAACTGTCGATGTCGAGGCAGCCTGCCAGCACCATCGGCTGGTTGGCGACGACGCCCACCGTCTGGCCTTCGAGCCGGATGAAGCCGGTGATGATGTTGCGGGCAAAGGCTTCCTGAAGCTCGAAGAAATCGCCTTCGTCGGCAATCGCGTGGATCAGCTCCTTCATGTCGTAGGGCTTGGCCGAACTATCCGGGATCAGGGTATCGAGACGGCTTTCGAGACGGGCCGGATCATCGTGGAAGGGACGAACCGGCGGCTTCTCGCGATTGTTGAGCGGCAGGAAATCAAACAGCAGGCGGACCTGCTCCAGCGTTTCGATGTCGTTTTCGTAAGCCGCGTCGGCGACCGAGGATTTCTTTGTGTGGGTGCTGGCGCCGCCGAGTTCTTCGGCCGTGACGATCTCGTTGGTGACGGTCTTCACCACGTCCGGGCCGGTGACGAACATGTAGGACGAGTCGCGGACCATGAAGATGAAGTCGGTCATGGCCGGCGAATAAACCGCGCCACCGGCGCAGGGCCCCATGATGACGGAAATCTGCGGGATGACACCGGACGCCTCGGCGTTGCGGCGGAAGACTTCGGCATAACCGGCAAGCGAGGCGACACCTTCCTGAATGCGGGCGCCACCCGAATCATTGAGGCCAATGACCGGCGCGCCGTTGCGCACGGCCATGTCCATTATCTTGCAGATCTTTTGCGCATGAGTTTCGGAGAGGGAGCCGCCGAGAACGGTGAAATCCTGGGAAAAGACATAGACCTGGCGGCCGTTGATCGTGCCCCAGCCGGTGACGACGCCGTCGCCTGCCACCTTCTGTTCCGCCATGCCGAAATCGACGGCGCGGTGGGTGACGTACATGTCGTATTCTTCGAATGAACCTTCGTCGAGCAGCACCTCGATGCGCTCCCGCGCTGTCAGCTTGCCCTTGGCGTGCTGGGCGTCGATGCGCTTTTGCCCGCCGCCGAGACGCGCCTCGGCGCGGCGCGCTTCCACGGTTTCGATGATATTGCGCATGCTTCCTCCCGTCGTCTTTGTCTCCTGCTTAGCCGGAAACACGATCGAAGGAAATCTCCGATCGCGCAAGCAGGCCTTGCTTAGACAAAAGGACGAGTCGTCAATAACGGGCCGCCGAGGTTCCCCGTCTTGATTCCGTCACACGGGATCGGCGCCCATGACAAGTCCCTCGATGTCATGCTTCTGGCTGATCGGCACCAGTTCATCGACGACGCGGCAGACGAGGTGTTTCTTGGCTTTTGCGGGCAGTGCATCGAAATAGTCCTGGGTGACCATCATATCGTGCAGTTCGGCATGTCCGGCGCCGGGCGCGTCGACACCCAGCACCATGACCGGGCGGGCGATCGGTGACAGATGCTCGGTGCCGCGATGGACTGTCAGCGCCGAACGGCAGGAGATATCGCCGCGCTGCGGGAATTTACGGGCGGCGCGCTCCTGGAACCGGCCCCAGAGGGCCTTGTCCGGAAACATTTCATGCTTCCATTCGCGCCCGTCATCATACTGCGTGCCCGGTGCGATCTCGAACGGCCCCATATCCGGCGTGACATCCACGCCCGTCAAATTGAAGGCCAGCGACGTGATACGGCGATCCACATAGGTATCATCCGGCGAAGGAAAGTCACGGTGCCACGGCTGGTACCTGGCGCCTTCGAAGGGCACGTCCAGGCCGATTTCGACGATCTGGTAGTCCGGCCCCAGCGCATTCTCGCACATCGCGATCACCCAGGGGTGCATGATCAGATCGACAAAGCCGCCAAAATCCTGCGGATGGATTTCCACATACCAGCGGCGTGGCCCGCGGCCGACCGCGCCGCCCGGACGTTGGATCGCCGACCAGAAGGCCGTCATCATATCCTGGCGCATCGCATCGGCCCATTCGGGCGCAAAGGCGCCTTTCAGGCCGGTAATGCCATCCTCCTTCAGGGTCTTCAGATTGTCCTGCAGGTCATAAGAAAATCGTGCCGGTGCGTTCATGGTGGTTCTCCTCCGGCCTGCAGGTTAGTGTAATTAATAATTATTAGTCAATATGCTTATGAGAATAAATGAGCTAGGCTTCGCTTCTCACTGCGGGGGAAGCACTTCTTTGAAGAAGACGAAACATCAAAAACTGCCGCGTCGTGTGACGATGACGGATGTTGCGCGGCTGGCTGAATGCTCGCAGGCGACTGTGTCCTTCGTCCTCAACAATGCGCCCGGCGTGACGATTTCAGCGGAGACGCGCGGCAAGGTTATCGAGGCGGCGCGCACGCTGGGCTATGGCGCATCGTCGCTTATCCATCGGCCGGTGCTCGGTAATCTGGGCCGAGGCACCATCGGGTTCATCTGTGATCAACTGGCGACGACGCCGGAATCGGTCAATGCGATCGAGGGCGCGCGGCAGGCCTGCTGGGATGAAGGCGCCACCATCCTCGTCGCCCAGACGATGGGCAATCCGGATCGGGAGGAAAAAGCCGTCGAGGCAATGCTGCGCAGCGGTATCGAAGGACTGATTTATATGACGATCTTTACCCGGCAGGTAACGCTGCCGGCTTTCCTCGATGATCTGCCGGTGCCGGTCGTGCTTTTGAACTGTTACGCGCCGGAAAGCATCCTTCCGTCCGTTGTTCCCGATGAAGTCGCCGGCGGTTTTGCGGCGACCGATGCGTTGATCCGGCTTGGTCATCGCCGCATCGCCACCATTGTCGGTGAGCCGTTCATGCAGGCGGCGCAGGACCGGCTAAAGGGCTACAAGAAGGCGCTGGCGAAGGCTGGTCTTGCCTTTGATGCCGATCTGGTCGGCGAAGGCAACTGGTCTCCAACCTCGGGTTTCGAGGCGACGCAGCGGTTTCTGGCGCTCAAGGATCGGCCGACCGCCTTCTTCTGCCAGAACGACAAGATGGCGTCCGGCTGCTACAACGCGCTGCGCGACGCAGGCCTGAAAATCCCGCAGGATGTATCCGTCATCGGCTATGACGACGATGAACTTTGCCGTCACCTGCGCCCGCAACTGAGCACGTTGATCCTGCCGCACCGGGCGATGGGTGCCTGGGCTATTTCCGAGCTTGGCAAGGGCCGGAAGTCCGGAAAAGAGGGCCACCCGCTGACCAAGATGGACTGCAATCTGATCGGACGCGGTTCTCTTGCCGCCGTGTAGGGGGCAAAAATTTCGAAGGTTTATCCGGCTACAGATGGTAGGGAAATCATTCCCCAGCCGTTCACGCCACCTGACGCAGCGCCGGATCCGGGATCGGCACCGCGGCCATCAGCGCTTGGGTATAGGCATCCTGCGGGTTTTCGAAGACCGACCGGCGCGATCCCATTTCGACGATGCGTCCGGAGCGCATGACCGCGACATTGTGCGACATGCGTTCGATCACCGCCATGTCGTGCGAGATCAGCAGGTAGGCAAGCCCCATCGTCTCCTGAAGTTCCAGCATCAGGTCCAGCACGCGGGCACGCACCGAGACGTCGAGGGCTGCGACGCTTTCGTCGGCGACGATCAGTTTTGGGCCGAGCGTCAGGGCGCGGGCGATGCAGATGCGCTGGCGCTGGCCGCCAGAGAATTCGTGTGGATAGCGGCTGGCCGCATCCGGCTGCAGGCCAACCCGGCGCAGCAGTTCGGCGACGCGGTCGTCCCGCTCGCCCTTGTTGGCAAGGCCATGGATGATCAGCGGTTCGGCAATCGCGGCACCAACCGCCATCCTGGGGTCAAGCGAGGCATAGGGATCCTGAAAGATCATCTGGGCGCTGCGCCGCACCGGCCGCATCTGCCGCTGGCTGAGGCCGCCGATAGTCTGTCCGTCGATGACAACATCGCCGGTGAACGGGATCAGTCCGAGAACAGCCTTTCCGGTGGTGGATTTGCCCGAGCCGCTTTCGCCGACGAGACCAAGCGTCTGGCCGGGCAGGATCTCGAAGGAAACGTCGCTGACGGCCAAGGGCGCCGGCTTCTTTCCCGACAGCCAGCCTGTCGCCTTGCCGTAGGTAACGTCCAGTCCACGCACGGTGAGGATCGGGGTGCGCTCCAGCGGCAGTGCGTCCGCCACTATCGGGCTGATACGTGGCGGGCCATCGGTACCGGCATGGGCGCCGAGCCGTGGCACGGCGGCCAGAAGGTCCTGGGTATAGCGTTGTGTCGGGGCGTTGAAGATCGGCAGGGCATTGCCTTGTTCAATGATGCGGCCGCTCTGCATGATCACGACGCGGTCGGCCATCTGGGCGACGACGCCCATATCGTGTGTGATCAGGATGATCGAGGCGCTGAATTCGCGCTTCAGCTCGTCCATCAGCTTGAGGATCTGCGCCTGCACCGTTACGTCGAGCGCCGTCGTCGGTTCGTCGGCAATCAGCACCTTCGGGCGGCAGGACAGCGCCATGGCGATCATCACCCGCTGACGCATTCCGCCGGAGAGTTCGTGCGGAAATTGCTTCAGCCGTTTTGCCGGCTCCGTCATGTGGACGGCGTCCAGCATCCGCAGGGCTACCGCGCCGGCGCTGTCGCCCTGCGACCCCTGGTGCTCGCGAATGGCCTCGGTCAGTTGCGCCCCGATCGACATCACCGGGTTGAGCGACGTCATCGGCTCCTGAAACACCATAGCGACATCGCCACCACGGACGCTGCGCATGGCGCTGTTGGAGAGGCGGGAGAGTTCCCGCCCTTCCAGAGCGATGCTGCCAGAGGCGATCTGCAATGATGCCTTCGGTAAAAGCCCCATGATGGCAAGCGACGTCACCGACTTGCCAGACCCGCTTTCGCCGGCAATGCAGAGCGTTTCCCCGAGCTTCAGGTCAAAACTGATATCGTCGAGAACGCGCCGCCGGCCTTCCGGCGTGCGGGCATCGACGCAGAGTTTATCGACGGCGAGAACCGATGGGGAAACGGGGGAAGCAGATGTCACGCGAACACGATCCTCGGGAAGTAGAAGGAGACGACCCAATTGGGCATGTCGACGATTTCGCTGATCCGTAGATCGCCGCAGACCGAGCAGAGCAGATAGGCATCGACGGGGTTCATGCCGTGCTCGGCACCGAGCAGGTCGATCATGCGCATCAGCGCTTCGCGGGCACCGGTCATCAGGTCCGGACCGATGCCGGTGGTGACCTCATAGCCCATGCCGTCGAGATGGCGGGTGACGGGTTCGGTGGTGGTGAAGCGCGGGCTCTGCAGGCGCGCGTCCTTGACCAGTTCGATCGTCGCCTCGACCTCCATCTGGCTTTCGATGGCGGTGCCGCAGACTTCGCCGTCGCCCTGGGCGGCATGGGTGTCGCCGATCGAGAACAGCGCACCTTCGACTTCGACCGGCAGATAGAGCGTGACGCCGGATGTCAGGTCGCGGATATCGAGATTGCCGCCGACCTGGCGCGGCGGCACGACGGAATGCAGGCCGGGCTCAGCCGGTGCAACGCCGATCGTGCCGGCAAAGGGTTTCAGCGGCACCTTGCCACCGGGACCGTAGAGCGACGGCGCCATGCTGTGCGGATCGTAGGACCACATGTGCAGGGCCGGCTCCTTGAACTGGTCTGCCAGCAGGCCGAAGCCCGGAATGTTCGCTGTCCAGCCGACGCCGGACGGGATGAAGCGGCGGATCGTCACCTTCAGGGCATCGCCGGGTTTGGCGCCTTCGACATAGACCGGGCCGGTGACGGGATTGATCTTGTTGAAATCGAGCGCGGCCAGTGTTTCCAGCGTCGATCCGGCACCCAGCTGGCCGCCGGACGAATCCAGGCATTCGAAATGGATTGTCTCACCGGGCTTGGCGACGACAGCCGGCTTGAAATCCTTGTTCCAGCCAAAATTGTGCTGGGCGCGGTGGATGGTATGGGTGCAGGCGACGCACATGATGTTTCCTCGGATTTGGACTTTTTGCTGTGAGGCTTTGCCCCTCACCCTAACCCTCTCCCCGCAGACGGGGAGAGGGGACTGGCTCGGAGTTTTCCGCTTGTCCTTCTCCCCGGTTGACGGGGAGAAGGGGGCCCGAAGGGTCGGATGAGGGGCCAGGGCCCCCGTGGCTTATTCTTCCTTCACGAAGATCGCGTCGTAGTTGATGACGCGGGTCGGATCGACATAGATGTCGCCGTCACCGCCCATGCGTGGCGACTTGGCGACAACACGGCGCTCGTTGGTGACCGGGATCCATGGCGCATCAGCCATGATATCGGTGAAGATCTTGCCCCATTCGGCCTGACGCTCGGCAGCCTTTGCCGGGTCCGACATCGAATCGGCGGCAATCGCGCGGGCGTCGAGATCCTTGTTGCAATACCAGGACCAGTTCCAGCCGCCCTGAACCGCACCGGAACAACCGAGGATCGGGCCGTAGAAGTTGGACGCATCCGGGAAGTCGGCAATCCAGGCCATGCCACCCGACCAGATCATCGGCGCTTCGCCTTCGGTGCCACCGGCTGCGATCACGTTGGCTTGTGCTAGCGCGCGAACCTCGGCCTTGACGCCGACAGCAGCCAGATCCTGCTGGATCGCCTGGGCAATACGTGGCTGCGGATCGGTGTTGGTCGAATAAAGGATCGTTTCGAAGCCATCCGGGAATCCGGCTTCGGCAAGCAGAGCCTTGGCCTTTTCGACGTCGAAGGCATAGCCGGTATAGGTTTTGTCATAACCCGGCATCAGCGGCGGCAGCGGCTGGTTGGCAGCGGTGGCACGGCCGTTGAGGATGCGGGTAATGCGCTCCTTGTTGATGGCCATGTTCAGGGCCTGGCGGACCTTCACATTATCGAACGGAGCCACCTTGGTGTTGAGGGTAATGTAGCCGGTGTGCAACTGCGCGCCATCGACGATGATCTCGGCGCCTTCAGGCGAGTTCTTGATCTCGAGGAATTTTGCCGGCGGCACGCCGTCACCGGCGATATCGACCTCACCCTTCTGCAGGCGCAGCAGTGCCACCAGCGGTTCCTGGCCGACTTCGACGGTGAACTTGTCGATATGCGGCATGTCTTTGACGAAATAGTCCGGGTTGCGCTCGAACACCAGGCGCTGGCCGACGGTCCATTCCTTCAAGACGAATGTGCCCGAACCGACCGGCTTCTTGCCGAAATCACCGGCTGCCGCCTCGACGGCTTCCTTCGGAACGACGGAGGCGAAGTTGATCGCGAGCACGTGCAGGAACGTGGCGTCGGGGCGCGACAGCGTGAAGACAACGGTCGAATCATCCGGTGTCGCAATGCCGTCCAGGGTCGCCGATGTTCCGCCGGAGACCGCATCAAAGCCCTTGATCGCGCCAAAGAAACCGGCACCCGGGCCTTGTGTCTTCGGATCGATCGCACGCTCGATCGAATATTTCACATCGGAGGCGACCAGTTCGCGGCCGTTGGTAAACTTGACGCCCTTGCGCAGCTTGAACGTATAGGTGAGGCCGTCAGGCGAAACGGTAAAACTTTCGGCCAGCGATGGGATCAGGTCCGGTGTGCCCGGCGTATAGTCCATCAGCCGTGAATAGAGGCTCTTGATCATCGACCAGTTGACCCAGTCGTAGCCGACTGCCGGATCGAGCGTGGCAATGTCATCCTTGTAGGTGATGACGATATCGCCGCCTTGCTTGATGGCGTCCTGCGCGAAGGCAGGCAGCGGGGTGAGGGCGAGCGCCATTGCGATTGTCGAGTGTCTAAGCCAGCGTTTGAACATTTTTAAGTTCCCCTTTTTGGTTGCTGATTTGGATTAGCGTGCGCGAATGCGCGGATCGATGAGTGGTGCGATCAGGTCGGCGACGAGATTGCCGAGCACGATGGCGAGTGCTGACACCAGCGTCACGCCCATGATGATCGGGATATCCACCTGCTGGATGGCCTGCCAGGCAAGCTGGCCGATGCCGGGCCAGCCATAGACGGCCTCGACCACGACCACGCCGCTCATGAACTGGCCGATATCGATACCGATCATCGCGATGATCGGCAGAAGGGCGTTCGGCAGGGCGTGGCGAAAGATGATGCGGGCCGAGGACAGTCCCTTGGCGCGGGCGGTGCGGACATAATCCTGATTGAGCACGTCAATCATCGCCGAGCGCACCATGCGCGCATACCAGCCGGCGCCGAGAATGCCGAGGGTGGTGGCCGGCAGCACGACATGGGCAAAGGTGCCGAAACCGCTCATCGGGAACCAGGCGAGCGTGACCGCAAAGACGTAGAGAAGCAAAAGCGCCGCCACGAACTGTGGTGCCGACACGCCGACGAAGGACGCCATCATCACGACACGGTCGACCGTGCCGCCACGGCGGACGGCGGCGATGACGCCGAGCAGCAGGCCAAGCATCACCTCGACGAAGATGCCGGCCGCCATCAGGATCAGCGTTGCCGGAAGCCGGGCCGCGATCAGCGCGCCGACGTCGGTCTTCTGGGCGTAGGAGCGTCCGAGATTGCCCTCTGCCAGACCCTTCAGGTAATTCCAGAATTGCGAGAGCAGTGGCTGATCGAGGCCGAGTTCGTGGCGGATATTGGCGACCGTCTGTGCCGTGGCGCTGCGGCCGGCGATCATCCGGGCGGGATCGGCGGGCAGGGCGTATAGCAAAAGGAAGGTGATTGCCGCGACGCCGAACAGGATGAGCGCCGTCTGGATCAGCCGCCTCAGAATGAGAAACGCCATCTCAACCCCTCCCGCGCTGGGTCGGGTCGAGAATATCGCGCAAGGCATCGCCGACCAGATTGAAGGAGAGCGCGGTCAACAGGATGACGGCGCCGGGGATGAACACCAGCCAAGGGGCTGCCTGGAAATAGCTCTGGCTTTCGAAAATGATATTGCCCCAGGACGGTGTTGGCGGCTGCACGCCGATACCGAGGAAGGACAGGGTTGCTTCCAGAAGCACCGTCGTAGCGATGCCGAGCGTGCCCCAGACGATCGCCGTTGGCATCAGATGCGGCAGGATGTGGTGGAACAGGATGCGGAAGTGACCCGCACCCAGCGACCGTTCAGCCAAGATGAAATCACGTTCCACCAGTCCGCGGGTCTCGGTGTAGACGATGCGCGCCACTTGAACCCAGTTGACCAGCGCGATCACCATGGCGACGATCCAGAGGCTTGGGCGCAGCAAGGCGGCAAGCACAATCGCCAGAAGCAAGGCCGGGAACGCCATCATCAGATCGGTGAAGCGCATGAGCGCATTGCCGACGAGGCCGCGCATATAGCCAGACAGGATGCCAATCATAAGGCCGATGGTGACCGCGATGCCGTTGGCGACGAGACCGATGATCAGCGACGTGCGGGCACCATAAAGAAGGCGCGAAAACAGGTCACGGCCGAGCGTATCGGTGCCGAGCAGAAACTGGGCGCTTGGCGGCATCGGCGCGCCTTCCAGCGTCAGGCCGTCAAACATCTGTTCGTCGGGATTGTAAGGGGCAATCAAGGGGGCGGCGACCGCCATGAAGATGACGAGGGCGACGATCACCAAACCGAACAGCGCCGACGGCTGACGGATCATGTTTTTCAGAATGCGCATCAACCGGCCTCCGGCATGGGCTCGGCGCCGCCGAGAATGGAGGCTGCGACCTGTTCCATCGGCATCCGGCGTTGCATCGCGCAATTGCGCAGGATGGTATAGGCGAGTTCCTCGTCGACCTTGCGCACCGCAATGATGCGCTCGACGGCGGCATGGACCAGTGGCCGCAGACGCACGCGCTCTTCCAGATGTTTCATCTTGTCGATCACTGCCTTGCGTTCGCGGTGAATGCCGAGCGCCATGACTAGAGCCGGATAAACGGCTGAGGAGGCCAACGGCTTGGCGATGATGGAGCCGGCACCCTGTTCCATCGCCCAGGCAATCCGGCCCGGTGCTTCCGAACTGAGCAGCGCCACGAGCGGCCGTGGGGCATTCTCTCCTGTCCACGGCAAAAGGCCATCCCAGCCCTGGTCGGCATCGACCAGAATGATATCGGGCAGATCGCCGGCATCCAGCGGCTGCCATTGCACCCTCACCTGAAAGCCGATGAGCTTCAGCTGTCGCGTCAGGCGTTCGGTGGTTTTGTCTTCCCGGTGCAGGATCGTGGCGCGCCAGCCGGTGAAATTCGGCGTTTCCCTCATGACACGATCCTCAGCTGTGCCGGTGGCCGGGTGCGGCGGCCGGTGAGATAGGGATCGGCGGCGATGGCTGGTTGAGAGGCGATGATATCGAAGCCGCCGTCGTCATTGATCCGGCCGAGATGGAAGGGAAGGGCGGCGTGACGGGTTTCGGGGTTGATCAGGATCGGTCCGAGAACTGTTGAAAGCGGCGCTGCCGATAGAAGGCGCGACACGGCCATTGGATCGTCCGTCCCGGCCGCGATGATGGCCTCGGTGCAAAGCTTGACTGAGGCATAAGCACTGGCGAACACACTGGAGATACGCCGCTGACTGCCGAAACGGGCCGCCACCTGCGTCTTGAAGGCTGCATTCTCCGGCGTGGCCACCGTATCGAAATAGGCGGCCGCGCAGAGCTGGCCCGTCGCTACACCGAGGCCGATATGAGGGATTTCGCTTTCCTGCAGGTCGCAGCTGACCACCGGACAATTTTCGGGAAGGAAGGCCGGGTTGCGGGCACCCAGCGCCCGGATGGCCGCGAGAAAGGCATAGCTGGACGGGCCGATGAAATTATTGAGGATGAAGCTCGGGCGGCGTTGCTCGATGTCCAGCACGATGCGCTCGACGGCGGTCTCCTCCAGCGGCAGGTATCGCTCTCCGAGCACTTCGCCACCGGCTTCCTCGATCAGTTCGCGGGCCAGCCGGTTCATTTCCCAGCCCCAGACGTAATTGGCACCGACCAGATAAGGACGGCGTCCGAAGCGCGGGATCAGATAGTCAAACAGCGGCAGCAGATGCTGGTTGGGGCAGCCGCCGGTATAGATGACATTGTCATTGGCCTCGAAACCCTCGTAGGGGCACATGTACCAGAGCAGACCGTCATGTTTTTCGACGAGCGGAATAACTTCCTTGCGGGCAAGCGAGGTGATGGTGCCGATGATATGACGGCAGCCGTGGTCGCGCAGCATCGAACGGGCGCCCTCGAGATAGGCGGCAATATCGGCATGCGGGTCGATGATGACTGGCTCGATCGTGTTCCCGTGGATGGCGCGGACCTCTTCGATCGCAAAATCGGCGCCGTCGCGTGCGTCGCGTCCGATCTCGGCATAGGGGCCGGTCGTTGAATAAAGAATGCCAATTTTTACCGCGTTTTTCATCAGCCCGCCAAAAACCAAAAACCCCACGACGCGGTGCCCATCAGAGATGGGAGCATCGTGGGGCCAAACTGCCCATCGACCATAAGGTCATGTCAAGGAAAGTGCTTAATCCGTTGGCAGGATTAAAATACGGGCATCGTTTCTGTGTCAAGCGTGATTCGTCTGATGACAGCACCTTCGGATTGGGCTGACGCAGTGATTCGGTGTTGGGCGCCCTCGCAACCCGACCCAAACCCCGGCCTTATAATACTGCGCGACAGCGGATCGTCCCGCAAGATTCGTGCGTATCGCCGTGTTTTGAGGGTGTTCACGAAAACGTCAGGGCATCTTCCTTGCGATTTGGCGTATGAGGCACTACCTGAAAGCCATAGATGTTACCGGTCACACCCTCTGTGGTTTGTGGAGCGGTTGTTGCGCCTATTTAAGGTGGTGAGGGTACTCACTATCGCGCCCCCGAGTCGTTGCGTTTCGGCAACACTCACCATTCCAACCTGCAATTATGACGGATTATGACTGTAATTTTGATTGTTACAGTTCTTCGCCCATGTAATCTCGGGCTGCGGTTTAGGCCGCTGCCATTGGGGCTTGAATCGATACTTGGGGTGGGGGACGCTGATTTTTCAGCCACGAAAACCTGTGCCCAATCGAAACTTGATTGGATCCGAAATGACTATGAAGGCTTTTCTTTTTGCCTCCGCTGCGGCGTTGACCACAGCAAACGGCGCATTTGCCGCTGACGCTATCGTTGCTGCTGAACCTGAGCCTATGGAATACGTTCGCGTCTGCGACGCATTCGGCACGGGCTACTTCTACATCCCGGGTACGGAAACCTGCCTGAAAATCGGCGGTTACATCCGTTTCCAGACCGACTTCGGCCGTGATCAGTCGGGTTCGTCTGACTGGAACACCTTCACGCGCGCACAGCTCGAGTTCGAAGCCAAGAACGACACCGAGTTCGGCACGCTGTCCAGCCTGATTGCGCTGCGTACAAACGCCCGCAATTCTTCCGGTTCTTCGGACAACAAAACCTTCCTCGATCAGGGTTACATCGAAATTGCCGGCCTGCGCGTTGGTATGCAGTACAGCTGGTGGGATGACGACTTGAGCGGCGAAACCGATCTGATCGCCAGCAACGAGACCCGTCATAACGCCATTCGCTACCAGTACGAAACCGACGCATTCAAGGCCGGTATCGCAGTGGAAGAGCTGGAAGACAGCTACGCCACCAAGCCAGGCGAAGGCCCGAACAACGTCGGCATCACCGGCCAGGTTTCGGGTACGGTTGGCGCTGTCACCGGTTACCTGCTGGGCGGTTATGACACCGATACCGAAGAAGGCGCTATCCGCGCGATCGTCTATGCCGATCTCGGCCCAGGCCAGCTTGGCATCTACGGTGTGTATGCAACCGGTGCCAACTACTACTACGAAGAATCCGAATGGACTGTCGGCGCTCAGTACGAACTGAAGGTCAACGAGAAGTTCGCGATCACCCCCGGCGTCCAGTACTTCAGCAATATCAACCTGAGCAGCACTGGCAACAGCTTCGGTGGTGGTGATGCGTGGGCCGGCGGCGTAACCGTCGACTACAAGATCACCGACGGTCTGCGGAGCAAGGTAAGCGTTCAGTACCGCGACGAAGACGATGGTGACGACGAAGTGTTCGGCTTCGTACGTCTGCAGCGCGACTTCTAAGTCACGCTTCGATATCCGGCTAGCCGCGCGAAGGCCCGGCTAGCCAACGGTTCGTCACGGATTTGACTGACCTCCGATCAGTGACGGGGACGGTCCGGTTCCCTCCGGCCGTCCCGCACGGCCGCCCGGGCTCGCGGCTTCAGGGTGCGATCGCCCTTCCCACCGGACACTTGCCACCGTCGATGGTTGCGAGTTCAGAGATGGCATCTGCCACGGACTTTTCCCCCAGAAGACCCAGCAGCGCCTGCTCGGCGTCCTTGCTGAGCTTTGCCGACCATTCATTCATATTGCTTGAAATGAAGCACTCTGCGGGAATGTCGTCACGCGTGCCCCAGATTTTCTTGTCTGGCATGACGGCAAGGTAAATCTCGCTGAGGTAAATCGCGTCAGCAGGTCGCCCCAGCCTATAGCCACCCAGATATCCTTCCGACGACACAAGGATGTTGCTGTGCATCAGCGGCGCAACCAGTTTGCGCACAAGACTGGGCCTGGCATCGAGTTTCGCTGCCAGTGCATCGCTCGTCGAGCGCGTGTTGTTCTTTTCATTGACGGCAACTGTAATAATGATCTGCAGAGCCGAAGAGAAGCGTGTGTCCATCATGAGGGCACATACTACTGCAGGCTTTTGAAAAAACCAGATGGTTAGTGCAGACATAGTAAAACTCTCCAGCGCTTTAGCGCCAGAGGCATCATCGTCAATACAACTGCACCCGCTGGATTGGATCGCCAATCGTTCCGGGAGAATGGGCCCCGATTCCACATCGGAAGCCGGACATGAAAACCAGATAGGATTTGGGAAATGCTATTTCAATAGGGCTATTCCTCATATTGAGGTCGCCTCAACGAAGTTTGTATTTGTTGCCAAAGGCGGCGCTACGGCCTGCGCCATCTCGTTGTCTCCCCCTGAGTGGCTGCACCTCGATGCCCTGGAGGAGATCGACGATACCAAGGGCGGCGAACGGTTGATGCGCGAGCATCTGGCGGAGCATCGCTGGACGTTGACGCCACGCATGGCCGAACTCGTCCGGCAGATTTTTGCACCCTTGCAGCTTCTGCCGGCGATGCGCGACCTCTATCTCGAAAGCCGGGCTGTGGAACTCGTCGCCGAAACGATGGCGGCTGTGCTTCATGCCAGCCGGCGCGCGTCGGGAGGCATGCTGCTTACCCGCCAGGATGCCGTCTGCCTGGAACGGGCCAAGGATTACATTGCTGTTCATTGGGCCGCTCCGCTCAATGTCGGCATGATCGCCCGCGCCGCTGGCGTCAGCGCCAGTGGCCTGCAACGGCTGTTCCGGGTTTCCGAAAACCAGAGCATTTTTGAATATGTCCGCATGCTGCGGCTGGAGCGCGCTTTTGCGGCCTTGAGCAGCGGCGAAGTGACGGTGCAGGAGGCGAGCGCCATCGCCGGCTATTCATCAGCAGCCAATTTTTCCACTGCCTTCCGCCGCCAGTTCGGCACCACGCCGCGCGATATCATGGCCACGCACAGGGGCTGATAAGCGCTACGGTGCTTTGCCGGAAATGCCGAATTCCAAAAACGAAAAAAGCCCGGCGAACCGGGCTTTTTTGATCTTCAAAACTGCCTGAGCAGTTGTGAATATGAAATTGGTGCCCAGAAGAGGACTCGAACCTCCACACCCTTTCGAGTACCAGCACCTGAAGCTGGCGCGTCTACCAATTCCGCCATCTGGGCGACGAGCGGGGGTGTACGGGGCTGGCGCTTTTGTGTCAACAGGGTTTTCGAAGTTTTCTTGAAAATGTGCAGAAAAGTTGAGCAAACCGTTGAAGGGCAATGATTTTCCGCGAAACGATTTCACTGGAAACTCCGGCAATCATCCTGTGCGGCGTTGCTTGTCAAACGCGCGGATGCACGCGAGCCCCTGTTCGAGAACGCGCTTCGCCTGATCGGCGGTTTTCGCTTCGGCATAGCAGCGCATTTCCGGCGCATTGCCCGAAGGACGGAAGTGAACGACGCTGCGGTCCGTGAGCATCACACGCAATCCATCGATATCGCTGACGGTGTCCGGCTTTCCGATGGGGGCAAGAAAAGCTGCCAGATTGTCGGCTCCTGACCGGAGATAGCGCATCAGCGCGGCGCTGGTCTCCAGTGGAAAATTCTCGATCCGGTCGCTCAGCGCCACCGGCAAGGCGAAGTCTGCTGCAAGCGATGAGAGAGGCCGCTGGTGGCGTGCAGCAAGCGAAAGCACCGCGAGTGCCGGCAGGAAGCTGTCGCGCGTCGGCAGGGCTCTGAATGTGGTGCCATTGAGAGTGAAGTCCGTTGCGGTCAGGGTGCCGCCATTGGCCTCGAAGCCGACGACGCCGGTTTCGCCTTTGCGGACAGCCTCCTGCATGCCTTCGATGACGAAGGGCGAGCCGACGCGGGTGCGCAGGATGGAAAGGTCCGGCTGACCCTCAAGGCCTGAATTGGAGGTGACAGGCGTCACGGCAACCGCAGCGCCGGTAAACTGTGCCGCGATCAGCCCCAAAAGATCACCGCGCAACGGCAGGCCGGTTTCGTCGCTGACAAGCGGACGGTCGCCGTCACCATCGGCGGAGACGATCGCGTCGAGTTCATGCTCTGCCGCCCATGCCTTCAGCAGGTCGATGGTAGCGGGCGAAACGGCTTCGGTATCCACAGGAATGAAATCGGCCGAGCGGCCGAGTGGCACGACGTCGGCACCATAGCCAGCCAGTACCTCGACGAACAGATCACGCGCCACCGTGCTGTGCTGGTACACGCCAACTTTCAGGCCAGCCAAAGCGTTGGCAGGAAGAACTGCGGCGTTCCGCGCCAGGAAAAGTGCTTCGGCCTGACGGGAATGATCATCGGCTGACCCCGGCGTCGCATCGATCGGAGCGGATCCGGCCATGAGCGCGGCGGCTTCCACGCCGATTGCGTCCTCGTCGATTTTGGAGATTTCCCCGTCCGGGCGGTAGAACTTGATGCCGTTGCGGTCGGCCGGAATGTGCGAACCGGTGATCATCAATGCGGCGGCGCCCAGTTCCAATCCATAGAGTGCCAAAGCTGGTGTGGGCACTGTTGCGCAATCGAGAACGCGCAGTCCGGCGCGTGTCAAAGCGCCGGCGCAAATCGCTGAAATGTCCGGGCTCGAGGCGCGAAAGTCCCGGCCAAGCAGGATTCGGTCTCCAGACTGGACCTGGCCGGACGAAAGCAGATAGCGGGCAAAGGCCGTTGCGTAGGTGGCAGCAGCAGGGCCGTTGAGGTCGACGGAAAGGCCGCGCAGGCCGCTGGTGCCGAATTTCAAGCTCAATGCGTTCTCCGTCCTGTTGACAGTATTTTGATGGCCAGGCGCGTGACTTCACGGAAATATTGCCGCATTCTGCCTGTTTGGAAGGGTTTTGACGTCGAAAGACGCCAAATCTGCAGTCGGACGACAACAAAACACCAATAAAACGAAAAAACTGACCGTTATATGAAACAGGGACGCCAACCGAGTAAACCCTTTTGGGAAAAGTGAGGAGACAAATGGCGAGATTTCGCAATTTCGTTATTGGGTGCGTGCTGAGCGCAGCCTCCATCATCACACCTGCCGCAGGTGCGCGGGCCATGCCTCTGTCCGTGCCGGATATTGGCGTTGTTCAGAAAACCGATGTTCAGACCGTTGCCGAGCGCCAACGGCATTACAGGCCAAACCATCGGCCGAACTACCGTCCAGACCACCGGCCCAACTACAGGCCGGGTTATAGACCAGGATATCGGCCCGGATATAGACCGGGGTATCGGCCCGGATACCGGCCAGGCTATTACGGTAATCGCCCCTATTACAGGCCGTACTATCGCCCATATTACCAGCCGCGCATCTATGTGGCGCCGCCGGTGATCTACGATGGTTATAACAGTCACGTCCGCTGGTGCCTGTCGCGCTATCGGTCGTACAATCCCTCAACAGACCGGTTTCTCTCCAACAGCGGCGCCTATCGCGTTTGCCGCTCTCCTTATCGGTGAGATCAAGCGTTTCTAACGGACGGCGGGGTTTTCCCCGCCGTTTTTCGTTCAGCTGATGTCAGCCGGCAATCGCGTCCCACGCCCAGAGAAGGACAGCATATCGGGCAGCCTTGCCGATCGTCACGTAGATGAGGAAGGTGAGGAAGGGCATGCGCAGCAGCCCTGCCACAAGTGTCAGAGGGTCGCCGACCACTGGTAGCCACGAAAACAACAGGATGGGCTGGCCGTAGCGGGCAAACAGCGTCTCCGCTCTCTGGCGATTTTTCGGGCTGACCGGAAACCAGCGGCGATCTTCGAAGCGCAGCAAAAAGCGGCCAAGCACGAAATTGACGATCGCACCGAGCACATTGCCCGCCGTGGCAGCCAGAAAAAGTGCGACAAGCGGCGCGTTCGGTTGTCCGGCAGCAAGGACCAATGCTGCTTCGGACAGGCCGACGAGCAAGGTGGCGGAGAGGAAGGCGGCGCTGAAAACGCCGAAAAGCAGGCCTGCGGTCAAGGGATCAGGTCCGATCAGTATGACCGAGATCGCGCCCGGGCTCGATCACGTCGCGCACGCGCTGCTTCAAGTCCTTCGGCCCCGGAAAGCCGCCGTCACGCTTACGCTCCCAGATCAGCGTATCGCCCACATGGATCTCAAAATTACCGCCGGTGCCGGGAATGAGCGCGACTTCACCGAGGCTGTCGCCGAACGTGGACAACAGTTCCTGTGCCATCCAGGCAGCGCGCAGCAGCCAGTTGCACTGGGTGCAGTAGAGAATGGCAATGCGCGGCTTTTCGGTCATGTCGGCTTCCGTGGCGATATCGGGTTGGCGGACGTTATCCATCGGCGGTCCACGCCGCAACAGTTCGCGATCAAGAATACCTCACGAAATTGTTAACTCAATTTATCAGGTTTTAGCGAAGGCCTCCCTTGATAGTCGCAATTTTCGCAGCAACAGAATGCTGCGTTGCAAAAAAACAAGAGGAGCCAACATGACTGACTTCACATCAACCCGGCCGCCAGCCATGCTGCCCGCGCTGCAGCGGTTCTATCTGCCGCTGGATACAACGGCCGAAACGCTGCTGCGCGTTGTTGCCGGCGCTCTGCTCGTCACCCACGGCTATGGCAAGATCCTTGATCCCTTCGGCGCCGCCGGCATGGTGGAAAGCCTTGGCTTCTATCCCGGCGCTTTCTGGTCGCTGCTGCTTTCGGCCACGGAATTCTTCGGCGGCATCTTGATCGCGATCGGCCTGTTGACCCGCCCGGCATCTTTCGCTGCGATGATCGTACTTCTGGTCACCGTCTACTTCCACGGCATCGTTCAGGACCAGGGCCTGGGCGGCTCTGAGAAGTCGATCCTGTGGGCGGCAATCTTCTTCTTCTTTGTCATTCGCGGATCGAACTCCCAGTCCGTCGACGCCAAAATTGGTAAACAGATCTAAGTCAGTGGCGCCGCAGTTCGCATTGCGGCGCTATTCCCCGATTTTCAGCGTTATCGGCTTGTAGGTGTCGATCTCGACACGCCCCGCGGCGATGAGATCCACGGCATCCCCATCTGCCGTTCCTGTGGCAGCAACAATATCGAACCCTTCGACATTGCAGTCGGTCTCGATCTTCGCCGTATTTCCCGCACTGTCCGCCGAGCCACCGAGCCTATTGAAAGTGATGGTTTCATCCGGCAGTTCGGTGTTCCCAGTCGCGGTGTTCGCCGGATCGAACTTCGGCCGAAGTGTCAGCGAAATATCCGTCAGTTCCTCACCACTTTCCAGGGCCGCAAAGTCATAGGCGCAATACCCTTGCCCGCCGAACCATGTGAACGTGTTGATCAGGGTAATGGTGAGGAATTGGGCGAGCATGTAGGAACCTTCCGATCGGATGAGTTCCGGGAGCGTAGACGCGACCAGCCATCATCGCCATGTCCATTTTCAGGCGGGTCGCCCGACGACTGAGCTTTGTGCCGAGGATCAGATCCCGCACAGCAAAATGGCGGCCGAAGCCGCCATTCTGAAGAGTGTCTTTGTCAACCCGGAAGCGATTACAGCGTGCGGGTGATGTGCTCGACGCGGAAGCACTCGATGGTGTCGCCGGCGCGGATGTCTTCGTAGTTCTCGAAGGCCATACCGCATTCCTGGCCCATCGGCACTTCGGAGACTTCGTCCTTGAAGCGCTTGAGGGTCTTGAGCTTGCCTTCGTGGATAACGACGTTGTCGCGAACCAGACGCACGCCTGCACCACGTTCGACCTTGCCTTCGATGACGCGGCAACCCGCGACCTTGCCGGTCTTGGTGATGTTGAACACTTCCAGGATTTCGGCATTGCCGAGGAAGGTTTCGCGGCGTTCCGGCGAGAGTAGGCCCGACATCGCTGCCTTCACGTCATCCACCAGATCGTAGATGATGTTGTAGTAGCGGATCTCGATACCGGCGCGTTCTGCGGCCGCACGGGCCTGGGTATTGGCACGAACGTTGAAGCCGATGATGGCCGCGTTCGAAGCTTCCGCCAGCGAGATGTCGGATTCGGTGATACCGCCGGCACCCGAATGGACGATGCGGGCACGGACTTCGTCGGTTCCCAGCTTGTCGAGTGCGCCGGCAATGGCTTCGATCGAGCCCTGCACGTCGCCCTTGATGACCAGCGGGAATTCCTTGAGGCCGGTATTCTGCAGCGTCATCATCATCTGTTCCAGCGAACCGCGCTGGCCCGATGCACGGGCAACGGCCTTGTCGCGGGTCAGGCGCTGACGATATTCCGAGATTTCGCGAGCACGGCTTTCGTTCTCGACGACGGCGAACTTGTCACCCGCCAGCGGCGTACCGGAAAGACCGAGGATCTCGACCGGCATTGACGGAGGCGCTTCCTTGACGTGTTCGCCCTTGTCGTTAACGAGGGCACGTACACGGCCCCACTGGTCGCCGGCAACGATGATCTGGCCCGGCTTCAATGTGCCCTTATGGACGAGAACGGTAGCAACTGCACCGCGGCCACGATCGAGCTGGGCTTCAACGACGGTACCTTCTGCCGAGCGGTCCGCATCGGCGCGCAGGTCGAGAATTTCGGCCTGCAGCAGGATGGCTTCGAGCAGCTTGTCGAGGCCGAGACCGGTCTTGGCCGAGACTTCAACGTCGAGCACTTCACCGCCCATGGTTTCCACGAACACTTCGTGCTGCAGAAGCTGATTGCGGACCTTCTGCGGATCGGCTTCGTGCTTGTCGACCTTGTTGATCGCCACGATGATCGGAACACCGGCAGCCTTTGCATGCTTGATAGATTCGATCGTCTGCGGCATGACGCTGTCGTCGGCCGCAACCACGAGGATCGCAATGTCGGTCGCCTGGGCGCCACGGGCACGCATCGCCGTAAAGGCGGCGTGGCCGGGGGTGTCGATGAAGGTGATCTTGTGACCGTTCTGCTCGACCTGATAGGCACCGATGTGCTGGGTGATGCCACCGGCTTCGCCCGAAACAACGTGGGTCTTGCGGATGGCGTCGAGCAGCGATGTCTTGCCGTGGTCGACGTGACCCATGATCGTCACGATCGGCGGACGTGGCAGCATGTCGCCATCGTCCTTGGTGTTGAACAGGCCTTCTTCGACGTCGGATTCCGATACGCGCTTGACGGTATGGCCGAATTCACCAGCGATGAGTTCTGCAAGGTCGGCGTCGATGACGTCGCCCGGCTTCATCATCTGGCCTTCCTTCATCAGGTACTTGATCACATCGACGGCCCGTTCAGCCATACGCTGCGACAATTCCTGAATGGTGATGGTTTCCGGAAGGATCACTTCGCGCATGACCTTTTCGCGGGTTTCCTGCATCTGGCTGCGGCGGAATTTCTCCTGCCGGCGGCGCATGGCAGCCATGGAACGGCTGCGCGGATTGCCATCGTCGGCGAGTGCTGCGGTCAGCGTCAGCTTGCCCTTGCGGCGTTCCTCTTCCGTCTTCGGACGGGCAGGGGCCTTGGCAGGCTCCGGACGAACGACCTTGCCGCGAACCGGTGCGGTCGCGCCACGGTTCGGACGTGCCTCTGTCTCTTCGCCTTCGGCCTTGCGGCGGGCGGCGAGTGCCGGTGTCACTGTCGACGGTGTCGTTGCAGGCTTTGCAGCCTCGGCACGAGCCTGGTCTTCCGCCTTGCGAACGGCAACGGCGGCTGCTTCGGCTTCAGCGGCAAGAGCGGCCTCGGCTGCTGCCTTTTCGGCTGCGCGTTCCGCAGGTGTGCGGGCAGCCTCTTCGGCGGCGAGGCGGGCTGCTTCAGCCTGCTCGGCCTTCAGGCGCTCTGCTTCTTCCGCCTGGCGGCGTGCCTCTTCGGCAGCGCGGCGCTTGGCGTCTTCGGCATCGCGGATCTGGGCTTCGGCAAGCGCACGGCGGCGGGCGTCGATCTCACCAGCGGAAAGCTGATTGAGAACCACACCGACCCGCGGGCGATTGTTGTTGTCCTGGCGATTGTCCTGCTGGCGCGGCTGCTGTTGCTGTGGAGCCGGGCGTGCTGGTTGTTGTTGTTGTACAGGTGCCGGACGCGGTGGTTCAACCACGCGTGCCACAGGGGCTGCCACCGGTGCTGCAATCGGAACGACCGGCTTTTCGTCTTCTGGCCGCATTGGCCGGCGCTTCCGCGTCTCGACCACGACAGCCTTCGTCCGGCCGCGACCCATGTCCTGGCGAACAGTTCCCTGGCTCACCCCGGAAGGCTTCAAGGTCAGCGTCTTCTTGGCTCCGCCGAATGTCTTGTCGTCGTTGTTGTCGGTCATTCCGTTCCGTTCCTAAGATCAGGGCCGGATGCGTATCACCAGACCCCGCCGTTCAATTTCTGTTTTGCAATCGCGGTTGTGCCGGCCTGCGCCGGTAACCCGCGTCATTGTGTCGGCAAGCCAGATTCGGCGCCAACGGCTCGAGCGGGGACGGTTCCCCGGTATCTTTCGAGCATGTTTGCGCGCTTCACTACACCCTCACCCGCCTGCCCTGCAAGCGCTGCGGCATGGATAAAAGCATTCTGGCCTAAAAGCCCTCCCATTTCCGCTTCGGTAAAGAAGCGGAAGGAGGGTATTTCCTGTCCGTCATTGACGACAAAGCTCATCGCCTTGCGCGCCTGGTCAATCTTGCGCACACCGTCCGCTGCGGCATCCACCGCATGAAAGGTGGCGAGTGCCGCAAGCCCGCGTACGGCCTGCTCGACTTTCGAGGCGCCGCTGATGAACTGCGCGGCCTTGCGTGCCAGGTTCATCATACCGCCCAGTTGCTGCGACAGGAGCCGGTCGACTTCGTCGGCAAGCTCCGGTCCAGCGATCACATCGGCCTTCTTCAGGCCACGGACAAACAACTTCTTCGCGATCGCCTTCTCCAGCACCGCGCGTTCCGCCGTCACCCAGCAGCCACGCCCAGGCAGCTGCTTCTTCAAGTCTGGCACCACCCGGCCATCAGGCCCGGCGACAAAGCGGATCAGCGTTTCCGGCGTTCCGCTCTGCCGTGTCACGATGCACATACGGCCGTTCACTGCGTCACCATCGACGTCCCCGACAGCATCTTTGTCTTCAACCAACATGGCGGTCATCAAGCAGCATCATCAGCCCAGATCACGATCAGCAACCCCTTTTCAGGCGTCCTGTTCCGCGCCTTCCACGACTTCGAGCGCTTCTTCTTCGCGCGCCAGATCTTCTTCGGTGATCCAGCCAGCAGCAAGACGCGCCTGCAGGATCATGCGTTCGGCATCGACGCGCGAGATTTCGATCTTGGAGAACAGACCTTCGAACTTCTTCGTCTCGCCGTCCTTGCGTTCCGACCAGCCGACGAGATCGTCAGCGGCGCAGCCTGCAAAGTCTTCCATCGTCTTGATGCCGTCTTCACCGAGCGCAACCAGCATCTGGCCGGTCATGCCGTTGATCGTGCGCAGCTCGTCGGAGACGCCGAGGGCAACGCGCTTGGCGTCCATCTCTGCTTCCAGGCGTTCGAGATATTCGCGAGCGCGGGTCTGCAATTCGCTGGCGGTGTCATCGTCGAAGCCTTCGATCGAAGCGATTTCGTCAAGCTCGACATAGGCAAGCTCTTCGACAGCGGCAAAGCCTTCCGATGCCAGAACCTGGCCAACCATTTCGTCGACATCGAGGGCTTCCATGAACAGCGCGGTGCGTTCGTTGAATTCCTTCTGGCGGCGCTCGGATTCTTCCGCTTCCGTCATGATGTCGATATCCCAGCCGGTCAGCTGCGATGCGAGGCGAACGTTCTGGCCGCGGCGGCCGATGGCCAGCGACAGCTGTTCATCCGGAACCACGACTTCGATGCGCTCTGCATCTTCGTCGAGAACAACCTTGGAGACTTCAGCCGGCTGCAGTGCGTTGACGATGAAGGATGCCGGGTTCTCATTCCACGGAATGATGTCGATCTTTTCACCCTGCAATTCGGCGACAACGGCCTGAACGCGCGAACCACGCATACCGACGCAGGCGCCGACCGGATCGATCGACGAATCGTTGGAGATGACGGCGATCTTGGCGCGCGAACCCGGGTCACGGGCAACCGAACGGATCTGAATGATGCCGTCGTAGATTTCCGGAACTTCCATGGTGAACAGCTTCACCATGAACTGCGGATGGGTACGCGACAGGAAAATCTGCGGGCCGCGCTGTTCGCGGCGCACGTCGTACACGAACGAGCGGACGCGGTCGCCGTAGCGCATGTTTTCCCGCGGGATCATTTCGTCGCGGCGGATGATGCCTTCGCCACGGCCGAGATCGACAATGACATTGCCATATTCGACGCGCTTGACCGTGCCGTTGACGATTTCGCCGATGCGATCCTTGAATTCGTCGAACTGGCGATCACGCTCGGCTTCACGAACCTTCTGGACGATAACCTGCTTGGCCGACTGGGCGGCGATACGGCCGAAATCCATCGGCGGCAGCGGGTCGGCGATGAAGTCACCGATAATGGCGTCCGGGTTGCGGTCACGCGCCAGTTCCAGCGGGATCTGGGTCGCGTAGTCCTCGGCGACCTCGACGACTTCGAGCAGGCGCTGAAGCCGGATTTCGCCGGTCTTGGAATTGATGTCGGCGCGGATATTGCTTTCCGAGCCGTAGCGCGAGCGGGCGGCCTTCTGGATCGCGTCAGCCATGGCGGCCAGAACGATTTCGCGGTCGATCACTTTTTCGCGCGCGACGGCATCCGCGATCTGCAGAAGTTCGAGCCTGTTAGCACTCACTGCCATATTAAAGTCTCCGTCTGATTGCCGGGGCCTCTATCGGAGGCGTCCCGCGCCCATGAACTCAATTGATCGGCGAATCTTCGTCTTCGAAGTTTTCGTTGGCGGCCTGCGCCGCCTTCGCCTTTTTGTCTGCTACCAGCGCGTCGCGGATCAGCTCGTCCGTCAGGATCAGCCTGCCTTCGGCCAGTGCCGTGAAGGGGATCACCACGCGCGGTTCTTCGCCGGGAGCCGGCTGATCACGCTCGATCGTAAAGCCTTCGTCGTCGGCCGAGATGATCGTGCCGCGGAAGCGCTTGCGGCTATCGACCAGGACCGACGTTTCGAACTTGATCAGATGACCCGACCAGCGGGTGAAATCCGACTTGCGCACCATCGGCCGGTCGATGCCCGGCGACGATACTTCCAGATGATACTCCCGGTCGACTGGATCTTCCACGTCGAGCACAGGCGAGATCGCCGTCGAGATCGCTTCGCAATCTTCCACGGTCATCGTGCCGTCAAGCCGCTCGGCCATGATCTGCAAGGTCGCGCCATTCTGTGAGGACAAGCGCACGCGCACCAGCTGGTAGCCCATCGGAACCAGCACTGGCTCGATGATATCGGCGATGCGCCGGTCGATCCCGGTCTCGGTGACGAGGCGCGGTTCCTGTATGTTTTCTGCCGTTGTCGTATCGGACAAACGATGTTCTCCCAAAACATCGGTAATAAAAAAGAGCGGGTCCTGATGGGCCCACCCTTCATCAACCGATCAAGAATTTGAGGGTCATATACGCGCGATTATCCGTAAATGCAAGATATCCTGCTTCCCGGACCGCAAAACCCGGTTGCAGGCTCTGAAGTGGTGAAATCCTGCCGATGACAGTGCTTTTGCTTGCCCGGCCGGTCATCTGGCTTAGATTGGGTGTCACAAAGACGATTCAAATCACAGACAGGGTGGGAAAGCGCGTTGCCGCATCGACTATCGCCATTGGCGCCGTTCAAGCACGATACGTTCCGGGTCATCTGGGTCGCAAGCCTCGCTTCCAATTTCGGCGGGCTGATCCAGGCCGTTGGCGCCGCCTGGATGATGACCTCAATTACAGATTCGGTGAACATGGTGGCGCTGGTACAGGCTTCGACCTCGCTGCCGATCATGCTGTTTTCGCTTGTTTCCGGGGCGCTTGCCGATAATTTCGACCGCCGCCGGATCATGCTGGTCGCCCAGTGTTTCATGCTGGTGGTGTCGGCACTTTTGACGCTCTGTGCCTATTTTGGCTTTATCTCGCCCTGGCTGCTTCTGCTGTTTACGTTTCTGATCGGTTGCGGCACGGCGCTGAACAATCCATCCTGGCAGGCCTCTGTCGGGGACATGGTGCCGCGCGATGTGCTGCCGGCGGCGGTGGCGCTGAACAGCATGGGCTTCAACATGACGCGCAGTGTCGGTCCGGCCATCGGCGGCGTCATCGTTGCGACCGCAGGCGCCGCGGCGGCCTTTGCCGCCAATACGCTCAGCTATTTCGCCATTATCTTTGCGCTCCTGCGTTGGCGCCGGGAAGAGACGCGCTCGACCTTGCCGCGCGAATCGATGGGCCGGGCCATTTCTGCCGGGCTGCGCTATGTCGCGATGTCGCCGAATATCGGCAAGGTGCTGGTGCGCGGCTTCTTCTTCGGCCTGTCCGCCAGCGCCATTCTGGCTCTGCTGCCGCTGGTCGCCCGCGATCTGGTTGCCGGCGGACCGCTCACCTATGGCATCATGCTCGGCGCCTTCGGCCTCGGCGCCATCGGTGGTGCACTTTTGAGCGCACGGTTGCGTGAACACATGTCCAGCGAGTGGGTCGTGCGCATCGCCTTTGCCGGTTTTGCCGTCAGCAGCCTGGTGACGGCCATAAGCCCCTATGGCTGGCTGACCAGTCTTGCGCTTCTGTTGTCGGGGGCCGGTTGGGTTCTGGCGCTGTCGCTGTTCAACACGACGGTGCAGCTGTCGACGCCGCGCTGGGTGGTTGGCCGGGCGCTGTCGCTCTACCAGACCACAACATTTGGCGGTATCGCTGCGGGCAGCTGGATGTGGGGGCAGGCGGCAGAGACCTATGGTCCGGCCACTGCCCTGATCGCCTCGGCCTTGCTGATGGTCGTCGGCGCCGCCATTGGACTGAAATTGCCGCTTCCGGAATTCGAGTCGCTCAATCTCGATCCGCTCAACCGGTTTTCGGAACCTCTGCTGAAGCTCGATCTCAAGCCGCGCAGCGGCCCGATCGTGGTGATGATCGATTACGAGATCGCCGATGACGATGTGCCGGAATTTCTGACGGCCATGGCCGAGCGCCGCCGAATCCGGATCAGGGACGGGGCGGGGCAATGGGGGCTGATGCGCGATCTGGAAAACCCGACGGTCTGGACAGAAACCTACCACGTGCCGACCTGGGTGGAATATGTCCGCCATAACCAGCGCCGCACCCAGGCCGATGCGGAGATCGGCGACCGGTTGACGGCGTTGCATCGGGGTGCCGCCGCCCCCCGTGTGCACCGGATGATCGAGCGCCAGACGATCCTTCCTTACGAGTACGAGCGCTATAAGCAGCAGATGGACATGCACTGAGCGTTACGCAGCGCGCCTCATGTCTCGAAAGGCCGGTTTTGCAATCCGCAACGCCGGCCTTTTTTATTGCCAGCTGCGCGATGTCCTCAAAAAGCCGGGGAGGGTGGCGTTTCCTCGGTTTAAAAATATTCACCCATATGGTTGACTAATGGGGGTATTTTATATATTCAACTATTAGGGTGAATAAATGGACGATGATGATCTCTCACGGGTTCTCAAGGCCGCCGGCGATACGACCCGGCGACGCATCCTGACGCTGCTTGTGCAGGAAGGTGCTTTGAGGGTGACGGCGCTCGCCGCCCATTTCGACATGTCGCTGAACTCCGTCTCCAAACACATCAAGGTGCTGGAGGAGGCAGGACTTGTCACCCGCCGGACTGTAGGCCGCGAGCACTTCATCGCAGCCGAGCTCGATCCGCTGACGCTGACCGAGCACTGGTTCGCGCAATTGAAGTCGATCTGGGAACTGCGCCTTGCGGCGCTGGAAAACTTACTCGTGTCAAAGGATGAGGACAATGAAGGAACTTGAGCTGACGGTCAGCCGCACAATCGCTGCATCGCGCGAAAAAGTGTTCAACGCCTGGCTTTCGCCGGAGATGCTGGCCAAATTCATGATGACGCCGTTCCCGGGCTCCGGCCTGGCCAAGGTCAGCAACGATCCGGTCAAGGGCGGCCGCTTCTCGATCATCATGGTCACGCCGGACAAGGAGATTCCGCATGCCGGCACCTATCTTGAGATAGATCCGCATTCGCGTCTGTCGTTCACCTGGGAATCGCCTTACTCCCTCGACGACAGCGTCGTGACCATCGACCTGGCAAAGGTCGACGCCGGCACGACAGAACTCACCTTGAAGCAGGTGAAGTTCAAATCCGAGGAAGCGCGCCAGGGCCACGAAGGCGGCTGGAACGCAATCCTGAACTTGCTCGAAACCAGCCTCTCTGCCGCCTGACGATTATGCCGGGCGAAATCGAACGCGGTTTCGCCCGCTCTAGAGTTTCCCCAGCAGGCTTTTCTGCGGAAAGCACGTCGGCTCGATGCCGTTCTTTGCCTGCCATGCGCCAATCGAGCGGCGAGTCTTGTAACCAGCCAGGCCATCGGCCTTGCCGATATCGTAGCCCTGTTTTTCCAACGCCTTTTGCATCTTCAGGACGTCCGAACGCAGCATCTTGCCGACATCGCCGAACTCGCGCTTGAACGCACCACCGCCCGAGGCAATCCGGTCGGCGAGATTGCCGATGAAAAGGGCATAGAGGTCGGAATTGTTGTATTCCTTGATGACGTAGAAATTCGGCGTGACGATGAATTCCGGGCCATGCCGGCCGGCCGGAACCAGCATCATGCCGTCGGCCTTGGCTTCGTTGGTTGGAAACGCCTTGCCGGATGCCCGTTCGATGCCATCGGTTGCCCATTTCGAAATCGGCTTGGCAAGATCCGGCCCCTCCTGCGCGCAGGTGACATTGGCGGGGATATAGACCTCGAAGCCCCAGTCGCGGCCGCGCTGCCAGCCTTTCTTCGATAGGTAATTGGCGATCGAGGCGAGTGTGTCCGGCGTCGATTTCCAGATGTCGCGGCGCCCGTCGCCATCGAAATCGACGGCATATTTCAGAAAACTGGTCGGCAGGAACTGCGGCTGGCCCATGGCACCGGCCCAAGAGCCGCGCATGTCGGCTTCCTTCACGTCGCCGCTATCGAGTATATGAAGAGCTGCAATCAGTTCGCGGCGGAACAGGTCGCCGCGCGTCGACATGAAGGCCTTGGTTGCCAGCACATCCATGATCGGATGCGGAATTTTCGCCCGGCCGAAACCAGATTCACGGCCCCAGATGGCGACGACGATCGCCACGGGAACACCGTAGGTTTTTTCGATCCGTCTCAGTGTCGCGGCATTTTCCTTGGCGAGACTGCGGCCGGTCGCTGCCAGTCCCTGCAGCCGTTGTTCGGAAAAATAGGCGCCGGGCGAGGAAAACTCCGCCTGGCTCTGTTTCTGCTCGCCCGGCGGTTTGCTGCCCGGAGGAACCAGATCCGGCAGGTCCCAGTTAAGTTTCACATCGGCAAAGGCGGCCTTGAAAGCGGAAGCGGAGATGCCGGATTTCTGCGCTTCCGGCCAGAGATCGGTCTGCAGCCATTGGCGGAACTGCGCCTCGGTGTCGGCCTTGGAGGCGGCAAGGGCGGGAATTGGACTAAGGGCAATAAGGGCGGCTGTGATCAGCGACAGAATATGCCGGGCCTTACCCCCCTCTGTCGGCGACGCCGACATCTCCCCCACAAGGGGGGAGATCGGCCGAGAGAATTGTGGGCGCCTTAGAACAAGGTTGACGAGGGAAAGGAATGATCTCCCCCCTTGTGGGGGAGATGTCACGAAGTGACAGAGGGGGGTAAGCAACGACATACGCATAACTTCCTTCAAATCGCAGTCCTCGCCCTCAAAGCCGCCGTCAGCGTGCCTTCGTCCAGATAATCCAGCTCACCGCCTACCGGCACGCCATGCGCCAGCCGGGTGATCTTGACGCCGAGGCCGTCGAGCTGGTCGGTGATGTAGTGCGCCGTCGTCTGGCCTTCGACGGTGGCGTTGACGGCGATGATCAGTTCGCGCACGCCGCCCTTGGTGATCCGCTCGATAAGGCCCTTGATATTGAGATCGTCCGGCCCGACGCCATCGAGCGGCGACAGAGTTCCGCCGAGCACATGGTAGGCCGTGTTCATCGTACTGGCCCGTTCCAATGCCCAGAGGTCGGACACGTCCTCCACGACGATGATCACCGAATTGTCGCGCCGGTCGTCGGAGCAGACGCTGCAGGGGTCGATCGTATCGACATTGCCGCAGCACGAGCAGATACGGACCTTGCGGTGCGCTTCGCCCATGGCGTCGGCTAGAGGGCCGAGCAGCTGGTCCTTCTTCTTGACCAGGTGAAGGGCGGCGCGCCGGGCCGAACGCGGCCCGAGCCCGGGCACCTTTGCCAGGAGCTGGATGAGTTTTTCAATTTCGGGACCGGTGACTCGCTTTGCCATGTGGGGTTTCTACTCCATATCTCCCGGGAACGGAATCGCTGAAAAGAAAGTGCCGCCCATGAAAATCCTCGCCGTCTGCACCGGCAATGCCGAAATACTGCCCGGAAAATCCTATAAAACCGGGATCTTCAAACATCCGGTAGAGGCTGGCGTGATGATCGACCGCGAGGGGCTGATCGGTGACAAGATCTGCAACCGCAAACACCATGGCGGCGTCGATCAGGCGGTCTATGCTCTGGGTTCGATCGATCTGGATTGGTGGTCGAAGGCGCTGGGCCGCGATCTCGATCCCGGCACTTTGGGCGAAAATCTGGTGATCGAGGGTGCCGACAGCCGCAAGATTTCCGTCGGCGATCGATTCTGGACGGCTGCGGTTGAACTTGAGGTGACATCGACCCGCATGCCCTGCGCCACACTGTCGGTTCGTATGGATGATCCCCTTTTCGCCAAACGTTTCATCAAGGCCGGGCGGCCGGGTTTTTACTGCCGCGTGCTGAAAGACGGCGTCGTCCACGCCGGCGACGCTGTGACCTATCACGCCTATTCCGGAGCCCCGGTGCTGATGCCGGAGCTGTTGGAAACCTTCGGCAGAAATCTTTCCGACGATGACCGGGCCCGCTATATCGCAGCGCCGATCCACCACAAGCTGAGAGCCCAGCTCAGCGGCTGATCTCAGTTTTCTTGACGTCCGCGACTTTAACCATCTGCTTAAGTTCCGCTTTCTTTCAATCTGTTCTCAACCTATGAGAAACCTTGTCACTCAGGGCCTTCAGGCCTGATGCGATCAATCGATGCCTGTATTGACACCGCACCCCGCAGCGAGCTTGCAGCAGCAAGCGCGCCCGAATGCGTGCGTCCGTCGGCAGGGAAGCGGCAAGGGCTGGCCAGATGAACGGATTTACGAGAATTGCAGGCTGCGTGGGGCGTATAGGCACCATGATGGTTGCCGGCTGTCTCACTCTGATGATCCAAGTCAGCGGCGCGCACGCCGGGGATTGTTCTCCGGTTCGGGGTTCCGGTAGCGCTGAAACGGCCCGGCTGCAGCGCCAGATCGCCGCCAATCGGGCGATGGAGTTGAAATACAGCTGCGCAGCCGCGGCGACCTTCGCCTGCCGCGAGATTGCCGGCCGGATCGCGCAGGCGAGCGCCCGTCTGGCGAGCCTGCCGGGTGCTTCTTCGCAGGTGTGTACAAAGCCCGTTGTCGCCGAGCGAGTTCCAGTTCGCCGCTCCGCCGCCGCGCGCGAGCTCACGGCCGGATATGCGCTGCCACGGATCAGCGCCAAGATCGAAACGCGGTGCGTTCGCCTGTCAGACGGATATTCTTTCCCGACACCAAACTCCGGATACAACACGGCCAACGACATGGAAGCGATTGCCGCGCAATGCAAATTCATCTGCGATGAATCGGCGATGGATGTTTACCGGATAACCGGCGCGGACCGGAGCACCGATGAGATGATTTCGGTGACGACAGGCGCTCGCTATGCGGAACTGCCGCATGCTGGGGCGTACCGCGTGGCGGCATCTCTCAAGACCTGCGATATCAACCGTTTCTATAAGGCTGTTCTGGCGAAGGCGCCCCTTGAAATGACCGGTACTGAAACCACGGCTTCGCATTCGGAAGCTACCCTATCGGCCGAGGGCGCCGTCATGAACGTGGCCTTGCTCGGAGATGTCGGCCTGCGCGGAACGAGCAGCGTCGTGCCCGCGCCACCGCGGAAAATCCGCATTGTTGGCGCGGCCTTCCTGCCCGAAGAATGAAGGGGATTTGAGCGCCCGCCCGAACGAAAAGGCGGGTTTATCTGGGCGGCGGTTTCGCACTTTCCCGTAAGCGGCTTTTATACCGGTCGCGTGGCGGGTAAAGCGCCTAGAAAGGCAGCTTCATGCCGGGTGGGATCGGCAGGCCGGCTGTCAGTTCGCGGGTCTTTTCGGCGGTGATGGCTTCCGCCTTGTCCTTGCCGTCCTTGTGGGCAGCAACGATCAGGTCTTCGAGGATCTCGACATCGTCTTCCTTGAAGAGCGACGGGTCGATCTTGAGGCTTTTAAGATTGCCCTTGCCGTCCATGCGCACGGTAACGAGACCGCCGCCGGAGGCGCCGTCGACTTCGAGCGCAGAAATCTCTTCCTGCATCTTCTCCATCTTGGCCTGCATTTCCTTGACCTTGCCCATCATGCCCATGATGTCACGCATCGTCATGTCCTCTTCTGAATGTCTCGATTGGTATGAACTAGTGCTCGATATCGTCGCCGGGAAGGATGTCACCTTCGGCAGATTCGGCGGCGGCTACGGCCACCGGTTCGTTTTCCTCTTCCGGCTCCGGTCCCTTGATGCGCACGTCGGTGATCTTGGCGCCTGGGAATTTGGCGAGAATAGCAGCAACGTCCGGGTCCTGGCGCGCATCGCTAACGCGCTTTTCCTGTGCACGGGTCTCGGCTTCGAGCAGCGTCGGTGCCCCGGGCTCACGGCTGAGGATGACCATCCAGCGGATGCCGGTCCAGTCTTCGAGCTTCTTCTGAAGCTCGGCAACCAGCGTCTTCGGCGCGTCTTCCGGCAGGTTGATTTCCAGCCGTCCCGGTTCCAGGTTCACCAGTCGCACGAAACCACGCACCAGCGTCTTCAGCTTGATATCGCGGTTGGTGCCGCAGAGGTCGGCGATGTCGCTGACGGAGCGGATCGGAACTTTCGGCTCGGCTTTCGCAACCGGAGCTGCGAGCGGCCGTTCTTCGATCCTGCCGACAGGCATGGCCTGGGGTGAAGCCATGGCCGGTACGGCGCGCAGCATGGTCGCGCCGTTGCCGGTTGCCCGCTGCGCGGGCATGTCACTGCCGTGCGCCTGGGTTGAGCCGCCCATGGATGCCTGCGCTCCGCCGCCATTGCCGCCACTCGGGGCGGAGGGCTGGCGCGGGGCGTCACCATTGGAGAGTTCGAGCAAGCGCCGGGCTGCATCTTCCGGTGAGGGAAGATGCGCTGCATGGGCAAGCCGGATCAACACCATTTCGGCAGCACCAGCCGGGCGCGACGAGCTTTCCGTTTCCGGAATACCCTTCAATAACATCTGCCAGATGCGCGACAGCGTGGTCACGGCAATACTGGATGAGAACTCGGCGCCACGGGTGCGCTCGATTTCGCTCAGCGACTGGTCGTTGGCGGCATCGGGCACGTATTTTAGCCGGGTGACGAGATGGGTGAAGTCGGCAAGATCGGTGAGGACCACGGATGGGCTGGCGCCCGCCTCATATTGACCGGCGAATTCATTGAGCGCCGCGGCCACGTCGCCTTTGACGATATGCTCGAAAAGGTCGACGATGCGGGCGCGGTCGGCAAGGCCGAGCATCGAGCGCACGGCTTCGACTTCGACCACGCCGCCGCCATGGGCGATTGCCTGGTCGAGCAGCGACAGGCCGTCGCGCGCCGAGCCTTCGGCTGCACGGGCAATCATCGCCATCGCGTCCGGATCGGCCGAAATGCCTTCCTTGCCGAGAATGGTGGTGAACAGGCCGACGAGATCCGACGCGCCGATACGGCGCAGGTCGAAGCGCTGGCAGCGCGACAACACCGTGATCGGCACCTTGCGGATTTCGGTTGTGGCGAAAATGAACTTCACATGCTCGGGCGGCTCTTCGAGCGTCTTCAACAGGCCGTTGAAGGCCTGGGTCGAGAGCATGTGCACTTCGTCGATGATGTAGACTTTGTAGCGCGCCGAAACCGGGCGGTAGCGCACCTGCTCGATGATCTCGCGAATGTCGTCGATGCCGGTATGCGAGGCGGCGTCCATCTCGATCACGTCGACATGACGGCCTTCCATGATCGCCTGGCAATGTTCGCCGGGGATACGGAGGTCAATCGTCGGCTTGTCGATCTCTGTTGTTTTGTAGTTCAGCGCGCGGGCGAGGATGCGGGCGGTGGTGGTTTTGCCGACACCACGAACGCCGGTCAGCATATAGGCCTGGGCGATACGGCCAGTCTCGAACGCATTGGTGAGCGTGCGCACCATCGGTTCCTGGCCGACCATCAGGTCGGAGAAATCCTTCGGCCGGTACTTGCGCGCAAGCACGCGGTAGGCGGCGGGCTTTTCGGATGTCGGGATCAGACTATCTTCGCTCATCGCCCTTTTTCCCCACAAAGGGGCCGCTTGGCTGCAAATCGTGTCCAGAAAGGACAGACGGAAAAGGGTGGGAGGCTGGCACGATGACCCGTGCCTGGCTCGTTGGGGCTGCTTCCTTCCGGACCTGACCCGGTTGGCGAGTGGCTCGTCCACCACCAACCTCCCGGCTCTCATATCGGCAATATCGAAACCAAATGCAAGCCACGCCTTCAAAAAACTGCTATCAGTAGACAAACAAACAGGAAAATCACTGTTCCGGGAGATCCGCTTGCCTGCCTTCGAGATTGATGAACGCCTTCAACGCGATGGATTGCTGATCACCTCGCTCGGCCTTTGCCAGCTACGTATCAACAATGACCGCCGCTGGCCTTGGCTTGTGTTGATCCCGCAGCGCAATGGGGTATCGGAAGTCTTCGATCTGACGCCGCTCGATCAGACCATGCTGACATTCGAGACCAACATGGTCGCAGCCGCATTGAAAAAGGCGACGGGGGCGACGAAAATCAATGTCGGCGCGCTTGGCAATATCGTCCGCCAGCTTCATGTTCATGTCATCGCCCGCAGTGAGGGTGATGCCAATTGGCCGGGGCCGGTCTGGGGATTTGGCTCGGCCGAGCCTTGGAGCGACGACGCGCTCAAGGCATTCGCAGCACGGATAGTGGAAAATCTCTGACCATGACGAAATCGATCTTCGACCTGCATAGCCCGCATCCCGAGCCGAGCACGCTCGTTGCTTTCTCCGAAAACCACCTGGATAGACAATCGGAACATCGCCCCGACGATTGCGTCGAGGTGGCTTTCCGCAAGGACGGTGCGCATGTCTTCGCTTTCTCCAGCGGCAAACTGGTGGTCAAGCACGACGAGAAGATCATCGATCCGTTGTTTGCGCCCTATGAGCTGGCCGGTCTGGAGCCGGTTCTCGATGATGCCATCCTGCTCGGGTTTCTGCCAAATGGCGAGCCGCGTCTGGCTGTTCCGATCAGCCTGACGGAGGAAACGCTGCCGGAACCCTTCAAGCTTGCCGATGGCCGCACGCTGTATCGCCAGCAGATGCTGACGGACGAACTGCTCGGTCAGTTCGCCCAGGCTTCGAGCCTGATCAGCTGGAACGCTACCAATCGCTTCTGCGGCAAATGCGGCTCGGTCATGGAAAGCAAGGCCGGCGGCTACCGGCGCATCTGCTCTGCCTGTGGCCACATGGTCTTTCCGCGCACCGATCCCGTCGTCATCATGCTCACGATCGATCTGGAACGCGACCTCTGCCTCCTTGGCCGCAGCCCGCATTTTCCAGAAGGCATGTATTCCTGTCTCGCAGGTTTCGTCGAGCCGGGTGAAACCATGGAAAATGCCGTCCGGCGCGAGACGATGGAGGAATCCGGTATCCGCGTCGGCCGGGTCCGCTACCACGCCTCGCAGCCATGGCCGATGCCGCATACACTGATGATCGGCTGTTATGCCGAGGCGAAATCGATCGACATTCACCGGGACGATCAGGAGCTGGAAGATTGCCGCTGGTTCACGCGCGAGGAAACCGCAGCGATGCTGGCACGCAATACCGGCGTGTCATTGGCTGCCGGCGAACTCGGGCCGCCGCCGAAGGGAGCCATCGCTCACCAGCTGATGCGCGACTGGCTGGACTGGCCGAAGTAACGAAATCGGCGCCCGCGATGGCGGACGCCGTTTGAATGTCAGCCGATTGCTAGATCAGAAATTGCGCTGAAGGCGAATGGTGCCGCCGACGGCGCTGCCGTGGCCACGCAAGCCATCGAATTCGGTGTAGTTGATTTCCGGCTGGAACTTCAGTCCTTCTACCACTGCATAGTCGACATTGAGGGCGGCGGCGAATGTTCCGTCATCCTCGTAGGCGGCCTGAGCGTTGAGAGACGTCTTTTCATTGACCTTGATGGCCATCCCGCCCCAAGCCGCCCAGTCTCCAAGCCACGGGCCGTAGTAATTCAGACGTCGCGTGCCGCCGGGACCGTCGTTATTGTCCCAATCCGACTGATAGCCGCCCATTGCCCAGACAGAAAACACGTCGTTGAAGGCAACATCGACGCGAATCTTGCCACCGAAGGCCTCGGCGTTGGTGTCATAGCCACCGATAAACGCGATGCCCGTGCCTTCTTTTGCATAATACCGCAAGCCGCCGGTCACATGCGGAAAGTCATCACCGTGATAGGAGACGGATGGCACGGGGGCAAAGCCGGTATCATAGCTTCCTCCACCTTCGTCGAGGCCAATCAGGGCGGAAAATCCAACGTCCCCGCCGTACATGTAGCTTATCTGGTTGGTCCGGTCGCCGGTATAGTCGATGACATCGTCATTGATGATATCGCCGGCCGAGTTCAGCCAGGTGTCATAGTGCGAATCGCCGTAGCCTGCGCGGAAGCCGCCAAGCTCGATAAAGGCAGCGTTGAGATAGGTTTTGGTGTCCGTGATGTTGTTCGCATCGCTGCGCAGTTCGATGAAGCTGCGCAATGTTCCGTACTCAGTGTCGGATTTGGCATCGAGCGTTATCGTGCCGCGGGTGAAAGCATCCCAGCCGTTGCTCTCGCCCGAGTAGGGGCTTTCGCCATAGTTCGAATCGAACCGGACATAACCACCGATCTTCAGGCAGGTTTCGGTGCCGGGAATATAGAAGAAGCCTTTTCCGAATGCGTCGCAAACGCGAACATATTCCATAGGCTCCGGTTCGGCAGCAACGATCGCGTCGGCGGCGCGTGCTCCAGTGGAGACCATCAAGGCGGCGGAAGAGCAAAGAAGAAGTGTCCTGATTGCCATGGGTCAACCTTTGTCGCGCCTGCAACCTCACAAGCGCCTGTCATTGCAAGGATTGCACAGCGCGCTGCGAATCAGGAGCGCGCTGTGCGACGAACAAATGGGTCCGTCACAAAACAATCACGTTTTCGGTTTCATTTCCAGCCGCTAATTCTCGCGGGTTATCTACAAGACGAGCCGCATAGGATGGGCCGTATAGGAGCCCAGGATGCGAACCTTTTCTGAAAAGAAGCGCAACTCGTCGAGCGCCTGGCGCACATGATTATCGTCCGGGTGCCCCTCGATGTCGGCATAAAACTGGGTGGCAATGAACTTGCCGCCGAGCTGGTAGCTTTCCAGCTTGGTCATGTTGATGCCGTTGGTGGCAAAACCGCCCATCGCCTTGTAGAGCGCGGCCGGAATATTGCGGACATTGAAGACGAAGGTCGTGACGATGACATCACTGTCTGCCTGCCGCTTGATGTTCTTCGGCTCGCGCGAAAGGATGACGAAGCGCGTCACGTTGTTTTCGGTGTCCTCGACATTCTCGGCGACGATGTCCAGCTTATAAAGGTCGGCTGCGAGCCTTGGAGCGAGAGCTGCCATCGACCGGTCGCCCATTTCCGCCACCAGCTTGGCGGCACCGGCCGTATCGCCCGCCACCACCGGCTTCCAACCGTTGGCCCGCACGATTTTGCGGCACTGGCCGAGCGCATGGATGTGGCTGTGCACGGTGCGGATCTCGTCACGCGAAACACCTGGAAGAACCATCAACTGAAAGCGGATCGGCATGAAATATTCGCCGATGATATGCAGCCGCGATTCGGGCAGGAGATGATGGATATCGGCGACGCGTCCGGCGATCGTGTTCTCGATCGGGATCATCGCTAGATCGGCCTCGCCGTTTTCGACGGCCAGGAAGGCGTCCTCAAAGGTCTGGCAGGGCAGGGGCTCCATCTCCGGGAACATGTCGCGGCAAGCCATGTCGGAATTGGCGCCGTAGTCGCCCTGGAAGGAGATGCGGTTGGTCTTGGTGATCATGATGCTGTCCGATCAGGCTTTGGCGGCAAGAAGGCGCCGGGCTTTTTCAAGGTCCGCCGGGGTGTCGACACCGAGCGGGACCGATTTGACGATTTCCACGTCGATGCGCATGCCGGCTTCGAGTGCTCGCAACTGTTCGAGCGATTCGCGCTTTTCCAGCGTCGATGGCGGCAGCGATACGAATTTTTCGAGTGCTGCACGCCGGTAGGCGTAGAGACCTATGTGATGATAGAGTGGACCCTTGCCGTGCGGCGCAGTGGTGCGCGTGAAATAGAGCGCCTTCAACCGGGTATCCGAAAGCGGCGAGCCGACGACCTTGACGACATTGGGGTTGAGCTTTTCATCCTCGTCTTCGATCTCGACGGTCAGCGTGGAGATATCGACGTCAGGGTTCTCCAGCGGCCGCAGCGCGGCGCGGATGGTTTCCGGTTCGATGGTCGGGAGATCGCCCTGCACATTGATGATGATCTCGGCCTTGCGCTCCGGATCGCTTGCCAAAAGCGCCTCGTGGATGCGGTCGGAGCCGGACTGATGGTCAACCCGGGTCATGACTGCCTCGAATCCGGCCGCTATCACCGCATCGAATACGTCCTGATGATCGACGGCAACGACGATCCGGCCGGCTCGCGCATCCTTCGCCCGCATGGCGACCTGGACGATCATGGGAAGGCCGCAGATGTCGGCAAGAGGCTTGCCGGGCAGTCGCGTCGAGGCCATGCGTGCGGGGATCAGAATCAGGGTTTTGTCCAAATTGTCGCTATTCATGCTTAGGCCTTCAAAACGCGCCGGAAAAGTGTCAAAAGGTCTCAGACCGGGGCTTATAATGTCTGTTGCAACACAAAGCCAAAAGACATAGGTTCCGCGCGATTTCAAGATAGGCTGGCGTTTTGTTCGCGCCGGTTGCAAGGGGAGCATTTGCGGATGAACTCATATGTAAACATGGGCGTGGGTGCCTTCCTCGGTACGGTCTTTGTTTTGATGTCCGTATCGATCGCATCGGAAGGCATCTTCCATTCGGAAGTTCCCGAAAAGGAAGGTTTTGCCATCATCGCCGAGGAAGGCTCCTCGGATGCTGGCGCTGGCGCCACGGCAGAGGTCGAAGTCGATATCAAGCCGTTGCTGGCATCGGCAGATGCATCGGCTGGCGAGAACGTCTTCAAGAAATGCGCAAGCTGTCACACCGTAGATAAGGGAGGGGCCAACAAGGTTGGTCCTAACCTCTGGGGTCTCGTCGAGCGTCCGATTGCTTCGCATGAAGGCTTTTCCTACTCGGCCGGCATGAAGACCTTCGCCGAAGCCAACAAGACCTGGACCTACGATCACCTGAGCTTCTTCATCGAAGCGCCGAAGAAGCACGTTCCCGGTACAGCGATGGGCTTTGCCGGCGTCAAGAAGCCTGACGAGCGCGCCAACCTGATTGCCTGGCTGCGCGAACATGCCGATACGCCAGTGGCGCTGCCGTCCGCGACTGCCGCCGCAGCACCTGCTGCTGAAGGCGAAGCTGCAAAGCCAGCCGCTGAGGCTGACGCTGCCAAGCCTGCTACGGAAGCCGAGGCCGCAAAGCCTGCGACCGAAGGCGACGCAACGAAGCCTTCGACTGAGACGGCGCCTGCTCCGTAAGGACAACGTTCTCGATGTACGCGAAGAATTGTAGCCCGGCCATGTGCCGGGCTTTTTCGTGTCCGGATGTCTGCGCTGGTTAACTACAGCAGAATATAGGCCCAGGCGGAAACCGAGATGACCCCGAGCGCGGTGGTGATGGTGATCGTCGATGACGCAAGGCCGTGGCCGACATTGAAGTGGTTGGCAATCAGCCAGGCGTTGACACCGGTGGGCACGGAGGACGTCAGCACCAGCGCCGCCGTCCAGTTGCTGTTGAGGCCGAGCAGCTGGCAGGCACCGTAGACGGCAGCTGGCAGGACGATCAGTTTCAGCGCGCTGGTGATCGACGCCATGCCGATGTTGCCGGCAAGACCGTATTTGTCGAGCGCCATGCCGATCGAGATCAGGGCCGCCGGAGCCGCCACACCCGCCAATTGATCGACGATGATCTTCACGGGACCGCCGAGCGGCATGCCGATGAGATGAACCAGCGCCCCAAGTGCGAGACCGATAACCAGAGGATTGCGCACCAGGTTGCGCAGGATGCCCTTCAGGAGCTTGAACGGGCTCTGGCCGGGCTTGCCACTGGTCTTGCGTTCGGCCCGTTCCATCAGGATGGTTCCGGCGATCATCATGACCGGCAGATGCACGGACAGAAGAATCGACAAGGCCACGACACCTTCTTCGCCGACGCTGCGCGACACGAGCGGCAGGCCGATGAAGACGGTATTGGCGAAGGCGGATGAAACCCCGGCCAGCACGCCGATCCGTGCATCCTTCTTGAAAAACAGCGTCGCCGCGAGGTGCCCCAAAGTCCATGTCACACAGACACCGGAGAAATAGGCAACCCAGAGCGGCCATGGCGAGCCATCCCTGAAGTCGGCTTCGGCAATGGTACGGAACAGAAGAACCGGAACGGCGACCCGAAAGACGAAATCGCCGAGCGCATCTCCCACGGATGCCTTCAGATAATTCGTCCGCACGATCAGCCAACCGAGCAGGATCAGGACGAAAATCGGCACGACATTCAGGAAGACATCGGACATCAGGCGCAGCCTCTTGGCAATAGGGACTTCCGCCATAGACCTATTCGCCGGGCAGCCGCAACCCAAGGCTCCACGGGATTTTGCGCCGACGCATATTTCACGCAAGGCTCATATGCGAAGATGGTTGCAGGAGGTTGTAAAATGATCGAAAAGTGGTGGCCAGAGCCTGTTGTGCTTGAACTCGACGGGGTAGGAAATTACCGCATCGTTCGTAACACCCGCGAAGCTGCACAGTGCTTGCTCGGCAAGTGGCCTGTTCATGACGGCACGGCCTACAACGCGGCGATCCAGACCTGCCGCTGTGTTCTGCGCGGTGAGCAGCCGGTGGACTATGCACGCCAGGATTTCATCGCCGCTGCAGTCGAGGCCTTCATTCATGTGCAGCCGGGCGCCTGACGTTCTCTTCTCACAAACTCATTTCAGAAAACCGGAACATTCGGGAAAAGCTTGCGTTGTCCTATGGAAGGACATCATTGCTATGCACAAACAGACCTATATTCACCAGGACGATCACCCGGACCTGACTGACGACGATCTGGCCGGTAAGGTCCTGCGCTACATCCAGTATGTCGTGCTGATTGACACATCACGCCTGCAGGTGATGGCGCTCGGCCGGATGGTGGTTCTCAGTGGCTATGTCTCGTGCGAAACCGAAATCGGCTGCGTCGAAGAGGCCGCCGCCTCTGTGATCGGCGTACATCTGGTCGAAAACCGTGTTGAAGTCTTGCTGCAGCATTAGCCGCTAACCCAGGCGGCTTGCCGCTACCTCAAAACAGAAAAACAGCGATGATGAGAGCGACCGGAAGCGCTATGCCGACAAGCCACATCAGCATCTGACGAAACATCAGCTGCCGGTATTGCCGATGGGCCGCATTTTTCTGCATTTCGGAGATGATCATTCGGATCTCCCTAGATCGCGCCGCCGGTAACGGGGTTCACGACTGGCTTCTCGCTTTCATCCTTGCCGCCAACGTGCTGAACCATCGGCGGAGCTTTCGATTGTTCATCAGCATTCGACGGCTTGCCCGGAGGACGATGAACATCCTTCGGGTTTTTCTGTTCAGGCGTTGCATTGGTATCGTCGGTAGACATCTGTTTGTCCTCACGCCATGCCAGCGGGATCGCCGATCGGCAAAAGCACCGGGTCAATCACGGGATCGTTGGGATTGCGCGTGTCGCCCTTGTCCGTAACCGGCGGTTTTGCAGGTTTGTCCTGCGAGCGGTCGGGCAGGCCGGGCGTCGTCTGTGGGCCGCGCGGGCTTTCGTCTTGTGAAACGGGAATTGTGGTTGGCATGGTTCTTCTCCTTTATGAGGAGCAAAACGATGCGCAAGCCAGAATGTTCCGAGGCGATGCCTAGTTGAGCGGTGCCTTTTCGCTTTGCAAGGTTCCACCGACTTCAGTCGGTTTTTTCTTGGGCAGCGGTTTCATGTTGCCCGAAAGAATATCGACTGGTGCGGAAACCGTGGTAGCTGCGACCTTACCCACGGTGTTGACCGTGCCGGCGACCAAGGCACCAATGCCATCGCCAATACCGATATCGGAATCTGTCAGTGTCTGTCCGGTGACGAGCCGCTGGCCAATCAGCTTGACGATCTCGGGGCTCTCGGCAAATTTTCCGTGGTTCAGGCTATCGGTGGATTTCACCTTCGTCAGATCGACCACGGTGATGCCGGATTCTTCCAGCTTGCTCTTGTAAGGTTCTTCTGCCGGGTTGATCTGGCCAAGTCGTTGGACGTCGCCGGAGATATAACGCGACAGCGCCAGCGCCCGGTCGTCTTGCGAAACGAAGATGGTGAAATTCGGCTTTCTGGTGCCAAGCTCGGCCCATTGCCGGGAAAATACGTCAACATCGATATCGGGCGACGCTAGAATGACGTTTTCGATTTTCTTCGGAAGGCCGCCATCGCGGATCGCCATCTGGCGGATCGATTCCATGGCCAGCCAGGTTCCCATCGAATGCGCGAGGATAGTGATGTCCTTGATGTTCTTGTCGTCGACCAGTGCCTTCAGCGTATTCTCCAGCGAGGTGCGAGAATAGTTGGTGCTTTCCTTGTCGTAATTATAGTCGAACACTTTGGCACGTGACGGCCAGGTGAAGAGGACCGGCGTTACGTCAGCGCCGGAATCGTGCACGATCTGAGCAAAGCGGAAGACTGAATCTTCATAGGTATTGTTGAAGCCGTGAATGAAGACCATCGCGTGACCGCCGCGGCCGTGCTTGCGCACCCATTCGTGCCCATCCTGAACAGTCTGCAGCGGCTTGACGCGCACAACGGCGAAATCGGTTTGCGGATTGGGCGGCAGCTTCTTCGGCCATTGCACGGTTCCAGATGTACGAACGGTGCCGGGTGGGATGGAGACGGCAACATCGGTGATCGAAGGATGCGCGCTGCGTTCGCCGGAAAACAGGGTGGCTGGATCGTCGGAGGGCTGGCGGCTGGTTGCTACCAGCATATCCACGACGGCATTGCCCTTCGGTTCGGCGGCAAGGTCGAGCGGCTGCATGACGCCCTTGGCATGACCACCGCACCCGCTGAGCGCCACAACAAGCGGTAAAATTATGGCCAGACGCCGGAGTGTTGCCCGATGTGAAAACGTGACAGGCATGCCGTTCGATGCTGAGGTCATGGATACGCTTCCAACAAAAACACAAAAGTTAACAAGACAGCCTGGAATTGTGCGCTGAACTCAGTCCACAGTCAGCTCCCGCCGTCAAGTCCGAACCGGGCAACTTGGCTGCCCCGGCCTATCCATGACACAGCTTCATATTGTATTTTTGACACAGCCGGATGCGAGTCATGATGCCGAGGCTCGACCATGGTTGTCGCTGCAATTTGATGGATTGGCGCCGGGGCTATCCCGATAGGCCCTGCAAGCCGAGGGCCGCATTCCGGCGCAAGTCCGCGATGGCTATCCTCAGTTCCGCCTCCTCCCATCCCGCAGCCAAACCGCCTTCGACCAGCTTTGCCTCGACGTCTTCCTCCGTAAGCGATGCTTCGTTCGACAGGTGCTCAAGTGCCACCTGGAGCGCTTCTTCACAGTCGAGCGCGCGTTCCGGATGACCAATGGGGCGTTTGGGGGATGCGATATACGTCATGCTCATTTCTCCTTGGCGGTGGCATAGGGCCGGACTGGAAATTCGCGGTAAAAGCTGACTGTCGATTGCCATGATGGTTTAGCGCAGGCGCGCGCTTACGGAAAGTCGAACTTGATACGAGCCGCAACCCGGAGGGCGACGCGTTTGCGAATGGCAAATGCGTACTGGATAGGTGCCGCTAGGAATGACGAAGAATACAAAGGAAAGAAGATGGCGGACAGAGCGTCTAATGGGTTGACTAATCGTGACTAGTCGCAAATAGCCAGCCTGTTGATATCAATAGCTTTTAGTTATTGACGACTATTCAAAATATCTGCGGATGGGTTCTAAGCGATTAGTTGAATTTGGCAACTAACAGCGCTGGACACCTCCATATGGCAACGAAAATTGACCTCTTGAACCGCGAATTGCGCAACCGCATCAAGGCCGGACGGCCTAACATCTGGTCGCATGGTAATAACTTATGTTTCTCGCTAGCCAAGAACGGCAAAGCGAGTTGGGTTTAAGCCTCCATGCGTTAATGTTTGCCAATGCTGATCAAAGATACCTAAAAGAAACTGGTAGCGATGAAATTGGCAAGCTGTTCTTCAAGCGTGAGGGAGACCGGACTAGCGCGCGTGATTGGTTGTCGAGTACGCTAATGCGGTTGATTTACCCAAACGTATTTGCCGGTGATGGCGACGATCTCGTTTGGCGGGAAATGCTTATGCGCGGTCGCACGTGGGAAGCTATTCGCCAACTCTATCCGCCTGAGCCAAGTCAGCGGTCATGATTGCGATCTGGCGAGAGGTTATTACCTCCGCTCAAAGACTTGAAAAATGGCTGCGCTAGCGATTCGGCTTGGCTTACCCACCTAAGGCGCGATGTCGGTCTTGCAGTAACTTATGCCGGTGGGTTGCTATATGGTGGACCTCCTTTTATCGGACGCAAAATACCAGAGCATTTGCTCAAAAACCCCCCCGAAAACGTTCCCCCAATATGGCGATAACATATGCGTCTTAAAGTCTCTCATCGCTGGTCCGCTATCCAGAAATTGCCTCATGATATTAGGTCCAAACCCAGGTAAGTTTAGATCGTCGAAAGATCCGCCAGGCTGAGAAAACGCAGTTCGAACCCACTCGCGCGTGGAACTTGCATGCGCCTTGGACAAGAAAACCTTACCGGAGATACCGTCCTTGATATCGAAGTATAGCCAAGGATTGGCGGAATCTTCTGTGTCGCTTTTATTGGTAAATTTGAAAAGTAATTCAAATTCCTTATAATCTGGGCAAATGTTATGTTGTTGTATCAGATTAGCAGGCAGATGGTTCTCAATTTCTCGACACTTAGTAACGAATATATCGCCTATAAAGCTTCCTAGCATAGATACTCGAACAAGAGATTTCAGTGTTGCAGAGTCGACGTGACCGGGTGAGAGCTTGTCACTGTCAATCAAACAGACTACGACGCGCTTTTGAACGATCTCCTCGTCGAAGCAGTGGACTATAGTTGACCCTCCGCCATGCCTAGCAGTGAAAGAATACTCTTTGACAGGGTGGGTTTTTCTCAAAACAAAGAAAATCTGTTGAACGAAATCACCGTCATTTTTGGAGTTCTCAACAAGGAGGATGGGCTCTTCAAGGTATTTGCCCCGCAACAACGGCCGATGCCCAATCTCGTATGAATTATTAGTCGTTTTCTGTAGTCCAGAAGTGCCGAGTCCAATATTGATGAGCGTGGGTGCAACAGCGAGCATGGATCCCCGTTGAGCAAAATCTTGGCGGAGGAAATCTAGATGCGCGCGATTTTTGCGGCTCATATCAACATGCGTTAGGGCCCACGCGCACGTCCGCCGACTGATTACAATATAGTGATTCGCTAGTATGCTCGCCCTGAGGATTTCAGAGAAAAGAAGATCAAGCTCATCCAATGGAGTAGAAATTAGGTCCTCGTCAGAGGCATCAAAATATATGATCATGATGTCAATAATTAAAGAAGCCAAATGGCCAGTTTTGCAGAACGCCATCTTCGCTAAATGTTGCGATCGACACTTGGGAATCGCTGTCGGTATCGTCCTCGCCAAATATTACGATTTGTACCTTATCTTTCGAAAGTGCTTTCTTGGAAATCAATTCTCCGATTTTATTCACTAAGCTCTCACTATGCGTTTCAACGATAAAGGATATTGGAAAACCAGCTTTGGAACTTAGGGCCTCGACGAAAACATCCGCCAAAAGCGCTTGATGTGCCGGATGTAGGTGCAACTCTGGCTGTTCGATTAGCAGTGTTTTATTTCCGGAGGAACCTCGATTGCCAGGCCTACGTGGATGCTGCATCCACCAAATTTGCGTCAAAACGGGGAGGACTTGGGATACACCGTAACCCGTATCTAACACATTTATTGATTTTCCACCGTGGTCGAGATTAATGCTTATGTGCCCCTCAGTTTTATGGACACTTACGCCGTAACCGAAAATTCTCTCCACCCAGTTGGAAAACTCATTCAATCTGTGGCGGTCCAACGATGCCAAGAACATTGGCAGGTTTCTTCCGTCGGGAGATATTTCGGCAACCTCTAACTCCTGCTGACGATAGAAACGTTCGCTTCGGGCGCGAGCAGGCCCAATATACTCCACCGACCGGAACATTGTCGCTAGACTACTGCTAAGTGCTTCTAATACATTCAATGCGTGATTAATCTTGCAAAGGTCGTCCAGTCTCTGCCGGGTATTTTGCCGCCACTTCTGAAGCAACCCAAGGTAGTAATGGTGGAATGTTTGAGTGTCCGTTTTAGCGAGTTCGTGGATAGTCGTTTGGTCGATCATTCTCTTTTGAAGAATTCTAGACGATTCCGACAAAATTCTACGCTTTCCGATACGTTGGTCTAAATTTCCCAACTCCTTCTCGACTAGTTTTCGGAAGAATTCGGTCCGCGTTTCCGGGACAAGGAGCTTGTCCTTATTTCTAGAAAAAACCGAAGGCGTACTGAATATGTTTGATTGCGAAAAATAGAGCTCTCGCGAGTCGAATACTCCTTTAATTTCTCGGCCATTAAGGGCGATTTCGCTTGCGAAAGGCCCCTCGTCCCCAAATGTAATTCTCAGTTCACTACCAATGTCATTTATCTTTACTGCAATCTCGTGCCTATCGGTCCCCTCATCACCCGCCCTCACTGAGTACAGGGCTTTGACACGTCCGTAGTTCACGTTCTTCGTCTGGGTTTGTGGCGCCCCGTTAATTGTCAAATATGCTGCTGTTCGGACCGATTGCGAAAACTCATCCATTTCAAAAGAAAATGTGATTTTTTTTGTGGTATCGTTGTCTGCCACGGCACTTCTGTAGTTACCGAAGTCCACGAAGTCGCCGTACCATAGGATTGGCGCACTTGATTTCGTTTCAATCGACTGGCGGAGAAGCGGCAAGGACCGAAGAAATGTGCTTTTCCCAGCGCTGTTTCTGCCCAGTAAGATTGTTAGGGGTCTTATTTCGATCATTGGGATCGACGAGAGGCGCCGCAGGTTTTCAACGGAATAGCTTAATTTCATCTATCGGATTCGCAGTTTAAATGGCGGCACATATTTGAGACGTTCGCACAATTTGGAGGAGCGTGCTAGGGGTGTCGAGCGCGGTGTTTGGTCCGCGTGAGTTGTGCCACTCACTTACCCAGCACGATAATTCGCCGCCAAACCGTCGCTCAACAAAAATGATTCGTCCCGCTGGGACGTCATCGCCTGCCCGAGCACGATTTGTCCGATTCCTCTCGCGATCACACGGACCGGCGCAGGGCGAAGACCAGGATACGCAATTCCCACGAGGCTAATTGATGGTAGAAGGGTTAGCAACCTTACTAACGAAAATCGCTAATGTGCTTGAAAAGCAAAGATTTCTCTTGCAAAAATGGCGGACAGAGCGGGATTCGAACCCGCGATACGCTCTCACGTATACACACTTTCCAGGCGTGCGCCTTCAACCACTCGGCCACCTGTCCGTTTTGTCAATCGCACCGGCGGTTGGGGCCGATGGATTAGAGACAAGCGCTTGCTTTCTCCTGACGCCCGGTTCGGCTGTGCCAAACCGGGTAGGCCGCGGGTGAAAACCTGCGACCGGCGCGATATATACCGAGGAACTCGGTGGGATCAACTGATTTCTGACAGTTTTTTGACTTCTTGCGATCCGCACCTGCGAAAAGCCGGGATTGCACTTCTCCGAGCCTGTGCTTATTGCTTGCCGGGGTCGGCAAATATGGACGGATAGTGGAGGCGGAATGCGGTTCTTGCTGCGGTTTGCGAGTTTTCTGGCGCTGGTCGTTGGTGTTCTCGTCGCATCCGTCGATGCCATCCAGTCCGTGTCGGCATCCCAGCCGGTGTTGACGCCATTGGCTGCAGCACTTGCGGCCGGCGGGTCCTCGACGCAGTCTCTCGTGCAGAGCCTCGAGCGGCCGCATGCGAATGGTGCCTTTCTCGATTCGCTGATCCGCTGGTCGCTGCAGCAGCCGGCTTTTGCCTTCTTTCTGCTGATCGCGCTGATCCTTTGGGTGATCGCCTATAAGCGCCCGTCCACCGCAGGGCGGTTCTCGGCCTGAGCAAAGGCGTGTCGAACCTAAAAGCCCTAATGCGTCGCTTCTCGTTCCGCTAAGCGTAGGTTTTTACGCGCGCAGCGTGCATCTCCTGATCGATCGCCTGAATGGGCACGCCAAGCATGGCGAAAAGGAAACAACGCCCGATAAACAAGGGTTTCGCGGGCGTTTCAGCAATTGCAAAGGTCCCAGTTTTGGCATAATCAAAACTTGAATATAAAAAGTAGGTTTTGTTCCCATCAGCGGCGAAAGCCGATTCTGCCGAGATGTCATGACTTTCCAACCGCGTATGAACAACAGGATTTCCGGGTTCTCCGTCATCGGCGGACTGAACCGGCGCGAGTGGAACGGGATTGTTGCAGATCTCTGGGATGTCGAATGCGCGCCCGCCGCAGGTGGGTTCTATGTGGCGGATGATCCCCGGTTGTTCATCGTGCTCGACGCAAAAGGGGGAGGGCGGCGCAACATCCGGCTGCGGCAGGCCCATCAGGCTGTCGCAGAAGACAGCCGCAGACAGGTTATCTCCTATATTCCGGCAGGCATGGAATTGTGGGCCGAAATGGTCGATGTGAACTATGTTCGCCATCTCGATCTGCATTTCAACGCTGATATCCTCAGCCGCCGGCTGATGGAGGACCTCGACGCGCGCAAGTTGGATACGCCGCGGCTGATGTTTTCCGAGCCAAGATTCCTGGCTTTGGCGGAGCTGATTGCCGCCGAGTGCGCCAATCCTCAGCCATTGCACGATCTTTATGGCGACGGTCTATCGGTCGCGCTGTTCGTCGATGTCATGAGGCTCGGTCCGGTGCGAACGCGCAAGCGGAGCGAACTCGCCTCATGGCAGCTTCGCCGCTCGATTGACTATATCGAGGAGAACTGCCTGCGCGGTATCCGGCTCGAAGAGCTGGCGACACTCACCGGCCTGTCGCAATCCTATTTCAGCCATGCCTTCAAGGCCTCGACGGGTCTGCCGCCACACCAATGGCAGATGAAGGCGCGGATCGAGCGCGCCAAGCATCTGATGCTCACCGGCGAATTTCCGATGAGTGTGGTTGCCGCCGAAACCGGCTTTGCCGATCAAGCGCATTTCACCCGTGTCTTCCGCAAGACGGTTGGCGCGACCCCCGCGACCTGGGCGAAAAGCCAGCGGCTCTGAGCATTTGCGCTTTGCCTGGGCACAATGCGGAATATGGACCAGAAACGTTCAAGAACCGCAGTCAGAGACAATCCCGCCGCCGTATAGTTGAGCTAAAGACTCCGCTTATATTCATGGAAATGCCGGATCGCGTGCCGCCGACGGGGGCGAAGGCGCCCGGTTTCAAGCGGGGGTGACGAATCATGCAGATCAAGGGGACTGGTCTCTACCGGGTATTGATGGCGAGTGCTGCCGTTGCGGCAATTGCCGTGGCGCAATCTGCCTATGCGCAGGATGCGGTAACGGGTGGCGCCACCGCGCTGGAGCGCCTGACCGTCGAAGGCGGCAAGGGCGGCAAGCCCAGCGAGAGCGATGCGACCGGTCCTGTCGATGGCTACGTTCCAAAGACGACGGGTACGGGATCAAAGACAGCGACGCCGGTTTCCGAAATTCCGCAATCCGTTTCGGTCATTGGCCGCAAGGAGTTGGGTGATCGCGGCGTCGTCACCAAGATCGACGAGGCGTTGCGCTACACCGCCGGCGTTTCGACCGAGCCCTTCGGCAGCGATCCGGACACGGACTGGTTCTATATCCGCGGCTTCGATGCCACTCAGACAGGCGTGTTTCTCGATGGTCTCAACCTCTATTCGTACGGCTTCGGCGGCTTTCAGACGGATGCGTACATGATGGAGCGCGTCGAGGTGCTGAAAGGTCCGGCCTCCGTTCTTTATGGTGGATCGAACCCCGGCGGTATCGTCGATCTCGTGCGCAAGCGGCCCCAGGCAGAGCCGGCCTATTCCACCGAGATCGGCATCAACAATTTCGGCAATTCCTTCTTCGGCTTCGACGTCAATGACAAGGCGAATGCCGACGGGACAATTACCTATCGCATCACCGGCAAGGTTTCCGGTGGCGACAACTACTCGGACTACTCGGAAGATCTGCGCGGCTTCATCATGCCGCAGATCACCTATGCACCGGATGACGCCACGTCGCTGACGGTTTATGCGATCGCCTCGGCGTTCGACCAGACCCATGTCGGCAACGGCTTCCTGCCCTATGAAGGCACGGTCACGAATGCACCGTTCGGCAAGATCGACCGCGACCTGTTCACCGGCGAGCCGGATCATGATTTCGGCCGTTACGACCAGCAGATGTTCGGCTACGAATTCTCACATGAGTTCGACAATGGCTGGAAGGTCTCGCAGAACCTGCGCTACAGCCATCTCGATAAGGCTGAAGAGCTTGTGTACCCCTACGCCTATACCGCGACCTACGATCTGGCTCGTCTCGGTTTCAAGCACGATACGTCGGTTGATAATTTCAGCGTCGATAACCGGGCTGAAAAGGAATTCTCGACAGGCCCGCTGAACCATTCGTTGTTGCTCGGCCTCGATTACAAGAACTTCAAGATCGACCAGACCCAGGCCTCGGCATTCCCTGCCTCCGACCTTGATCCGACGAACCCCGTCTATGGCGGCGCGCTGCCAGCGTACTTCACCTATCTTGATGGTATCACGCGGATGAAGCAGACCGGCGTTTATGCGCAGGATCAGATCCGGTTTGGGGATGGTTGGCTCGCGACGCTGAACGGCCGCTACGATTACGTTGATATCGAAAACAACTCGCGGCTTGCGACGGGCTCCTACAGCACCACCGACAGCGCGCTCAGCGGCCGCGCCGGTCTTGCCTATGAATTCGACAACGGCCTGACGCCTTATGTGTCGGCGTCAACCTTCTTCAACCCGCTGGTCGGAACGGCCTTTACCGGAGGAGCGCTCAAGCCGGAAGAGGGCCATCAGATCGAAGGCGGTATCAAGTATGAGCCGACCTTTATCGATGGCCTGTTCACCGCCTCCGTCTACCACATCGTCAAGAAGAACGTGGCACTGACCCGCCCCGACTTCCTGCAGGAACAGCTTGGCGAAGTGACCTCAACCGGTCTGGAACTGGAAGGCAAGGTCAACCTGAACCAGAACTGGAGGCTGCTCGGCTCCTATACTTATAACGATCTCGAAGTCACCGAAGATCTCAATCCCGCGCTGGTCGGCAATCGGCCCTACCTGATCCCCGAACATCAGGCTGCCCTGTGGGTCGAGTATCTGGTGACGGAAGGCGCGATGGAAGGCGTCAGTGTCGGTGGTGGCCTGCGCTATCAGGGCGAATCGTTCGCCGATATGGCAAATACCCGCAAGGTTCCCGACGCTGTCGTGGCTGATGCTGCGATCCGCTACCAAAAGAACGGTTGGGGTGCGGCGCTCAACGTCACCAATCTGTTCGACAAGGACTACGTCAAGGGTTGCCAGGGTCTGTTTACCTGCGGCTACGGCGACCAGCGGACGGTTACGCTGAAGCTCAGCAAGTCCTGGTAAGCTCGGACGGATGATTGAATTTAAGGGTCGCGGCACGTCGGTGCCGCGACCCTTTCTTTGTCTGCTGTCGATGCTGTGTGCACAAACAATGGCACCACTTTGCCCGCAAAGCTGATGATTTTGCCGGTTTTTTGAGCCATTTACCTTTTTTTACCAATTGAAAAATTTCGGGTGAATTTTGATTGGAGGCATGTAAGGATGCGCGCCAGCCAGACATCCCCAAAAGGGAGTGGTGGTTCCGCAGACATGCTCCCGCAGAGGAGCTTGCGGGAGGACCCAACAAGATCAATAGCAACAACAGGGCTGCACAATGAAAAAAACCATCCTCGGTCTCTTTGCCTTTTCGATGATGTCCGCCACGGCGCTCGCCGCCGACGTCAAGCCGGCGCTCATTTTCGATCTCGGCGGCAAGTTCGACAAATCCTTCAACGAAGCAGCCTTCAACGGCGCAGAAAAGTTCAAGACCGAAACCGGTATCGAATATCGCGAGTTCGAAATCAGCAACGACGCCCAGCGCGAGCAGGCGCTCCGCCGCTTCGCCGGTGATGGCAACAACCCGATCGTGGTCGTCGGCTTCAACTGGGCGCCGCCGCTGGAAAAGCTCTCGGCTGAATATCCGGACACCAAGTTCGCCATCATCGACACCGTCGTTGACAAGCCGAACGTCAAGTCGATCGTCTTCAAGGAGCAGGAAGGCTCGTATCTCGTCGGCGTTCTCGCCGGTCTGGCTTCCAAGTCGAAGACGGTTAGCTTCGTCGGCGGCATGGATATCCCGCTGATTCACAAGTTCGCCTGTGGCTACATCGGTGGTGCCAAGTCCACCGGCGCCGACGTCAAGGTGCTCGAAGCCTATACAGGCACGACACCAGACGCCTGGAACGATCCGGTCAAGGGCGGCGAAATCGCCAAGTCGCAGATGGATCAGGGCTCTGACGTTGTCTATCACGCTGCCGGCGGTACCGGCGTTGGCGTGCTCCAGGCAGCTGCAGACGCTGGCAAGCTCGGCATCGGCGTTGACTCGAACCAGAACGCACTTCAGCCAGGCAAGGTTTTGACCTCGATGCTCAAGCGCGTCGACGTGGCTGTTTATGAAGCCTTCAAGGCTGCCAAGGACGACAAGTTCGAATTCGGCGCTTCAAACCTCGGCCTCAAGGAAGATGGCGTCGGCTTCGCGCTCGACGACAACAACAAGGCGCTGATCACGCCCGAGATGATGACCGCAGTCGACAAGGTCAAGGCCGACATCGTTGCCGGTACGGTTCAGGTTCACGACTACATGTCGGACGAAGCCTGCCCCTATTGATAGTCTGTGATTGAATGAGAAAAGCCGCTGGTCCCCTGGGATCGGCGGCTTTTTCATGTGAATTCGAGTTTGCCTTTAGCCGGCTCAATAATGGGGCGGACGTGTATTTGCCGGTGCGTCCAGGCTCTGTTCTTCGAGGCTCAGGAAGCGCTCGGTCAAGCGGTCGAGTTTGGCGCGGGTCTGTTCGACGACGGTCCATTGTTCCGCCAGTTGGTCCGACAATTCCTCGATCGTCTTTGCCTGATGGGCAACCGTCTCCTCGAGCCGGGTGATGCGTTCGTTGTTGTCGATCATGGTTTTTCCTCGAAAGCGGTTCCGATGCCAGCGCATCCCCTATCATATCCACATGAAGGATACAGGCCGCGCCCACCGCTATATTGCCTTTCGCTCAGAAGCGCGTAAATCGCGCTGGACTCTCTTCGATGAACTGGGAAGAGTAGGCAAAACCGTGATTTTTGGGCTACCGCGTCCGGAATTCGATGCTAAACTTATACCAACTGGTAAAAAAATCGATGCCCGGGCTACCGCTGTCAAAGCGGAGATAACCGGGCCGACTTGGGGAACATGGGCCAATATGAGCGATATTGCCATCGAGCTGCGTGGCATCGACAAGAGCTTCGGCCTTGTTCATGCCAACAAGAATATCAACCTGACCGTCCGCAAGGGCACCATTCACGGCGTTATCGGTGAAAATGGCGCGGGTAAATCGACGCTGATGTCGATTCTCTATGGGTTCTATCAGGCCGACAAAGGCGATATCGTCATCGACGGCAAGACCGTGACGATCAAGGATCCCAATGCGGCGATCGCAAGCGGCATCGGCATGGTCCACCAGCACTTTATGCTGGTCGAGAATTTCACCGTGCTTGAAAACGTCATGCTCGGCGCCGAAGAAAGCCAGATCCTCAACACCAGTATTTCCAAGGCCCGCGTCGAGTTGAAGCGGCTGGAAAAGGAATATGCGCTGGAGGTCAATCCCGATGCGCTGATCGAGCAATTGCCGGTCGGCCTGCAGCAGCGCGTCGAAATCCTCAAGGCCCTCTACCGCAAGGCCGATATCCTCATTCTCGATGAGCCGACCGGCGTTTTGACGCCGCCGGAGGCCGATCACCTGTTCCGCATCCTCGGCCAGTTGAAGGATCAGGGCAAAACGATCATCTTCATAACCCACAAGCTGCGCGAGATCATGGCGATCACCGACGAGGTCTCCGTCATGCGCCGTGGCGAGATGGTGGCGACGCGCAAGACCAAGGAAACCTCGGTCGAAGAACTAGCCGAGCTGATGGTTGGCCGCCGCGTGCTGTTGCGGGTCGAAAAGGGAGCTGCCAATCCGGGCGAAGTGAAACTCGCTGTCGAAAACCTGACGGTGCGCGATAGCCGCGGCGTCACCATGGTCGACAATGTCTCTTTCAATCTGCGCGCCGGCGAAATCGTCGGCATTGCCGGCGTGGCGGGCAATGGCCAGTCCGAATTGCTGGAAGCGATCTCCGGCATCCGCAAGGCGGTCGGCGGCAAAGTCTTGCTCAATGGCCAGCCGATAGATGTCACCGCCAACGTCGATCCGCGCGACCTGCGCGACAGAGGCCTCGCACACGTGCCGGAAGACCGGCATCACGTTGGTCTGGTGCTGAAGTTTGAAGAGGCCGAGAACGGTATCCTCGGTTATCACCACGACAAGCGTTATCTGAACGGTGTCTTCCTCAATACCAAGGCAATCCAGGCGGATGCCGAGGAAAAGATCAAGAAATACGACATCCGGCCACCCAATCCGCGGCTGAAGACCGCCAATTTCTCAGGCGGCAACCAGCAGAAGATCGTGCTGGCGCGCGAGATGGAGCGGGGGCCGGATGTGCTGATCATCGGCCAGCCGACGCGCGGCGTCGATGTCGGCGCCATCGAATTCATCCACAAGCGGATCATCGAAATGCGGGATCAAGGCAAGGCTGTCTTGCTCGTTTCTGTCGAACTCGATGAAATCCGCGCCCTGTCCGACCGTATCATCGTCATGTTTGCCGGCCGTGTTGTCGGTGAGCGCGACCCGGATGCGACCGAAGGGGAACTCGGCCTGTTGATGGCCGGTGTCGAAGGCCGCAAGGAGGCCGCCGAATGAGCAATCCATACGCAAAACTGCCGGCCTGGGCCGAATACGGCCTGATTCCGCTGGTCAACCTGATCGTCGCCTTCATGGTGGCGGGGCTTGTCGTGCTGCTGGTTGGCGAAAATCCGCTGAAGGCCGCCTATCACATGATCAACGGCGCCTTTGGCCGTGGCGAATATATCGGCTTCACGCTGTATTATGCCACGACCTTCATCTTCACGGGCCTGTCGGTCGCTGTCGCCTTCCACGCCGGACTGTTCAACATCGGCAGCGAAGGCCAGGCCTATATCGGCGGTATCGGGGTGGCACTTGCGTGTCTCTGGCTGGACAAGACCATGCCCTGGTTCGTGGTCTTCCCGCTGGCGATCATCGGTTCGGCTGCTTTTGGCGCGATGTGGGCCTTCCTGCCCGGCTGGCTGCAGGCCAAGCGTGGCAGCCATGTGGTTATCACCACCATCATGTTCAACTTCATCGCCTCCAGCCTGATGGTCTATCTGCTGACCAAGGTGCTGAAACCGCTGGGCCAGATGGCGCCACAGACCCGTACCTTCGAGGCGGGCGGGCAGCTTCCGAAGCTGGACTGGCTGATGTCGATCTTCGGGCTCAATCTCGGTAATTCGCCGTTCAACGTCTCTTTTCTGCTCGCTCTTCTGGCGGCCTTCGGCGTCTGGGTGCTGATCTGGCGCACCAAGCTTGGTTATGAGATGCGGACCATGGGCCACAGCCCGTCTGCGGCGCGCTATGCCGGCATCGGCGAGGCGCGCATCACCATCATCGTCATGATGATCTCCGGCGGTCTGGCTGGCATGATGGCGCTGAACCCGATCATGGGCGAGCAATACCGCATGCAGCTGGATTTCGTGCAGGGGGCCGGTTTCGTCGGGATCGCCGTCGCGCTGATGGGCCGGTCGCATCCGGCCGGCATCATTCCGGCGGCCATTTTGTTCGGCATGCTCTATCAGGGCGGCGCCGAGATCGCATTCGAAATGCCGGCGATCTCGCGGGACATGATCGTCATCATCCAGGGTCTGGTCATCCTGTTTGCCGGAGCGCTGGAAAACATGTTCCGCCCGGCGATCGGCCGCGCATTCGCAAGTATCGGCCGCCGCTCCGTTGCTGCTGCGCAGACAAGGGGAGCCTGAGCCATGGACCTGTTCCACACGATCATCGCGATCCTCGAATCGACCATACGCGTTTCCGTCCCGCTGATCTTTGCAGCCCTTGCAGGCCTGTTCACCGAGCGGGCAGGGGTGTTCGACATCGGTCTTGAAGGCAAGATGCTCGGCGCTGCCTTTGCCGCCGGTGCTGTCGCGGCCGTCACCGGCAATGTGATGATGGGCCTTCTGGCTGCCGTCCTCATTTCCGTGCTGCTGTCGTTGGTGCATGGCTATGCGTCGATCACCCAGCGCGGCAGCCAGATCGTCTCCGGCGTCGCCATCAACTTCATCGTTGCAGGATCGACGGTCATTCTCGGGGAAGCCTGGTTCCGCCAGGGCGGCCGCACGCCGGCGCTCTCCGGTGACGCCCGCTTCCAGACGGTGACCTTGCCGTTTGCCGATGCGGTCAGGGACCTGCCGTTTCTCGGGCCGATCTATTCCGAGCTGCTGTCCGGCCATTTCATCCTGACCTATGTTGCCTTCGCCCTGGTGCCGTTCAGCTGGTGGATCCTCTACCGTACGCGTTTTGGCCTGCGCCTTCGTGCAGTCGGGGAAAATCCGAGCGCTGTCGATACGGCCGGTATCTCGGTGATCTGGCTGCGGTATCGCGCCGTTATCTGCTGCGGCATTCTCTGCGGTTTTGCCGGCGCCTATCTGTCGCTCGCCATGAGCGCCGGGTTCGTCAAGGGCATGACGGCAGGCAAGGGCTATATCGCGCTCGCCGCACTGATCTTTGCCAAGTGGCGGCCGCTGAACATCATGCTGGCCTGCCTTCTGTTCGGATTTCTTGATGCCTTTGCCATTCGTCTGCAGGGCAATCCGTTGCCACTGATCGGTCAGGTGCCGGTACAATTGATGCAGGCGCTGCCCTATATCCTCACGGTCATCCTGCTTGCCGGCTTTATCGGCAAGGCGATCCCGCCCAAGGCAGGTGGCGTACCCTATGTGAAGGAGCGCTGACCATGGAAAACGAACTTTTCGAGGCGGCACGCGAGGCCATGGCGAAAGCCCATGCGCCCTATTCGAAATTCCCCGTCGGCGCTGCCATTCGCGCCGAAGACGGCAAGATCTATACCGGCGCCAATATCGAAAACCTGTCCTTTCCCGAAGGCTGGTGCGCCGAAACGACGGCGATCAGCCACATGGTCATGGCCGGACAGCGCAAGATCGTCGAAGTCGCCGTCATTGCCGAGAAACTGGCGCTCTGCCCGCCCTGCGGCGGCTGCCGCCAGCGGCTGGCGGAATTCTCCGGTGCCAGCACCCGCATTTTCCTTTGTGACGAGAGCGGTGTGAAGAAAACGCTGTCCATGTCCGACCTGCTACCGCATTCCTTCGAAACGGATATCCTCGGATGACGGCCGCCGCTGATATGCTCAAGGCCAAGCTTGTTGGTCTGTCGCCGCGCTATGGCATCGTGCTTGGCTCCGGCCTCGGGTCGCTGGTCGAGGCGGTGGCTGATCCCGTTCGGATTTCCTACGCGGATATTCCCGGTTTTCCGGTCAGTGCCGTATCGGGTCACGCGGGTGAGCTGGTCGCGGGTAAAATCGGCGGCGTGCCGGTTATCGTTCTGTCCGGCCGGGTGCACTTCTACGAGCGAGGCGACGCCAATGCGATGCGCACGCCGATCGAAACATTGAAGGCGCTGGGCGTTGAAACGCTGATCCTGACCAACTCGGCCGGGTCGCTGCGCGAAGACCTGCCGCCGGGATCGGTGATGCAGATCACCGATCACATCAACTTCTCCGGTTCGAGCCCACTGATCGGCGTCGACAGCGACGATCGCTTCGTCGGCCTGACATCGGCCTATGATCCTGCTCTGGTCGAGCGCATGCGTGCCGCCGCAATCAAGCTTGATATCCCGCTCGGTTCGGGTGTCTATATGTGGTTCTCCGGCCCCAATTTCGAAACGCCGGCGGAAATCCGTATGGCCCGCATTCTCGGCGCCGATGCGGTCGGCATGTCGACGGTGCCGGAAGTCATTCTCGCCCGGTTCTTCGGTCTGAAGGTCGCCGCAGCCTCCGTGATCACCAATTTCGGTGCGGGCATGACCGGCGGTGAACTCAGCCACCACGAGACCAAGGATATGGCCCCCATCGGCGGTCGGCGGTTGGCTTCAATCCTTGCAGAAATGATTTCCGCATAGCTCTGCAGGCTTTCGCGCCTCCGGCAGCGCGCAAGACGGGTTTGCGCGGCCGTCTCAAGCGTATAGAACAACCGTTCGTGACCGGCCGCTGCTCCGCTCACGAATGATCGCGATCTAGAAATGGACGGACCCCATGATGCTCGAAGCCTCCAATCGCCAGCTAGCCGCGCTTGCGCTGTCATTGCTGGATCTGACCGACCTGACGGACGACTGCACGCCGGAGGCGATTGAAAAACTTTGCGCTTCGGCCCGCACGCCGCACGGACATACGGCGGCGATCTGCATCTGGCCGCGTTTCGTCGTCCAGGCGCGCGAGATCCTTGGGCCGAACAGCGCAGTCAAGATTGCGACCGTTGTCAATTTCCCCTCCGGTGAGTTACCGGTCGAAACCGTTATCGCCGAAACACTGCAGGCGATTGCCGATGGCGCTGACGAAATCGATCTTGTCATCCCTTATCGCGCCTTCATGGCCGGTGACGAACAGGCCGTCCGCACGATGATTTCCGAGGTGCGGAAAGCCTGCCCGGCGCCCATTCTGCTCAAGACCATTCTTGAGACCGGCGAATTGAAGGATCGTGGCCTGATCCGCAGCGCCTCCCATATCGCCATTCAGGAAGGCGCCGATTTCATCAAGACATCGACAGGCAAGGTCGCTGTCAACGCGACGCTAGAGGCGGCCGATATCATGCTGACCTGCATCCGCGAAAGTGGCCGCAAGGTTGGCTTCAAGCCGGCCGGTGGTGTTCGCACCGTGGGCGATGCCCGCCTCTACCTCACCCTTGCAGCGACGATCCACAGCCCAGACTGGCCGATGCCCTCAACGTTCCGCTTCGGCGCCTCCGGCCTGCTCGGAGATATCCTCTCTGTACTAGATGGCCGCGAACCCGTTGCCGGCGCGACGGCCTATTGATCATGATCCCGCAAGAGGTCATTCGTCGAAAGCGAAACGGCGAGACGCTCGGCAGCGCCGATATCGCCGGTTTCATCCGTGGTCTTACCGATGGATCGATTTCCGAGGGACAGGTAGCGGCCTTTGCCATGGCCACATGGTTCTCCGGTATGAACCTCGACGAGACCGTGGCGCTGACGCTTGCTATGCGCGATAGCGGCGACGTCCTGTCCTGGGATGATATCGGCCACCCTATCGGTGACAAGCATTCGACCGGTGGCGTTGGCGACAACGTGTCCCTGATGCTGGCGCCGATCGTGGCGGCGTGCGGGCTCGCCGTGCCAATGATTTCCGGCCGCGGTCTTGGCCATACCGGTGGCACGCTCGACAAGCTGGAATCGATCCCAGGTTACGACATCAAGCCGTCAGAAACGCTGTTCCGCCGAACTGTTCAGGAGGCCGGCTGCGCTATCATCGGCCAGACTGCTGACCTCGCGCCCGCCGACCGGCGACTTTACGCCATTCGCGACGTGACAGCGACGGTCGATTCCGTACCACTGATAACAGCCTCGATCCTTTCGAAGAAGCTCGCCGCTGGGCTGCAATCGCTGGTGCTCGACGTCAAGATCGGTAACGGCGCTTTCATGGTCGGGCTGGAGGAGGCCGAGACGCTGGCCCGCTCGCTGGTTGGCGTCGCCAATGGTGCCGGCGTGAAAACGACGGCGCTGATCACCGACATGAACGAACCGCTTGCCGATGCTGCCGGCAATGCCCTCGAGATCGAAAACTGTGTCGCCTTTCTGCGCGGAGAAAAAGCAGGAACCCGCCTGGAAGCGGTGGTGATGGCCTTCGCGACGGAGATGCTGATGACCTCCGGCATTGCAGCCAGCCCCACGCAGGGCATCGATCTTGCCCGGCGGGCATTGCAATCGGGTGCTGCATTGGAGCGCTTTGGCCGCATGGTTCATATGCTGGGTGGCCCTGCCGATTTCGTCGAGCGTCCGCAGGCCTATCTGGTCAAGGCGCCGGTCATTCTTCCCGTCGAGGCGCTTCGTGGCGGCTATCTTCAATCCTGTAATGCCCGCGATGTCGGGATGGAAGTCATTGCGCTCGGTGGTGGCCGGACAAGACCGGACGAAGCGATCGATCACCGCGTCGGCTTTAGTGGCTTAAAACCATTGGGGACCAAGGTTGAAAAGGGTGAAGCCTTTGCCTTTGTCCATGCCAAAGACGAAGCTCAGGCATTGAAGGCGCGTGGCCGGTTACAGGACATTTATGTGATTGGTGAAGACGCTATGCCTGAGCGGCCGGTGATTGTTTCCAAAATCAGCGGGTAAGGTGCAGCGCCCCGTTCTCGACCTTATAGGACGAGAGCTTGTTGAGAAAACTCATGCCGACCAGCATGCCCGACAGCGATTTGTCGGGCAGCACCATGGCTTGCACATCCTTGACCGCAATCGTGCCGATCTCGACGCGATCCAGCATGACGACAGCAGCCTTGACGATGCCGTTCGCGGTATTGGCCGTGGCGTTGAATGATAGTGATCCTGTCGAGATGCCAAGCCTCCGCGCAGTCGATATATTGATGGCGATCACGCTGGCGCCAGTATCGACCATACCGTCCGCCTTGCGTCCGTTGATGGTGAAGGTACCCGAGAAATGCCCCCCTCGACCGGGTTGCATGATGACGCCTCTGCCGCCGGCATATTTTGCCGGGCTGGTCTGGGCGGTTTTGGCTGGAATGTCGGCCTGCGGGCGGTCAAGATATGACGTAGCAATTCCCGGCAGCACCATGGCGGCGGCAACGATGCCTCCAGCAAAGACAGCCATACGAACCAGCATTGATCAACTCCGCGCGTGAAAATCTCCCTCAGCTAAACACGAAGCCCGCTAACAGGATGCAAAAAGCCGCCGGATTTTCCGGCGGCTGCGTGCCGAATTGTGAAGCTGGTTAAGGAACTGGCAAGATTCTGGTCGCCCGGCGGCCCGCTGACGAATGCGGGAGACCGGCCGATTGACCTTACTTCGTGCCGTACATCCGGTCGCCGGCATCGCCGAGGCCCGGTACGATATAGCCTTGCTCGTTCAGATGGCTATCGATCGACGCGGTAAAGATCGGCACGTCCGGGTGGGCAGCCTGAAAGTTCTTGATACCCTCGGGGGCGGCCAGCAGGCAGAGGAAACGCAGGTTCTTGGCGCCGCGCTCCTTCAGCTTGTCGATGGCGGCAATCGAGGAATTACCGGTTGCCAGCATCGGGTCGACGACGATGACGAGGCGTTCAGACATGCTTTCCGGCGCCTTGAAATAATATTCGACCGCCTCAAGCGTTTCGTGGTCGCGGTAGACGCCGACATGCGAGACGCGGGCGGACGGTACCAGTTCAAGCATACCCTCGAGCAGGCCGTTGCCAGCGCGCAGGATGGACGCGAATACCAGCTTCTTGCCTTCGAGTACCGGTGCCTGGATGGTCTGCATCGGCGTTTCGATGGTTTCCATCTTCAGTTCGAGGTCACGCGTGACCTCGTAGCAGAGCAGCGTCGAGATTTCGCGCAACAAACGGCGGAAACCTGCGCTCGAGGTCTCCTTTTTGCGCATGATGGTCAGCTTGTGCTGAACAAGCGGGTGATTGATGACTGTAACGCCGTCCATGGCCAAGCCCTCCTGCGGAATTTGGATTTAAAATCCTTTTTTCACGGAAAGGCGAGACGCCGCAAGGCCCGAACGGCGCTTTACGGCGTCATCCCCAGTCGAGCAGTCTCAGAGAGACGCCAAAAGGCGTGCGCGGGTGGGCTCATCCACGAAGGCGGCTTCGATCGCGGTGCGTGTCATGCCGTTAATCTGCTCATCGGAAAAACCCATCACCTGCGAGGCGATTTCGTATTCCTGTTTCAGCGACGTGTGGAAAAACGGTGGATCATCCGAGTTCAGCGTCACCCGGCATCCGGCCTCATGGAGCGCGCGCAAGGGGTGCGAGGCAAAGTCTGGAAAGACCTGCAGCGATATGTTGGAGCCCGGGCATGTTTCGAGAACGACGCCTTCGTCGGCGATCCGCTTGACGAGCTCGGCATCCTCGATGGCACGGACGCCATGGCTGATGCGCGAGGGCCGTACATGATCGAGCGCATCGCGGACGCTGAAGGCGCCGGCCATTTCGCCGGCATGAATGGTCAGGCCAAGCCCGCAATCACGGGCAATATCGAAGGCGCGCGAGAAATCGGCGACCGTGTGCATGCGTTCGTCGCCGGCAAGGTTGAAGCCTGTCACCAGCGGATGTTCGCGCTTGGCTGCATAGAGCGCTGTACGTTCCGCCGCTTCCGGCCCCATGTGCCGGATAATGGTGATAATCATCCGGCCTTCGATGCCGGTCTTTTGCTTGGCGGCCTCGATGCCTGCGGCCAATCCGCGGATATAGGCATCGCTGCCGATGCCGATTGTATTGCCATGGTCGGGGGAAACGATGATCTCGCTGTAGATCGTGCCTGCGGCTGCCAGTTCCGTCAGATAGGTCTCTGCCAGCAGCGCGTAGTCTTCTTCCGTGCGGAAAAGCTCGGCAACGGCGTCATAACATTTCAGGAATTCGCTGAAATTTGCCCAGACATACGCCCCGTCCTTGATGATGTCGCTGATATCGACATTGTATTTTTCGGCCATGATGAGGGCGAGTGCGGGTTGTGCAGCACCTTCAATATGGCAATGCAGCTCGGCCTTCTTCAGATATGCGCTCACAGAAAACTTCTCCCATGGAGGCCCGGTGGAAGGCCCAGATGTTTGGCAATCGTCTCGCCGATTCCGGCAAAGCTTGGCAGCACGCCAATCGAGCGGGTGCGAACGCCCGGACCGAAAACGAGAATCGGGACGCGTTCGCGTGTGTGGTCGGTGCCGCGCCAGGTCGGATCACAACCATGGTCGGCAGTCAGGATGACAATGTCGCCGGGTTTCAACTTGCGGTCCAGGTCGGGAAGCCGCTGGTCAAAGGCCTCAAGGGCGGCGGCATAACCCGGCACGTCGCGCCGATGGCCGTAAAGCATGTCGAAATCGACGAAATTGGTGAAGACCAGATCGCCGTCCTCGGCCTCGTCCATGGCTTTCAGGGTTGCCTCGAACAGGTCCATATTGCCGTTGGCCTTGATCGTCCGGCCAATGCCCTGATGGGCGAAGATATCAGCGATCTTGCCGACAGCGTGCACTGTCCGTCCGGCGTCTTTCAGCCTGTCGAGCAGGGTTGGCTCCGGTGGCAAAACAGAATAATCGCGGCGGTTGCCGGTGCGCACGAAGTCCTTCGGTGTAGTACCGACGAAAGGCCGGGCGATGACGCGGCCGATATTGTAATCGTCGAGCAGGCGCCGCACCACTTGGCAAAATGCAAGCAGGCGCTCTAGGCCGAAGGAATGCTCGTGCGCGGCGATCTGGAAAACCGAATCCGAGGAGGTGTAGCAAATCGGCTTGCCGGTACGCATGTGCTCCTCGCCATATTGAGCAATGATGTCGGTGCCCGAGGCATGGCAATTGCCGAGAATGCCGGGCACTTCGCCTTCACGGCAGATCGCTTCGACCAATTCCGCCGGAAACGTGTCGCCTTCCGTGGGGAAATAACCCCAGTCGAATGTTACAGGCGTCCCGGCAATCTCCCAATGCCCGGATGGCGTATCCTTGCCGCGTGAAACTTCGCTCGCAGCGCCATAAAGCCCGAACACCCGCTCTGGCAACGGCATACCGGCAGGCAGGCGCTTGTTGGCAAGTTTTGCAGCATGAAGCAGGCCGAGCGCCGACATGTTGGGAAGCGTCAGCGGCCCTGCGCGCAAGCCATCCCGGTCACCGGCACCCGCAGCACAGAATTCAGCGATATGGCCAAGCGTGTCGGCACCATCGTCGCCAAATTCGACCGCGTCCGGCGCCCCACCAATGCCAAAGGAATCAAGAACGAACAGAAAGGCACGCGCCATGAACCACCCAGTATGCTGCCGCAGCGACAGAACAAATTTTGCTCTTCACCTCGCGCAGTCAAGCGGAGGCTAAAGCGCGCAGAAATACTCCGAGGCCGTGCATATTGCAAATGGCCGACCGGTTATAGTTCGGGCCACGGTGGCGGGGTCTTTACTTGAAGGCCGGGCAATCACTGCATTTTATTTCCGTGCCGACGCGCTGACGGAAATAGGACGTTTTGGAGATGTCGATCGTATTTACAGCGCTTTTGGAGAGCCCTGGCGCAAAGAGCAATATTTCGTGCGGAATCACCAATTCTGATCGCACGATGAAGGTGTTTACAGCGGAAATATCGCTTGGCATTGTGACGGTAGAGCCAGCTTTATAGGGGGCACCGCCAGCCTGGTCATACGACCATGTCACTTCGCCAACACCGGGGGCGGTCATCTTGATGCCGGTCATCTTCAGTGTGTACTGGCCATCTTCCACCTGGAAAGGTGACATTACGCTTTTGGTGACGGTTTTCATGCCGTTGAGACTGGCCTTATCGACGCTTTGCATCTGTGTCAGCACGTCCGCCACCGTGCTTGAGGCACGCGAGACTTTTCGGGCGACGTTGAAGCCGACAGATATTTCGAAACAACCGATATAGGCCATGATCAGCAAGGGAGCGATGATCGCGAATTCGATTGCACCCGTTCCCTTCCGGTCACGCCAAAAGGTGCCAAACGTTTCCAATCTCCAAGAGAGCAATGCTCTATGATAACGCATAGTCTTCATAGTTTGCTTCCTCAGTAACTTTCGGTGCGAAAGGCGGTTGTTGCCACCATCAGATAGTCTTTCGGCATGCTGCTGCCGGCGGGGCGCAAATTGGTGATGTAGGGGCGCACGAGATCGGTGATGACTTCCCAGCGGTAGTAGGCGCGCACGATTGTGATCGTCGTCGGCCCGCCTGGGGCGAACTGGAAACCGGTGGTGTCGAGATCACCATCTTTCCGCGGGATGGTCTGTGGAATTTGCGAGAAGTCTGCGAAGCTTCGTACATCGATAAAGAGTTTTGAAGGTATTTTGGCCTCGGTTGCCGAGCAGGTCATGAGAACCGAAATTTCGGCGCAGAAAGCATTGCGGAATTGTTCTTGGGTCGTCGTTGATGTGATCTGGCCGGTTCGCACCTTGCGGGCCATCGTCTCGGTGGCGTTGGCCAGAAGTTGCTCTGCCGTGAACGCTGTGAACGTCTCAAGCGAGGCGAAAACGACCATCATGAAAGGCAGGGCGAGAAGCGCGAATTCAATCGCCGATGTACCAGATTTGTCTCTGAACAAACGTCGCAACAGGCCGCGGTTGGGTCTATTCTGCCGAGGGCCGTCGATCTGGCCGGTCTCAGCGTCTTCATTATGGTTGTTCAACATTTCGCCATTCCGCAATGCGCCATACGATGAGGTACATTAGGAAGCGACTGTTGATATTTCGTATGCAGGGACGATGATAATTTGAATGGAAACACTTACCGGATGATAAGGATTGGCGGCCAGATTTCGCCTCTGTCCGAATTCCATGCCTTAAATCCCCACGCTGACGGCTCTTGCATGCATCACGCTGTAATCTTGCCCGTCAGTTTGCGATAGTTGTTTTTTGCGTCGCGTGCTCTTCGCAGTTGGGTGTGCAGGAAAGCACCGATCGGACCGTCTGGCGAAATACCCTCACTGTATTGCCCTCGTCGATGGAGACAAGAATGCGCTCATCAACAATGGCATTTCCGTCCATGTCAAGAATGACAAGGTTCGTCGTGCCGAACGAGCGGCCCGTCAGTACGATGGTCTTTGCATCGGCAACGGTAGCGTCCGCGACGTCAGAATTGCCGATGATGACCTTGCTGACCGGCCGGTCGAGCTTTAGCACGCGCGCCTGATTCATGAAAACGTTCAGCATTTCGTCGGCCGCCATCGCCGGAGATGCACAAAACGAACTGATAAAAGCCAGAATTGCGAAGGCCGAGGTCAGCAACCGGGCGCCGATGGCTGTGTTTTGCAAGTTCATGGCTGTTTCCTGATGAAGAGAATGTCGAAAGCATCCTCTGTTTTGGTGAATGAAGCGTTAAATCAAGGGCGCCGGCAGCGCTTAAAGGCATTCAGTATGCCGTGCTTCGGCCGCGTATCGAGATGGGCTTGGAGATCGATAGTATTTTATACTTTACATTGTTGGGTTTTTTACCATGAAAGCTGGTGTTGATTGTTAATATATCGGTAACTCTTTTCTTTAAGCGAATTGAAATTCACGATCTGTAGGTTCTGGTCATCCGATCAACGGAAACAGTTGGCGGAAGTGCTGAACAAACAAGTGAAGTAGGAGAGATACCATGACCAAGATTTTCGCACGTTTCATGAAGGATGAGTCTGGCGCGACCGCGATCGAATACGGCCTGATCGCCGCCCTCATCTCCGTCGCCCTGATCACCGGTGCAACGGCCCTCGGTTCGCAGTTGAACGTGGTGTTCACTGGCTTGGGCACGAAGATGACCACTGCAGCCGGCAAGGTGTAATATCTTCTGACTATTCGAAAAGCCGCCCTTTTGGGGCGGCTTTTCCTTTTCTGTGCTGCACGGTCTGCCGACTTCGCATTTCGTTAAGTCAGTATGTGTACGTTCGGCGGAAGATGTTTTTCCGCCGGGTATAAGTAGGCCGCTAGCGATTGTATTTCAAAGCTGGGACGACGCGCATGATTGAAGCTGCCATTTTCGTCATATTTCCATTGTGCCTGGCAATTGCTGCGTTCTCCGATCTTTTTACGATGACTATTCCGAACCGGGTATCTGCCATTTTACTGGGTACATTTATCCTGATAGCTCCAATGGCCGGTCTCAGCTTGTCGATGATTGGCATGCACCTCGCCGTAGGCCTGATCGTGTTTGCGGGGTGTTTTACGCTGTTTGCGCTGAACATCATGGGCGGAGGGGACGCTAAACTGTTGACGGCAAGCGCTGTCTGGTTTGGCTTCAACAGCTCATTGCTCGAGTTTCTCATCTACGTGTCGTTTTTCGGTGGTGTCCTGACGATCCTGATCCTGATGTTGCGCAAGCAGGAAAACATCATTCTTGCGGCCGGTCTTCCGGTGCCGCACTTGCTGTTCACAGCCAACAAAATTCCTTACGGCATTGCAATCGGGTTTGGTGGCTTCCTTGCATATCCTTCATCGCCGTTGATGATAGCCGCGCTGGCCCGCCTGCATTAATTTCTTTGTTCCATTTTGTATCGCTGGTGTTCACTGTGCGGCACAGTCGAAGGAATGTTTGCGCCTTTGTGGTGCAAATCATTTGTTAACCACAAATGTAAGCGGTCCGTTAACTATAATTACACCAATTCCTGATCAATCTGCAGCGGGCATACTCTCGGCTGCAGGGAAAGATCATGAAACCGGTGCGCGTTATTATTCTGGCAGTGGCTGTCGCATCGGCGGGACTGGCCGGATTCCTGGCACTCAAGCTGACCAGCGGCAAGACCGTAGTGAGCACGGCAGAGCCGGTGATCGAGCGCGAACCAACCGTCAACGTTCTTGTTGCCAGCAAGAGCCTCCCCGTTGGGTCGAGGCTCAATCCGGATTCCATACACTGGATCTCCTGGCCCAAGGACGGCGTCGTCGAAGGCTTGATCACCGAGGAGCTTCGTCCGAACGCAGTCACCGATATGCAGGGTGTCGTCGTTCGCCTGCCGATTTTCAACGGCGAACCGGTACGCCAGGAAAAGATCGCGGATTCGTCGAGCCGGATCATGTCGTCACTGCTGCCGGCCGGCAAACGCGCTGTCGCCACCGAAATTACGGTTGCGACCGGTGCGGGCGGGTTCATTCTGCCGAACGATCGCGTCGACGTCATCATGGTCCGCAAGGAGCAGGATAATTTCCTGACTGAAACCGTTCTCAGCAATGTCCGCGTTCTCGCCATCGACCAGCAGGTCGAGGAAAAGGAAGACGGTTCCAGGTCGGTGGTCGGAACGACCGCCACGCTGGAGCTGACGCCGGATCAGTCGAAGGTCATGACGGTGGCGCAGCAAATGGCCGAGCGCCTGTCGCTGGTCCTGCGCAGTGTCGCCGACGCGCAGGAGCCGGATACGATCGGGGCTGACTATCTCTTGAGCGGCGATGGGCGGCCGTCAATTCAGGTCATCAAATCGGGCTCTATCGTCAAGAGCGATGACAGCTCATCCTTGGTTCAAGCGAAATGATGTGTGAGCGGGAGCGGAACGTGAAGCGGATCAACAACAAATTCCGGAGCTCTGTCGCAGGCGGCTTGGTCTTTTGTCTGGCTTTTTCGGGCTTGCCGGCCGGAACTTTCGTTGCCGAAGCGGCTTCACAGTCGGTGGTGCGCATCGTCGATAGCGGACCGGGCGTCAAGAAAACCATCAAGTTGGGGCTCAACAAGGCGGTCGTCATTGATCTCCCGAGGGACGCGCATGATATCCTTGTTGCGGATCCGATGCTGGCGGATGCGGTGACAAGGACATCGCGGCGAATCTACCTGTTTGGAAAAATGGTTGGCCAGACAAACATCTTTGTGTTCGGCCCGGGCGGCGAGGAAATAGTCAGCCTCGATGTAGAGATTGAACGCGATATTTCCGGCTTGGAGGCCAATCTCAGGCGCTTCCTGCCTGATTCCGATATCAAGGTCGAAATCATCTCGGACAATATCGTCCTGACCGGGACCGTTCGTACTCCGCTCGATTCCACGCGCGTCGAAGAACTCGCCAGTGCGTTTATCAAGGGCGGTGAAGCAACCACGCGCAATATTACCGCACAGGGCAATAATGGTGACGCAGACATCTTTGCCGAGCGTCGCCAGGTTTCGCAAATCGTCAATCTTCTCCGGATTGACGGTGAAGACCAAGTGATGCTCAAAGTAACGGTTGCTGAGGTTTCGCGCCAGGTGCTCAAGCAGCTTGGCTTTAGCGGGTCGATCAGAAGTTCGACCAGCGGTAACGGCATCACCTTCCGCAATCCGGCGAACCTCGGCAACGCGGTCAATGCGGTCGCATCCCAGATCAGCGGTGCCATCGGATCTGGTTCGATGGGGTTCGCCAGCTATATCAATGCGATGGAGCAAGCCGGTGTGATGCGCACGCTGGCGGAGCCCAGCCTGACAGCAATATCCGGCAAGAAGGCCAGCTTTTCCGTCGGTGGTGAATATCGTCTGCCATCGGAGCAGGAAATCGACAAAGAGGGTGTTCTAAAGCGCACCGTGGAAACTGTTGAATACGGTATCGGGCTAGATTTCACACCTGTCGTTCTGGGGCCGGGCCGTATCAGTCTTGAAATTGCAACTGAGGTTTCGGAACCAACGTTCGATGGATCGGTCGTCAACGGTAATACGATCAGTGTCCCCGGCCAGACCTATATGTCGATCCGCCGCCGCAAGGCGTCGACCAGCGTCGAACTCCCTTCAGGGGGCTCAATTGTGATCGGTGGCCTTGTGCAGGATAATATCCGCCAAGCTATGTCCGGTCTTCCAGGCGCCTCGAAAATTCCCGTTCTCGGTACGCTGTTCCGTTCGAAGGATTTCATTCGCAACGAGACAGAATTGGTCATCATTGCGACGCCTTACCTGGTTCAGCCTGTGGCGCGCGGCGACCTGTCGCGCCCGGATGACAATTTCAATCCGACTGACGACCTGTCCAGCGCGTTTCTCGGCGAGGTCAATCGCATCTACGGCACCCGTCAGGCCGCCCCCACGGGGCAGTATCACGGTAGCGTCGGCTTCATTTACAAATAGGCGGGAGCGGACATGACAACGAAGATCATCCTGAACCGCAATATGAAAAGGCACACGATCATGCGGGCAAAGTTTTTTGCAGGTCCAGTCCGTCTTGCGCGCCTGCTGACGATCGGCGCCTTGCTGGTTGCCGGTACAAGCCTTGTCGGCTGCGCCAACCGGGACGGTATGTCCACAGGTGCTGTGCCCGATGATTACCGAACCCGTCACCCGATCGTGATTGCCGAGGCTGAACACGCAATCGATGTACCGGTAGGGTCCAGCGACAGACGCCTGACGAAGGGTGCGCGCGACGTCATCCGCGGCTTCGCGCAGAGCTACACAAACTCCGCGACGGGCACGGTTCAGATTTTGCTGCCGCGCGGATCTGCCAACGCGCAGGCGGCATCTTCATTGCGCAAGGAAATCCGCGGTGTACTGGTCGGGGCCGGCATCCCGGCGAACCGGTTGGTAGAGGTCAGTTATCAGGCTGATCCCTATGGCGACGCAGCACCGGTGCGGCTGAGCTACACGGCGATTACTGCCAAGACTGCGCCGTGCGGCAACTGGCCGAAGGATCTGATCTCCAACACCATCCAGAACAAGAATTACGAAAACTTCGGCTGCTCCAGCCAGGCTAATCTTGCTGCGCAGATTTCCAATCCTCTGGATCTGCTCGGGCCGCGCGCCATGTCGCCGATCGATGCCGTCCAGCGCGGCAAGGTGATCAGCGACTACCGCGGAATAGACTCTGGCAGCGATCCCATTGGCCCGACGATCAACTTCAACTGATACATCCGAGCGGTTTGAAGGGATAGAACCATGAGCACGATTGACTACAAGATTGAGACCGCATCGGATGTATCGGATGGCTTTTCTGATACCGTTCGCCCAAGCGAAGTCGATCACCTGCGGCCACTTCCGCGGATATCCGTCCATGCCTTCTGCGAGACGGAGGCTTTGCAGCGGGTGATGGAACGGTGCGGCCAGGACCGGCGAATGAGCAAGGTCACCTTCAGGGTCAACAGTGGATCGATCGCTGCGGCCGCCAACATGTTTTCGACGACACCGACGCCCAATCTGATCATTATTGAAACATCAACGGAACCAAGGTCGCTGATGCAGGAACTGGCGCCATTGGCCGCCGTTTGCGACCCAAGCACCAAAGTCATCATCATTGGCCGTTACAACGATATCCCGCTCTATCGAGACCTGATTCGCAACGGCATCTCCGAATACATCGTTTCTCCGGTCGCCATGTCCGACGTGCTGGGTGCGATCGCGACGATCTTTGTCGATCCGGATGCCGAACCACTGGGACGCAGCATTGCCTTCATCGGAGCCAAGGGAGGCGTCGGTTCTTCGACCTTGGCGCATAACTGCGCCTGGGGTATCTCCAACCTGTTTTCAACCGAAGTCGTGCTGGCTGATCTCGATTTGCCTTACGGCACAGCCAACATCAATTTCGATCAGGACCCGCCGCAGGGCATTTCCGAGGCGGTCTTTTCCCCGGAACGTCTCGACGAAGTGTTTCTTGACCGGCTTTTGACGAAATGCTCCGAGCACCTATCGCTGCTTGCTGCGCCGTCGATGCTTGACCGGCCCTATGACTTCGATGCGACGGCCTTCCAGCCACTGATGGAAATCCTGTTGCGCAATGCCCCGGTCTCTGTGCTTGACGTGCCGCATCAATGGTCTGACTGGACCCGCACCGTGCTGGCGGAGGCGGATGAGGTCGTGATCACCGCAGTGCCAGATCTGGCCAACCTGCGCAACGCCAAGAACCTGTTCGATTCGCTGAAGAAGATCCGGCCCAACGACAAGATGCCGCATCTGGTGCTCAATCAGGTCGGCTTGCCGAAACGGCCAGAAATATCGCCGACCGATTTCTGTGGTTCCCTTGAGGTCGAGCCGGTTGCCATTATTCCATTCGACGTCGTCCTGTTTGGGAATGCCGCCAATAGCGGCCGGATGATTGCCGAGATCGACAAGAAGGCGCCGACGGCGGAAACTATTTCGCAACTCGCTCATCTCCTTACCGGCCGGGCAACAGCCAAGAAAGCCAAGACGGGCAGTCTTGGCAAAGTTCTCGGGATGCTTGGGCGTAAGTAACTGACAGTCAAACGGAAACCGGATTGAGCGCATGTTTGGTAAACGAGGAAACGAAGGATTCGGAAAGGGCGGGCCTACAAACTCCCCTATGCAACCGGCCGTGTCCGGCGCTGCGATAGCGGTTGCCGAGCGTCCGAGCGCGCCGGTGCTTGCAGAACCCGTTCGCGAAACGATGCCTGTCACCCGCTCGCAGCCATCTCCTCCGCCGGTTCGTAAGAAAGCCGCTCGGACCGAGGACTATTACGATACCAAATCCCAGGTATTTTCGGCGCTGATCGATACGATTGATCTTTCGCAGCTCGCCAAGCTCGACAATGAGAGTGCCCGCGAAGAAATTCGCGATATCGTCAACGACATCATCACCATCAAGAATTTTGCGATGTCGATCTCCGAGCAGGAAGAGCTGCTGGAGGATATTTGCAATGACGTTCTCGGCTACGGTCCGCTGGAGCCGCTTCTGGCACGCGACGACATCGCCGATATCATGGTCAACGGCGCTGGCCAGACCTTCATCGAAGTGAACGGCAAGACGATCGAATCCGAGGTCCGGTTCCGCGACAATGCCCAACTGCTGTCGATCTGCCAGCGTATCGTGTCCCAGGTCGGCCGTCGCGTCGATGAATCCTCCCCGATCTGCGATGCCCGTCTTCCTGACGGCAGCCGCGTCAACGTCATTGCCCCGCCGCTCGCCATTGATGGCACGGCACTCACCATTCGTAAGTTCAAGAAGGACAAGCTGAAGCTCGACCAGTTGGTCAAGTTCGGCGCCATCACCCCGGAAGGTGCTGTTCTCCTCCAGATCATTGGCCGCGTCCGTTGCAACATCGTCATCTCTGGCGGTACCGGTTCCGGCAAGACAACGCTCCTGAACTGCCTGACCGGGTATATCGATATCGAAGAACGCGTCATCACCTGCGAGGACACGGCCGAACTGCAGCTGCAGCAGCCGCATGTGGTTCGTCTTGAAACCCGCCCGCCGAATATCGAAGGCGAGGGCGAGATCACCATGCGTGATCTCATCAAGAACTGCCTGCGTATGCGGCCTGAACGCATCATCGTCGGCGAAGTCCGCGGACCGGAAGTTTTCGACCTGTTGCAGGCGATGAACACCGGTCACGACGGGTCGATGGGCACCATTCACGCCAACACGCCGCGCGAATGCCTGAGCCGTATGGAATCGATGATCGCCATGGGCGGTTTCACGCTGCCGGCCAAGACGGTGCGCGAAATCATTGCCGGTTCCATCGACATCATTATCCAGGCAAGCCGCCTGCGCGATGGCTCGCGCCGCATCACCCACATCACCGAGGTGATCGGCATGGAAGGCGACGTGATCATCACGCAGGACTTGATGCGCTACGAATTGGAAGGCGAAGACGCCAACGGCAAGATCATCGGTCGGCACAAGTCGACGGGTATTGGCCGTCCGCATTTTTGGGATCGAGCTCGCTACTTTAACGAAGACAAACGGCTGGCGGCGACGCTCGATGCGATGGAAAAGGACTGAGGGTCTTCATGTTCGGAATAGACATCACCATTCTGGCGATTGTTGGTCTCGTCGCGCTTTCGACGGCCGGGCTCGCCTATGGCATTCTGTTCACGCGCATCGAAACTGAAAAGAAAGCCGAAAGCCGCGTCCGCAAGGTCAAAGCCGCCGAATCCGACAGGATCCAGGTGAAGGTTGCGCGCGACCGGATGAACGAGATGTCCAAGCGGCGGAAATCCGTTCAGGATTCGCTGAAGGACCTTGAGAAGAAGCAGCAGGAAAAGTCAGCCAAGGCGAAGCCGAGCATGAAGGTCAGGCTGATTCAGGCCGGCTTCAAGATTTCGATCCCGCAGTTTTACATCGCCAGTGTGGTCTTCGGCGTTATGGCCAGCTTCCTGGCACTGATCGCCGGGATGCAATTGCCGGTGATCGCCGGGATTTTTCTCGTCGGCAGCGCCGGTTTGCCACGCTGGTTTATCAACTTCATGATCAAACGGCGCGCCAAGGCGTTTTTGAGCGAATTCCCGAATGCGCTCGACATCATGGTGCGTTCGATCAAATCAGGCCTGCCGCTGAATGATGCCATCCGGCTGATTGCCGGCGATGGCGTGGAGCCGGTCAAGACCGAGTTCAAGCGTATCATCGAGGCGCAGCAAGTCGGCCTGAATATTCCGGAAGCCTGTGCGCGCATGATCAACACCATTCCGCTGCCGGAGGTCAATTTCTTCGCCATTGTCATCGCCATCCAGGCGCAGGCCGGCGGCAATCTTTCCGAAGCGCTCGGCAACCTCTCCAAGGTGCTGCGTGAACGCAAGAAGATGAAGGCCAAGGTCCAGGCGCTGTCAATGGAAGCCAAGGCTTCAGCCTGCATCATCGGCGCGCTGCCGTTCATCGTTACGTTCATGGTTTATACCACCTCACCGGACTACATGATGGTCCTGTTCACCGACCCGCGTGGCCACCTCATCATGGGGTGTTCAGCGGTGTGGATGTCCATCGGCATTTGGGTCATGCGCAACATGATCAACTTCGACATCTAGGAAAAGGGGCCGGCATGAGCGAGGGCATGATCAACAGCTTGACAAACCCGAACGTTATCGTTGCCTTCCTGGCGGCGGTGGCGGTGCTGGCGACCTTCTATTCGCTGGCCGTCCCCTTCCTGGAGCGGGGAAATCTGGAAAAGCGGATGAAGTCCGTCGCTACGGAGCGGGATGTGATCCGGGCACGTGAGCGTGTGCGTCTCAACGCCGAGATCAGCGGTGGCAAGGCCTCGTTGAGGGCGCAGAACAACACGTCGGTCCGGCAGCTTGTCGAGAAACTCAACTTGCGTCAGGCTCTTGTGGATGAGAAAACGGTCAATCGGCTGAAGTCGGCTGGCTATCGGTCTCAAAACGCGCTCAATATGTTTCTCGTGGCGCGCTTTTGTCTTCCATTTTTGTTCCTCGCAGTCGGCGCTTTTTACATTTTCTTTCTGGGCTACCTCGCGGAAAAGCCTTTTATGATGCGGGTCCTGGCTGTCATTTGCTGTGGCTATCTCGGCTTCTATGCGCCCAATATCTTTATCTCCAATGCCGTATCCAAACGCCAGCATTCAATCCGCAGGGCGTGGCCGAATGCACTTGATCTGCTGTTGATCTGCGTGGAATCCGGTGTTTCGATGGAACTTGCCATGCGGCGCGTGGCCGATGAAATTGCCGAGCAGTCGGCGCCTCTTGCTGAAGAACTGGTCCTGACCACTGCGGAACTGTCATTTCTACCGGAGCGGCGTGTCGCGCTGGAAAATCTCGGTACCAGGACCGGGCTCGACGATGTGAAGTCGGTGGTGCAGGCGCTCAATCAGGCGGACCGATATGGCACGCCGATCGCGCAGGCTCTGCGTGTACTCGCCCAGGAAAGCCGCGACCAGCGTATGAATGAAGCGGAAAAGAAGGCTGCAGCCCTGCCGCCAAAGCTCACCGTGCCGATGATCCTGTTCTTCCTGCCGGTCCTGATCGCCGTCATCCTCGGTCCCGCTGGTATCCAGGTTTCCGACAAATTCTAGGGGCTCTCCCATGGGATTTCAGGCACCACCGCTGCGACGGCTGCGGTGGTGCCTGTTGCCTGGCGCTTATGCAGCGGTGGTTTCTGCCGGAAAGTCCGTCGAGGCACCAAGGTCGCGCCAATCGGCCAGTTCCTTTGCAACACTGGCATTCTTCGCCTCAATCGCGGCAATCGCGTCGGTGCCGAAAGGCATGCGCAACGGTGGATTTTCGGCGCTGGCGAGCATGATCATCGCCTTGGCGAACCGGGCGGGGTCTCCGGGTTGGCCATGGTTCTTTCCAGCGGCAAAGTCGCGCATCGCTCCGGCGGGTGTTTGCTCATAATCCGCTATTGAACTCGGGCTAATGGCGAGGGAGGCCTCATCAAGGAAGTCCGTGCGGAAGAAACCAGGTTCAACGACGGTGACGTTGATCCCCAACGGCTTCACTTCGACTGCCAGTGATTCCGAAAGACCTTCGATCGCAAACTTTGTTGAACCGTAGACACCCCATCCCGGGAATCCAGTATAACCGCCAATCGACGAGATGTTGAGCACATGACCGGAGCGTTGACGGCGCATGTGTGGCAGCACCGCCCGTGTGACGTTCAACAGTCCGAAGACATTGGTCGCATAGAGTTTTTCGACTTCCGCAGCCGTCGCCTCTTCAACGGCGCCGAGCAGGCCGTAGCCAGCGTTGTTGAGCAGGATGTCGATGTGACCGAACCGCTTGACGGCCTGTTCTGCCGCAGCGAACGCCTGGGTCTCGTTGGTGACGTCGAGAGAGACGGCAAGAAGGTTCGGATGGTTGCCGAACCGGTCAATGATCGTTTGCGGATTGCGAGCAGTCGCGACGACCGCATCGCCTGCATTGAGGGCTTCTTGTGTGATGAGGGCACCGAAACCGCGGGAGGCACCTGTGATGAACCATACACGCATGACGTCTTCCTTTCGTCGTTGAATTTACTTGCAGGACCAAGCTAGCCAAGAGCGATAAATGAGATAAGCTACTTTCTATTCTATAGATCAGTGAGGAATTTTCATTAATGCGCCGCCTTCGCTCTGCCGATCTGTCTGTGTTTCTGGCGATTGCGGAGCATCGCAGCTTTCGTAAGGCGGCGGTCGATCTTGGCGTAACGGCGTCGGCGCTCAGCCATGCGTTGCGGGCGATTGAGGAGAGATTGGATGTCCGGCTGGTGAATAGGACCACACGTGGTGTCGGTCTGACGGAAGCGGGCGAACGGTTGCTTGATCGGGTGCGCCCGGCCTTTCTCGATATCGATGCTGCGCTGGAGGAGCTTGACGCTTTCCGGGGGCAACCCTTGGGCAAGCTCCGGATCAACGCTCCACGCGCTGCCGCAAAACTCGTGCTTCTGCCGATCGTCGCTCGGTTTCTCAAGGCTCACCCTGCGGTCGAGGTCGAGATTGTCATCGACGATGCCTTGGTGGATATGGTCTCGGGCGGCTTCGATGCCGGTGTCCGGTTTGGCGAGATGATCGCGGCCGACATGATTGCAGTGCCCATTGGCCCGCGGCATCGTTTTCTTGTGGTCGGCTCGCCGGATCATTTCGAACGTCACGGGAAACCCGATACGCCCTACGATCTGAAGGATCATCACTGTATCCGCTACCGGTTTGCCGGCGGCGCATTCTACCGTTGGGAGTTTGATCGGGGTGGCCTTGAACTCGGCATCGACGTGCAAGGGCCGCTGACACTTGGTGATCAGGACGTGATGTTGCAGGCGGCGATGGATGGTGCCGGCTTGGCCTACGTCTTCGAAAGTCAGGCCACGGAGGCGATATCAGCGGGAAAGCTGATCAGCGTGTTGGAGGACTGGTGCCCTTACTATCCGGGCTTTTTTCTCTACTATCCCAGCCGCCGTCAACTGCCCGGCCCTCTCCGTGCTTTCCTCGATTTCGTAAAATCGAAGCGGTAAGGAGCTGACGTCAGTTCGTGGCCTTGTCGTCCTTGGCCAGTTTCTGCCAGGCGTTTTGCTGCGACATGATCGAGCGCAGATATTTGACGTTGGCTTCTGCCTGGTCTGGCGAGAGCTCTTGGCGGGCAATTTGCTCAGCCTCGGGGAAGCGTCCCTGCAGACCGACGGCAAGCGCCAGGTTCTGACGCACGCTGCTGTCAGCGCCGGGTTGGCCGACCGCCGAGCGCAGATAGGTTTCCGCTGTCTTCAAATCCTTGTTCAGCAGGTACGACATGCCGAGATTGGACAACACCGACGATTCGTTCGGTTGAATGTCGAGCGCCTCGCGGTAACGTTGGCGTGCTTCGCCGGCGCGGCCGAGCTGGTCAAGGATGGCGCCTTCGGCTGATTTCAGTTTCCAATCCGGGCGGTCGGGGGTCTGTGCGCGGGTAATCGTGCTCAGAGCCTGCTCAAGCTGACCTGCAGCCGCCTGCGATTTCCCATAGGCGGCAAGAACCTCGCGGTCGGTCGGGAAATTGATCGCCACCTGCTGCATGACGGCCAGTGCCTGATTGTTGCGGCCGGTCATGCGCAGCATATTGGCGTAGTTCAGGCCTGCGGCGCGATCTTTCGGATTCCGCTCATAGGCCTTGCCGATGCTTTCCGCTGCTGCAGAAAGTTCGGTTGCATTCATCGACTGGACAGGTTTCGAAAAATTGGCGGAGGGGATGGAGCCGGTCGTCAGCTCCTTCTTCTGCGTGCCGCAACTGACCAACGTCACCGCAAGAATAGCCATAGCGGTTCCCCGCAGGAGCCGGTTGCTCGAAAAAGACGTCAGTCGGTGTGAATTCATTGCCAATGCCCCTAAGCATTTTCTCAAGCACCGGACCAAATCCCCAACATATCGGCGCAATCTTCACTCAAGCAATAATCTGTTAACCCTAACAGAGCGTTAATCGGGTGATTCTGCACCGTTCCTTCCAAAGGACTTCCATGGCCTGCTATCAATTTATCGACCGTCCGTCGCCGTTCAATACCAGTGGTGGCAAAACCCTGCCGATTTTCGCGGTCACGCCGGCCCATATTGATATCGGCGCCATCGACCCGATTGCGCTCGACTGGGCCCGGAAGGCGGGCTTCAAGGCGGAGACCGGTGCGGTCCTGCTGATCCCCGCAGAGGACGGTCATCTTGGTGGTGCGCTGTTCGGGCTGGGCGCCAACCCTTCAGAGGCGCCGTTCCTGACGGGTAAGCTCGCGCGCACATTGCCAGCTGGAAAATGGCATATCGAGACCGCGCCATTGACGGCAAACCGGTTAGCGCTGGGCTACGGTCTCGGCTCCTACAGCTTCGACCGCTACAAGGCTGCGGTCAAGGAAGCGCCGACATTGATGATCCCGGCCGATGCCGATGCGGCCGATATCAAACGGCAGCTCGCAGGCATCTTTCTTGCCCGCGACCTGATCAACATGCCGACCAACGACATGGGGCCGAATGCGCTGGAAGAGGCATTCCGGTCGTTGGGAGACCATTACAAGGCCAAGGTTTCCGTTGTTTCGGGCGACGATCTGCTGAAGCAGAATTTCCCGCTAATCCACACTGTTGGCCGCGCCAGCGCCGAGGCGCCGCGCCTGCTTGAATTGCGCTGGGGCAAGAAAGGTCACCGCAAGGTGACGCTGGTCGGCAAGGGCGTCTGCTTCGATACCGGCGGCCTTGATATCAAGCCTGCCGCTTCCATGCTGTTGATGAAGAAAGACATGGGCGGCGCTGCCAATGTCATGGGGCTCGCCCTGATGATCATGGACGCCAAGCTGAAGGTGGATTTGCGCGTGCTTGTGCCGGTGGTCGAGAATTCGATCTCCGCCAATGCCTTCCGCCCGGGCGATATCTATCGTAGCCGCAAGGGTCTGACGGTGCAGATCGACAATACGGATGCAGAGGGCAGGCTGATCCTTGCGGATGCCCTGGCTTACGCAGACGAGGAAGAAACCGATCTCCTGATCGACATGGCGACGCTGACGGGCGCTGCCCGGGTCGCTCTTGGACCGGACCTGCCACCTTTCTACACCGACGACGAGGACCTAGCCCACGATCTGACAGAATCGAGCTTGACGGTCGATGATCCGATGTGGCGCATGCCGCTCTACAAGGGCTATGAGAAGGATATCTCGGCCCGTATCGCCGACCTCACCAACGCGCCTTCGGGCGGCATGGCGGGGTCGATCACGGCCGCCTTGTTCCTCAAACGCTTCGTGACCAACGCCAAGAGTTGGGCGCATTTCGACATCTTCGGCTGGGCGCCGGCTGAACGGCCGCATTCACCACTCGGTGGCGAGGCACAAGCCATCCGGGCGCTGTATCATCTGATCGCAAAGGGCAAGAAATAGTCTGGCCGCCGCTTGAAAGAGGCATGCCCCTGTTCGTGTGAACAAGGGCATGTTTTCAATGATGGTCTGAAAGGCTTCAGGCCTATTCGTTGATCAAACGCTTCAAAAGCTCGATCTCGTGCGAGAGCTTGGTATCGCCGGTAATCAGGTCCTCGATCTTGCGCACGGCGTGCAAAACCGTGGTGTGATCGCGCCCGCCAAAACGGCGGCCGATTTCCGGGAAGGAGCGGGGGGTCAAGGTCTTTGCCAGATACATGGCGATCTGGCGCGGTTTGACGATGACGCGGGTGCGGCGGTTGGACACCAGTTCCTGGCGCGACACATTGTAGTGCTTGGCGACAACACGCTGGATGTCTTCGATACGCACCCGGCGTGGCTCACCGGCGTTGACCAGATGGCCGAGCAGTTCATCGACGCGTTCGATCGACAGTGTCGGCTCAAACGAGAGGCGGAAAAGCAGCTGGTTGAAAGCGCCTTCGAGCTCGCGGCCGCTGGCGGTGATGTTGCGTGCGACGTGGCTCAGAATATTGGCGGGAATATCGAGCGATGCATCGTCCAGACGGACGACTTCGAGGCGGCGCTTGAGGATTTCGAGACGCATCTCGTAATCCGGTCCTTCCATCTCGATAGCGACGCCACCCTGCAGACGCGAACGAACCCGCGGATCAAGCGATTCCAGCTCCCATGGCGCGCGGTCCGCAGCAACGACGACCTGCTTGGCGCTGTCGAGCAGCATATTGAGAAGATGGCAGAATTCGTGCTGGATCGACTTGCCCTGCAGGAACTGCATGTCGTCGATGACCAGAAGATCGATATTGCGCAACGTTTCCTTCAACGACAGTGCGTCGTTGTCGCGAATGGCTGTTGCGAAACGCCACATGAAATATTCCGCCGTCAGATAGACGACACGGGGTGCGCGTGCACTCTGGATCGCAGCGGTGGCAATCGCCTGCAAAAGGTGCGTCTTGCCAAGGCCGACCGTCGAATGAATGAACAACGGGTTGAAACGCACAGCGCCGGCGCCGGCTTCGGCAATCGTCTTGGCGGCAGCAAGGGCGACACGGTTCGAGGAGCCCTCGACGAAGCTTTCGAATGTGTAGCGTGAATCCAGCGGCGAACCAAACAGGGGACCTGCGACTGGCTGCGACTTCTGGAGATTACCGACCGTGGCGGCCGCATGCTGGCCGAGCGTCTGCGGCGCTGAACGGCGTGAAGAGGCCGGTGCGGCTACATCGCTCTGGCTTGCCTGGGGAGCATTGTCGTGAAGACCCGGCCGGGTGCTGCGCGTTGCGCTGCGGACCACGATCTCCACCTTCAGGATTTCAGCGTCTTCCAGCTGAAAAATGCTGGTGATCTGGTCGAGGTAGCGGTTGTTGATCCAGGACTTCAGGAATGTCGTTGGAACGGACAGCCGTACGACGCTCTTGGAAACGGACTGCAACTTCAACCGGCCAAACCAGCTGGCAAAAACATCAGGACCGACCTGAGCCTTCAAACGCGCACTCACCCGCTCGAAAAGCGCGCTCTGGATCATGTCGCCCTTTTCTCCCGTCGTCGCGTCAGACTGTTTTACCGCGATCTGACGTGCATTCTCCCCATTCTCGAATACGATCGCCGCCGTCACCGAATTACCAAGCATATTGCCGCCTTCCAATATCATTCCGCGACGCCGACATTGCTGCCGGCGTCAGCCTTTATGTCTGTCTCGTGCGGCCCTTTTTCAAAGGCATGCCGCCCAATTCAAACGCTCTCCGTTCCGTAAGAGGAATCCTCATCCTCCTCTTGCGGTCCGGTTTCGTGCAAAATCCATCTGGCGTAGCCAAACGCATGTCCCGCTTGCACAGTTCATTCTAGGATCCGGTCAGGCCTCGCGTCCTTTCCGGGTCCAATCGTGTCTGACCGGCCTTCCCGACCCTCGTGAAAAGAAGGGCAGGCCAGTTTGCCGATAGTGCGTCCTCATTCGCATATCGGCCACCGTCCAGGCACCACGCAGTAAAAGCCACGATGTGCGTTGTCCGGCGTATTGGCAGTTTCAAGTGTTCACAACCAGAAGTCGCAGAGTGTCATTCCGGGCAAACATATTGCACAGCTGAAAACGCTCTGTTCTGATTGATGGAACGTTGTGGAACCACCCCGTTACAAAAAGTTTAAGTGAAACTACGCTGCCTGTTGAAAGGCTGCCTTTTCATCTTTTCCACAGGTATGTCCTGCGCTTTCTGTGGAGGCATTTAGGCAGGATCGTGGGACAAGATCAATCGCGAATTTTAGCACCTCGGAAGGCCCGGGCGTTGACTCTCATAGCGTGTCCTGCATGGACGGCAGCTCGGCGGAAGAGAATCGCTTTTGAATCAAGGGCTTTGAATTTTTGCCCGGATGTTAGCTGGCGAAAAACAAAAAAAATAAAAAATTTCTTGACTCGTTTAGACCTCGAATAGGCCTTGGTGAGAGGCGGGTGAGTCTGAGTATCCTCCCGCAACCATCTGTTTTTATTGAAAAATATTTGTCATTGCGATGACATAATAACTTGCACAAGAATTAACCATCTGTGTGCCGGAAGTTTGAATCTGAAAAGCCCGGTCATGGACCGGGCTATCTCATTGACGATATTTTAATAAGCCGGCTTAAGCCGAAAGCGACTTTACGCGGCTCGCGAGACGCGAAACCTTGCGCGATGCCGTGTTGGCGTGCACGACGCCCTTGCTGGCTGCGCGCATCAGTTCCGGCTGGGCTGCCTTCAGGGCTGCCTGAGCGAGAACCTGGTCGCCAGAAGCGATGGCTTCTTCGACCTTGCGGATGAAGCCGCGAACGCGCGAACGGCGGGACTTGTTGACTTCCGTGCGGCGGGCGATCTTGCGGGTCGCTTTTTTCGCCGAAGTTGTATTGGCCATTTGGTGTCTCTCTTCGAAATCTGACAAAAACTCTCTACCGCCGTGCCGGGTCACTGCGACCTGTCGTCCAAGCAAGTAGGGAGCAATATCGGAAAACCTTGGAGCGGCTTTCCAAACTGTGGGCGGCATATAGCCTTAAACACGCCTGCCGTCAACGCGGTATTTTCGAAAACACGGCTGGCGGGCGACCTTGGGCACACGCCCTATCTCTGGCATTTCGGGCAATAGAAGGTCGATCGCCCCGCCTGAACGACACGGGCGACGGTCCCGCCGCAGCCGGGCGTCCGGCAAGGCTCGTCTTCGCGGTCATAGACGGAGAACGAATGCTGGAAATAACCGAGCGTGCCGTCTGTCTGGATATGGTCCCGTAGCGAGGACCCGCCGGCAGCAATGGCATCGGCGATGACGGCCCGGATCGCCTCGGTCAGAAGCTCAAGCGCCGCCTTCGGTTTTCCCTTCGCATCCACCAGCGTACCTGCGGCCCTGAGCGGCGAGAGGCCGGCGCGCCACAATGCCTCGCAGACGTAGATATTGCCGAGGCCGGCGATATTCTTCTGGTCGAGCAGCGCCGATTTCAGCGGCTGCGCCTTACCGGCGAAACGCGCAGCCAGATAGGCGGCATCGAGCACGTTGCCGGTCGGCTCTTCGCCGAGATTGCGGATGAAGGCATGATTGGCGAGCGTGTCGCGTGTGGTGAGGTCCATGAAGCCAAAGCGGCGCGGATCATTGTAGATGACGCGGGACGGCCCCTGGAGGCCTTCGAGGTGAAAAACGACATGGTCGTGTTTCTCATCCTTGCTACGCGGATGGTGGAAGTCGCCTGGAGTTCCGGACACGGCGCCTTCTTCGACGCGGAAGGATCCGGACATGCCGAGATGGGAGATGATCACGTCGCCGCCTTCAAGGTCGATCAAGAGGTATTTCGCCCGCCGCCCCAGCGAGACGATCCGCCGTCCTGAGACCAGTGTTGCGAAGTCCTCTGGGAAGGGGAAGCGCAGGTCCGGACGTCGCAGCTCCGCGCGCACCAGAAGCGCGCCTTCCATTGCGGGCGTCAGGCCACGCCTGACAGTCTCCACCTCGGGAAGTTCCGGCATTCACGTCTCCTTGCCATGCGCCAACTGGCCGAAGCCATTTGGCAATTCCATTCGCAGCGCACATATCCTATAGCAAACCGGTCTTAACCACTGGCGCGAATGCCGCAGGCCGCTATCTGCCGCAGAGATAGCGTGGATGAATTGAATTCGCTATGGTCGGCGTAACAGCGATTGAATGGAGTAAGCCTTGATGACTGGTGAGCGCACCTCTGCCGATGGCGGCATGGAAACCTCCTATGGGTTTCGCCAGGTTGGTCAGGGTGAGAAACAGGCACTCGTCAACGATGTCTTCCACAAGGTCGCCAAGCGCTACGATATCATGAATGATGTGATGTCGATGGGCCTGCACCGCGCCTGGAAGGATGCGATGATCGCGTCGCTCAATCCGCGCCGCTCCGAGGACTACAAGGTTCTCGACGTTGCCGGCGGCACTGGCGACATCGCCTTCCGGATCGTTGAGGCGTCTGACCGCAAGGCGCATGCAACCGTACTCGATATCAACGGCTCCATGCTCGCCGTCGGCGCCGAACGCGCCGAGAAGAAGGGCCTGTCGTCCAATCTGACGTTCGTCGAGGCCAATGCCGAGGAGCTGCCTTTTGAGGCCAATTCCTTCGATGCTTATACGATCGCGTTTGGTATCCGCAACGTGCCGCGCATCGACGTAGCGCTGTCGGAAGCCTATCGCGTCCTGAAGCGCGGCGGCCGCCTGCTGGTGCTGGAGTTTTCCGAAGTCGAGATGCCGCTGCTCGACAAGGTCTATGATGCCTGGTCGTTCAACGCGATCCCGAAATTCGGAAAGATGGTCACCGGCGATGCCGAGCCCTACCAGTATCTGGTGGAATCGATCCGCAAGTTTCCCAACCAGCGCGATTTCGCTGCCATGATCACCACGGCCGGCTTCTCGCGTGTCAACTACACCAATTACACCGCCGGCATTGCCGCGCTGCATTCCGGCTGGAAGATCTGACGCATGATGTCCATTCTCGTGAAGCGCTCTGAGGGGCTGCCCCGGCGCGGCGGCAAGCTGCTATGAGCACGCCAGGAGCTTATCTTCGCCTCGTCCGTATAGGCTGGGTTCTGGTGCGCGAAGGTGTCGTGTCGGCGCTGCCGTCGGAAGACCTGCCGGCATTGCCGAAAGCCGCGCAATCCTTCGCCGGCCTTTTTGCACGCCGCCGTGCCAGAAATGAGGATCGCAGCGACCGGCTGGCGCGGGCCATCGAACGGCTTGGCCCATCCTATGTGAAGATTGGCCAGTTTCTCGCCACCCGCCCTGATGTCGTTGGTGCCGATTTTGCTGAGGATCTGTCCTTCCTGCAGGATCGCATGGCGACGTTTCCGGTAGAGGAAGCACGTGCGGCCGTCGAGGCCTCTCTCGGCCGTCCGGTTGCCGAACTTTACACCCATTTCGGCGACCCGATCGCCGCGGCTTCGATCGCGCAGGTGCACCCTGCGACGGTGCTCAAGGATGGCGTCCAGCAAAAGGTTGCAGTCAAGGTCATCCGCCCCGGCGTCCGGCAGCGTTTTGCCCATGATCTGGAGGCGATGTTCCTTGTTGCCGGATTGCAGGAGCGTTTCCTGCCCCATACCCGCCGTCTGCGGCCGGTTGAGGTGACGAAGACGCTGGAGCAGACCACCAAGATCGAGATGGATCTGCGGCTTGAGGCCGCCGCTCTGTCAGAACTGGGCGAGAATGCCGCGGATGATCCGGGCTTCCGGGTGCCGAAGGTTGATTGGGAACGCACCGGCCGCGACGTCGTGACGATGGAATGGGTCGATGGCACCAAGATGTCGGATGTCGAAGGCCTGCGCCAGGCCGGGCACGATCTCGATGCGCTGGCCGATACCCTGATCCAGTCCTTCCTGCGCCATACGTTGCGCGACGGTTTCTTCCACGCCGATATGCACCAGGGCAATCTGTTCGTCGATCCGCAGGGCATGATCGTTGCCGTCGATTTCGGCATTGTCGGCCGCCTCGGCAAGAAGGAACGCCGTTTCCTCGCTGAAATCCTCTATGGCTTCATCACTAGGGATTACCGGCGCGTCGCCGATGTTCATTTTGAAGCGGGCTATGTGCCCGGTCATCACGATGTTGCCAGCTTCGCTCAGGCAATCCGTGCCATCGGCGAACCGATCCACGGCCAGCCGGCGGAAACCATCTCCATGGCCAAGCTTCTGACGCTGCTGTTCGAGGTCACCGAACTCTTCGACATGGAGACCCGGCCGGAGCTGGTCATGTTGCAGAAGACCATGGTCGTCGTCGAAGGCGTCGCCCGTACGCTCAATCCGCGCTTCAACATGTGGAAAGCGTCCGAGCCCGTGGTTGGCGCCTGGATCCGCGACAATCTCGGCCCAAAACGCATTCTGGGAGACGTCAAGGAAGCCTTTCACGCCGCCGTCAGGCTGGCCGAGGCGGCCCCCGAAATTGCCGCGAAGACGGAAAAGTTTTCGCGCGAGATCACGGCTATGGCCGAGAACGGCATGCGTTTCGACGCGCAGACCGCCGAGGCTATCGGCAGGGCCGAGGCGCGGCACAGCCGCTCGGGCCGTGTGGCACTCTGGGTGATTGCGCTGACGCTGATCGTCATCGCATGGCGGGTTTTTTGAGCTTGCCTTCGCCCGTGCGTTCGTTCATTTTCATGGAATGAACAGCGCATCGAACACCCTTATTGTGACCTGCACGGACCTTTCGGGGTGCGCAGGATCGGTGCTGGGTTAAAAGCGCTTTCATCCTGTGGACCCTGCCGAGGCAGGTAGGGTCGCAAGCTTCTCACCTCCTCGCATTTGAAGACGAGGACCGTCATGAAGCAAACAGAAAACTCTCCCGTTGCGCCCTTGAACAGCGCACTGCTCATTCGGGCCTCGCGCCCCGGAGATCACGAGCAGATGGCCGTCATGCTAAACCAGCCGGGTGTGCGGCGGGGAACGCTGCGCCTGCCTCATACCCGCCCGGAGGAGGTCCGGTCCTGGCTGGAGAAGCCGTCGGATGGGGGACTTCAGCTCGTTGCCGAACGGGACGGCTTCATTCTGGGCGCTGCCGGGCTTCATCGCCAGATAGGGCGGCGTCATCACGTAGCTGTGCTCGGCATGAGCGTTCGCGACGATTATCAACGGCAGGGCATCGGCAAAGCGCTGCTGCTCGAACTCATCGATGCCGCGGATAACTGGCTGAACATCATCCGCATCGAACTCACTGTCTTTACCGACAATGCGGGGGCCATTGCGCTCTACGAGGCCGCTGGCTTTGAAGTCGAGGGCGTGCACAAAGCCTATGCGTTTCGCGGCGGAGCATTTGCCGATGTGCTCGCCATGGCCAGGGTCGGAACATTGAACGGCTGAGGTCCTGTTCCATCGTTGCAGGGAGGGCGGCCTTTTTGATCGCCCCGGCAGCATTCGGGCAGCAGCCACAAAGACGGCTGCATAAAGCCATCAATGAAACCGGCGGTTCATCCGCCGGTTTTTCGTCTGCAAACTCCTTCGCATTGCCATTGCCTGGAAACATTGCGAAACGAAAATCGGGAAAGATTACAGAGATTTCATGCTGTTGGACTTCATTATGGCGTAGTTTCAATTTAGCTGTCGCGGGGAATGATGACCCAACGCCCGATTGAATTTGAAAGAGACGTGAATGGCGGATGCCACCCGGAAAATTGCCCCTGCGGTTGAAGAGCAGGACGCCGCCGCCGCGCAGCCGATGCCGGCGCGCAGCAGGCGTGGGCGTACGCGCAAGCGCTGGCTGATCCTTCCGGTTCTGTTTCTCGCTGCCGCCGGCTGGTATGGCTGGTCGGTCTACGGCAAGCAGGAAGCGGCGGACGCCGTCGTCACGGAGACACCGGTGCGCGGCGATATCGAAAACAGCGTCACCGCGTCCGGTCTGTTGAGCCCGATCAAGGACGTCGATGTCGGCGCCCAGGTTTCCGGCCAGCTGAAGAGCCTCAAGGTCGAGATTGGCGATAGCGTCAAGGAAGGCCAGCTGATCGCTGAGATCGACAGCGCCTCGATCGAAACGCAGATCGAAATCGCCGAGGCCGAGCTTGCCAATCTTGAGGCCCAGATGATCGATAAATCGGCGCAGGTGGTTCTGGCGAGTGCCAACCTCACCCGCCAGCGGGCCCTTGTGGCCAGCAATGGTGCTGCGCAGTCGGCGCTCGACGAGGCGGTGGCGGCGCTTGCCACTGCAGAGGCCAATGTCGATGCGCTGAAAGCTCAGGTTCGCAAGCAAGAGGCAACGCTCAAGGACGCCCGCATCAGCCTTGGTTATACCAAGATCTATGCGCCGCTGACCGGAACGATCATCGACATATCGGCCAAGGAAGGCCAAACGCTCAACGCCAACCAGACAGCGCCAACCATCGTCACCATCGGCAATCTGTCGACCATGACGGTCGAAGCCCAGGTATCCGAAGCCGATGTCGGCAAGCTCAAAGTGGGAATGAACGCCTATTTCACCCTGCTCGGCCAGCCCGGCAAGCGCTATCCCGGCACGCTTCGCCAGATCAAGCCAACGCCCGCGACCGAAAACAATGTCGTGCTTTATTACGCGCTGTTCGACGTGTCCAATCCGGATGGCGCGTTGATGATGAACATGACGGCGCAGGTGTTTTTCGTCGAGTCTTCGGCGAAAGACGTGCTGACTGTGCCAATCGCCGCGGTTCATTTCGGCAAGGATCGCACGTCCGGGGACGTGACTGTCGTCACTGCTTCCGGCGCCCATGAAACCCGGAAGGTCGAGACCGGAGTTCGCAATCGCGTGCGGGTCGAGATCAAACAGGGCCTTGGCGAAAACGATGCCATCGTCGTCAGCGCGGGGTCCGGTGACAAGGCGTCGTCGGGCCGGGGCAATTCGCGGCGCGGCATGCCGCCGATGTTCTGAGGCCGCTATGACCCCGCTCATCTCGCTCAAGGATATCCGCAAGACCTTCGTCAATGGCGACGTGGCCGTTGAGGTGCTGCGTGGCGTCTCGCTCGATATTCAGCCCGGCGAATTTGTCGCCATCGTCGGTGCTTCCGGTTCCGGAAAATCGACGCTGATGAACATTCTCGGCTGTCTCGATACGCCGACCGGTGGCCAGTATCTGCTCGAAGGCGAAGATGTCTCGGATTTGAACGCCGACGAGCTTGCGGCAAGGCGGCGCCAGATGTTCGGCTTCGTCTTCCAGAGCTACAATCTGGTGCCGACCGCAACCGCGCAGGAGAATGTCGAGATCCCCGCGATCTATGCCGGCATGCCGTCGCGGCAGCGAGAAGAGCGTGCCAGCATGCTTTTGCGCTCGCTTCGTCTCGGCGACCGTCTCGATCACCTGCCCAACCAGCTGTCCGGCGGCCAGCAGCAGCGTGTGTCGATCGCCCGGGCGCTGATGAATGGCGGCCAGATCATCCTCGCCGACGAGCCGACCGGCGCACTCGACAGCCAGAGCGGCAAGGAAGTGATGGCGACGCTGCGGCAGATGAACGAGGACGGCCATACCGTCATCATCATCACCCACGCCCCGGAACTGGCTGAATCTGCTGACCGCGTCATCGAGATCAGCGACGGCCTGATCGTCGCCGACCGTATCCCGGGCAATATCAGGCGTATCGGCCGCGCCAAGCCGGCGCTAGCGGCAAGGAGCGCGGGTAAAGCTGCCATCGTTACCGATGTGGCCGAGGCCGTGCGTATGTCGTTCCGGGCGCTGCGGGCCAATCTGTTTCGCACAATTCTCACCCTGCTCGGCATCGTCATTGGCGTCAGCTCCGTCGTCGCGATGCTGGCCATCGGCACGGGTGCTCAGGATTCCGTGCTGAGTCGCATCGCCGCCATGGGATCCGATCTTCTGGTCGTGCGGCCCAACATGTCGAATTTTCGCGGCGGGGAAGGGGGGAGCATCGTCTCGCTGATCCCGTCCGATGCCGATGCTATTCTGGAATTGCCCAATATCAGTTTTGCGGTGCCGGAAATGTCGAGCACCTTGACGGTGCGGGCCGGCAATCTCGATACGCAGACAACGGTCAACGGCACGGTGCCGCAATTCCCTGAAGCCAAATCATGGACGGTCGAGGATGGTGCCTTTCTCGAAAAGACCGACATGGATGCCTATGCGAGCGTCGCCGTGCTCGGCCGGACCGTGGCGGATGCGCTGTTTCCTGATGGTGCTGATCCGCTCGGGCAGTATATTCTCATCAAGAACATTCCCTTCCAGGTGATCGGCGTGATGTCAAAGAAGGGCGCCAGCGCCGGCGGCAACGATCAGGACGACACTGTGCTGGTGCCGCTTTCGACCGGCAACCTGCGCCTGTTCGGGGCACGGAATGTCCGATCCATCACCGTACAGGTGAAGGATGGCGACGCCATCAACGTGACGCAAGACCAGATCCAGGCTTTGCTCGATGAGCGCCACAAGCGCCAGGACACGCAGATCATCAACATGGCGGCGATCCGCGAAACCTTCACCGAAACCTCGAACATTTTGAAAGTGTTCCTCGGCTCCATCGCTGCCATCTCGCTGCTCGTCGGTGGCATCGGGGTAATGAATATCATGCTGGTTTCCGTCACAGAGCGCACCCGCGAGATCGGTATCCGCATGGCAACGGGCGCGCGCGGTCGCGATATCCTCACGCAGTTTATCGTCGAGGCGCTGGTTGTCTCCGCGCTCGGCGGCCTGATCGGCGTCGGGCTGGGTCTTGGCATCGGCGCGGTAGCGCAGGCCTTTGGTGTCGCCGTCAGCTTCGCGCCCGGTCCTGTGATCCTCGCCTTCGGCAGCGCCTTCCTCACCGGATTGATCTTCGGCTATCTGCCCGCCTACAACGCCTCGCGCCTGCAGCCCGCCGTGGCGCTGGCGTCCACCTGATCAGCGGTCACAATCGCAACCGGTTGACGCCGCTCGCGTGATCGTTTCCACTGGTGCAAATGCACGAGGAGTGAAACCATGCCGGACGCAGATCGCTTCATGACCCAGGCCATCGCGCTTGCCCGCGACAATGTCCGCAAGGGCGGGCGGCCTTTTGGCGCCGTACTGGTTATGAATGGAGAGGTGGTGGCCACCGGGGTCAACGGCGTGATGGAGACACATGACCCGACTGCCCATGCGGAACTCGTCGCGGTGCGTGCGGCGGCCATCAAGCGTGGCACGGCCACTCTCAAGGGGGCTTCCGTCTATGCCAGCGGTCACCCATGCCCGATGTGCCTCGCCGCCATGCGGCTGGCCGGCATCACCGACATTTCCTACGCTTATTCGAATGAAGACGGCGCGCCCTACGGGCTGACCTCGGCAGCGCTTTATGCGGAGCTGCGCAAACCATTCGCCGACCAGCAGATGACATTCGCCTATCATCCGGTGCGGCCGGAGGGAGAGGCGGATATCTACGAGCTGTGGCGGGAAATGCAGCAGGGCTGAGCCTGTTGTCGTCGATCAGCGGCTGAATCAGCCATGAGGAGTGAGATGCAAAACCTTCTGTTGCGCCTCGGCGCATCGCTGTCGTTGCCGGGCGTGCTGATCGGCATTCTTTTCTTCGCCGTATCGCTCACACCAAGTCTCATTCCGCGGCCCTATGTGCTGCAGGGCGTGCTATCCGGCTGTTCGCTGGCGGCCGGATACGGCCTTGGCGTCCTCAGCCGCTGGCTCTGGCACTATCTTGAGCTCCCCGCCCTGACGCCCAAGATCGAGCGTGCCGTCAAGGCTTTGGCCGCGATGGGATGCGCAGGAATAGCGATCACATTCCTGTGGCAGGCAGCCCGCTGGCAAAACTCTGTTCGCAGCCTGATGGGGCTCGATCCTGTGGAAACCGCCGAACCGCTGAAACTCGCGCTGATTGCCCTTTTGGTTTTCATCGTGCTGATTGGGCTCGCCCGCCTGTTCCGGATGACGTTCGCCTTTCTGTCGCGCAAATTCGAGCATGTCACACCGACGCCCATTGCCCGTTTGCTGGGGGTTATCCTGGCCCTCGTCCTGTTCTGGTCTATCGGCGATGGTTTGCTCCTCAAGGCTGGCTTGCGGCTGGCCGATTCCTCCTTCCGCGAGCTGGATGCCTTGATCGACAGCGATCTGGCGCCGCCCGCCGATCCGTTGAAGACAGGCAGCTCCGCATCGCTCATCCCCTGGCACGATCTGGGATTTCGCGGCCGTGAATTCGTCGCGTCCGGCCCGACGGCTGAAAAGATCGGCGCTTTCTTCGGGCAGCCAGCACTGGAGCCGATCCGCGTCTATGTTGGCTTGAATGCCGCAGAAACGGCGAAGGAAAGGGCGGCATTGGCACTTGCCGAACTCAAGCGTACCGGCGCCTTCCAACGCTCCGCGCTGATCGTCGTGGTCCCGACTGGCACCGGCTGGGTCGATCCGGCAGCAATGGATACGGTCGAGTATCTGCATCGGGGCGACGTGGCGAGCGTCGCGCTGCAATATTCCTATCTGACCAGTTGGCTCTCGCTGCTGGTCGAGCCGAGCTATGGCGCGGAGGCTGGTGAATCGCTGTTCAAGGCGGTCTACGGCTACTGGACGACGCTGCCGAAGGATAAACGCCCCAAGCTTTATCTGCATGGCCTCAGCCTCGGTGCGCTGAATTCCGAGCGCTCGGCTGATCTCCTCGATGTGATCGGCGACCCTTTCCAGGGAGCGCTCTGGAGCGGTCCGCCCTTTGAGAGCGCTGGCTGGAAATCGGTAACCGCCGGACGCGAGCCCGGGTCTCCGGCCTGGCTGCCACGCTTCCGTGACGGTTCGGTTATCCGCTTTACGGCCCAGAAGAACGCGCTGGATATTCCGGGTGCAAAATGGGGGCCGATGCGCATTGTCTACCTGCAATATGCCAGCGACCCCGTGACCTTCTTCGATCCTCATTCCTTCTACCGGGAACCGGATTGGATGAAGCAGCCGCGCGGTCTGGATGTCTCGCCTTATCTGCGCTGGTATCCGGTCGTGACTATGCTGCAGCTGGCGCTCGACATGGCGATGGCGACGACATCGCCGATGGGATACGGTCATGTCTATGCGCCGGAACATTATATCGATGCGTGGGTTGCTGTCACCGATCCACAAGGATTGGCGCCCGGCGATGTCGAGCGCCTGAAGGCGATGGTATCGAAGCGGGATTGAACCGGCGGCGTTCATGCCGCCGGTCATTCGATATCAGGCGCGGCGCACGGGTGCGAGAAGCCGCAGTGCGTTGACCGTTACCAGCACGGTGGCGCCGGTATCGGCCAGGATCGCTGGCCACAGCCCGGTAATGCCGGCGATGGTGGTGACCAGGAACACGGCCTTCAGCCCCAGCGCCATGGTGATGTTCTGGCGGATATTTCCCATCGTGCGTTTCGACAGGTCGATCATTTCGGCGACGTCCCCGACCCGGCCGTGAAGCACGGCAGCGTCGGCGGTTTCCAGCGCCACGTCGGTGCCGCCGCCCATGGCAATGCCGATATCGGCCGCCGCCAGTGCCGGTGCGTCGTTGATCCCGTCACCGACCTTGGCAACGACAAACCCCTGTTGCTTCAGTTCGCCGACGATGCGCTGCTTGTCCTCCGGCATCAGCTCTGCCCGCACTTCGATGCCGAGTTGCTTGCCGATCGCGGTTGCCGTGCGCTTGTTGTCGCCCGTCAGCATCACGATCTTTACACCTGCATCCGTCAGGGCTTTCAGCCCGGATTTTGCATCGGGGCGCGGCTCGTCGCGCATGGCGATCGCACCGGCCAGCGTATCGCCGATGATCAGCACGGAGACGGTCTTGCCCTCGTCGTTGAGTGCAGTGATTGCCGCCGTCTGCTCAGCAGACAGTGCAATGCGGTCGCCGGCCGCCTGTGGTGAGCCGAGGAAGACCGCCTTGCCGTCCACTGTCGCCGTCACGCCCTTGCCACCCAGCGCCTTTGCGTCGGATACGGCGGGAACGTTCACCGTGTCAGCCGCGGCCCGGTCAAGGATCGCCTTCGCCAACGGGTGGCTTGAGCCAGTTTCAAGCGCGGCGGCAAAGGTCAGCACATCGGCCTCGGAATGGCCGAAGGGGAGGATATCCGTAACCTTCGGCTTGCCTTCGGTCAGTGTCCCGGTCTTATCCAGCGCAACGGCGGTAACGCTGCCCAAGGTCTCCAGTACGGCGCCCCCTTTCAGCAGCAGGCCGCGCCGGGCGCCAGCGGACAGTGAGGCGGCAATGGCGGCTGGCGTTGAAATCACCAGGGCACAAGGGCAACCGATGAGCAGGATGGCAAGGCCCTTGTAGACCCATTCGTCCCACGGGCCGCCCATAAACAGTGGCGGAATGATCGCCACGAGGGCTGCAACCACCACCACACCCGGCGTGTAATAGCGCGAGAACCGGTCGATGAAACGCTCGGTCGGCGCCTTGGATTCCTGTGCCTCCTCGACCAGTTTGACGACTCGGGCAATGGTATTGTCGGCGGAAGTCGCCGTCACTCGGACGCGCAATGCGGCATCCCCGTTGATCGTGCCGGCGAAGACCTTTTCATCGACGCCCTTGCGCACCGGCGTGCTTTCGCCGGTCACCGGCGCCTCATCAATGGCGCTTTCACCCGACAGGATCAGACCATCAGCGGAAATACGGTCGCCGGGGCGAACAAGAATGGTGGCGCCGACGGCAAGGCTTTCGGCAGGCACGGCGCGCGTCTGGCCGTTTTCTTCCAAGAGCGCCTCCTTCGGCACCAGCGCGGCCAGCGACTGGATGCTTTGACGCGCCTTCCCGGCGGCAACGCCTTCAAGAAGTTCACCGACCAGGAACAGGAAGACCACGGCGGCCGCCTCTTCGCCGGCATTGATGATCACAGCGCCAATGGCCGCGATCGTCATCAGCATCTCGATCGAAAACGGCGTACCGGCCATCGCGGCCATGATGGCGCGCCGGGCGATCGGGATAAGCCCGATCAACATGGCGACGATGAAGGCATAGGATGCAATCGAGGGCACGAGATGGCCGACAGCATAGGCAATCACAAGGGCAGCGCCGGAAAAAATGGTCAGCTTGCCCTTTTTGCTGGTCCACCACGGACCGCTTGTCGGCGCATGGTCATGCCCGTGCAGGCCTTCCATGGCGTCCTGGGTTGCGGGTTTCGAATGATCGTGACCGGCATGGCTTGCATGGTCGTGTCCGCTGTGATCGTGAGCCGCATGATCATGGCCATCGTGATCGCCATGCTTGGCATGATCGTGGCCTGCGTGACTGTGATCGCCGTGATCATGGCCGCAGCTGGCCTGCTTGGCCTCTGTAACCGGCGCGACCTTGCCGGCGATCTGCGAGACGGAATAACCAAGGCCCGTGACTTTCTTGGCAATGGCGGCGAGATCGCTGACCGCATCGTGTTTCACGGTCATCGTGCCTGCGGTCACCGAAACCGAAACATCCGCGACGCCCGGCATGCGCCGGACTGCCGTATCGATCTTGGCCGCGCAGGACGCGCAATCCATACCCTCCACCCGGTATCGTGTCTGTGTCGCCTCTGCCATTGTCCGCTTCCTGTGTATATTCTTGTCAAACTCTGGCATCTTTCGTACATCCTCTAGCGGCTAGAGGTGCAAGAGGAAAAGTCATGAAAAAGATCACGATTGGCGAAGCTGCGCGCAAAAGTGGCGTCAAGGTGCCGACCATCCGGTATTACGAGGGGATCGGCCTGCTACGGGAGCCAAGCCGCAGCGAGGGCAATCAGCGTTCCTATGAACAATCCGATCTCCATCGCCTGACGTTCATTCGTCATGCCCGCGAGCTTGGTTTCGAGGTTGAGGCGATCCGCACATTGCTCAGCCTTCAGGACAACCCTTTGCAGCCCTGCGCTTCCGCCGATGCCATCGCCAAGGCCCGGCTCGTCGAAGTGGAGCAGCGGATCCGCAGCCTGCTGGCGCTGAAGGCGGAGCTGGAAATGATGGTGGAAGGTTGCGGCCATGGCCGGGTCGATCAATGCCGGGTCATCGAGGTGCTCGCCGATCATGCGCAATGCACACATCACGGCCATTGAAACGGGAAACGGTGTCATAAACAGCGTTTCAGGGAGGATGATGGTTTCGCCGGTAACCTCCGGTTAAAAATAGTTCTAAAGTCAGGGAACTTTTCAACTGCCAAGGCGTTTTCTGTCTTATCGATAACGTACCCATTCAATTTTTTGCATACCCGGAAAAACATAAATGCCAGATCGGTCCCGCCGAGCCCAGTTGCGCGAAAACACGTCGCAAGCCCACGCCTCGCTTGACCGTATGGTCGGCTCCTTTGAAAGTCTTGATTCGTACAAAAACTATCTGCGCGGAATTTGGGCGTTCCGGGAGGCTGTCGAGCGCAAACTTGTTTCTACGGTCTGGCCGGAGCAATGCGACCGTTGGGATGCGGAGATGTTTTCAAACCTGATCGCCGACGATCTGCGTGACTTGGATGTGACGCCACAGCTATCGGTGGATGCACCGGTTCTGGACCAGAGCCCTGAGGCGCTTCTTGGCGTGCTTTACGTCCTGGAAGGGTCCGTGCTTGGCGCCCGCGTCCTTTACAAGCGTGCCCAGAAGCTTGGCTTCGACGGAGATTTTGGGGCGCGGCATCTGGCGGTGCAATCCCGTCGCAGCGATCGCTGGCCCGATTTTCTCGCCCTGCTCGAAAGTGCCGATTCCATCGACATGGAGCGCGTTGCCAACGCCTCGCGCGCAACGTTCAAGACTGCCGAACAGGCATTTCGTCAGGCATCCCATGAACCAGCATGACATCAACGCGGTCGAGCCGGTTAATCTGACCAATTGCGACCGTGAGCCGATCCATATCCCCGGCAGTATTCAGCCGCATGGCTGCCTGATCGCGTGCGATGCGCGGGCGATTACTGTTCTTCGGCATTCCACCAATGCTGGTTTCATGCTGGGCGTTTCCGGCGAGATCAATGGCTTGACGCTTGAAATGCTCGTTGGCGCCGAAGCGACGCACACATTACGCAACGCTCTTGCGACACAGGGCGAGGGCGTGCGCCCGGCTATTTTGTCAGGGTTGCATGTGCCGGGCGGCGTCTTCGATGTCTCGGTCCACATCTTCCGTTCGACCGTCATCATCGAGTTTGAGGCGGCCTCAATAGGCCAGCCATTGCAACTTGCCCGCGGTCTCATCGGCCGTATCCGTGATATCAGCGACATCGAGACTCTGGTGCGCCAAGCGGCTCGGCTGATCCGCGGTATGCTGGAATACGATCGTGTGATGATCTATCGCTTCGAGCAGGACGGGTCGGGCAAGGTTGCGGCCGAAGCCAAACGCGGCGATCTGGAGAGTTTTCTTGGCCAGTACTTCCCAGCCAGCGATATCCCGCAGCAGGCCCGTGTCCTCTATCTGAAAAACACCATCCGCATCATCGGCGACGCCGGCGGCGCGCGCATCTCGCTGGTTCCTGTCTTCGACGCATCAGGCGAAGCTTTGGATCTATCGCTCGCGCATCTTCGCAGTGTTTCGCCCATCCACTGCGAATATCTGCGCAATATGGGTGTCGCAGCCTCCATGTCGATTTCGATCATCGTCGATGGCGCACTCTGGGGGCTGATTGCGTGCCATCATTACCAGCCGCGTATCCTGTCGATGGCAGAACGGGTTGCTGCCGAAATGTTTGGCGAATTCTTTTCGCTGCATCTGACGTCTCTCCGGCAGAAATCCAACCTGGAGGCCGCGACACGCGCCCGTGCCTCGCTCGATCGTTTCCTGCGCCTGGCCTCCCATCACGCCGATATCGGTCATTTGCTGACGGAACACCTGCCTGATTTCAGTGCGTTGATGCCATGTGACGGGATCGGACTCTGGATGAACGGTACCTGGAGTTCGCATGGATTGGTGCCGCCGGCTTCTGCTATTCCGGGGCTTTCGCGTCTGATCGGCACGCTGGCCGAAGGCCGCGTCTGGGCCACCCACGCCTTGCCGCAGCGCATGCCGGAGGCGGAGGATTTTTGCGCGCAAGCGGCAGGTGTGCTGGCCATCCCTCTGACGCAGACACGACGGGATTATCTGTTCTTTTTCCGCAAGGAGCTGGTCCAGACACTAAATTGGGCCGGCAACCCGGAGAAAACTTATGCGACGGGGCCTTTGGGTGACCGGCTGACGCCGCGCGAAAGTTTTGCCATCTGGAAGCAGACCGTCCATCAGCAAGCGCAGCCCTGGACAGAGGCGGATCGCGAGATCGCCGAGGTTACGCGCGCTGCCCTTGTCGAGGTTGGACTGCGCCACAGCGAGTTGATGGCGGAAGAGCGCAGCCGCGCCGATGTGCGCCAACGCATGCTCAATGAAGAACTGAACCACCGCGTCAAGAATATCCTCGCGTTGATCAAGTCGCTGGTCGGTCAGCCGCTGCAGGAAGGCCGGACCCTGATCGATTATGTCGCATCGCTCAAGGGCCGCATCCAGGCGCTGTCTTTCGCCCACGATCAGGTGGTGCGCGGCGATGGCGGCGGGTTGCTGCTGGACCTTTTGAACGCGGAACTGACGCCCTATCGCCAGCCCACCATATCGATCGCCGTCAATGGCCCACCCGTCCTTCTCAATTCCCGCGCCTTTTCGGTGATGGCGCTTGTTCTGCATGAACTGTCGACCAACGCCGCCAAATACGGAGCTCTGTCGCGGCCCGGTGGACGGCTGGATGTGTCATGGTCGCTGGCGGCCCATGGTGACTGCGATATCGTCTGGCGTGAGACCGGCGGTCCTCTCGTCTCCCCGCCATCCCGCACCGGCTTTGGCACCGCGCTGATTGATCGCAGCGTGCCTTATGACCTCGATGGCCGCAGCAACGTGACCTATGCGCGTGAAGGCGTTGTGGCCCGGTTCCTGCTGCCTGCAAAGCATATTTCCCTGGCCGAACAATCGTCTCACGCGGTGTCTAGTCAGGCTGCCGGCGATGACACGACGAAGGGAACGCTGGCCGCGGATTTGAGGGTTATGCTGGTCGAGGACCAGATGCTGATTGCGCTCGATGTCGAAAGCATGCTCGGCGATCACGGTATCTTCGATGTGACGACCTCTGCCTCTGCCGCCGATGCCTTGAGCAGGCTCTTGGACTACACACCGGACGTGGCGATCCTTGATGTCAATCTCGGCGCAGGGACCTCTCTTGCCGTCGCTCGTGAACTGGCGGCGCGCAACATTCCCTTTCTGTTTGCCACCGGCTACGGAAACAGCGAAATGATTCCTCCTGATTTTTCGTGGGTACCGGTCATTCGCAAGCCATATGACGGTACATCGCTGATCACGACGATTGGAGGGCTTCTGGAAAACAGGGACGGCCGGTGATCACTGCTCCGGTGGCGTGATTGCCTCCCGACGGTCCGTCGAGTAGGGTCCAGCCGAAAGGGCAGGACGCAACCGTCCGCCGCCAACGGAATTCGTCATGACGCTTCAGGGAAAACGCATCCTCCTTATCATTTCCGGCGGCATCGCGGCCTATAAGAGTCTCGATCTGATCCGGCGGCTCCGCGAACGTGGTGCGTCCGTGCGCCCCGTGATGACGGCGGGAGCGCAGGCTTTCGTCACTCCGCTTGCCGTCGGAGCGCTGGCAGCCGACAAGGTGTTTACCGAGCTGTTTTCCCGCGAGGATGAGCAGGACGTCGGCCATATCCGCCTGGCGCGCGATTGCGACCTGATTGTCATCGCTCCTGCTACCGCCGACCTGATGGCGAAAATGGCCAATGGCCTGGCTGACGATCTGGCATCGACGATCCTTCTGGCGACCGACAAACCTGTGCTTGTTGCACCCGCGATGAATCCAAAAATGTGGTCGCACGCGGCCACTCGCCGCAACCATGCAACGCTTGTGGCTGATGGCATCCACTTCATCGGCCCGGCTTCCGGCGAAATGGCCGAAAGCGGCGAAAAAGGTGAGGGCCGGATGGCCGAACCACTGGAGATTGCCGCCGCCGCCGAAGCGCTGCTCGATGCAGGCCCGAAACCATTGGCAGGCAAGAAGGCCATCGTGACGTCGGGACCAACGCATGAGCCGATCGACCCGGTCCGTTATATCGCCAACCGTTCGTCGGGAAAGCAAGGGCATGCCATTGCCGCCGAGCTTGCCCGGCTCGGTGCCGAGGTGACACTGGTTTCCGGTCCGGTGGCGATCGCCGATCCGAAGGGTGTGAGGGTCGTCCATGTCGAGCGGGCTGAAGAAATGCGCTATGCTGTGATTGCAGCACTGCCCGCCGACATCGCTGTGATGGTCGCTGCTGTCGCCGATTGGCGTGTCGCCAGTGCGTCAGGCAACAAGATCAAGAAGCAGCCGGGCGAAGCGCCGCCGCCGCTGCTGCTGACCGAAAATCCGGATATCCTGAAAACCATCGGCCATCATGCCAAACGGCCGAAGCTGGTGGTCGGATTTGCTGCCGAAACGCAGAATGTCGCTGAGAATGGCCGCTCGAAGCTGGAGCGAAAGGGTGCGGATTATATCCTTGCCAACGACGTTTCGCCCCATACCGGTATCATGGGCGGCGACCGCAATACGGTGAAGGTGATCGGCAAGTCCGGTGACGAGGACTGGCCGGAGATGGACAAGCAGGCTGTTGCCGAGCGTCTCGGTAAACTGATCGCCTCACATTTTTCCTGACGCGACCCGCCCCATCCGCGACGTGTCCGGGGCGGCACCTGCCGTTCCGAAGAGGCGGACGTCAACGCCGTTTTCACCGACGATGACGGCCGTGCCGTCGGGGATTTCCACCCAGGCATTGTCGTCATCGTTGAGCGGTTCGGAGACGAGGCAATAGCCACCGCTCGGCCCCATCGGCGCCGCATAAAGCGTCGGTGCCTTCCAGTCGGATGCGTAGCGCACGGCATAGAGATCATGGCCGTCGGAAAGCGCGGCGGTAAAGCGTACTAGAACCTTGCGCTCAAGATGCTCGGCCAGTCGTTCGACGAAGGCCAGAGTTTCGGCAATCGCCCCCAACGGGTCCTGCTCAAGACCAAATTGCAATGCCAGCAGAAACAGCAGCTCGCTATCGGTCGAGCCGGTGCGGGCGGTGTAAAGGTCGTTGTCGAGCATCGCTTCCATCGGCCGGCGCAGATGCTCGAAGTCGCCAATCTGGCCATTGTGCATGAAGGACCAGCGGCCATGCACGAAGGGGTGGCAATTGTCGCGCCGCGTGCCGCCGCCCGTCGCTGCCCGCACATGGGCGAGAAACAGCGGTGAGCGGATCTGCCGGGCGATGCTCTTCAGGTTACAGTCCGACCAGGCGGGCAGGATGTCGCGGTAGCGGCCGGGTTCTGGATGATCACCATACCAGGCGACGCCGAAGCCATCGCCGTTGGTCGCCGTCTTGGCGCGGGTGGCGCAATGGGATTGCTCGATCAGCGAGTGAGCCGGCGACGACACCAGTTCTTCCAGATAGAGCGGCTCTCCGCGATAAGCTGCCCAGCGGCACATGCAGGATACTCCGGATCGCGGGGAAGGCCCGCCTTGATGGTTCGTTAACCATGATATTCGCCGATCATCCGGCCAAACATGGTAAAAATGCGTTAACGAACAGGATCATTTCCGCATTGTGTTGCCCAACCAACCATTTTGGGCCGTTGGGGCTGTTTCTTCGGGAACGTTGGAGGGAAAGCCAGCCCCGGTAACCCGGCCGCCGCCGCATGTGGCCGGGAAAATCACGAAACAGCAGGAAAAATGCAGCTGTGGAATGTATGTTCTATTCTTGCGGGGAAACTTTGCATAAGGTCCTGACGACAGCGTAAACTCAGGAAGAGACCCGGATACATGGCCGAAACCGAAAACAGCATCGCCATTCCGCAGGATTTCGACGGTCTCAAGACGATCATCCTGGAGCGTAAGGCCCAGTTGCCGAAACGACTGCGCCAGGTCGCTGCCTATGCCCTCGATAATCCCGATGAAATCGCCTTCGGTACGGCGGCCAGCATCGCCACCTCAGCCGATGTTCAGCCATCGACGCTGGTGCGGTTTGCCCAGCATTTCGGCTTTGAAGGTTTTTCCAGCCTGCAGCAGATTTTCCGGGCGCGCTTGCGTGAGCGCACTCCCGGTTATGACGAGCGTCTCAAATCGCTCAGCGGTAACGACCACAGCAAGCTGGAAAGCGGCTCGATCTTCAACGGCTTTGTCGCCGCAGCACACCGTTCGCTCGACAATATCGCCAGTTCGGTCGAACCCGAAGCATTCGAGCGTGCCGTCAATATCCTGGCCGATGCCGAAACCATCTATCTGGTTGCCAAACGGCGGTCCTATCCGATTTCCGGCTACATGGCCTATGCTTTCGGCAAGCTGAAGGTCAAATATCAGATGGTTGGCACGGCCGCTGGGATCGATGACGACATCCTGGCGATGGCAGGTCCGAAGGACGCAGCCTTTGCCGTCAGTTTCTCGCCCTATGCATCGGAAAGTGTCAATCAGGCCAAGCTGCTCGCCAACCGCAAGGTGCCAGTGGTCTCGCTGACCGATTCGGCATTCTCACCGCTCGCAGAATCCTCGAAAGTCTGGTTCGAGCTCGTCGAGGCCGACCATGCCGGGTTTCGCTCGCTCTCTGCCAGCATGGCGTTCGCCATGGCCTTGACGGTTGCGGTCGCCGAAAAAAGACGGCGGGTCAGCGAAGATCAGTCGATGGAATGAAAATTCCATATTGACGAAATGACGGAATTTATGTTTCATAAAGGCGACACCCCACCAGCCAATAAAAATGTCGGCGCGACGCAAGCGCCTGCCGGGAGGACGCAGTGAGCCAGACCAACAGGACGCAGGCAGACAAGCCGCTTGACCTCATCACCATCGGCCGTGCCTCGGTCGATCTCTACGGCCAGCAGATCGGCACCCGGCTCGAAGATGTCGCCAGCTTCGCCAAATCCGTCGGCGGCTGCCCCACCAATATTTCCGTCGGCACGGCGCGTCTCGGCCTGAAGTCCGCCCTGTTGACTCGCGTCGGCAAGGAGCAGATGGGCCGCTTCATCCGCGAGCAGCTGGAGCGTGAAGGCGTTGAGACCAAGGGCATCGTCACCGATCCCGAGCGGCTGACGGCGCTTGCGATCCTTGCCGTCGAAAACGAACATTCCTTCCCGCTGCTGTTTTATCGTGACAACTGTGCCGATAGCGCGCTCTGCGAAGACGATATTTCCGAAGACTTCATCCGCTCCGCCCGGGCCATCCTCGTCACCGGCACACATTTTGCCAAGCCGCACACGGACGCTGCCCAGCGCAAGGCGATCCGCATCGCCAAACAAAGCGGTGCCAAGGTCGTCTTCGATATCGACTACCGGCCGAACCTCTGGGGCCTTGCCGGCCACGATGCAGGCGACAACCGCTATATCGCGTCGGAAAAGGTCTCCGCGCATCTGAAGACGGTTCTGGCCGATTGCGACCTGATCGTCGGTACCGAAGAAGAAGTGCTGATCGCGTCAGGCGATAACGATCTGCTGGCAGCGCTCAAAACCATCCGCGCCAATTCCAAGGCGACGATCGTGCTGAAGCGTGGCCCGATGGGCTGCATCGTCTATGATGGCCCGATCTCGAATGATCTCGAAGACGGCATCATCGGCAAGGGTTTCCCGATCGAAGTTTATAACGTGCTCGGCGCCGGCGATGCCTTCATGTCCGGCTTCCTGCGCGGTTGGCTGAAGGGCGAGCCGCATGCAACCTCTGCCACCTGGGCCAACGCTTGCGGTGCCTTTGCCGTGTCACGCCTTCTCTGCGCACCGGAAATCCCGACTTGGACCGAGCTGCAGTTCTTCCTGGAAAACGGCAGCAAGGAAAAGGCGCTGCGCAAGGACGAGGCGATCAACCACATCCATTGGGCCACCACCCGCCGCCGTGAAATCCCGCAGCTGATGGCGCTCGCCATCGACCATCGCAGCCAGCTGGAAGATCTGGCAGGGGACAATGCCGAGCTTCTGGCTCGTATCCCGGCCTTCAAGGTACTGGCCGTCAAGGCGGCCGAGCGTATCGCCAATGGCCGCCCCGGCTTCGGCATGCTGATCGATGACAAGTATGGCCGTGATGCGCTCTATGCGGTCAACAAGAACTTCTGGATCGGCAAGCCGATCGAGCTTCCGGGTTCGCGGCCGCTGCAGTTCGAATTCAGCCAGGATCTCGGTAGCCGGCTTATCGATTGGCCGGTCGATCACTGCATCAAGGTGTTGAGCTTCTTCCATCCGGATGACCCGGCGGAGATGAAGGCAACCCAGATCGCCAAGCTGCGCTCCGCTTTCGAAGCCGCCCGAAAGGTCGGCCGCGAAATCCTGATCGAGATTATCGCCGGCAAACACGGCGCGCTCGACGACAACACCATTCCACGCGCCTTGAACGAACTCTACGATGCCGGCCTGAAGCCAGATTGGTGGAAGCTCGAGCCGCAGGCAAGCCGTGCCGCCTGGGCTGCGATCGATGCCGTTATCGAGGCGCGCGATCCGCTCTGCCGGGGTGTTGTTCTGCTGGGGTTGGAAGCGCCATATGACGTGCTGAAGGAAGGCTTTGCGGCCGCCCGCACGTCGAAGACCGTCAAGGGCTTCGCGGTCGGACGAACGATCTTTGCCGAGGCGAGCAAGGCCTGGCTGGCGGGCGAGATCAATGACGAGCAGGCGATCGCCGACATGGCTGGAAAATTCGAGGCGCTGGTCAATCTCTGGCTTGGCCTTGCGGAAACAAAAGCGGCCGGATGAAGGTGCGGTGCGCGTGGCTGCACCCCCTCTGTCGGCGACGCCGACATCTCTCCCTCAAGGGGGGAGATTAGCAAGGCCAACAAGGGCTCGCTATTGGGGAAGGCGCGAAGTTTGCGTTTAATCTCCCCCCTTGAGGGGGAGATGTCACGGAGTGACAGAGGGGGGTAAAGCTCTCCTCGAGTGAAGAGTTCAATGCGAGGCAATGTCCTCGTTCGAGGAGGAAACGATGAGCCAGAAAACCGTTCGCCTGACGATGGCGCAAGCCGTTGCGCGGTTTCTCACCCAGCAGATGACGATGATTGATGGCGAGAAGACCTCGATCTTCGGCGGTGTCTTTGCCATTTTCGGCCACGGCAATGTCGCCGGTATCGGCGAGGCGTTGCATGGCATCAAGGATACGCTGCCGACCTATCGCGCCCAGAACGAGCAGGGCATGGCGAATGCTGCGATTGCCTTCGCCAAGGCGAGCTTTCGCCGCCGCTTCATGGCCTGCACCACGTCTATCGGCCCCGGCGCGCTGAACATGGTGACATCGGCAGCGCTTGCCCATGTCAACCGCCTGCCGGTCCTGCTTCTCCCTGGCGACGTCTTTGCCAATCGGCGCCCCGATCCGGTCCTGCAGCAGATCGAGGATTTTGGCGACGGCACGATGACCGTCAACGACTGTTTTCGCCCGGTTTCGCGCTATTTCGACCGCATCACCCGTCCGGAGCAGATCATCCCGGCGCTGCGCCGCGCCATGCAGGTGCTGACCGACCCAGCCGATTGCGGTCCGGTTACGCTGTCGCTCTGCCAGGATGTGCAGGCGGAAGCCTATGATTATCCGGAAAGCTTCTTCGACGAAAAGGTCTGGACCACCCGCCGCCTGCATCCGGATGCGGATGAATTGGCGCATGCGATCACAGTGCTGAAGGCCGCCAAGAAGCCAGTCATCATTTCCGGCGGCGGCGTGCTTTATTCCGAAGCCAGCAAGACACTCGCAGCCTTTGCGGAACGGCACGGTATCCCCGTCGTCGAAACCCAGGCAGGCAAGTCGTCGCTGCCGCACAGCCACCCGCTCAACATGGGCTCAGTCGGCGTCACCGGCACCTCGGCATCCAACCAAATGGCCGAGGATGCGGATGTCGTTCTCGCCGTCGGCTCGCGCCTGCAGGATTTCACCACCGGTTCCTGGTCGCTGTTCAAGAACGACGACCTGAAAATCATCGGCCTCAATACCCAGGCCTTCGATGCTGCCAAGCATGAGGCCCTGCCGCTGGTATCCGACGCCCGCGTCGGTCTCGATGCCTTGAGCGCCGGCCTCGGTTCGCACAAGGTCGATGCCGCCTGGACGAAGAAGGCGGTGGACGGCAAGGCCGAATGGCTGAAGGCCGCAGACAAGGCGACCGCAACCACCAATGCGCCGCTGCCGTCCGACGCGCAGGTAATCGGCGCCGTCCAGCGCGCCCGCAAGGAAAACACCACGCTCGTCTGCGCGGCAGGTGGCCTGCCCGGCGAGCTGCACAAGCTCTGGCAGGCGGATGCGCCCGGCAGCTATCACATGGAATACGGCTTCTCGACCATGGGTTACGAAGTGGCCGGCGGCCTCGGCGTCAAGCTTGCCAAGCCCGACAGCGACGTCATCGTCATGGTCGGCGACGGCAGCTACATGATGCTGAACGCCGAGATCGCCTCGTCGATCATGCTCGGCGCCAAGATCACCATCGTCCTGCTCGACAATGCCGGTTACGGCTGCATCAACCGGCTGCAGATGGCGACCGGTGGCGCGAACTTCAACAATCTTCTGCGCGACACCCATCACGTCACGCTCCCGGCTATCGACTTCGCCGGACATGCCGCCGCCATGGGCGCGCTGACCCGCAAGGTCGCCTCGATCAGCGAGCTGGAAATCGCATTGAAGGAAACCGCCGGCGAAAACCGCACCACCGTCATCGTCATCGATACCGATCCGTTGATCACCACGGACGAGGGCGGCAACTGGTGGGATGTGGCGGTACCGGAAGTCTCGAAGCGCTCCGAGGTCAACGAAGCCCGCAAGGGCTACGAAAAGGCGCTCGCCTCCCAGCGCATCGGCTAAGATACGCCAACACCATTTCCAGATCATTTTTGGGGGAGCCTGCTGCAGGCTTCCCGAACGACGCTTCAAGGAGAATTTTCATGAAAGCCAAACTCGGCATGTCGCCCATCGCGTGGTGGAATGACGACCTCCCAGAACTCAGCGACGACGTGTCGCTTGAAGAGTGCCTGCGCCAGTCGCGCAGCGCGGGCTTCACCGGCATGGAGCAAGGCCGCCGCTTTCCCAACAATCCGAAGGACATGCTGCCGATCCTGCGCGCGGCCGACGTGACACTCTGCGGCGGCTGGTTCTCCGGCACGCTGGTCAATGAGGATCTGTCAGCCAACAAGGACCGCATCGCGCCGATGATCGAGCTGTTCAAGGCCGTCAATGCGCCCTGCATCGTCTATGGTGAAGTCGGCCGCTCGATCCAGGGCGACCGTTCCAAGCCGCTGGCCACCAAGCCGCGCCTGGGCGACGACGAGATGAAGGCCTATGCACGCCGCGTGACCGAATTCGGCGAATGGTGCGCCGACCAGGGCATGCCTCTGTCTTACCACCACCACATGGCGGCCGTCGTCGAAACCGAACCGGAACTCGACGCATTCATGAAGAATTCGGGCGAAGGTATTCCGCTGCTGCTGGACGCCGGCCATCTGGCTTTTGCCGGCGGTGACGTGCTGCGCGCCATCGACAACCACCATGCCCGCATCAACCATGTGCATGTGAAGGACATCCGTAAGGCCGTCGTCGACGGTCTGGATCGCAGCAAGCAGTCCTTCCTCGACGCCGTGGCGCTCGGCGCCTTCACCGTACCGGGCGACGGCTCGCTCGATTTTGGCGCTATCGTCAAGCGTTTCGCCGACTATGGCTATGAAGGCTGGTTCGTGGTCGAGGCCGAGCAGGATCCGCGCAAGTCGCCGCCACAGAAGATGGCGGAGATCGGTCATGCCGAGCTGATGCGCGTCATGACTGCGGCAGGCTATACCGTGGAAACGGAAGGCTTTCCCAAGGGGTAACGCTTCGGGCGCGCTTAAAACGCGCCCGAAAACACCTGAATGTTGGATAAAAGGACCAAGCGCATGCCAAACCTTCTCGTCAAGCCAAACGGCACCTCCGGGCTCGTCCACGACATCACGCCGCAATCCGCCGGTTGGACCTATGTCGGCTTTGGCCTCAACCGGCTGGCTGCTGGCGAGAAGGTTGGCGGGGAAAGCACCGACCGCGAAACCTGCCTTGTGCTGGTCTCCGGCAAGGCAAAAATCTCCGTTGATGGCGAGGATTTTGGCGAGCTTGGCGAGCGTATGACGCCGTTCGAGGGCCAGCCCTATGCGGTCTACGTGCCGAAGGGCAGCCGCTGGGAAGCGACGGCGACGACTGCGCTTGATCTCGCCGTCTGCTCCGCTCCGGGCGGCGAAGGCTACAAGGCTCAGGTGATCGCGCCCGGCCGCCATCCGCAGATGACCCGCGGCAAGAACACCAACACACGCTATGTCACCAACATCATGCCGGAAGACGACAATGCGGCGCATTCGCTGCTGGTCGTCGAGGTCATCACGCCCGGCGGCCACACCTCGTCCTATCCGCCGCACAAGCATGACGAGGACAACCTGCCGGCCGAGAGCTTCCTCGAAGAAACCTACTATCACCGGCTCAATCCGGCTCAGGGTTTCGCCATGCAGCGCGTCTATACCGACGACCGCTCGCTGGACGAGACGATGGCGGTGGAAGATGGAGACGTGACGCTGGTGCCGAAGGGCTATCACCCGGTCGCGGCGATCCATGGCTACGACCTCTACTATCTCAATGTCATGGCCGGCCCGTCGCGTGTCTGGAAATTCAACAACGCCAAGGAACATGCCTGGCTGTTCACCGGCGTCTGATGCGCTAGGTTCCTCCTGAACAGGGAGGAACCGCCATGCATATCGATGGACACTGTCATTGCGGCGCGATCCGCTATGAAGCCGAGATCGACCCCGATAATGTCGGCATCTGCCACTGCACCGATTGCCAGCACCTGACTGGCTCGGTCTATCGCGTGACGGTTTCCGCCCCGAAGGCCCATTTCCGCATCACGGCGGGCGAGCCGAAAACCTATGTGAAGACCGGCGATAACGGACGCACGCGGTTCCAGATGTTCTGCGGCAATTGCGGTTCGCCGATCTATACAACGGGAACTGGCGAGGACGCCGAAGAGATCGGCATCCGCTGGGGTAACGTCAGCCAGCGCCGGGCGCTTGCGCCACGCGGCCAGATCTGGTGTTCTTCGGCGGCGAACTGGTTTGGCGAGCGCGAAGCGCTGCCTGGCCGCGAGCGGGATTGAGGAACGGACAATGAAAACCGGCCAGTTCCGGATGCGGCAATGCGTAGTCGAAGGTGTGGAGGCTGTGGAGGCCGACACCGCCCATAGCTTCGGCCGCCATACGCATGATCAGTTCGGCATCGGCGTGATCATCCGGGGTGCCCAGACGTCCGCCAGCGGCCGCGGCCCGGTCGAGGCCGGTCCCGGCGACATGATCACAGTCAATCCGGGTGAAGTGCATGACGGTCATCCGATCGGCCCGGAGGGACGTTCGTGGCGGATGCTGTATTTCGATCCCGGCGTAATTGCCCAGGCGGTTCTCGATATCGGCGAAGGCAGGCCAGAAGATTTCGTGTTTTCAAGGCCGGTGATGAACGATGGAGACGCTTCCCGGCGTCTCCTGCCGGTCTACGCGGCAATGACGCAGATGCGCGAGACGCTGGCGCCCGAAACTGGCTTTCTGCAGCTGGTGGCATCGCTGATGGATCGCCAGTCGGTCTCCCGTTTCGTGCCACCGTCCATCAATCAGGCAAAGGCCTTGCTGGATGATGATCCGGCCGCCGCAACGTCTCTTTCCGATCTTGCCGCAGCAAGCGGTCTCAGCCGGTTTCAGGTGGTGCGGGGGTTCTCGCAGGCGACCGGCATGACGCCGCACGCCTATCTGGTGCAGCGCCGTATCGGGGCCGTTCGCAGGCTGATCGTCAAGGGTGCATCACTTGCCGATGCCGCTTTTGCCAGCGGCTTTGCCGATCAGAGCCATATGACCCGGGCTTTCGTTCGCGCCTATGGCATGACGCCGGGAGCCTACGCGCTGGCGCAGAATTGACGACCTGCAATTTCGTTCAAGACCGGAGGGTCGAGGATCCGCTTATCTGCGGTTTTCCTTGTCGAACGGAGTGCATCGTGACCCTCGAATATCTGCTGACATCCATTGTCGTCATTCTGCTACCCGGCACCGGCGTGCTTTATACGCTGGCAACCGGCCTCAATTCCGGCGGCCGGGCCAGTATCCTCGCCGCCTTCGGCTGCACGCTCGGCATCCTGCCGCATATCGTTGCCAGCGTCGCCGGGCTGGCCGCTCTGCTGCACACCAGCGCCCTGGCGTTCGAGGTGATCAAATATCTCGGCGTCGCCTATTTGCTCTACATGGCCTGGAGCGTCCTGCGCGATGCCGACAGCCTGCAGGTGACGGAGAAAACCCCGCCGATGCGGCCCGGCAAGATTATCGGGACAGCCATCCTGCTCAACAGTCTCAACCCGAAGCTATCGCTGTTCTTCCTGGCCTTCCTGCCGCAGTTCGTGCCGGACGGTACGCCGTCGCCGACGCTGTTCATGCTGTGGCTCGCCGCCGTGTTCATGGTGCTGACCTTCATCGTCTTCGTGTTCTATGGCGTCTTTGCTGCAGCAGCGCGGCGTTACGTCATCTCCCGGCCGGGCGTCACCACATGGCTGCGGCGTGGTTTTGCCGGTGCCTTCGGGCTGATGGGGCTACGGCTGGCGCTGTCGGCGCGGTGAGGCTGGCCAAGAAAGCGCATCCGAGCCCAGCCAAAGCGGATATCCGTTTGATCTTGAGGGGGAATCCCCTTATTCGAACGGGGTCCGCCGCGCGGTCACAAGACATGCGGCTCGCCAGACATTCAAAGGAGCCTGCCTCGTGTCTTCAGCGTCCTCGCCGGTATTCGGCAAGAAATACTCCGCCTTCCTGTTCGACATGGATGGAACGCTCCTGAGCTCCATCGAAGCCGCCGAGCGGGTCTGGGGAAAATGGGCTGAAAGCCATGGCCTCGATGTTGCAACCTTCCTGCCGACCATGCATGGCAAGCGCGGCGTCGATACGATCCGCCAGCTTGGCCTGCCGGGTGTCGATCCGGAAGCAGAATCGGCCATCATCTGCCAGGGCGAGATCGAGGACATCGATGGCGTCAAACCGCTGCCGGGCGCAATCGAATTCCTCAAGAGCCTGCCGCCGGAGCGCTGGGCTATCGTTACCTCGTCGCCGCGCGAACTCGCCAAGGTGCGTATCGCTGCCGCCGGCCTGCCGGAACCGAAATTCATCGTCATCGCCGAAGATGTCTCGCGCGGCAAGCCGAGCCCGGAATGCTACCTGCTCGGCGCTGAGCGTGTCGGTTTCGATGCCAAGGATTGCCTCGTATTCGAAGACGTGGCGGCTGGTGTGATCGCCGGGGAATCGGCAGGCTCCGACGTCATGGTCATCACCGCCACGCACACGCATCCTTTTGAGACGGCGCACCAGACGATCCCCGGTTACATCGGCATCGAAGTCTCGGTCGACGAAAATGGCGATCTCACGCTGACGGACCGCCGCTGATCAAACCTCGTCAACGGTCTGCATGAGTGAGAACGTTGACGATCGTACCGAAGGGGTCGCGGACATAAAAGCGCCGCACCCCCCATGGTTCGTCGGTGATTTCGTAGACAATATCCAGCTCAAGCTGTCTGGCTTTGGCGTAGATTTCATCGACGTTATCAACCTCGATCGAAAGCTGCGGCACCGGCGTGCCGGAGCCGCCCTGACTGGCGATGGAAATCTGGGCCGGCGCCTGCTGCCCTGATGCAAAGGTCAGGATCCAGCCGTGGTCCATGACGAGATCAAGGCCAAGCAGTTCGCCATAAAAAGCTTGTGCTGCCTGCGGATCGGCCGCCTCGATATTGGCGACGATGCGAAGGATGGTCATCGTTCAGGCCTCCGTTGCACGCGCCTTCGCCATAGTTTCATCCAGTTGCGAGATCAACGCCAGCAGAATGTCGTTCGCTGGCGTCGGCACATTGGCCATCCGTCCGAGCAACGTGATGGCGCGCGTGAGCGGTGTGATCTCCATCGGCCGGCCCTGTTCCAGATCCTGCAGCATCGAGGTCTTGGCGTTGCCGAGAGTGCGTCCGTGCTCCATCTTCTGCTCGACGGTTTCGCTCACGGGGCAGCCGAGACGCCCGGCGACGTCACGCACCTCGGTCATGACCTGCTTCACCAAATCGACCGCAGGCCCATCCATGATCTCTGTGATCCGCCCCCGGGTCAGTGCGCTGATCGGATTGAAGGCCGCATTGCCGAGAAACTTCAGCCAGATCTCGTTCCGGATGCGATCCGTCGTCTTGATCGTCCAGCCGCTGGCCTCCAGAAGGTTGGCGATTTCGCCGAGTTCCGCGGACATGGCGCCGGATGGCTCTCCGAGATGCAGCAGCCCGCCGCTGGTCAGCCGGATGTGGCCGGGCTCCAGCATCTGCGCACCCTGATAGATAACGCCGCCGATAACGCGCTCCGGGCCGATCCGCTGCCAGACCAGACCATCCGGATCGAGCGCCTCCACCTGCCGGCCTTCAAGGCCGCTCGCTTTGTCGCCATGGAAATACCACCACGGAATGCCGTTCTGGATCATCACCACCCGGCTGTCCGGCTTCAGCAGGCCGGCGATATCCTCGCTCGCCGAGGTCACCTGATGGCCCTTGAGGGTGACGATCACGAGGTCCTGCGGGCCGAGTTCGGCGGCAGTGTCGGTGGCGGCAAATGTCGCCACCAGCGGCTCTGTCTTGCCCGGTTCGTAGAGAGAGAGCCCGTGTTCGCGGATGGCCTTTAGATGAGCACCACGGGCAATCGCCGTGACGGTTGCACCTTTGAGCATGGGAGAGGAGGCAAGCCTTGCCGCCAGCGCGCCGCCGATGGCACCCGCACCGAAAATGCAGATATTGCGAAATTGCTTGGCGTTTTCCATGGGGTCTCCTCCGGGTGCTTTTTCGAACGATATCGTTAGTAGCAATGCCAAAAGCGCGGGGCCAGCGGTGAAATTCCCGGGTTGCGGAAAAGTGATCAGCGATCGGTCTCCAGGGTAGGCGGAACGCGTATGGGGAGGTCGCTGATGGACATCGACAGTGTGGGAGGGGCTCGCTAAGCTCCGGTCAACCCTTCTTTTTCTGCCGGAGTACCCGATGTCCCAGAAACCCGCCTTCATCACCGAGCCGGCCCGCCAGATTGATGTGATCCATGAAACGGATGTGCTGGTGGTCGGGTCCGGCCCGGGTGGCCTTGCTGCAGCACTTGCCGCTGCGCGTGCTGGCGTTTCCGTCACGCTGGTCGAGCGGTTCGGCTGTTTTGGCGGCAATATCACCGTCGTCGGCGTCGAAGGTTTTGCCTGGTATCGGCATGAGGCGACGGTCGAGGCGGGCGGCATCGGCTGGGAATTCGAGGAGCGGGCAAAGGCGATGGGGGCCGCCGTGCCGGAAAGCCAGTCGCTGAGTTATGAGCTGGATTCGGAAGGCTTCAAGCTGGTGGCCGACCGGCTGGTCGAGGAGGCTGGCATTCACGCAATGCTGCACCGTCAGTTCGTTGCCCCGATCATGGATGGCAATGCGATCAAGGGCATCATTGTGGAATCCAAGGCCGGACGGGAAGCCATACTCGCCACGAGGGTGATCGACGCGACCGGCGATGCCGATGTCGCGCACCGTGCCGGAGCGCCGTCGTTCAAGACACCGGTGGAGCAGATGCAGGCAGCGTCGGTGATGTTTCACCTTGCAGGGGTCGACAAGAAGGCCTTCATGGCCGGTGTGCGCTCGGATCCGCAGACCTATAGCGACTGGTCGACCGGCGAATGGCAGATCGAAACCTCGGGCAAGGAGGACCAGATGTTCTCTCCTTTCCTCGGCAAGCCCTTCGCCCAGGCGATCCGCGATGGCGTCATTCCAGCACATCTGAATACGATTTCAGGCACCTGGGGCGCGCTGCATGATACCGGCGAGCTGACCTATATGAACCTCATCCATCTCGCCGGCTGCGACGGAACCGACCCGGACAGCATGACCCGTTTCGAGATCGAGGGCCGACGCCAGTCGATGCTCGCCATCGAAGCGCTGCGCCGCTACACGCCCGGCTGCGAAGGCGCGCGTCTGCGCAATTTCGGCATGAGCATCGGGATTCGCGATACCCGCAAGATCGATGCTGTTTACAACATGACCGAAAGCGACGTGCGCAACGAGGGCCGGTTCGAGGATACGATTGGCATATATCCGGAGTTCATCGATGGTTATGGCGTGCTGATCTTGCCGACCACCGGACGCTACATGCATATCCCCTATCGGTCGATGCTGCCCAAGGGGATCGAAAACCTGCTGGTCGCGGGCCGGGCAATCGGCGGCGACCGCATCGCCCATGCGGCGACGCGTAACATGACCTGCTGTGCCGTCGCAGGGCAGGGCGCCGGCGTTGCTGCGGCCTTATCGGTCAAGAGCGGCAAGTCGCTTGCCGGTATCGATCTCGGTGCTGTTCAGGCAGAGCTTGAGAAGCAGGGTGTGCGGATCAGGTAGTTTGGGCCGCTATAACGCAGCTTTAGCGATGTGATCTAACTTGCCAATCAACGTCGCGGAGGTTCATTTTTGTTCGAGTAGCTTCCCGTTCTCCGTCATCCCGGAACAAGTCCGGGATGACGGAGGAGGCTTTTGCGCAAATCACCGATGTTGCAAAAACTACGGAGACGAGGATTGTCAGCAGTCGAGTATCACGCCGCCTTGGCGACGTGATACTCCTTGATGGCGATCATCTTGATCGCCGGATACCGTTCTGCCTCGTAGCGCAGCGAGAACGCATCCTGCGCCAGAAACACCGGATCGCCGTCGAGATCGCGGGCGATGTCGCCGCGGCGGGCGGTGATGAACTTGTCGAGATCGGCTGGCTGTTCAGCCGAAATCCATCGGCACACGGAGAAGCGGGCGATGTCGAACGAAACCGGCAGGCCGTATTCATGCTGCAGCCGCTCTTTCAACACGTCGAGCTGCAGCGCGCCAACGACACCGACGATGGCAGGCGAGCCGTCTTCGGGCGAAAACAGCTGCACGACACCTTCTTCGGCCATCTGCTGCAGCGCTTCCTTGAGCTTCTTCGCCTTCATCGCATCTTCCAGGCGCACGCGGCGCAGGATTTCCGGCGAGAAGTTCGGAACACCCTGGAACACCAGCTGTTCGCCTTCGGTCAGCGTATCGCCGATCCTGAGGGTTCCGTGGTTGGGAATGCCGACCACGTCACCGGCATAGGCCGTATCGGCCAGCTGCCGCTGCGAGGCAAAGAAGAACTGCGGTGCGGTGAGGCCGAGTTGCTTGCCGGTCCGCGCCAGCCGGGCCTTCATGCCGCGCTCCAGCTTGCCGGAGCAGACGCGGGCAAAGGCGATGCGGTCGCGATGGTTCGGGTCCATGTTGGCCTGGATCTTGAAGACGAAGGCCGTCATTTTCTCGTCGGTTGCATGAACGGTGCGGATATCGGCCACTTGGTCGCGCGGCGGTGGGGCGATATCCCCGAGCGCATTGATCAGGTCGCGCACGCCGAAATTCCTGAGCGCCGAGCCGAAGAACACAGGCGTCAGATGACCCTCGAGGAAAGCCTTTCTGTCGAAAGGCTTGCAGGCTTCGATGGCCAGCGAAGTTTCTTCGATGAAGGTGTCGCGCTCGTTTTCCGGCAGACGGTGAGCGACCATTTCCGGGCCGTTGACCTTGGTCGGAATTTCCTGCGTGTCGGAACCGCGCACGGTGTTGTCGGCCAGGTGATACGAGCCACAGAAGGTTTTCGACCTGCCGATCGGCCAGGTCACTGGCGCGCAATCGAGCGCCAACTTCTCTTCCACTTCATCGAGGATCTCGAAGGGATCGCGGCTTTCACGGTCCATTTTATTGATAAATGTGATGATCGGAATATCGCGCATCCGGCAGACTTCGAACAGTTTCAAAGTCCTCGGCTCGATGCCCTTGGCGGCGTCGATGACCATGACGGCCGCATCGACGGCAGTCAGCGTGCGATAGGTGTCGTCGGCGAAGTCTTCGTGGCCCGGCGTGTCGAGAATGTTGAAGACATTGCCGTGATATTCGAAGGTCATCACCGAGGTGACAACGGAGATGCCGCGTTCGCGCTCGATCTTCATCCAGTCGGAGCGCGTCTGGATACGGTCCTTCTTCGCCTTGACTTCACCGGCAAGCTGAATGGCGCCGCCGAACAGCAGCAGCTTTTCGGTGAGCGTCGTTTTACCGGCGTCCGGGTGTGCGATAATAGCAAAGGTGCGGCGGCGGGAAACCGCCTCGGCGATACTTTCGGCCATGATATGAATCCTGTGAATTGCCGCGTATGTAGCGGAGCCGTGGATAACTTGCAATTCGCATTGATCGCGCCAGAGCCGGATTGCTAGTGAAGAGATATGACCACACACGCGCAAAATGCTCCGATTCTGAATCTCGTCCGCCTGCCGAACGCCGAGGGCATTGATTTGCCCGCCTATGAAACTGCAGGCGCGGCCGGCATGGACCTTCGCGCCGCCGTCGAGGCGGACCGGCCACTGTTCCTCGGTCCGGGCAAGCGCGCGCTGGTGCCGACCGGTTTCATCTTCGAGGTTCCCGCAGGTTATGAAGCGCAGATTCGCCCGCGCTCCGGTCTCGCCTTCAAGAACGGCATCACCTGCCTCAATACGCCCGGCACGATCGACAGTGATTACCGTGGCGAGGTCAAGGTCCTTCTGATCAACCTCGGCGACGAGGATTTCGTCATTGAACGCGGCATGCGCATCGCCCAGATGGTGATCGCCCCGGTCACGCAGGTTTCCGTTCGTGAAGCTTCCGATGCCAGCGAAACCACGCGCGGCGCCGGCGGCTTCGGCTCTACCGGTGTTTAAGTGACTGCCGCGACTGGCAGTCACGGACTGACATTCCGGCAGGACTATTTCGCCGATCCGGCCGACTGGGCTGCTTTGGTAGCACTGCTGCAGGACACGTTTGGTATCGATGTCAGCATCCAGGATCGTTTCGGCGGGCCGGACCCGACCAGCGTGCCCTTTGCCTATTTCGATGAAGACGGCACCTGCGCCGCCAATTTCAGCACTTTTTCCATGCCGATGATGATTGATGGCCGCTTGGTAAAGGCAGCCGGTTTCCAATCAGGTGCGGTGCGGCCGCAATGGCAGGGCCGTGGGCTCTATCGTGACCTGATGAACCGCGCTCTCAACTGGGGCGACGATCAGGGTTTTGAGCTCGGTATCCTCCTGACCGACAAGCCTGCGATGTACGAACCCTATGGTTTCAAGATCCTGCCGCAGCAACGGTTCTTGGGGGCTCCGCCCCCCTTGGAAGTGAAGCTTGCGGACACGTCGCGTGAACTTTCTGTCGATAATGCCGGTGACGTCGCCCTGATCCGTCAGGTGTTGCGTGAAAGGGTGCCTGTCTCTTCAGTTTTTGCCGTCGCGGCGCAGGCGGAAATGTTCCTGCTCAACAGTGTTTTCGATCCGGACATCAAGCTCACTTATCTCGATCCCTTCGAGGCAGTGATTGCTTGGAAATCTGATGACGCTTCGTTCCAGCTTCTCGATATTGCCGGAAAAGCGATACCGGCATTTGCCCAGGTGCTCGCTGCACTTGATCAGAAACCGGATCACGTCGAGGTTTGCTTCCCGCCAGACAAGTTGGATTGGCAGGGCCTCCCGGAGCTGTTGGATTCCGATGTCAGCCTGATGGTTCGAGGCGAAGCGGCAGTTCGTTTGTCCGGTCCTGTCATGCTGTCACCACTGGCCGAATTCTGACGCCTATTTGCTGACGCTGAGCGGCGGCAGCCGGCGCTTCACCGGCGACGATTTGACAATCGACGTATTGGTCTGGGATCGTTCGGCGATCCGGTCGAGGATCGTATCCAGCTGCTCCATGTCGCGCACCAGAAGCTTGGCGATGAAGCAGTCGTCGCCCGTCACCTTGTCGCATTCGACGAATTCAGGTGTGTCCTGGATCATTTTTTCGACGATATGCAGCATGCCCGGCATGGGGCGAGCGCGCACGACCGCCTGAAGGGCGTAACCCAGTGCCGCAGGGTTGATCGCGATAGTAAAGCCGGTGATTACGCCGCGATCTTCCAGCCGCCGAAGACGGTCGGCGGTGCTGGGCGAAGACAGGCCTGCCTCCTGCGCCAGTTCCTTCAACGAGATGCGGGCATTGGAAGAAAGTATGTCCAGCAGGCGCCGGTCGAGATCATCAAGCATGGGAAACTCCGTAAGGCGAAATGCAAGAAACGCCTTTCATGATAAGGCATGCTGCCACATCATCCTTCCAAAATCCATATATTCGACGATTGCGACATCCTATTGTTCCGCTTCGTACAAGGGAGTGGATGTGATGGATAAGGACATCAGAACCGGCAGCATCGAAATGACGGCCGCCATGCTGATCTCTGGCACGATCGGTTGGTTCGTGCTGATGTCCGGCCAGCCAGTGATCGATGTAGTGCTGTGGCGTTGCCTGTTCGGCGCATTGACTCTGCTGGTCATCTGCGCTGCCTTGGGCCACTTTCGCGCTGATATCCTGACATGGCGGCTGTTCGGGCTGGCCGTGCTCGGTGGCATCGCCATCGTCGTCAACTGGTTGCTGCTGTTCGGTGCCTATTCGCGCTCATCCATCTCGATCGCCACGATGGTCTACAATACCCAGCCGTTCATGCTGCTGGCCATCGGCGGGCTGGTTTTCCGGGAAAAGATCACCGCCACGAAACTGTCTTGGCTTGGCGTCGCCTTTGGCGGAATGGTGGCGATCGTCGGGGCAAAGCCCGCCGGTGGTTTTACCGGCAGCGACTATCTAACGGGGATTGCCATGGCTTTGGCGGCCGCGTTCTTTTATGCGCTGGCGGCGCTGGTGGCGAAACGGTTGAAGGGAACCCCGCCGCATCTGATTGCGCTGATCCAGGTTGTTACCGGGCTTTTGATGCTGGCACCGTTCGCAGGTGCGTCCGGCCTGCCGACGCAGGCCTATCAATGGGCGCTGCTGGTGGCGATGGGGCTGGTGCATACCGGACTAATGTATGTTCTGCTCTATGGCGCGATCCAGAAATTGCCGACGCATCTGACTGGCGCCTTGTCGTTCATTTACCCGGTCGCGGCCGTTGCCGTTGACCGTATAGCCTTCGGGCATCAGCTGCAGCCGGCGCAGCTTATCGGCTCCGCGGCGATCCTGATTGCAGCTGCGGGCATGACATTCGGCTGGACATGGCCCCGCCGGATGCGGCATCAGGCGAATTGAATTTACATATGGGAGACCGGAATGATCACCTGCACCCTGCGCTACACGATCGATCCCTACAAACTTGCCGAATTCGAAGAATACGCCAAGCTTTGGATCCCGCTGGTCAACCGGCTGGGCGGCACGCATCACGGCTATTTCATGCCGCATGAAGGGGCAAACAACATCGCGCTCGCCCTCTTCAGCTTTCCAAGCCTCGCGGCCTACGAGGACTATCGTGAGCGCATGGCCAAAGACGCCGAATGCCTCGCCGCCTTTGCCCTTGCCGAAAAGACCCGCTGCATTCTGAGCTATGACCGCAGCTTCATGCGGCCGGTTTTCGAATAGCCGCTTAGAACGTAATCTCGTCCGACCGGCGCAGTTCGATCGCATGTCCCGCGGCATTGAAGCCGCCGAGCAGGTGATTGTGGTGGGCGATGATCTGCGAAAAGGTCAGCTCACCCATGTCGCCGGTCGCATGGCCATCGGAAAGCAGCGTGACGTCATAGCCCAAAGAGATCGCCCGGCGCGCCGTGGTATCGACGCAGAACTGCGTCTGACAGCCGCCGATGACGAGATGGGTGATCGCGTGTTTTTCCAGCTGCTCCTGCAGGTCAGTCTGAAAGAAGCTGTCACAGCTCTTCTTGTGGACGATGTCTTCTCCAAGAACCGGCGCAATCTCATGGCGCAGGCCCCAGCCATGAGATGAGCGGGCGAGTGGATCGCCGGGACCGCCGTCGTGCTGCACCAGAATGACCGGGATATGCGCGGCCCGGGCGCGGGCCTGGATCGATTGCAGACGTCCGATAGTCTCGGTGAGCGCGGCATCCACGGCGGGCTGGCGCTCGGGGGAACATTCGCCCTCGAGAATGGCGTTCTGAACGTCGATGATGAGAAGTGCTGTGGTCATTGCATGCTCTGCTTTTGTTGTCGAAAAATGTGTAGCCTCAGCGCCGGCTCTCCATCGCCATGCGCAGGGCAAGCGCGCCGAGCACGCCGCCCATCAGCCAGCGTTGCATGGAAAGCCAGACCGGACGGCCAGCGAGAAAGGTGGCGATCGAGCCAGCCGTCAACACGATGAGCGCATTGATGGAAACGCTGGTGACAATCTGGATTGTCCCGAAGATGACGGACTGCAGGAAGACTTTTCCGAGCGCCGGGTCGATGAATTGCGGCAGCAGCGACAGGTAAAGTACCGCAAGCTTCGGATTGAGCACGCTGGTGGTAAAGCCCATCAGAAACAGGCGGCGCGGGCTGTCTGCAGGCAGGTTGCGGACTTCGAAGGCCGAGCGCCCGCCGGGGCGCACCGCCTGCCAAGCGAGATAGAGAAGATAGGCCGCGCCGGCAATGCGCAGGGCGTCATAGGCGTAAGGCACGGCAAACAGCAGCGCTGTGATGCCGAAGGCGGCCGACAGCATGTAGACGACAAAACCGAGGGCAACGCCAATCAGCGAGATCAGTCCCGCAGCCGGCCCTTGGCAAAGCGAGCGGGAAATCAGGTAGATCATGTTCGGGCCGGGCGTTAGCACCATGCCGAGCGCAACGAGGGCAAAGGCTGCGAGGCTTGTTGCTTCGGGCATGAATGGCATCTCCAGGTAAGAGCGTATGGGGCGGGGGCCTCGGTCTGTGCACGGCATTGCATTAGCGGGAACAGATGCTTCTATCAATGCCGTGCAAATTGCCAGCCTCAAGAAAACCGGCTAGATGTGCCTCCCGCACATCTACGGAGCCGATGATGAGCATCACCATGCTTTTTGCCTATTGCACCGCGCTTTTCATCGCCGCCGCGATCCCCGGACCCGGAATGACGGCGCTTGTCGCACGCGCGCTCGGATCCGGCTTCCGCGAAACGTTCTTCATGGGGGTCGGCCTTGCGCTCGGTGATATCGTCTATCTGACGGGTGTCATTCTGGGGCTTGCCTTTGTCGCACAGACATTCACCACGACATTCATGGTGATCAAGGCCCTCGGCGCTCTCTATCTGATGTATATTGCCTACAAACTTTGGACCGCGGGGCTGCTGCCGCAAGATATCCAGGCAAAGAAGAGTGCCAGCATGGGCATGTCCTTTCTCTCCGGCCTTCTGGTGACGCTCGGCAACCCCAAGACCATGCTTTTCTACGTGGCGCTGGTGCCGACGCTGATTGACGTGGATGTAATTGGCATCAAGGAATATACCGTGCTCGTCTGCGCGTCCTTCATCGTTCTGATGGCGGTGGTCATCCCTTACATCCTGCTTGCGTCGCGCGCGCGGCTGCTTCTCAAAAAGCCTCGAGCCTTGAAATCATTGAACCGGATTGCCGCCGGCATCATCGGTACAACTGCGGCGTACATCGCCGTTCGCGCTGCCTGAAAAAATCGTTCCGGAACAGGCGGTTCCGCAATAGTTTTTTCCAATTGAAACAACGTGCTGGAGAATGACACTCTGGCAACCGGAGGGCTTTGCCCCTATTCTTCCGGCAACTGATGAAAAAAAGGGAGAGCACCATGTCAGAACAGCGCAAGCCCGGCCGCGGCCGCGTCTATTCCTCGATCACCGAGACGATCGGCGATACCCCGATCGTGCGTCTCGACAAGCTGGCCAAGGAAAACGGCGTCAAGGCCAACCTGCTGGCAAAGCTCGAGTTCTTCAACCCGATCGCTTCCGTCAAGGACCGCATCGGCGTTGCGATGATCGAGGCGCTGGAGGCCCAGGGCAAGATCACCCCCGGCAAGACGACGCTGGTCGAGCCGACTTCGGGCAATACCGGTATTGCGCTTGCCTTTGCCGCTGCCGCCAAGGGGTACAAGCTCATCCTCACCATGCCGGAAACCATGTCGGTGGAGCGCCGCAAGATGCTGGCGCTGCTCGGCGCCGAACTGGTGCTGACCGAAGGTCCGAAGGGCATGAAGGGCGCCATCGCCAAGGCCGAAGAGCTTGCGGCGACCCTGCCGGATGCGATCATCCCGCAGCAGTTCGAAAACCCGGCCAACCCGGAAATCCACCGTAAGACGACGGCAGAGGAAATCTGGAACGACACCGACGGCGGCGTCGATATTCTTGTGTCCGGCATCGGCACCGGCGGCACGATCACCGGCGTTGGCCAGGTGCTCAAAGGCAAAAAGCCGTCGGTCAAGGTGATCGCCGTCGAGCCGGCGGAATCTCCGGTCCTGTCCGGCGGCGTTCCCGGACCGCACAAAATCCAGGGAATCGGCGCCGGTTTTGCGCCTGCCATTCTCGACACCAAAATCTACGATGAGATCATTACCGTTTCGAGCGCCGATGCGATCGAGACCGCCCGTCACGTGGCGCGTCTTGAGGGCGTCCCGGTCGGTATCTCGTCGGGTGCGGCGCTGAAGGCTGCGATCACCATCGGCCAGCGCCCGGAAAACGAAGGCAAGACCATCGTTGTCATCATCCCGTCCTTTGCCGAACGCTATCTGTCAACGGCCCTGTTCGAAGGCCTCGGCGGCTGATTGCAGGTCTGATCCAGTAAAGCTTTGAAAGGCCGCCTGCGAGGGCGGCCTTTTCGATTCAGGACTACGCGGCGGCGGTCAAACGCTCTCCGGCGATCCGGTAAGAGATCGCTTCGGCGAGATGAATGCGCCCGACCGTGGTTTTCTCATCGAGATCGGCAAGCGTACGAGCAACCTTCAGGATGCGGTGATAGCCGCGTGCTGAAAACTTCATCTTTTCCGCCGCGTCGCGCAGCAATTGCAGTCCGCCCGCATCGGGTTCGGCCATTTTTTCAATCATCGCTGTAGAGCAGCGGGCATTGGAAAGGATCTGCGGCATGCCGAAGGCGATGAAACGGTCCATCTGGATGTCGCGGGCGCGCGCCACCCGCCGGGCGACCACGGAACTGGGTTCGGCAGGTGCCGGGCGGATCAGGTCGGCGGCGGTGACGGAAGGCACATCGATGCGAATATCTATCCGGTCCATCAGTGGCCCCGAGATACGTCCCTGATAATCGGAAACGCAGCGCGGACCGCGGGCGCAGCTATGGCCGGGTTCTCCCGCCATGCCGCAACGGCAAGGGTTCATCGCGGCCACCAGCTGGATCGCCGCTGGATACGTGACCCGGTGATTGGCGCGGGCGATGATGCATTCGGCGGTTTCGAGCGGCTGGCGCAGCGCATCGAGCACCTGCGGCGTAAACTCCGGAAACTCGTCGAGGAACAGCACGCCATTGTGTGCCAGCGAGGCTTCTCCCGGCTTGGCACGCAGGCCACCGCCGATCATCGCCGGAATGGTGGCGGAATGGTGCGGTGTGCGGAACGGCCGCCGATCCGACAGTTTGCCGCCAGCCAATTGTCCGGCGATCGAGTGGATCATCGACACTTCGAGCAGTTCGGGCGGCGATAGCGGCGGCAGGATCGAGGGCAGCCGGGCGGCCAGCATCGATTTTCCTGAGCCGGGTGGTCCGACCATTAGAAGATTATGATTTCCCGCGGCTGCCACTTCCAGCGCCCGCTTGGCACTTTCCTGGCCCTTGATGTCGGCGAGATCCGGCATGTTGGCTGCGTTGGCGCGCACGGCCGGTTCGGGACGCGACAGGACCTGCGTGCCGCGAAAATGATTGGCGAGGGCAATCAGGCTGCGCGGTGCCAGAATATCGATCTCCGAACCGGCCCAGGCCGCTTCCGCGCCGCTGTCGGATGGGCAGATCAGGCCTTTGCCGAGCCCGTTGGCGCCGATGGCGGCGGGGAGTGCGCCGGAAACGGCGGCGATCGTGCCGTCGAGATTGAGTTCGCCGATCACCACATATCCGTCCAGCGCGTCACCGGGAATGGCGCCAAGAGCGGCCATCAGGCCGAGCGCGATCGGGAGGTCGAAGTGGCTGCCCTCTTTGGGAAGATCGGCGGGGGCGAGATTGATGGTGATTTTCTTGGGCGGAAGCGAAAGGCCGGAGGCATGCAATGCTGCCTGCACCCGCTCACGGCTTTCGGCAACCGCCTTGTCCGGAAGGCCGACGATCTGCATTATGAGGTGGATTATTTATAGAGTGCGGATTGACGCCAGCTTGATGAAGGCAAGATAGTTTGCCGCGAGCTTGTCATCACGAGTTGCGATCCGTCGGCATTGCTTGATCTTGTTGAAGAACCGCTTCCGGCACCCTTCGGTGAGCGTTGTCTCATAAAGAGGATCTTTCACGGCAGTCGGTCTTGCTGACAAAGTCAAAAAGGATCAAATTAATTTTGAAACCTGATCATCGGGGGGGGCAGATAAACAGCGTTGGGGAGATGGCAACTTTCTATCCGGCGGCGAGCTACAATACCCGCTCCGTTAGCGGGGAAACATTGATGGTGAATGAACAGCGATAATTCTCAGGAGCTCACAAAATGGCAGGCAGCAAACGGTCTTATGATGAGTCACTTTTGCGGAGGGCCTTCGATGTGGCGAGGCGTTCGCGCGACGGCGGGGATCACCCATTTGGGTCAATTCTCGCCGACCATGATGGCAATGTCTTACTCGAACAGTGCAACGGCTACAGTTCGGAAGGTGGCGACCGCACGGCCCACGCCGAGAAGCTTCTCGCCACGCGCGCCGGCAAAGCTTATGATTTGAAGTTTCTTGCCGGATGCACGATGTACACGTCCGCGGAGCCATGCGCCATGTGCTCAGGCGCGATCTATTGGGCAGGCATAGGGCGCGTCGTGTTTGGCCTGTCCGAGAGCGAGATGAAACAGCAGATAGGCGATAGCCAGGAAAATCCGACGCTTGATCTCCCCAGCCGCGTCGTATTCGCCGCCGGTCAGCGCCCAACGGAAGTCGTCGGCCCCATACTTGCGGACGAGGCAGCGAAACTCCACGAAGAATACTGGTCTCGCCGTTAACGGCCCTTCTGCGACATGGCAACGGTAGCCGATAATGCCCGCTTTCGCCTCGGAAGCAGACATACGTGCATGATCTAGCCATTACCCGTTTATGAGTTCACGCCCTTGTCAGCGAAAACATTATGATCGAATGGTCGTAGACATTATCGCTGAACCGACCTGACGGTTTCCAACCGCTACGTCGGTAAAACCAGATAGCTGGCGTGTTGAAAGAAGCGACCTCCAGTAAACGGGCGCCATCGACTTCAGCATTGAATAGCAGGCTGCTACCGATGCGTTTTCCACGGAAGTCCTTTCGCACGAAAAGACCGTGGATAGCGCCGGAGCAATGAGAAATTGATCCTATCACGTCGCCATTTACGACAGCAACTTCCGTGCAGCTTAGAAAAGCGTCCAGGTGACGTTCAACCAGATCGTCTGCTTTGAACCGCTCGATCACATCCGGCGGAACGTGGGGTGAATAAAGTTCGATCCAGCATGTGTGGAGAAGCTTACGTAGCGGAGAGCGGTCAGTGGAATTTGCACGACGAAACTGACAATCGAAGTTGGTATTTTGCATAGTGAATGCCTCCTGCAGCCCGCGTCCTTCCAGAACGTGGTGAGGTCAAGCAAACAACTTTCCAGATTTTATGCTTTGCGAAAGACGATGCCATGAGGATGCTCGCTGTTTCCTCTTAATCTCAGCCCACTGGGCTAGCAGAGCCCACCGATTTCGATGGGCTCGCAACGATCAAAATTAAGGGAACATTTTCTCAGCCTTCGCCGTGGCAAGCGCCTTTCCCTTTGCGTCCAACGCTTTAATCGTGAAACGATACTTGTGTTTGCCGGTCGGTGGACAAGGCCCTTTATATCGAAATGCACCGTACGGAAGCGATTTCTCTCCGGAGTAAGTGACTTTCCCGCCCCCATGCATGAAATCCGTTGCGTACATATCCGTCATGCGGATGTCTAGCTTAGCGGTACCGTCCGGAACTCCGGATAAAGAAATCGGAGGAGACTTGCTGTCGAAGCATTTCTTTGTAGGTCCCCAGTCCACGGATGCTGACATCCCGGCAAAAGCAGTTCCTGAAAGAGCGAGGGACAGGCAGCAAGTAAGTAGAAATCTCATTCGTGCGTTTCTCCACATTTATTCGCAACCATGAGATTATTTAGCTGTTTTCTGGATTCAACCTGATTTAGCCATTGATACACGAAATGTCAGTTCTATCAGCATGTTTCTGAAGTCAGGAGCGCCTTAATGGAACGTTGAAAAATCCAAACGAAACACGGACGGTCTCCTCATCGAAAAGGAGATAACCGATGTCGTTCGCAGATATGAAATTGCTTGCAGTTCAACCCCGTACCGACCTCGATGCAGTCGGAAAACGTCGCCTACGACTTACCAATCAGATCAAAAAACAGATTGCTATGCTGGAAGACCATACACTTGGTAAAAAGCGCCGAGGAGCGTGGTACGTCGAGCAGCCCGACGGTTCGCTGATCATCTCGGTGCGTTATGGAAAACAGGATCTTGAGCTCGCCAAGGGAAAGCATGCAATCGACTGTCGTGCGCCAGAGGAGTGTATCGTTGCACTGAAGCAGGCTTTGCTTGTCGTCTTAAAAGGAACGTTCGACGATCAGCTCGCCAAAATTTCGACGCAGATCAGAGCTCGCTTCAAGAAAGCAAAATGACTTAAATCATCGGTGATGACGATCACAATCTTCGTCAACGCCATTCGAGAAGATATCTGTCGACCCCGCCCGACGTTAATCAGGCGGGGTTGCAAAGATTAAGCAGCTTTCTTGTCCGCCATCAATGCTTGAAGTCTAGCGTCGATCTCTTCCGAGGAGAGCTTCACATCTTGCTTCGCAACCTTGACCTGCGGTGGAATGCGGTGGTGCAAAGGATATGTGATGATCCGACCCTTCGCACCGATGCGCCGCAACATAACTTCCTTGACGAATTCAGCTTCTCTGGCTGTCATTTGAAGGAAATTCAGATCTCGATCGGATTCCACCGAAAAAATCACCCCGTCCGGTACTGCGGTGTCGAGAGCTGCAAGAGCGTGTTCGTAACCAAGCTGGGTTTCAAGGTCGGTGAGTACGCAGGTGCCCGTGCCAGGCCGCCAACTCGGGTCGCCGCCGTCTTTTTGCGTTCTGATAATCAGCATGTCAACGTTCCTTGCCGCTGCGATTTGCAGAGCTGTGTCGATATCGTCAAAATAGCGATAGATGACTGCAAAGTGAGGATTTGGTTCCTTTCCGTGTGTATCCTGCATGTTTTTGGTCTCCTGCGTCTGCTGGAAGAATGTGTGAATCTCATGGTTGATTTGCATCTTGCCCCGTCTTATCGTGAAAACGACGTAGATATGCTGTCGGAAGCAGTAACTGTTGCCGTTGTTTCTGTGTGATGTTTTGATTTATTCAAAAGAAACTGCTGGCGGGGCAGTAATTAACTGCGCTATTGCACTCTTTCTTTCGTGTCCAATGCATAGCTGAAAAAAAAGTTTGTTTACAAGAGAATTCGCATAACTTTTGCAATTATCCTGAAAGCTATTCAGCTGACTGCCTCTTATCCCGCTAGTCGGTTCCGCGAGCCTCGGAAATGGTCTGGATCGTGGTTATCGTTGCCTCCACAGCCGGAGGAGTTTCTTTGCGCAAAAGCTTCATGGGAATGACGCGGATAAATTGCCAAGTCCTGCCCGACCGCCATCTCGCTTGCGTTCATCCCGAGAAACTTCGCCATATACGACGACAAGCGCGTTGCACCGTTTGATTTGATAGCCATGTTATGGATCGGAGCAACATCGATCTCGTCAAAGTCCAGCGCATGTCGAGGATCGTTTTTTATCCGCTCTATCGCAGCGTCAAATGCCTCGATCTGATGCGTTTTGCAGACCCACAGTGAATGCATGTGCAGGTTTTCGTTGCTGGTTGGTCGTCCGTAACGCGTTCCATTTACATCTGCAACAGCGATCATCAACGGTTGTTGCTTGCGTTTACCCGCACGCGACCAGTTGGTGCCGAGAAGCGCCTGACACACCGTTTTATATAGCCGGTCAACGTTGAAAAACTCAGGAGAGAGGTTTTCTGCATTTAACCGGTTGATGTCCAACAGCCTTGGATCCGCTCTGACACCTGAACTGTCGTTCAGGTCAGACTTGCGTCTGTTAATCATCCTTTTGTCGAAGGTCAGCGTTATAAACCGTGCATTCGCTTGGAGATAGCTTTCTGCCGTTTGCCCGTCGAGCAATTCCTTGCTGATATGCGCTTGCACCAGCTTATCGATCCATTTCGCATATTCATGTGAAGCTCTGTATGATGCATTCATATCCTTTCTCATCGCATAGTAATATAAAGGCTCACCGGTAAGTGACCTTGAATGTTGATGGAAGCCTGGTTGGTGCCCCGAGTAAATAGTTCAGGGTGAAGCCAGAGCTGGATGATGTATTTATGATTGTTGGTAGGTTGTGGATGAAACCACGCTGATTTTATAGCATATCAAGGGTCAAAAACCCAGAAAAATCGCATAATTATGCTGCACCTGACCAGACCCAATGATGGGTTTATCTCTTCAACGTTGCCAAGGCGTCCAACTGCTTGAGCGCAACACCTAGCACCGGGTCATCCAATGACCAGAGCACGGCTATGGCGCGTTGAATCTTCTCACGTTGATCCGACGACGATTGTTCGTCGAAGCCTGAGGTCAGCAGAGCGTCCACCGGAACCTCCAGCGCCTTACTCAGGGCAATAAGCGTCTCGACGTTTGGAATATTGACGCCGCGTTCGATCTGCGAAATCGCATCCTCGGTCCGTGAAGTAGCTTCGGCTAAGTTCGCCTGAGTCAGCTTCCTGACCCTGCGTAGCTCCCTTACCAATGATCCGATCTGCTTTCCCGATATCATCACACGACATTGCTTTTGCCATCCGCAAAAGGAACCCGACGAAATACGGGAAGTGAAAATTAATCCGTATGTAGCTACGGAAAATGTGGTGATTGCCGCAGAAATTGGGTATGCGTTCTTATGGTTGTGCGTTGCCATGAATGCAGGTGATACACAGCTCATGTTTTATCAATCAGGGGGATGAGATGCGTTTTGCAGGTAATGTTATTTGGTTCGTTTTCGGAGGCGCGGTACTCGCGCTTACATGGCTTTTCGGTGCGCTTCTATTTGCGATATCCATAATCGGATTGCCAGTCGCCAGAGCAGCTGTTGAGATGGCAAAGCTCTCCGCGTTTCCGTTCGGAAAGGACGTCGTTCATGTCAGAGAAATTGACGGAAAAGGCGTATCTGCGACCACGGCAGCGACGGGTACGATCGGTTTCGTGGCGAATATCATATGGATGCTGACTTTCGGTTGGGTTTTGTTTCTCGGCTACTTGGTTGCTGGGGTAATCAACTGCTTAACGATTATCGGTATTCCATTCGGGTTGCAGTCCTTCAAACTTGCTGGACTGTCGTTCTGGCCTGTGGGGCGTCGAGTGGTTACGAAGGAAATGGCCAACGCCGTGCGAAAGCAAAATGCTGCCGAAAAGCTTGACCGCCTCCGAGGCAAAAAAACGAACTTACCAGAGGCAGCATAGTCCAAGAGCCTTTGCTTTCCTGCAGACAATTGAATCTGCACGAGAGCATTGCTCTATCTTGTCACCATCTTGAAGGTCAAAAATGAAAATTATCCGCGCTGTAGCCGTTGCGTCGTTTTTTTCTGTCGCCACAGGGGTCGTTGCCGACGTGGTGACACTTCACGACCTCACCAAGGCCCATCGCATCACAATTCAACGTGGTTTTTCTCTCCCTGACGGAGTGTGTGCGAACGCTATAATCGACGAAATCGAGGCCTATGGCGGTGACGACGCCATGAAAGAATTCATCATAGATACCGACATTGCGCCACTTACGATTAAGAGTAGCGGGCGGGATTTTAAACATGTCTGTAAAGACGGAGTTCATTCAACAATTGAAAAGGGCAATTCGCAGATCATGCAAAAATACGACGCTGATGGTAATCCCACAATGATGGAGCCCTGATCTGCTAATTTCGAAGGTGTAGCGAACCAATGGTCGCCTTAACTTGATTTACGTCCAATGTGTTGTCAGATTAATCTGATGATGAATCTGTGCGAGTGCTATCGAGGACCGCAGGTAGCTTTTTTTGCTGTTCCCGTGGCAGAATAGTGGCGAGCGCTTCCTCAAGTGTTGCCCTCGTCAAAGTGTAAAAGCAGCATTTTATGCGATAGTTCGAATTGGTCGCCCAAATAAAGGATGTATGGCGGTTGGTTAGATGACAATTTCGGGTCGCCCGCGACCGAATGAACCTTTTTCGATGATCTTCAATCAATGACTGTAGGCTTTGGTTGACTGGAGGTCAGAAATGAACATCAAGAGCCTTCTTCTCGGCTCCGCTGCAGCTCTCGCAGCAGTATCCGGCGCCCAGGCAGCTGACGCAATCGTAGCTGCTGAGCCGGAACCAATGGAAT